>JAFTUC010000008.1 GCA_017466445.1 Clostridia bacterium
AGAGCAGAGAGACAAAGGAAATGACCGATCACGAATTTATTAAAAGCTTTTCGTTCAACATTTTAAATCACGGCCGATATCACCACACCGACAACTCAAAAGGAGTCCTGTATCACTACATAGGATGTCTTATAAGCGGAAGCGCAGTGCTCGCCACGAAAAGCGAACGCATCGAGGTGGGTCCGGGCGAGCTCTTTTACATTCCAAACGGCTGCAAGTATCATTCCTACTGGTTTGCAAGTGACTCGGAGGTCAAATTTTACTCCTTCGCATTTTCATATTTTCCAAAAAGTCAAAGCAAAAGCTACGTCCTGCAAAAGCTATCCGCAGATGCAGATACCGAAGCGATATTTTCACGTCTTACCGAAAACATTTCGGTATCCGCAAGCTCGGTCGGTCTTCTTTACACCCTTCTCGGAAAGACAGAGCCCTCTATGATCTACGTCTCCTCCGATCCGCGAAGCGAGGTGCTTGATAGGGCTACCGCCCTTCTTACGGAGGATCCCGAGATCTCGATAAACGAGCTCTCCCGACTCTGCTCAGTAAGCGAATCGACCCTTTACGGTCTTTTCAAAAGACATCTCGGAAGGACACCGAGCTATATGAGAAACCGTATAAGATGCGAAAAGGCGCGCACCCTGCTCGAAACGACCGATACACCTATCGAGGATATCAGCAGAATACTCGGCTTCAGCTCATCCTCGTATTTCAGAAAGATATTCTTCGAGCATACACGCTCAACACCTCGCGACGTACGAAAGAATGCGCGGCACATATAAAATGAGATAAAAAATTCAAAGGTATTGAATTTACCGCAGAAATATGGTATAATTATAAAATGTAGGAAGTTTCATCACGGAAGGGTCATAAAATGGACAGAGCAAAGCCACTTATATCGGTAATAGTGCCCGTTTATAACACGTCGGAGCATCTTCCCAAGTGTATAGACAGCATAATCGCACAGACTTACGAAAATCTTGAGATATTTCTTGTCAACGACGGCTCTTCCGACAATTCGGGAGATATCTGCGACGCCTATGCCGCAAAGGATCCGCGAATAAAGGTGATACACAAAAAAAACTCAGGGGTCTCCGCGGCAAGAAACGACGCGCTGAAGATCATGACCGGCGAGTACGTCGGATTTGTTGACAGCGACGATACGGTCTCTCCTAATATGTATGAGGAGCTGTACTGTGATCTGACAAACAACGGTGCCGATGTGGCAGTGTGCAGATTCAACCGCATAGAGATCGGAGAAAAGTAGATCGAGGAGCCTGTAAAATATTATTTCTTCACTCCCGAAGAAGCAATAAAGAATATGCTCATAGGAAAATATTTTGCCGGTCAGCTCTGCAATAAGCTTTTCAAGTCATCCCTCCTTGACGGTCTCTTCCTTGATGAAAGCATATGCTTTTACGAGGATCTTTTAATAACCGTAGAGGCTTTTCTGCGCTGCAAAAAAATATGCTACTCCACAAAAAAGCTTTATAACTACTTTATCAGAGAAACGAGTGCGGTGCGAAGCAGCTTCAGTGAAAAGCATTACACCTCGCATCTTGCTTGTATAAAGATCGCGGATATGCTCAGCGAAAGCGAGCTTGACATTCCAAAAGAATATACCGACACCCACATCCTTTTATGCAACTTAACGCTCATGCACCGTCTTTCAGGCAGTGCCGAGCATCAAAAAAAGTACTGTCCTACCGTAAAAAGCAACATAACAAAGCATCTGAACAAGAAAAGCTTTTCCCGCCTATCTAAAGGAAACAAGCTGAAAATACTGATAATTTCTGTCAGTTATAGATTGTATTTCGCATTTCTCAAAATTTACTCAAGACAATCCAAAAACAAAAAACATCTATCAAGACAAAAGGACGTAAAATAAATGGACGTTGAAAATGCTCTCATCTCTGTGATCGTTCCCGTGTATAACACCTCGCAGTACCTGCCTGCGTGCATCGAAAGCATCCTTTGCCAAACCTACAAAAACCTTGAGATCATTCTGATCGATGACGGCTCGACCGACTCTTCGGGCGAGATCTGCGACAAATATGCGCAAAAAGATACGCGTATAAAGGTAATACACAAGAAAAACGCGGGGGTTTCAGCGGCAAGAAATGACGCGCTAAAGATCATGACCGGCGAGTACGTCGGATTTGTTGACAGCGACGATACGGTCTCTCCTAATATGTATGAGGAGCTGTACCTCGCAATCGTCCGATCGGACGCCGACATCGCGGTGTGCGGATACAAAAGCTTTAGAGATGATTTCGATATCCCACCGATTTCTGCGGAGCGTTCGGACAACCCAAGCATCGCACCCAAGGAGGGTATCGTCGCTCTGTCGGAGTTACTGTCGGGGAAAAGCTTCAACAGTGCGGTTTGGAACAAGCTTTTTAAAGCAGATATCTCTAACGCCCTTCGTTTTAATGAAAATATAAAGGTCGCAGAGGATTTCCTTTTTGTCGTAGATACACTTATAAGATCGTCTTCGGTCTGCATTATTGACCGTCCTCTTTATTTCTACAGAGCAAGGAAATCAAGCATCATACACACCTCTTACAACGAGGATCATTTAACATCTCACCTCTCTCTCGTATCAGCAATCAACTTGTTAAAAGAGAGCGGACTTTACGACAGACTAAGATATGAGGCCGACACCGCAACTCTTATGTGCAACATCAAAATAATGAAGGGGCTTTGTGAAAACAGAAAGCTTCGTAAAAAACATGCCGGACAGGCGGTAAAGGAGATCAGACAGCACATCAACAAAAGGAGCTTTTCCGATCTTTCTCCGTCCGCAAAAAAACACGCTATCATAATATGTATGGGATCTTGGATCTATTTTGCAGCACAGACCGTACTAAAAAGATCCGCATCTTAATTCGTACGCTTATACTTAACAACCTCACAACCCAAAACGCTCATTTCAGGGAGAAAAAATCATGACCGACTCTTCGCTTGAAAAAATAGACTTTGTCATAACGTGGGTAGACGGAAACGACCCCGTTTGGCAGGCAGATAAGAGCAAATATTCACCAAACGGAGGCGATGTTCGCCCCGCCCGCTACAGAGAATGGGATCAGCTTAAATATTGGTTCAGATCCATCGAGCTCTATGCTCCGTGGGTAAACAAAATACACTTTGTAACGTACGGACACCTTCCGGAATGGCTCGACACCTCAAATCCCAGGCTCCACATCGTAAATCACAGTGATTTTATTCCGAAGGAATTTCTGCCCGTATTCAATTCGACCGCTATAGAGATACATCTTCACCGAATCCCGGGACTCAGCGAGCAATTCGTTTACTTCAACGACGATTTCTACCTTATGAAGGAGTGCCGCGAAAGCGATTTCTTTGTAAACGGACTACCGGTCGACGAGGCCTTTTTCATTCCTGTCATTCCTCACAACGATGACATGTATTTTTATCACCTGTACAACGATTACTCGGTATATTCGAGATATTTCAACAGATCGGATTTTTACGGACACATAATAAAATATTTGCATCCGAGGTTCATTAGAAACAATTTCCTCCAGCTACTCGCCAAGAGCAAGTATATAAGACCGCTTCATTATCCGAAATCATTTCTCAAAAGCTCCTTTGAGACAGTATGGAAGGATCACGGAGATATTCTTAACGGTACCGCAAGAGCAAAATTCAGGTCGATAACAGACAATTCTCCCGAACTCTTCAGAGGGTATCAGATAATGACCGGCAAATTTCACCCGGCGTACAAGAGAAAAAGTGCGATACTCGTTACAACCTCCGATTACGAAAAGGCTTCCTCGGTCATAGAATCCGGTAAATACAAGTTTTTCGTTCTGAATGACAGCGATATCGACGATTTCGAGACTGCAAAGGAAAAAATAAACAGATCGTTTGAAAATGTACTTCCTTTGCACTGCTCTTTTGAAAAAAAACAGCATTCATGCGATGTTTAGGAGTTTAGAAGTTCAAATAAAAATATGACCACACACCGGAGAGAAGGAACGGTGCGGAATTAATTTTCCTTGTGCTGATGGATGCATGCAAATTCATTTTAAAGCAGCATCGGTCAACCGTAGCGAAAACGGAAAGCCGCAAGACCAAAATGCTATTTGTTAAGAAAAAACAACGCCGACAGGTTCTGTCGGCGTTAATTATTTATTTGTTGCGGGTCAAATCGAGCAGTCGATCTACAAATCCTCCGCTGAATACACCACCCATTTCGGTCGCGTCTTCTTATTTTATCTTGTTTATATCATAAGGAGTAGTCTGATAGACGAAATAATTGAGCCAGTTCGTATAAAGGAGATTTGCGTGACTTCTCCACGTCGAGCGCGGCTTTTTGGACGGATCGTCATTCGGATAATAGTTATAGGGTACATCGGTATCGAGTCCCGCATCGCGGTCACGTCTGTATTCCTTGTCGAGCGTATCGGTATCGTATTCTGAATGTCCGGTAACGAAGACCTGTCTTCCGTGCTTGGTCGCAGCAACGTAAACTCCCGCCTGCTCGGAGGAGGCAAGTATCTTAAGAGCGCTCTCCTTTTCGATATCCTCGCGCAGAACGGTAGTGTATCTGCTGTGCGGAGCATAGAACAGATCGTCAAAGCCTCGCATAAGTATCGACTTCTTTCTGTCGACGGTATGCGGAAAAACCCCGAAAAGCTTCTTAGGAAGCTCGTATTTTTTTATTCCGTAATGATAATAAAGCGCCGCCTGTGCTCCCCAGCAGATATGGAAGGTACTCGTTACGTTCGTCTTGCTCCACTCCATTATCTCACAAAGCTCGCTCCAGTAATCGACCTCCTCGAATTCGAGCTTTTCGACCGGTGCTCCCGTAATTATCATACCGTCATATTTTTCGTGCTTTACCTGATCGAAGGTCTTATAGAAGGCTATAAGATGCTCGGACGAGGTGTTTTTCGATACGTGACTGCTTGCGTGGATAAACTCAAGCTCGACCTGAAGAGGTGTGTTTCCGAGTATTCTCGCAAGCTGAGTCTCGGTAACGATCTTAGTCGGCATAAGATTCAAAATAAGGATCTTAAGCGGACGTATGTCCTGCGTTATAGCCCTTGTCTCGGTTATTGCAAATATATTTTCACTGAGCAGTGTGGCTGTTGCCGGAAGCTCATTCGGTATTTTTATAGGCATTTTCGTACCGCTCCTTTCGAGTAGGTCAAAATTATTACTTGTGGTATTTTCCGCCGTTTATTATAGTAAACGCCCGATATATCTGCTCGAGCAGTATTACTCGCATAAGTCTGTGCGGAAAGGTCATTTTCGAGAATGAAAGTCTGAGATCGCACGCCGCCTTGACCTCCTCGGAAAGTCCGTCAAAGGCTCCGATAACAAAGCAAAGCTCGCTTATTCCCGAGCTCGGAAGTCTTTCTATATAGTCGGCAAGCTCCTCGGAGGACATCTGCTTTCCCTCAACGCAGAGCGCTATTTTTCTCGCTCTTTGAGGAAGATGAGGAAGTATCGGTGCTCCGTCCTTAAGCTCGACTATCCTGAGCTTACAAAACGCGGAAAGTCTCTTTTCATATTCGGCACAGGCATCCGTGAAAAACCTTTCCTTCAGATTTCCCACGCAAACTACAGTTATCTCAAGCATTTTTTCTCCTTTATAAAGGCGTATCAAAGAAGGCAGGTCGGACAGTTTCGGTCGGCGACCGCAACGCTCGCGCACAGGCAATCCTGCTTAAGACGGGCGTTCACCGTTTCAAGCGCCACCGTCGGAGTATTATTTTCCGCGCTCAGATGTGCAAGAAGCACCTTCTTTGTATTGGATCTTGAAACTATGTACGAAACGAGTCTCGCGCAGTCGTTATTGTCAAGATGCCCGACGTTTGATTCTATGCGTTTTTTGAGCGCATACGGATACGGACCGTTTCTGAGCATCTTAAGATCGTAATTCGACTCGATGACCGCCGCTTCACATTCCGCAAGCTTATCGGCGATCCTTCGGGAAAGCATTCCCATATCGGTAGCGTATCCAAAGCGTCTTCCGCAGTAAGAAATTATATATCCGGTGCTCATTCGGCTGTCGTGAGGCGTTTCAAACGATTCCACCGTCACGTCTCCGAAATCAAGCGCATCGCCCGCGCAGTAAACGTTTATAAGCTCGGGAGGAACGTCGTTTATCAGCATCTCGGCAGTTCCCTTTGCCGCGTACACGGGTATTTTATAATGCTTACAAAGCATCTGAAGACCCTTTATATGGTCGCTATGCTCGTGAGTTATAAGTATCGCGCTTATCTTATCAAGCGAGCTTCCGATCTCGCAAAGAGCGTTCCGTATAGCCTTCATGCTCTTCCCTGCGTCGATAAGTATCTCGGTATCCCCGCACGAGATGTAGCAGGAGTTACCCGACGAGCCCGAAAAGAGCGTGTATATTCTTACGTCTGCTTTATTTTCAGTAATTTCCATTTTTTTCGGAGCGTCCTTATCTATTACTGATAGGGATCCCCGTCTTTTTCGGAGATCCCTTTTTGTTTTGTGTATTTCCGTTTCGTTTTATCAGTATACGCAGACCGCACCCTTATTTCTGATCCTGAGAACGTATGTTGCGCCCTCACCGAATACCTTATCCATAAGCTTTGCGTATTCAGCGGTAGCACTCTCGGGCATGAACGCCTGGATAGTTCCCGCAAATCCGCCGCCGTGTACTCTGCACGCGCAGGGCATATCGAGCGTAGCAAGGAAATCCTCGGTTACTGCGAGAGCGAGAGAAAGTCCCTGCTCTTCTACGTTCTTTACGGTGTAAACGTTCTGGAGGTACTTGAAGGAGGAGTTGCCCGAAGCGCGTACTCCGTCAAAGAATGCCGAAAGATCTCCGTTTTCAAGAGCCTTCGCCTGAGCGGTAACTCTTGCGTTTTCGTTCACGAAATGTATAGCTCTCATTATAGCGCGGTCGCCGGTCTTTTCGCGAAGCTCGGGAATAGCGGAAACGATCTGATCAAGGCTGACCTCACGCAGGACCTCCTTGCCGAAGTGAGCGGCAACCGCCTTCATCTCTGCGGGAACCGATGCGTAGTCTGCATTGAGATCGGCGTGATTTCCGCCGGTATTGACTATACAAAGCGAGTAGCCGAGAGCGGAAAGGTCGAATGCGGGCTTTCCGACGATCGGATTCTTGGGATCCGCGAAATCGATCGAGATAAATCCGCCTACAGCGCAAGCGGTCTGATCCATAAGGCCGCAGGGCTTACCGAAATATTTATTTTCAGCATACTGTGCGAGCTTTGCGATAGTAACGTCATCAACGTCATTTTCGTAAAGGGTACGCATAATATTTCCTACCATGACCTCAAAGGCTGCCGAGGACGAAAGTCCGGATCCCTTGAGAACGTCGGACGTCGTGTATGCATCAAAGCTTCCGATCTTATATCCTGAGGACTCGAGACCCTCGCACATACCCTCGATAACCGCGAAGCTAGTAAAGAACTTGTCGGGATCGACCTTGATGTCGGCGATCTTTACGTTATCCGCATCATATCCCTTACTCTTGATATTTACGTAGCCGCTATCGGTCTTTCTTGCTACTGCGATAATATCGAGGTTTATGGAAGCGGCAAGCACCTTTCCGTGGTTATGGTCGGTATGGTTGCCCGAGATCTCGCTTCTTCCGGGAACCGAAAAGAGTCTGAGATCCTCCGCGTCTCCGTAATTTTCAACGAAGCCGTCGATCGCTTCGATATATCTTTCCCTCTGATAGGACACCTTGTCCGCTCCGTAAAGATCGGTAAGGACAGCATCGAGATTTCCCGATGCAACGTACTGCTTAAGCTGAACTGAATTCATGAAGATAGCTCCTTTGTAGAGTTGATTATAATTATAACTCTTACATTATAGCACCAAGTATTCCAAATGTCCATAGAGAAAATTAAATTCATTGTAAATTTTTACGAAAACCGCCGATTTTACAAACGACTTTTGTTTTAAAACCACGTTTTTACAAAATTTTAAAAATAATTCCTTGACTTATGACGAAAGATATATTATACTATACGGTAGCGTAGTGCGGGTCCTCCCGTATCTTCACAAGTTTATTGCAACATTTATATAAATCGAAAAGGAGAAATGAAAATGAGCAATGAATTCAGCTGCGAGTACGCAATGAGCCGCGAGGTTCAGAATATGTGTACCGTCGCAAAGGGTCCCTTCCACGGTCCCGCTCCCATTCCCGAAGAAGGCAAATGGGTACAGGCAACGGAGATCAAGGATATTTCCGGTTACACTCACGGTGTGGGCTGGTGTGCTCCTCAGCAGGGCGCATGCAAGCTCTCGCTCAACGTTAAGAACGGTATCATCGAGGAAGCTCTCGTTGAGACCATCGGATGCTCGGGTATGACTCACTCGGCCGCTATGGCTGCTGAGATCCTTCCCGGCAAAACTCTCCTCGAGGCGCTCAACACCGACCTCGTATGTGACGCTATCAACTGCGCAATGAGAGAGCTCTTCCTCCAGATCGTTTACGGACGTACTCAGTCCGCATTCTCCGAGGGCGGTCTCGTTATCGGCGCAGGTATGGAAGACCTCGGTAAGGGCGAGCGCTCGATGGTCGGTACTATGTACGGAACCAAGGCAAAGGGTGTTCGTTACCTCGAAATGACCGAAGGCTACTGCACCAGAATGGCTCTCGACGCTGACGATCAGGTCATCGGATACGAGTTCGTATCCCTCGGAAAGATGACCAACTTCATCAAAAAGGGTCTCACTCCTAACGAGGCTTACGAGAAGTCCAAGGGTACCTACGGAAGATTCGATGACGCTGTTAAGTACATCGATCCCCGTAAGGAATAATTAGAAGGAGGAAGTTTACAAATGGCAAAATTTGAAGGTTATGAAAGACGCGAGGCGAAAATTCTCGCTACTCTCAAAGAATACGGAATTTCCTCTATCGACGAGTGCAAGGAAATCTGCGATGCAAAGGGTATCGACCCCTACAAGATCGTTGAAGAAACTCAGCCTATCGCGTTCGAGAACGCAAAGTGGGCTTACACCGTAGGCGCAGCTATCGCAATCAAGAAAGGCTGCACCAAGGCTGCCGACGCCGCTGCCGCTATCGGTATCGGCCTTCAGTCCTTCTGTATTCCCGGATCTGTTGCTGAGAACCGCAAGGTCGGTCTCGGTCACGGAAATCTCGGAAAGATGCTCCTCTCCGAGGAGACCGAGTGCTTCTGTTTCCTCGCAGGACACGAGTCCTTCGCAGCTGCAGAGGGCGCTATCAAGATCGCTCTCAACGCTAACAAGGTAAGAGTAAAGCCCCTCCGCGTTATCCTCAACGGTCTCGGCAAGGATGCCGCTATGATCATCTCGAGAATCAACGGATTCACCTACGTACAGACTCAGTTCGATCCTTACACTGAGGAAGTAAAGGTAATCAAAGAGATCGCATATTCCAACGGTCCCCGTGCGAACGTTAAGTGCTACGGCTCGGACAGCGTTCCCGAGGGTGTTGCGATCATGCGCCGCGAGAACGTAGGCGTTTCGATCACCGGAAACTCTACCAACCCCACCAGATTCCAGCATCCCGTTGCAGGAACCTACAAGAAGTGGTGCAACGAAAACGGCAAGCAGTACTTCTCTGTTGCATCGGGCGGCGGAACCGGACGTACTCTCCACCCCGACAACATGGCAGCAGGCCCCGCTTCCTACGGTCTGACCGATACTATGGGAAGAATGCACGGCGACGCACAGTTCGCAGGCTCCTCCTCGGTTCCCGCTCACGTAGAGATGATGGGTCTCATCGGCGCAGGTAACAACCCCATGGTCGGCATGACCGTTGCTGTTGCAGTTGCAGTCGAAGAGGCTTCGAAATAATTGTTGATTTTTCCTTGATTTTATCGACTTTTTTAAATGTTTCAACATCTTTTAAGCAAGTCTTTAAAAACAAATCATCATCAATTTAACATCTTTTAACTAAAAAAAGAGTTAGACACATCATTTTAGGGTTTACCTAGATGATGTGTCTAATATTTTTTAGGAGAAAAAGATGAAAAAACTGAGGATTGTGGAACAGAATTTTTTGACCTTGGAAGAGGGTTGCAACAAGTATTTGGATGACTGCCGCGCACGAAATTTACGCGAAGGAACTATCAACCATTACCGACAGAGCTATGTGCAGTTTGCAAAGTTTTTTTGATATGCAAATGCAGGTCAGTGAGATGGACGAAAAACTGTACCAGAAGTATGTAGTGTTTCTCAGAGAGACCTTGCACAATGATGTCAGCATCAACTCTTATCTGCGCGATTTTATCACCACAATGCATTTTCTGATGCGCGAGGGGTATTTGCCTCATTTCAAAATGCAATCTTTCCATCCTGAAAGAAAAAGCCCAGTCGTGGTTACTTCTTTACGAATTGTTTGCCGCAGATATTATTTCCAAAGAAGAATTTTGTGATAAGGCGAATGTAAAGCATAATCTTGATATGTATGAAAAATTCAAAACAAGAGACATCCATTTCTGTTCGTTTGACATTTCAATAACTTTGTAATTCAGAAACATACTACTTAACACATACCAATAAAAAATCGGCTCTGAGTTTCTCGGGGTCTTTTTCTTTGTTTATTGCTCCCAATTATTTGGGGAGCGGAAAGATGCATTCAAGGCCTTGACAAAGCGCTGCTTCTAAGTTACAATACAACACCGGCGGAAGAAAAAAGCCCTTGAGGTGGGAGTTCGCTTCCCTGCTCTCAAAGGCTTTCGACCACATGGCTTGACCACGCGGTTTTGGTTCTGTATGACCACATATTTCGATCGGCTGCTTTCGGACTGACCACATTTCGTTTTTCTCTGTCGTTTTTCTGCTTGCGGCTGCTACTGCCGTCCTGATGGTTTGACAACAATTTCGGGTGACCACTTGTGCTTTTTAGAGGTGCGAGTTTTGACCACATTCTTGACCATAGTGCGGTGTGGACTACATGGAAACAGTAGTACACGAGAGCACGAAAATGTACGCTTTGGTTGACAGAATAGCACTAAAAAGCACTATTTAGCACTAGAAAAACATAAAAATCGGTCTTGGGGTGGTAGAGGCCGCAAGTTCAAGTCTTGTCACTCAGACCAAGAAAACGAGTAGATTATTTCTGCTCGTTTTTCTTTATTTTACAAGGGTTTTTGGCACTTTTTCAGTGTCCGAAAATCCTTTTTTTCTTGCCTCCGGATTTGCCTCATTTTGGCTCGATTTTGGGGTTAGTACATACCTTGGTACATACCTCAAAAAAGTTCATTTCACGAATGAGTAGAGGTCACAAGTTCTACTCTCGGGTGAAAATCACTTTTTCAGTCACTTCGAGAAGCAAATTTTTTTGCCAAGAAGGAGGATTTTTTATGGCAAGCATTACCCCTAAGCCGAATGGAACCTACCAGATCAGAATCTCTTGTGGACTTGACAGTTCCGGTAAGCAAATTATGAAGTCGAAGACCTTCAGACCATCAAAGCCAAATCTCTCATATCAAAGGCTGAATAAAGAAATCGAAAACTTTATTGCTGCGTTTGAGGAAGAGACAAAGTCCGAAAGCCCGACTCTCAGACCCGATAAGATGCGGTTCGCGGAGTTTTGTACAAAGTATCTTGAACTCAAGAAGACTGTTCTCTCCCCCAACAGCTATGTGTTCTACGAAATGATCATCAACACTGAGTTGATCCCAAAATTCGGCAGAATGAAGCTTCGCGAGATCAAAACCTATCATGTTCAGGAATTCATCCAATATCTGACCACCGAAAAAAAGTGTAGAAATGGCAACGGAGATTGTATAAGTCCTACTACTGTTCGACGCTATGCAACCGTTCTGCGATCCATTTTAAGTCTGGCATATCAGTTGGAATACACTGACGTGGATGTAGGTGCTTCAAAACGAATCATATTCCCCAAGACCGATACCTGCGAAGTTGAGGTATATACGGAAGAAGAGGTTCAACAGATCCTAACCGCTCTCGATTCGGAGCCCATCAATATACGTGCTCTCGTTGAAATGGCAATCTTTACAGGAATGCGCCGAGGTGAAATTGTCGGATTGAAATGGGATGATATTGATTTTACTAACCGAACGGTTTCCGTCAAGAGAAGTATATACAAACCCAAAGACGGCAAAGCTCTTGAAAAGGATCCCAAATCAAAAAGCAGTATCCGCACAATCTCTATCCCCGAACACTTGATTTCCACTTTGCTCGATTACAAATTACATCAAGACAGACACATTTCCTTTATGGGAGATGCTTGGAATAAGCTTGATTACGTTTTCACCGAGGAGGATGGTATGGTAATGAATCCGCAGACGCCCACAAGACAGTTTTCTAACTTTTTGAAGCGTCATAATATTCGCCATCTTAAGTTTCACGGATTAAGGCATACTTCGGCAACGATGCTTTTGGCAAACGGCTGCGACATAAAAACTGTTTCTTCGCGCTTGGGACACGCAGATATAGAAACAACCGGAATCTACGTTCACGCTTTGCAAAGCACAGACAGAAAGGCTGCGCAGACGTTTGATGCAATGTTTCCTCGAAATAACACCTAAAGACAGATAAAGCGGCAAGGAGCAATTTCCTCGCCGCTTTATTATTTTCCTGCCCTGACTCTCGTGACCTTTGGAATGATCGTCTGTCTGGAAATGGCAGCGCTCATTTGATCCAATACGTCACGGCTGATACTATCCTTCTTCATAACGGAGGGCGAATATCCGCTCATTATTCTTTCGTTATAAGGCTCAAAAAAGCTCTGCATTGCGATATAACGTCTGTTACCAACCACAATACTGCTTATTCTTCCCTCTTGAACGCAAGCGCGAATTTGTTCCTCTCCAATCCCCAATTCGGGGTACTTTTCTCTGAGCTCAGAGACAGCTGCACGAATCGTTCTAATTTGCGGAAGCTCTTTCCCCTTTTTAAAGTTCAAAAGCTCGTTGAATGAGGGTGCGACCGCATCGAAATCCATAACAGTTCTATTCCCGTGATTTCCGTGGGGAATTTTTCTGTCTTTGATAAGCGCAAAAAGCATATATTTATTTATCGCAGTGTTAGGATCGATTTCCTGAATCTCCTTGACAATTTGATTGAGCGTTCGTACCCTCATTCCATTTCCTCCTTTCATTTAATTATTGCATTTGTTAGAAGCTCCGCAGCATTTCTCTTAGCGCTATCGTAAGCTGTTAAATATTGTTGAGTAGTTCTGATGTTTTCATGTCCGAACACACTTTTCACCGTCTCAATATCTACGCCATTCTTGATCATCAGTGATCCACAGGTGTGGCGGAGGCCGTGAAGCTTCAAGTGTCTAAGACCGTATTTTTCTTCTACTCTGGAACAAATTCGAGTCAGCGAATATACGCTGATCATTCCACCTGTTTCGTTGGTGAATACATAATCCTGCTCGTGCCATGCCGAACCCGCAAGCTTTTTTTCTTGCTGTTGTACGTTCTGCCACTCAAGCAGATTATCCATATATGTTTGCGAGAAGAAGATCGTTCGAACGCTATTGTGAGATTTTGGGGCCTTTACGGATTGCGTTTTCCCCTTTTCCTTAAATGCGCTTCCGTTTACTGTAAGACTCATGTTCTTAAAGCTTATATCCGACCATCGTAACGCAACAACCTCGCCGCGTCTGAGACCAAGCAGCAATGAAGTAAGAAGCAACGCTCGTATTTGAGGCGATTCATTTGCCAATCCTTCAAAAAATATCCGTGCTTCGTCATCATCGTATGCCTGTATGCTCTTTCGCTGAATTTTTGGATACTCGATGTATTGCTTATGCAACACATCCTTTTCTACGTAACCCATTTTGTGTGCTTCAGTCATTACAGACGAGAAAACAGTTGCATATCTCTTAACTGTTGCCGCTGAAAGTGGTTCAGAATTCTCTTCGTCCGCTCGCGAACCGTTGTCTGCCAAATAGTCTATAAGGGATTGAAGATGTGCAGATGATATATCTACAAGTCTTATCTGACCAAATGACGGGAGTATAAACTGCTCGATCACAGACGTGTAGAATCTCACCGTATTTGGAGATAAGCGAAGTTCTATCCTTTTATAATAATGTTTTTTGACAAAATCAGAAAGCGTTACTCCGAAGGGGTTAATCTTTTCGATCTTTTCTTTTCTGCCGGGAGTATACAGTCCATTATGTACCGCTGCTTCAAACAGATCGGCAAACTCTTTCGCTCCTTTCTCTGCTGCACTTGCTGATAATCCCTTGGGTGGCTTATATGTTGTGGATACAAGCACCTGCTTTCCTCCGGGCTTTCCGTTCGAAACTCTAATGCAATAGGTTCCGTTTTTCCGTCTGTAATAACTTGCCATTATCATTCTCCTTTCTTTAGTTTTTTAAATTCAGCATATCGCTCAGTTAAATATCAGTCGTTTTGATACCGATAAGCATCATTGACACGGATCAGCATCATCAGAGCATCAAAGTATTCGATATCGTAAGTCATTCCGCTGTTCTGGAGCTTACAAAACTCCAAGAGATTATGTAAAGGTTCAAATCCTTCTTCGATAATCAACTCCATAAAATCTCCCGTAACAGGGTGCCTAACTACTGTCGGTAGTCCAACCAGCCAACGGTGAAGGTTGTTACCCTCATCCTTAAAATACTCTCTGCAAACCTGATACGACCGTCTTCCAAGCTCGATACATCTGAGCTTCTTGGACATGTCAACATCCTCTGCAAGTATCTCGTGCCCGTCGAGGATCAACGTCATGTGTTCTTCAAAATCTTTTAAGTGCATTGTTTCTTTCCTTTCTGTTATATAGAATTGTTTAATTAGGTTCATCAAGCGGTCGGTTACGAGCCGACTCCATAGGAATCTCACCTCCCCCGGGATCTCCGCAGGCAGCTTTTTGACTGAAGTATCATTGTCCCTTGCGTCTGTCGTCGCCCTCCGCCGATAGTAACTCGGCTTCACTCAAGGTATGGTTTAATCGCTCCCTCAGAATAGAGATCATGGCGCACCTCTTAAGCTTGGCTTGCTCGCTCATCACGAATTAACGCAGGTAAAGTGCTTGATGAATGAAAATATTCAATTGTGAATGATCGATTTGTAAGCATTTCGGGATGCTTTCATATATACAGTGGGAAAAAATCATCAAAATCTCGTCAAGGTTTGAAAACTTTTTCAAAAAAATTTTTACGGACTGAATTTTTTAATGCTTTTCACAATTTGAAGCAATATATTTTGACGAAGATCTTCATCGAGCTTTCCGTTTACAAAGCTGTGTTTATTGATCAGAGGCATATACATTTCGAGAATATCCGTCATCGCCTCGTTATCACCAGCCTGCGCTCTTACCAAAATTTCTCTGAATTCATTATTCGACAGTTTCATCCGTCATACCTTCCTTTCTAATTCTTTTAATAATCCTAAATGCTCTGTATTGCTGGTTGTAAATGTTGTCAACCTTACATCCGAGTATGGCTGCCGCTTCCTGCGGTGTCTTTTCTTCTACATACAGAAGTTCAAGAATCCGTTGGTGAGTCTGAGTGAGCTCTGCGAAAGCCTTCACAAGCCATTCCGCTTCAAACTCGAATTTGCTTTCCCCGGCTGAGACCGTGTAACTAATCTCTATTTCATCTGCGCGAAGTGCATCTTCAGGGACTTCATCGATACAAGCATGAGAGATATGCTTGGATTCATTTTCTATGTATTCGTATTTGGCTCTGCGTGCAAGCGTATCCAACCAGTTTGTAAATCTTCCTATTGTATTTTCTTCTCTTGTTGCTTTTTCTTTCATCGTGTTTCTCCTTGTTTTGAATTTTGAATTTTGTGTTCTGAATTTCAAAATTCGACAAGGAGGGGCACGAGACGAGTAAATACGATACTTTTCGCAAGAACAAGCCAAAAGGCACTTATCGGCAGGTACGTTCTTTTCAACGTTCCTGACAACAAGTGCCTTTCGATTTATATTCAATTTGTTATGTAAAATAGCGATTACGCCATAAGTTCATAATCACTACTCGAAATGAGTAGTGAAGCGCAGTTACCCCAACGCA
>JAFTUC010000009.1 GCA_017466445.1 Clostridia bacterium
ATACCCCTAAAGTTGCGCGTCCAAAGGCTCTCCCTCAGGGAGAGCTCCCGCGGTAGCGGGTGAGAGGGGGATCATTGCGACCATTTGCCCTCTCCGTCGGCTACGCCGCCACCGTCTCGCCGCGGCTCGGTCACGCTCGGGCTCTGACACCACACCGTGGTGTCATTCACTCCCCTCGCGCCGCTTCGCTACCCAAAGGGAGAGGCTTTTCGCTAGCACCATTATAACACAAATCGGCAGAGAAAACAACATCTCTGCCGAAATTTATGGGTATCCGTAGGGGCGATTCATGAATCGCCCGTTTTTGTTTTGCGTATTTCAGCGGGCGATTCGTGAATCGCCCCTACTTCGTCTTCAAGGCTCTCACAGCTTTTCAAAAGCGTACTTAGCAATAATATCCTTGTCTTCCTTGATCTTTTCGATGAGCGGAGTGAATTTTTCCGCAAATTTCTTGGAATTTACGTACGTAATGAAGTTTTTGAACTGAGCGCTGTCGGTAGTCGAGACGTATCCCTTTTTGGGAAGGTCGAGCTTCTTTACGATAAAATAGCAATCCTCGCTCTCGCAAAGGCGTACCTCATCTATTTCCATCTCAAGCGCGGCGACCGTGACCGTCGGAGAATGGCTCGAATAATCGTCTGCGGTAACAAAGAATCCGTTGGGAGTATTTTCAAGAACGAATCCGTATTTCGTCATATACTCCTTCATAAGATCGTTCATGCTCTCGCCGTCAAGCGCCTTCTTATAGACCTCGTTCGCCTCGGCAGCTACCTGCTCCTTTTCCTCGCCACTAAGCTCCTCTGTAAGGAAATATCCCGCAGAATCGGTCTTTCTCGTTCCGTCGTCATTATAAAGATACTTTATATTTTTGAGAAACATTACGTATTTCACACGCGCATAATAGTTCTCGTAGTATTCGTCAAGCTCCTTCTCGCTTGCCGTTTCTATACCGTTTATATCATCGTAAAGATGACTGTAGACAGCGAAATATTTTTCCTCGAAGGTAAGCGCCTCCTTCATTTCGCCGATCGTCATTCCGTACGATTCCTTAAGCACCTTGATATACTTACTTCTGCTTCCGTAATGCGCTATCTGATCCTTAATGACCGTTTCGACCGTTTCCTTTGCGCTCTTATCAAGCTTCAGACCGAGGCTGTCGAAGAGTGCCGCTCCTACGAGATAATAATTTATTCTCGTTCTTATCTGGCTCTCTATATATTCCTTATTGGTAACTCCGAGCTCGTTTTCGGAGTTCCAATACTCGGCAGTATCCTCAACGTCGGCGTAGTACGAGATATAGTAATCCTTAAGATTATGCATCCAGTAGGAATACATTCCCTCGCTGACCTTATGCCCGTCGTATTCAAGCACGGTCTTTCCCTTTCCCGAGCAGGAAACAAGCAAGACCGAGATAGAAAGCAGTGACGCAAGCGCGACCAGCACCGCAAGCAGGCGTATCGTTTTTTTCATATTTTTACCTCTGTATCGACTGTTTTTACAAGTTTATCACAAAATGTGTCATGCATTCCAGCCGTTTTCATTGATTATTTGTATATATTCCTTTAACATTTTCTCAGCGCAATCGAGAAGGCTCTCGTTCTTTACAGTTTTTATCTGGACCGACGGCGTGCTTCCCGCGCTTACGAGTATCCTGCCGTTATTTTTCGATGCGAGCATCGCCCAAGCGTTCACGTTCATCCTTTCGGGGACCATAAGCAGTCCGCGAGTCTGCGCGTTTATCCTGACAAGTCCGCACTGCGAGCCGAGTGCACGTATCAGCGAGATCCTTATGAGATTATCGGTCACCTTCGGGATATCTCCGTATCTGTCGATAAATTCGTCGGCAACGTCATAAAGATCGTCACTGCTGTTTATGAGCGAGATCTTACGGTAGGCATCTATTCGCTGCATCGCTCCCGAAACGTATTTTTCGGGAATATACGCATCTATTCCGAGATTTACCGTACATTCGACCTTTTTCTTTACGTTCTCGCCCTTTTCCTCAAGGACCGCCTCGTTAAGAAGCTTCATATAGAGCTCGTATCCTACGCTCGACATATGACCGTGCTGCTCAGCTCCGAGAATATTTCCGGCTCCTCTTATCTCAAGGTCACGCATTGCCACCTTAAATCCTGCGCCGAATTCGGTAAAATCGCGTATCGCGGCAAGTCGCTTACTTGCTATCTCGCTCAGCACCTTTCCGTGATGATAGGTGAAATACGCGTACGCCCTTCTGTTCGAACGCCCGACTCTCCCTCTTATCTGATGGAGCTGAGAGAGTCCCATCTTATCGGCATCCTCGATTATAAGGGTATTGGCGTTCGGGATATCGACTCCCGTTTCGATTATTGTAGTACAGATGAGGATATCGGTCTCTCCGTTTATCATCGTCTGCCAGATATCAGAAAGATCCTCTTTATCCATTTGTCCGTGAGCAACTCTGACAACGGCATCGGGAAACTCATTTGCTATCCTTGCCGAAAGAGGATACATCCTCTCGACGTTATTGCAAAGATAGAAGACCTGACCGCCTCTGTGAAGCTCCTTATTTATCGCCTCGTAAACGATAGATTCGTCATATTCGGTGACGTAGGTCTGCACGGGCATTCTGTCACCGGGCGCCTCCTCGAGTATCGACATATCGCGGATCCCGCTCATCGCCATATTGAGAGTTCTCGGTATGGGTGTTGCGGTAAGCGTAAGAAAATCGACGTTTCCGACCATTTTCTTGAGCTTTTCCTTTTGAGCCACTCCGAAGCGTTGCTCCTCGTCGACGACAACAAGTCCGAGATCCTTAAACTCGATATCTCCCGAAAGTATCCTATGCGTTCCGATAAGAATATCGATCTCGCCTCTTTTGACTGCCCTGAGTATTGCCTCCTGTTGCTTTGGAGCGACTACTCTTGAGAGCATCTCTATTTTTATGGGAAATCCTCTCATTCTCGATGAGAAGGTGCGGAAATGCTGCATAGCAAGTATCGTCGTAGGAACGAGAACCGCCACCTGCTTTGATCCCGCTACTGCCTTAAAAGCCGCTCGCAGGGCGACCTCGGTCTTTCCGTATCCGACGTCTCCGCATAGGAGTCTGTCCATAGGATATGGCTTTTCCATATCCCTGCTCACCTCTTCGATCGCCTCAAGCTGACCGTCGGTCTCCTCGTAATCAAAGCTATCGGCAAACTCGCGCGTAAGAGCGTCATCCGGACCGAAGGCGTATCCCGGTCTTCTGAGACGTGCGGCGTAAAGCTGGATAAGCTCCTTTGCCATCTCCTTTGCCGCCGCCTTTACCTTGGTCTTGGTCTTCGTCCAATCAGCGCCGCCCATTTTGGAAAGCTTCACCTCTCCGTCTGCGGCGTGAGCGCCTATATATTTTGATATCGTATCGAGCTGATTACAGGGCAGATAGAGCATATCCGTGCCTGCGTATTTGATCTTCACAAAATCCTTACGCACGCCCGCCACAACGAGGCTATCGAGTCCGAGATACTGTCCGATCCCATGGTTTACGTGAACGACGTAATCTCCGACGCTGAGCTCGCTGTACGAAAGTATAGTCTCGCCCGCGGATTTTTTGAATCTTGAATTACGCGCGTTTCTCTTCACGCTCGAAACGGCACGCACTCCCGAGCGGCAGGCCGACAGAAACGCGACCTTCATATCGGTAAGCTCGAATCCGTAAACTCCGGGAAGCACGGTAAGCACGAGCCCTGCTTCCGCGGTATCGGTCATCGAGGCTCTTATTCCCCTATCGGCGAGCATATTAAAGGTATTTTTCATACTCGACTCGCTCTCGCACGCAAGCGTTATCGAGAAGGAGTGATCGCAGTAATTTTCGATCTCCTCGCAGAGCAGGTCAAAGTTATCCGCATATCCCGCTATCTGCTTGGTAGCGAAATTATATATTCCGATAAGGCGCACGTCCGCACCGAGAGAGAGCGAAAACGCATCTATTACGATGTTTTTATGCTCGTAAAGTATCGCGGAAAACTCATCCTTACATATAAAAAGCTCGGAAAATTCGGGGAGAAGGAGTTTGCTTTCAAGAAGCGCTTTTATATCCTCGCTCTGCTGCCACTCGAAATTCTTTGCCCTCTCGTTACACGCCGGAAGCTCGACAGTCACAAAAAGGCTGTTTTCGTCAAAATAGTCGAAAAGGGTAGATTTTTCGGGATAAACGAAGGTTATATACTTATCTATGCAGGAAAGATCGCGTCCGCTTTCGAGTGCCTCAGCCTCAAGCGCGAGCTCGGACTCGCTCTTCTCGTTTTTGACCTTTCTTATATGCTCACGTATCATTTTAGCGAGCTCTTTTTTCTGAGCCTCGCTTGCTATCACCTCTCTTACGGGCGATATCGAAACCGATTCGATATCGTCAAGCCTTCTCTGGCTGATTATATCGAAATAGCTCATACGGTCGATCTCGGTATCGTAAAACTCGATACGCACGGGAGAGTCGTACTTTGGAGCATATATATCGAGAATATCTCCTCTTCTCGCGTACTGCCCCGGTGCGTCTACTATCTCGACGCGAGTATATCCTCCGCTGTCAAGTCTTGACACTATATCGGAGATATCGTAATTTTCCGCAAAATACAGGGTAAACGAGGTGCTTACGAGTCTTTCCTTCGGCACGGTGTACTGCATTGCGGCATCGGGAGTCGCGATTATCGCGTCGCACGAATTTTCAGTGGCGGCAAAAAAGGTCGCAAGTCTTTCGTGCTCGTTTTCATGAGACGCATAAACGTTGCGAAGAACAAAATCACGCGAGAAAAACGGTCGCACGTTAAGACCGAGCGCGCTCAGCGCCTCGGTCATACGCATAACATCCTTCTCGCTTCTTACGAAAACCAGCGTGGGCGTTGTTTTCGGCTCTCTGTCACGGATCACAGAGGCGACAAAAGCAACGGTCGCACCCTCGCAAAGTCCGTTTACGAGTATCGGAAGCTGTCTTGCTCTCCTTTTATTAACTTCACTTATGAGAGATCTATATTCTCTCGATGCTGAAAACGCACTGAATATTTGTTCCATTTCTCGGCGCAGGCTTCCTTTTCTTTTAAAGTTTTTAGTATCCAAACCTTTTTTCAAAAAGGTTTGGTGGGTTCAAGGGCAACGCCCTTGGCTTCGGCGTGTCTCTTTTTGGTTCTTTCACATTTAAAAATTATTTGTATTTATTGGTGCAAGCGAGAACATATATCGGTCCTCTTACAATTTGGACATTTTGTTTTGAATCCGTTTATCACATAATATGAAGGCAGTTTATACCAAACCTGATACATTTTTATTTTAAACTTATGCCCACAGTTTGGACAAACAAACGGTGTATCCAACAAATCTCTAAATTCACAAATAATAGGATATAGGCTAATATAAGATAACATCGCAGGTAGGACTATAAGAAAAGTAAAAAAAACGAATGCAATTATAAACATATGTATCTCCCTTTAGTTCGTTGTCCTGAATAATGAAAATAGTTTTTCTTCAAACATCTAAATGCAGTTATCCGACAGTTTAAAATTTGCCACAGCCAAGGAGCTTGGGTGGGCTCGGGAGGGAAAGAAATTTCGGCGTTTGAGATGGTTCTTTCCCCCCGATCAAATTCATCTCGAAAACGCAGTTATCCGGCAGTTTTGGCTGCCGGTGGGTGTTTTTCTATAAAAAATCAACTGTTGAATTTATTCATCGCGGTATCGATATTGCCCGAAAGCATAGTTTCAAGTGCATCCGCTGCCTTACTGTAGACCTCCGAGACCTTTTTTCTGTCCTCCTCGGGAATGTTTCCGAGCACCCATTTTATGAGATCGTATTCGGGAGAGGGCTTTTCACCGACTCCTATCTTAATACGTGGAAACTCGTTTGTGGAAAGATGCTCTATAACGCTCTTTATGCCGTTATGACCGCCCGCGCTTCCCTTTCGTCTGATGCGCATCGATCCCACACCTATCGATATATCGTCGAATATTACTATTATATTTTCCGCCGGCACGTTGTAGAAGTCCGCCGCCTCGCGGATCGCCTCACCCGAATTATTCATAAAGGTCTGAGGCTTCATAAGAAGAACTCTCTTACCCGCCACCGTGCATTCTCCGACGAGCGCCTTGAATTTTGATTTATCCACTCTTGCGCCGTATTTACTGCATATAACGTCCATGCACATAAACCCCGCATTGTGTCGGTTATAGGTGTATTCCTTGCCCGGATTTCCGAGCCCTACGACGATATGCGTGATCGGTCCTGTCTGCGACACACTCTTGCTTTCTATCTGCTTAAAAAGATCAAAAATTCCCATAATGTATTTCCTTGACGTTCAAAAAATTCTCCGGCATTATACTACCGTACCATTATATAACATCCGTTTACTTTTATCAAGAACTTTTTTCGTTTTTTTATCGGGCAAAAGCTCGTAAATTGTTAAAAAAATGTAAATTCGCCATACAATCCCTTTATTCCGCAGTTTCTTTGTGGTATAATACTTCGGCAACAGAAATGAAAACATATTTTACTAAACAACGGAGGTAAAAAGAATTATGGCAAAGAAGTATTGCTATCTCTTCTCCGAGGGTAACGCTAACATGCGTGAGATCCTTGGCGGTAAGGGAGCTAACCTCGCAGAGATGACCAACATCGGTCTTCCTGTACCCCAGGGCTTCACTATTTCTACCGAAGCCTGCACACAGTACTACGAGGACGGCCGTCAGATCAATGACGAGATCATGGCTGAAATCATGGAGTACATTGTAAAGATGGAAGGTGTTACCGGCAAGAAGTTCGGTGACCTTGAAAATCCCCTTCTCGTATCGGTTCGTTCGGGCGCACGCGCTTCGATGCCCGGTATGATGGATACCATCCTCAACCTCGGTCTTAACGAAGAGGTCGTTGAGGTTATGGCTAAGAAGTCGGGTAACGCAAGATGGGCATACGACTGCTACAGAAGATTCATTCAGATGTATTCTGACGTCGTTATGGAAGTCGGTAAGAAGTACTTCGAAGAGCTCATCGACAAGATGAAGGAAGAAAAGGGAGTTAAGCAGGACGTTGAGCTTACCGCTGACGACCTCAAAGAGCTCGCAAATCAGTTCAAGGCTGAGTACAAGGCTAAGATCGGTCAGGACTTCCCCTCCGATCCCAAGGAGCAGCTCATCGGCGCTGTTAAGGCAGTTTTCCGCAGCTGGGACAACCCCCGTGCGAACGTATACCGCCGCGACAACGACATTCCCTATAGCTGGGGTACCGCTGTAAACGTACAGGCTATGGCATTCGGTAACATGGGCGAAAACTGCGGAACCGGCGTTGCATTCACCCGTGATCCCGCTACCGGCGAAAAGAAGCTTATGGGTGAGTTCCTCACAAACGCACAGGGCGAGGACGTCGTTGCAGGCGTTCGTACTCCTATGCCTATCGCACAGATGGCTGAAAAGTTCCCCGCTGCATTCAAGCAGTTCCAGGAAGTTTGCCAGATACTTGAGAACCACTATCACGACATGCAGGATATGGAGTTCACTATCGAGAACGAAAAGCTCTATATGCTCCAGACCAGAAACGGTAAGAGAACTGCTCCCGCAGCTCTCCAGATCGCTGTTGACCTCGTAGCAGAGGGACACAAGACCAAGGAAGAGGCCGTTCTTATGATCGACCCCAGAAACCTTGACACTCTTCTCCACCCGCAGTTCGACGCTAAGGCACTTAAGGCGGCTAACCCCGTTGGTAAGGGTCTCGGCGCATCTCCCGGAGCTGCTTGCGGACAGGTCGTATTCTCGGCTGAAGACGCAGAGGCTTGGAAGGACGCAGGCAAGAAGGTAGTTCTCGTAAGACTTGAGACCTCTCCCGAGGATATCACCGGTATGAAGGCTGCTCAAGGTATCCTCACCGTTCGCGGCGGTATGACCTCTCACGCAGCAGTTGTTGCAAGAGGTATGGGTAAGTGCTGCGTTTCCGGTTGCGGCGAGATCGCAATGGACGAGGAAAACAAGAAGTTCACTCTCGCAGGCAAGACCTACGTTGAAGGCGACTACATCTCGATCGACGGATCCACCGGTAACATCTACGACGGTATCATTCCTACCGTTGACGCTGAGATCTCCGGAAACTTCGGTACCATCATGGGATGGGCTGACGAGTTCCGCAGACTCAAGGTAAGAACCAACGCCGACACTCCCGCTGATGCTAAGAAGGCACGCGAGCTCGGAGCTGAAGGTATCGGTCTCTGCCGTACCGAGCATATGTTCTTTGAGGCAGACAGAATCGCGGCATTCCGTGAGATGATCTGCTCCGACACCGCTGAGGAAAGAGAAGCAGCTCTTGCAAAGATTCTCCCCTACCAGCAGTCCGACTTCGAAAAGCTCTACGAGGCTCTCGAGGGCAACCCCGTTTGCATCAGATTCCTCGATCCCCCGCTCCATGAGTTCGTTCCTACCACCGAGGAGGACATCGCTCTTCTCGCAAAGGCTCAGAACAAGAGCGTAGAGGACATCAAGACTATCATCGCATCTCTCCACGAGTTCAACCCCATGATGGGACACCGCGGATGCCGTCTCGCAGTTACCTACCCCGAGATCGCAAAGATGCAGACCACCGCAGTTATCCGCGCAGCTATCAACGTTCAGAAGGCACACGCTGACTGGAACGTTAAGCCCGAGATAATGATCCCGCTCGTTGGCGACGTTAAGGAGCTTAAGTACGTTAAGAGCGTAGTTATTGCTACCGCTGACGCTGAGATCGCCGCTGCAGGCGCTAACCTTGAGTACGAGGTTGGTACCATGATCGAGATCCCGAGAGCATGCCTCACCGCTGATGAGATCGCCGCTAACGCAGACTTCTTCTGCTTCGGAACCAACGACCTTACTCAGATGACCTACGGCTTCTCCCGTGACGACGCAGGTAAGTTCCTCAACGCTTACTACGACGCAAAGATCTTCGAGAACGATCCTTTCGCAAAGCTTGACACCACCGGTGTTGGTAAGCTCATGAACATGGCTGTAACCCTCGGACGCCCTGTAAACACCAACCTCCACGTTGGTATTTGCGGTGAGCACGGCGGTGACCCCACATCTGTTGAGTTCTGCCACTCCATCGGTCTTGACTACGTATCCTGCTCGCCCTTCAGAGTACCGATCGCACGTCTTGCCGCTGCACAGGCTGCTATCAAGGATATGAAATAATCTATCCAAATAAACAATTTATCCCCACTGAGGAATCGGTGGGGATTTTTGTAGATTTCTTTACTTTGAAAATAAAATATCGTACAATAAAACAAATCAAGGCTTATCAAGGAGATTTTTATGAACGAGAAACCAAAGGTTCCTATAAACTGTTTCTTTCAAGGTTGTTACAATCCTGCTTATGAGGAAGAAATACGCAAAGGTAAGGAAAAATGTTATAAATATAATCAATTATCTCCAAATGATAAAGAAGCCCAACACGAAATTCTAAAAGATTTGCTGGGTGAAATGGGTGAAAACGTTTATATCACACCGCCTTTTTGGTGCGATTATGGCTATAACATAACTGTTGGAGATTACTTTTATTCTAACCACGGTATGATAATTACCGATGGGGCGAAGGTAACATTTGGCGATAACGTATTTGTCGCACCGAATTGCTGTTTCACCACAGCAGAACACGCCATTGACCCCGATATGCGAAAAAATGGCGTAGAAATTGCTAAGCCGATTACTGTTGGAAATAATGTTTGGATTGGCGCGGGGGCTATAATACTTGCAGGTGTAGAAATCGGAGATAATACTGTAATCGGAGCTGGAAGCGTGGTAACAAAATCTATACCAAGTGATGTGGTTGCCGTCGGTGTCCCATGTAAAGTATTGAGAAAGATTACAGAAAAAGATAAAACTAGTTATCCTTTATATGAATTGGATTAATGCAAATTTTCCAACTTTTGCGCATAGCACCACAGGCAGCTATTAAAGAAAGCAAGTAATTGTTGACTTTATAAAACAAATCAAATCCTCACCGAGCAATCGGTGGGGATTTTGTATGTATTGTAATTTATCAAGAATTATGATATAATAACAAAAAACAATGAAATAGGAAGTATTTAAAATGCTTGTGAAAGTTGAGTATTTTGGCTTTTATCCGTTAGGCGCTGATATAGAACTTAATAATATTCCAATAATGAAATTAGAATGGAATTTGTATAAAAAATTTGCTCTTACCTACGGAAAGAAAAATGTTGTTAGTCCGTTTTTAGAGCATTTATATTACATTAAATGGAACGGACGTACGGTTTTCTTTGTTGCAGTTGAGTATGGTTTAGGACATTATCACATATTTAAGACGGGCGAAAAAACAAACCAGAAATTATCTTTAAAAATCAAATAGTGTTTTCCCTCTTTTGCTGATAGCAGCACAAGCTGCTATCAAGGAATCTAAGTAATTAGATTTTTGTAGGGACAGGCGTCCTCGACTGTCCGTTACAAAGCAAAATTATCCGCCCGAAGAAATTCGGGCGGATTTTTCTTTGTAAAATCCTTTTTATTGGACATAGAATGTGATATAATGTATTCAAGATGTATTCAAGAGGTGAGGAAATGAGCGATAAGTTTAATCATTTGGTTGAGCAAGATAAAAAAGAATATTTTGAAGAAATTGAAATAGCAGAGCAAAAGTTGCAAGAGCAAATGCTCAA
>JAFTUC010000010.1 GCA_017466445.1 Clostridia bacterium
AAAGGCTCCCTCCGGGAGGGAGCTGTCAGCGAAGCTGACTGAGGGAGAGTGCGTTACTATAAAGTTTATCTAAGCTCAAAGTCACGCAGGCTCCTTCCGTCACGCTACGCGTGCCACCTTCCTCCCGGAGGAAGGCTTTTTGTTAGTTCCATTGTAACACAAATCGGCAGAGAAAACAAGTCCTCTGCCGATATTTATATGTGTATCCGTAGGGGAGACCTGCGGTCTCCCACGGGCGAACACAGTTCGCCCCTACCGTGTTCCGAAAACATCCTTATGAGAACGCTCCTAAAAGACCGTCATTTTTTTCAGTATACTCTTATCTTAGTCATAACAAGCGATCCGCAAGAAAATTCTTCGCCCGGAGCGGGGTTGTTGACGTAATAAATACATCCGTCTTTAT
Organism: Clostridia bacterium; assembly: GCA_017466445.1. Classification (GTDB taxonomy): domain Bacteria; phylum Bacillota; class Clostridia; order Oscillospirales; family CAG-272; genus SIG672. Next base: position 404 of record JAFTUC010000010.1, read on the forward strand.
CCACGAAAAATGCCGGGCTGTACGAGCTTCTGTGCTTATCTGTTTTTTTGACAGGAATGGGGTTTTCGATTGCAACGAAGCTTTTTCCGTAGTCAAAGCTCATAAATAGGTCGCATTTGGAATCGGTTTTGGAATCAAGACCGTCCAGTGCGCAGAGGAACAAAACCCCGTCTTCACCGCCCGCGGGAGTCCAAGCCATTCCGGGACCCGATTCGAGTCCGACTCCATCAGGAGTCCTTACCTCGGTTCCGAGATCTGAAACCTTCCATTCCCATATATGATCCGAATATTTTATGTGTATCGGCAGATTGTATCCTCCGATCTTACAGCATTCAAACGCAAGTGCCCATTTTCCGTTGCCCATTTTAGTGAGCGCGACCATTCCGACGCCGTACTCCTTATCGCCCGTAACGCTATAGGTTTTGCTCCAGTTTACAAGATCTGTCGTATATCTGAACGCAAGCTTCTGCTCGTATTTAGGATCACTTTGGTCGGAATAAAAGCAGAAAAATCTTTTACTTTCCTCATCATACTGAAGGAAAGGCTCCCATATTCCATCCTTGAGCCATCTGTCCTGGTTATTAACGCCACCCTCGGCTATTTCGCTTATTCCCTTCCAGCTTTCCCCGAGATCGACAGAATGTGCAAGGATAAGAACGGTACGCCACGGACTGTAAACGCATGCACTGAAAAGGATAGTTCCTTTTTTATACTCACCTACGTCTGCAGGAAGCTCGTAAAGATATGGCTGATATCCCGGAGATGCGTCTTTAGCTATGTCATTCCGGTAAGGCTTTAATACCTCCCAAGTCTCTCCGTCATCCATACTACGGTATATCGACCAAGGATTCAGGTTGATATTTTCATTCGTTGCAATCAAAACACCGTTGTTTTTAGGATCCGGCTGATGCTCAAGCTTTATTATTTTCGGATAAGATCTCCACTCGGTATCGTTTGTATCATAGGGGCTAAATATCGTACTCATTCTTTCAAGAACGACGACCTGTCCGTCAGGTCCAACGGTAAGAACCTGTCCTGAGTTACCGATCTTTGTCATATCGCCCCTTTCAAGACTGAGTCTGCCCTTATATTTTGACGGTGCTACGTACGCAAGAATGAAGCGTCTTACCGCAAGTGCAGTATAATTATCGTTTTTTCCGAGCAATATTATCTTGTTTCCGACCGTCTTTATCATAATAACCTTATCGTCTTTCTTCTCGGAAAGCTCGGCATAAGCGTCAATGCTCTCCTGTCTGTTTGTCCGACCGACAAGTATCTCATATTCTACGGCATCAAGATCAACATCGATGGCGACAGGCACTTCGGCAGATGTATACTTAAATATTTGTTTTCTGAGATTTGCTGCCGCAGTAACGGTAGTGCGCTCGCACATATCGGGACGTATCACGGTATATTTACTGATATCAATAAGATTTTCGTCCACCTTATCGGTATCATTCTTCTTTTTATTACCGTTATTACCGCTGCATCCTACAAAGGATGATATAAAGAGTACGAGTGCGAGTAAAACAGAAATGTATTTTTTCATATGATTACCTCAATATACGACTATTTTCGCCATTTCAAGCTTTCCGGATACAAGTCCTGACGCAAGCGGAGGATTGTTTATATAATAGATTGCGCCCTCTTTATCGACATAAAATCCGGGACTGTACGAGCTTTTATTTGCGTCGTCTTTCTTCACATTCAAGGGATTTTTGACAGAAACAAAGCTGTTTCCGTAATCAAAGCTAAAGAAAAGGTCACATTTTGATCCGGTAGTCGATCGCATCCCCTTATAAGCGCACAAGACGATAACACCCTTATCTCCTCCTGCCGGTGACCATACCATTGAAGGTGCACATTCAAGTCCTATGCCTCGGTTATCTCTTACCTCTTTACCGAGATCGGGCACATTCCACGTATCGAGCCTATCCGTATACTTGATATGAACGGGTAGAGTGATCTCGCCGATCTTACAGCATTCAAATGCGAGCGCCCATTTTCCGTTGCCCATTTTCGTAAGTGCGACCATTCCCACTCCGTAGTTAACGTCACCGGTTACACTATAGGTATCGCTCCAATTTACAAGGTCTGTCGTATATCTGTACGCAAGCTTCTGCTCATATTTCGGATCACTTTCGTCCGAATAAAAGCAATAAAGCCTTTTGGTTTCCTCGTCGTAGATTATAACAGGCTCCCATACGCCATCCTGCTCCCAGCGATCGGGAGCGTCGGTTCCGCCCTCAACGATCTCACCTATACCTTTCCAAGTTTCCCCGAGATCGGTAGATCCTGCGATGATCAATGCTGTACGGCTTGCATTATATACACAAGCGCTGAAAAGAACAGTTCCCTTTTTGTACGCGCCGACATCTGCAGGAAGCTCGAAAAGATATGGCTGATATCCGGGAGATGCATCGGTCGCTACATCATTTCGGTATGGATCCAAAACCTCCCAGGTCTCTCCGTCATCCTTGCTGCGATATAAAGACCAGGGTCTCATCTTGGTATTTTCATTTGTCGCGATCAAGACACCGTTATTTTTAGGGTCGGGCTGATTTTCAAGCTTGATTATCTTCGGATAGGTACGCTCCTCGATATCAAAAACGTTATCCGGATCAAATACGGTACTCTTTTTTTCAAGAACGACTATCTGTCCGTCAGGTCCGACGGTAAGTATCTCTCCCGCCGTTCCGATCTTAGTCATATTCTCCCTTTTAAGGCTCAGCCTGCCCTCATATTTTGACGGTGCTACGTACGCAAGAATGAAGCGCTTCACCGCAAGTGCGGTATAGTTATCGTCAGAGCCAAGTATAACTATCTTATTTCCGACGACCTTTATTATAAGTGCCTGCGAGTTCTTCTTTTTCGAAAGCTCGGCATATGCGTCAGCGCTTTCCTTTCTGTCAGTCTTTCCAACAAGGATCTCATATACGTCAGACTCCGTATCAGAATCGATTGCAACCTGTACATCGGCACCCGTGTACTTAAGCAGATCTGCTTTAAGGTTTGAAACAGATTTTATAACTGCGTTGTCGCAGACGTCGGGACGGATTATCTTATAAATACCGATGTCGATAAAATTATCGTAGGTCGCTTTTTCATTGCTACTGTTTTCGTTTTTCCTAAAAGAACACCCGCAAAGGGATCCCAAAACTGTTACAAAAACGAGAAGCAACGAGATCAACAAAGAAACTTTTTTCATATTTCAAACTCCTTTTATAATTTTAGAGCACATAATAATTATATATCAGTAAAAAAACACGGTCAATATATTATGATGTGAAAAAAGTAACATTTTGTGTAATCTGAAAAGCGACCTACGATTCAAAAAATATATTTCAGAAGATCAATATACCATTATCTTTGCCATATCGACTCTTCCCGCATTAAGTCCCTTGACGAGTGCGGGATTATTTACGTAATATACGGCACCGTCCTTATCGGTATAGAATCCGGGGCTGTAGGAGCACTTATGCTTTGCGTCCTTCATAACGGCAAGAGGATTTTCTATGGAAACAAAGGTTTTACCGTAATCGAAGCTCATAAAGAGGTCACATCTTGAATCGGTTTTCGAGTTTATATTCTTATACGCGCAAAGGAAGAGAACACCGTCTCCGCCTCCCGCGGGAGTCCATGTCATTGCGGGTCCCGACTCAAGCGAAACGCCCGTAGTGCTTACTACCTGTGTTCCGGCACTGATCGATTTCCAAGAATCAAGCTTATCAGCGAACATTATACGAACGGGATATCCTGCTTGTCCGGAGGTCCAGTATTCAAATGCGAGAGCCCATTTTCCGTTACCCATCTTGGTAAGAGCTACCATTCCGGGACGGTTAGGACCTGATGTTACCATATCGCCTATCTCGCTCCAAGTCTTAAGGTCGGTTGTATACTTATAGATAAGTCTCTGATTGTGGAAGCTATCCTGCTCATCCGAATAGAAGCAGTATATCCTTCCATTCTCATATGCAATTACGGGTTCCCAAACTCCGTTGGTGTTAGGTCCTCCGATAGTGACGTTGCCAAGGCTCTTCCACGTCTCACCAAGATCGGTGCTACAGAGCATGATTATAGCGGTCTGAGAACCATTATAGGTACATGCGGCGAAGAGAATAGTTCCCTTTTTGTATTCTCCAACATCCTCAGGAAGCTCAAAAAGATAGGGCTGATATCCCGCAAACCATCCGTTTACAAGATCGGGGATAGACTTTAAATTCTCCCAAGTATCACCGTCATCCTTACTTCTGTACATAGGCCATGGACTCGGAGAGGCAAATTCGTTGGTTGCGAGAAGAATTCCGTTGTTTTTTTCGTCAGGCTGATGTTCAAGCTTGATTATCTTGGCATAAGAGCGCGCGTGAGTATCGCCATAGTTATCGGTTTTAAATACAGTACTCTTTTTGTCAAGGACTACTACAGAACCGATCTCACTGACATAAAGAACTTCCCCGTTCTTACCGAATTTGGTAGTATCTCCCTTTTCGAGGTAAAGACATTTTTCCTTCGTCGATTTAGAAACGAATGCGTTTATAAACTGCTTTACGCCGAGAGCAGTATAGTCCTCGGTGTGCCCGAGAATAACTATCTTACTTCCGACAACCTTTATAACGTATCCTTCTTTTTTGATCTTTCCTTTAAGCTCTACAAGAGCATCCACGCTTTCCTTACGGTTAGTTTCACCTACAAGGATCTCACATTCGACCTCGGTCTCATCGTCCATAGCGACAGTAAGATCAAGCTTAACATTGTCGTTTATGCTCTTCTTCAAAACGGAGGTCATATTTCTTACAGTGTCTCCCGAAGCAGCCGAACGTACGATCGTATAACCGCTTACATCGAGATAGTCAATGTTATCTTCTTTAGGTTTGTCGTTATTTTCGTCTTTGTTTTTGTTATTTCCGCTTGCGGAACATGCCGACAGAATACCGGTGAGCATCACAAGCGCAAGAATAAGTGATAAGAATTTTTTCATGCTGCATTTCTCCATAACTTATTATTTTTATTATCATCAGTACATCTTAAGCTTAGCAGACATAAGCTTTCCGGCAGCCGTATCAAATGCCACCCCGGGATTATTTGCGTAATATACGCTTCCCTGCTTATCTACGTAAAATCCGGGGCTGTAAGAGGTCTTGTTTAAATGTCCCTCAAGTACCGGAAGAGGATTATCGACCGAGACAAAGGTCTGTCCGTAATCGAAGCTGAGGAAGAAGTCGCATCTGAACCTTGTCTTGACCCCTGCGTTTCTCATAGCGGTAACTATAAGAGTTCCGCAATCTCCACCGTCGGGAGTCCATGCTGCTGCAGGACTTGAGATCATAAACTTGCCCTCTCCATCGGTCAGGAGTTTTCCCTCATCATTTGTCTTCCACGAGTCGAGCGAGTCGGCAAAGGTGATATACACAGGCCAACCGTCCGCACCCTGCTTCCAGAGCTCGAATGCATGCGCCCACTTTCCGTTACCCATCTTCGCAAGCGCGATCATTCCGGGACGGCAGTTTCCAAGAGCGATCATATCACAAATCTCGCTCCAGTTTTCAAGATCGGTGGTATATCTGTACACAAGCTTCTGATTATGAGCGGGATCGGTCTCGTCCGAATAGAAGCAGTAGAGTCTTTTCGTCTCCGGCTCATATACAAGGAAGGGTTCCCATATGCCTTCTCTTCCGTCACGTCCTACCGCAACGTTACATATTCCCTTCCAGCTCTCACCGAGATCGGTAGAATGGGAAAGGAACATGATCGTCTTTCCGAATCCGTAGGTACATCCCGCAAAAAGGATGGTTCCCTTTTTATAATGACCAATGTCCGCGGGAAGCTCATAGAGATATGGCTGATATCCCGGTATATTGGAGGTGTTTATATCGTCGGGAACGCCCGAAAGCTTTTCCCACGTCGATCCGTCATCCTTACTGCGGTAAATATCCCAAGGATTGCGCTTTACGTTTTCGTTGGAGGCGAGGAGTATGCCGTTATTCTCCTCGTTTTCCTGATTTTCAAGCTTGATTATCTTTGCGTAAGAGCACCAGTTATGATCAAAAAGCTCAGGGGTCTCGTATATGGTATTGATCTTTTCGAGAACGAGAGACTCGTAATTTTCACCCATATAAATGACAGCGCCCGTTCTTTTTATAAAGAACTCCTCGACAGAAAGAATCGCTCCGTCGAGTGACTTTTTGAGGTACTCACTTATAAAATATCTGATTCCGAGAATAGTATCGTTATCGTTTTTTCCCGCGATATGAAGCTTATTTCCGTCAAAGGCTATGACAAACGATTTTTCTTTGATCTTTGGGAAAAGCTCATTACTGCCTGCTCTTGAGGTCTTTCCGACAAGTATCTCAAAATCATTTTCTTTTTCGGTGTCCTTGTAGATATCAAGCTCGACACAGGAATACTTCTCGATATTTTTCTTGAGATAATTCGCTGCCCCGACAAGCTTTTCAGACGCTTCTGCAAAAAATACGATCGAATATTTCGTAAGATCTACACTGGTTTTCATACTACTTCACCTGTCCTTTTATTTTTTTGCACTGAGCTTTGCAAAAACGAGCTTTTCGCATACCGCTCCCTTATCGTATTCAGGATCGTTTACGTAATAAACGTATCCGTCCTTATCTACGAAAAATCCCGAGCTGTATCCGCTTCTTACGGAAGAATTTGGCATAGCCGGTATAGGATTTTCAACAGACATAAATGTCTCGCCGTAATCATAGCTTACAAAAAGCGCACACTGAGTTGCTGTATCGGTCTTCCAATCGTAAACTGCGGTTATCATAAGAGTTCCGCACTCTCCTCCGTCGGGAGTCCATGCAATAGCCGGCGCCCCCGCAAGTCCGCCTCCCTGAGCATTGAGTACGGGCTTACCGCGCTCGGTAGGCTCCCAGCTTTCAAGGGAGTCGGAGAATTTGATATGGACCTGCGCGTGAGGATCAAAATTGACCATCTCGTACACCATTGCATATTTTCCGTTACCCATTTTTGTAAAGGCGATCATTCCGGGACGAAGCTCTTTGAGCGTGAGAACGTCTATTTCTTCACTCCAGTTTACAACGTCGGTAGAATATTTGCAGATAAGTCTTTGATTGTGCTCGGGATTCTGCTCGTCGGAATAGTAGCAGTAAAGCTTGCCCGACTCGTCGTCGAAGTACATAAAGGGCTCCCATACACCTTGGCTGGTCCAACCGCCCTGGTTATATCCTCCGCCCATACCGATGTTGCAAACACCTTCCCAAGAAACTCCGAGATCACGGCTCGCAAAGAGAACGATATTGGTCTTCGTACCCGAATAGGAGCATCCGGAATAAAGGATAGTTCCCTTTTTATAATCTCCCATATCAGTAGGAAGCTCTATCATATAAGGCTGATATCCGGGAAAGCAATCGGTATTGATAGAATCGGGGATCGAAGAAAATTCCTCCCAGCTGTCACCGTCATCATAGCTTCTGTAGAGAGCCCAGTTCTTGGTCTCGGAATTCTCATTCGTCGCAATGAGAATTCCGTTATTTTCGCCATTATGCTCGAGCTTTATTATCTTTCCGTAAGTATAGCATTTTTTTGACGTTATGTCATCCGGTATTTTTATATCTATCATTTTTTCACGAATGAGAGGTGTGTGAATACCGTCGTTACATACTACCTTTTGGTTGAAATCTTTCATTTCAAGTACACTCCTTCGGATATATTAATATACCTTGATCTTTGCCATAAGCATTTTGTCATTTACAGACTGTATATATTCTGTATTGTTTACGTAATAGAGCGATCCCTCTTTATCGACGTAGAATCCTGTACTGTAGCCTGTCGCGGGGCCCTTAACGTGGAGGGGATTATCCATAACGGTAAAGGTCTTTCCGTAATCGAAGCTTACAAAGAAGGTACATGCGGTATCTGAATATACTGTGCCCCAGTCATAAACTGCAGTCACGATGAGTGTTCCGCATTCTCCGCCGCCGGGTACCCATACTACCGAAGGTGCGCCTGCGAGTCCTGCGCCGCCCGAAGATACGGGAGTTCCCTTATCCGCTACGTCCCACGAAGTCATAGAATCAGCGAACTTAATGTGGATATTTTCGTGCAAACCGTTAACATTATTATTGATCATCTCATATACAAGAGCCCACTTTCCGTTACCCATTCTTGTGAGCGATACCATTCCGGGACGAAGATCACCGAGTGCACACATATCTCCATCCTCGCTCCATTTTTTGAGATCGGTCGTATACTTATAGGAGAGCTTCTGATTATGCTTGGGGTCTGTCTCGTCGGAATAGGTATAATAAAGTCTTCCCGTTTCTTCTTCATATACGATAAACGGCTCCCAAAGTCCTTCGCTTGCATATGTAATACCGTTATACGAACCGCCCTGAGCTACAACACCCAGTGATTCCCATGTCTCACCGAAGTCGGTAGATGCCTGAAGGATCAAATTTGTTTTTCCGGGAGAAATGGTATTAGCGGCAAACAGGAGAGTTCCTGCTTTATAATCTCCCATATCAACGGGAAGCTCAAACAGGAAGGGCTGATATCCTGTACTTGCATTAAGCACCGCATCACCTATTCTCGGAAGACTCGTCCATGTCTTTCCGTCATCCTCACTTCTGAAAAGAGGATAACGTGTCGACGGCTTAGATTCAGACGTTACGAAAAGCATTCCGTTTTTCGATTCGTCGCTCTGATGCTCAAGCTTTACTATCTTACTGAAATTAAAGAAATCAGAGCTTATGGGAGAAGACGGCGTTGCCGCAGTTGCGGTCTTTTCTATTACGACAGCATCATAATCCGGGGATACGTAATGAAGCTTTCCGGTCTGTTTAAGAACAGTGGTATCTCCCTTCTCAAGTGCAAGAGTCTTTTCGCCCTTAGACTTATCCACGTACTCGTTTATGAAATGATTTACTCCGATAAGCGTATCGTCATCCGAAATACCAACAATAACGATCTTGGTACCATTTACGCTGATCGCAAACGCTTCCTTTTTTGCCGCCTTGGAAAGCGAGGATGCTATATCGCTGCTTACACTGCGGTTGGTCTTTCCAATAAGGATCTCATATTCTGTCTCGGATTCATCATCGGTAACGACCTTGATATCCGCCTTGCAGGAGTCCTTGATGCTCGTCTTAAGCTTAGATGTAACGCCGACAATATTTCTTGATGCAACCTCGGGTCTTACTATCGTATACTTACTTACGTCAATAAAATCGGAGATCTCCTCACCCGACTTATCATCGTTTTTGTCATCGTTTTTGTCATCCTTCTTGCCACTGCCGCAGGCAACGAGAGCTGCGAGAAGCATAACGGCAACAATAAGAAGCGCGCCTACTCTTTTGAATGTTTTCATTTTGATTTCCTTTCGTAAATGTATCATCATATCTTAATATATTTTAATCTTTGCCATAAGCATTTTGTCATTTACCGATTGGATGTATTCTGTATTATTTACATAATAGAGGTATCCTTCCTTGTCAACATAGAATCCAGTACTGTAGCCTGTTCTGGAGCCCTTAACGTGGAGGGGATTGTCTATAACGGTAAAGGTCTTTCCGTAATCGAAGCTTACAAAGAAGGCACACGGGATATCGGGATACTGAGTTCCCCAATCGAATATTGCAGTAACAATAAGGGTTCCGCATTCACCGCCGCCGGGTACCCATACTACCGAAGGTCCGCCTGCGAGTCCTGCTCCGCCCGCGGATATGGGAGTTCCCTTATCATCTACATCCCACGATGTCATGGAATCAGCGAACTTAATGTGGATATTTTCATGCGATCCGATGATATTGTTATTGATCATCTCATATGCGAGCGCCCACTTTCCGTTACCCATTTTGGTAAGTGCGACCATTCCGGGACGAAGATCACCGAGTGCACACATATCTCCAACCTTGCTCCAATTTTTGAGATCGGTCGTATACTTATAGGAGAGCTTTTGATTATGCTTGGGGTCTGTCTCGTCGGAATAGGTGTAATAAAGTCTGCCTGTTTCTTCTTCATATACGATGAACGGCTCCCAAAGACCTTCGCTGTCATACGTAGTACCGTTATACGCACCGCCCTGAGCTACAATTCCCAGTGATTCCCACGTCTCACCGAAATCGGTAGATGCCTGAAGGATCAAATTTGTTTTTCCGGGAGAAATAGTATTAGCGGCAAACAGAAGGGTTCCTGCTTTATAATCTCCCATATTAACGGGAAGCTCAAACAGGAAGGGCTGATATCCTGTGGTTGCATTAAGCACCTCATCGCCTATCTTGGGAAGGCGTGTCCACGTCTTTCCGTCATCCTCACTTCTGAAAAGAGGATAATCTCCTTTTGATTCAGACGTTACGAAAAGCATTCCGTTTTTCGATTTGTCGCTCTGATGCTCGAGCTTTACTATCTTACTGAAATTAAAGAAATCAGAGGTTATGGGAGAAGACGGCGTTGCCGCAGTTGCGGTCTTTTCTATTACGACAGCATCATAATTCGGGGATACGTAATGAAGCTTTCCGGTCTGTTTAAGAACAGTGGTATCACCCTTCTTAAGTGCAAGAGTCTTTTCGCCCTTAGACTTATCCACGTACTCGTTTATGAAATGATTTACTCCGATAAGCGTATCGTCATCCGAAATACCAACAATAACGATCTTGGTACCATTTATACTTATTGCGAACGCTTCCTTTTTTGCCGTCTTGGAAAGCGAAGATACCACGTCTCCGCTTACACTGCGGTTAGTATTTCCTATAAGAATCTCATATTCTGTCTCGGATTCATCATCGGTAACGACGTTGATATCCGCCTTGCATGAGTCCTTGATACTCGTCTTAAGCTTAGATGTAACGCCGAGAATATTTCTTGATGCAACATCGGGTCTTACTATCGTATACTTACTTACGTCAATAAGATCGGAGATATCCTCACCCGACTTATCATCGTTTTTGTCATCCTTCTTACCACTGCCGCAGGCAACGAAAGCTGCGAGAAGCATAACGGCAACAATAAGAAGCGCGCCTACTCTTTTGATTGTTTTCATTTTGATTTCCTTTCATGAACAAATCGTTTTATATTAATACACCCTAATTCTCGCGAACATAAGCTTTTCGTTAAAAGAATTACGGTAGCATTCTGGATTATTGACGTAATACACAGTTCCCTCTTTGTCAACGTAGAATCCGGGACTGTAGCCGCTTGAGCAAAATTCGTTGCTCATATTTGGGATAGGATTTTCAATTACAACGAAATTTTTTCCGTAATCAAAGCTTAAGAAAAGCCCACACTTGGTTTCAGTTCCCGCATTGTTTTGATCATCATGTGATGTAACTATAAGAGTTCCGCAATCTCCACCGGCAGGAGTCCATGCTATTGCAGGACCGGATCTGCACATTCCTCCTGTGTTTTTATCAGCAACCGGCATTCCTTTATCCGAAGGATCCCAATCATCGATAAAATCGGCAAACTTGATATGTATAAGCGGTCCACTACTGCTCCCTATCTCATAGGCGAGTGCCCACTTTCCGTTGCCCATTTTGGTAAGGGCAACCATCCCCGGAGCAAGTGTGCTGTCCGAAAGTGCTACCATGTTTTTTATATCGCTCCAATTTTTCAAATCTGTAGTAGATTTGAAAACAAGCTTTTGACTGTAATTTTCATCACTTTGATCCGAGTAAAAGCAGTACAGCTTCTTGGTATGTTCATCATACTGAAGAACAGGCTCCCAAATACCGTCACTAAACGAACCGCCTATAGCTATATTACACACACCAGTCCAACTCTCACCGAGATCGGTAGATGCCTGCAGTATTATATGAGTTCGCTCGTTTTCAGCAGCATTTCTGCTACACGCAGCCATAAGGAGAGTTCCCTTTTTATAATTTCCTATATCCACAGGAAGCTCGTAAAGATACGGCTGATACCCAGGAATATATCCGTTTACCTCATCCACAATATTAGCAAGTTTGCTCCATGTTTTTCCATCGTCATTTGATCGGTACAACTTCCACGGTTGCATATTGAAACCCTCGCTTGCCGAAAACAATATGCCGTTATTTTTTTCACTATGCTCTTTACTATTTTAGCATAAGAAAAACGTGCATCATCTGTCAGCGCGGGACAATCAATATCGGTGAGCGTTTCAAGAACTATTGAATCGTAATTATCATTATGATAAAGCAGATTTCCTGTTTTCTTCACTACAGCTTTTTCGTCCTTCTTTGCGTAAAGACAGTTGTTCGATGTAGAGGATTTTACATAGGTATTGATAAAATATTTAACACCCAAAATGAGATCGTTATCTGAAAGCCCCACGATCACGATCTTATTATCTGTAAATGTGATAGCAAATGCGTTTTGGGACGCTTTGGCTGAAACCGCTTCGAGTACAGTTCTGCTGTCATCACGATCGGTGTTTCCAACGAGTATCTCGTATTCTTTTGAAATATCCGAATCTGTACCAACCTTTATATCTGATATGCAATATTCAAGGATCTCACGCTTTAAAAGAGATGTTACTCCTATAACATCTCTTGAAGCTGAATCGGAACGTATTATTGTATACGAGCTTATGTCTATAAAATCGTTGATTGTCTGCTCAGAATCTTTTTTATCGTCAGATGCTATTGTTCCGCAAGAAATAAATACCGAAAGCAAAAAGGCAAACTCAAGTACTATGGAAACTATTTTTAATTTCTTCATATGTGATTCCTTTCGATTATCGTTGGTTTAATACACCTTAATTCTCGCGAACATAAGCTTTTCGTTAAAAGAATTTCGGTAGCATTCGGGATTATTGACGTAATATATAGTTCCTTCACTGTCAACGTAGAATCCGGGACTGTATCCGCTCTTTACCATATCGTTAACCATGTTGGGTATCGGATTTTCGATAGTGACAAAGGTCTTGCCGTAGTCGAAACTGAGGAAAAGTCCACACTTTGTCTTTGTTGAAGGAACACGGTCACTGTTTGAGGTAACGATAAGTGTTCCGCAGTCTCCTCCGTTTGGGGTCCAGATTATTGCGGGACCCGATGCCATTCCCTTACCGCTTACGCTGTCAAGAACAAGCTTTCCTTTATCGGTCGGATCCCAATCGGAAAGTGAATCGGAAATCTTTATATGTATATCGCAGCCATAACCCTTACCGCACATCTCGTATGCAAGCGCAAATTTCCCGTTACCCATTTTGGTAAGTGCGACCATTCCGGGACGAAGCTCGGGATTTTCAAGCGATACCATATCGTGTTTGGTGCTCCAGGACTTAAGATCCGTGGTATATTTGTAAACAAGTCTTTGATTATGTCCGCCGACATGATTTTCTCCCACTCCGTTTTCAAGCTCGTCGGAATAGTAGCAGTAAAGTCTGCCGGTCTCCTTCTCGTACATAAGTACCGGCTCCCAAAGTCCGTCGCTCGACCAATCTCCTTGATTATAGCATCCGCCGATCTCAACATTTCCGATAGGCTCCCATGTGATTCCGAAATCGGTGGTCGCCTGAACGAATATGTATGTCGTCTCCTTGGCACCTCTACGGCTGCATCCTGCAAATAGGATGGTCCCTGCCGGATATTTTCCCATAGCCTCGGGCAGCTCATAAAGATACGGCTGATATCCCGGGATGTTACCATTATTTACGTAATCATAAAGAGGTGCCATCTTTTCCCAGGTCTTTCCGTCATCGTCAGACCTGAACATCTGCCACGGGAAGGTATTATTATTTTGGCTTACCGCAAAAAGAACGCCGTTATTCTTTTCATTCTTCTGATGCTCGAGCTTTATGATCTTACCGTAGGAATAGGTGGTTTCATCCGTAATACGCTCTTCGATATCGCAAAGCTCCTCGAGAACAACTGTCTCAAAATTCGGACCTACGTATAAGACCTCGCCCGTTTTTTTCATAAGAGTACGCGGTCCCGCCTCAAGCGCAAGATGCTTTTCTATCTTTGACGGCTTTACAAAGGATTTTATAAATTCCTTAACACCTATAATCGTATCCTCGTCAGAAAGTCCGTATATAACGATCTTTTTGTCGGTAACTACGATGGTATAGGCTTCCTTTTTCGTTTTATCCGAAAGCGCTTTAGCCGCCGCTTTTACCTCCTCACGATCGGATTTTCCGATCAGTATCTCATACTCGGACTCCTCGTCATCATCAATAGAGACCGCAAGATCCGCCTTAGTATTTTCGAGAATACTGTTTTTAAGAAAGGACGTAAGCTTTATAATACTGCTTGATGCAGTATATGGACGAACTATTTTGTACAGGCTGAGATCGATATAATTTTTTGCTTCATCATTACCGTCTTTTCCGTTATCCTTTGATTTATTACCCGATGCACATCCGGTAAAAGCAGAAAGACAGAAGATCAGCGCCACAAAAATTGAGAGAATTCTTTTCATTGCAAAATCAAACCTTTCATCAATGATTGGAACACTATTTTCAGTATACCTGTTTCGAAAAACATTGTCAAGGACATAAATTTTACTTTATGTCCTTCACGCAGTTATTGTACTCAAATAAAAATTGGGAATTATTTTATTTCAATTTTAACGAAGTTAATATCGTGACCCTGCTTGAATTTATTAAGGGGATTATTTACGTAGTAAAGTGTTTTTCCGTCTTTCGAGAAGACCACGCACGGGCTATATCCGCAGTGCGTTTCTTCTGCCTTAAGATCGTACGGGATCGGGTTATCTATTGCAACGAACGTCTCGCCGTAATCAAAGCTGAGGAACATCTTTGCGCCTTTATCGGTAACGTGATAAGGAACGGGATGCTTACCGACAACAACGAGAGTTCCGCACGCACCGCCTACGGGCGACCATGCACACCAGGGACCCGAGCCGGTCGAATGTCCGTCCGTGCTCTTTACGGGCTTACCGTAATCAGCGGGATCACCCCAGTTGTCAAGATCCTTGGTCTTCTTATAATATACCTGAACATCGGGAATGCCCGATGCCATCATTTCATAGGTCATAAGATATCCGCCCTCACCCATATCCACGACCGAGGTCATTCCGGGACGGTATCCTTTATTGGAGCAGGCTACGGCATCCTTAGGGTCTACGTCAACGCCGACCTTATCGTCCTTACCGTGCCAGTTCTCAAGATCGGTAGAATACTTATATGCAAGCTTCTGACTATGATCGGGATCGCTATCGTCCGAATAGAAGCAGTAAAGTCTGTCTCGCTCTTCCTCATATATAAGGTAAGGCTCCCAAACACCTTCTCCTCCGCCACCGCCGAGATCAACGTTGCAAACGGTCTCCCATGTCTTACCGCCATCGGTACTTGCGTGAATAGTTATGGTGCTTACTGTAAATGTGTCCTTTTCATTTTTTGAAGTTCCGGCAAGAAGAACGGTTCCTGCCTTATATTTTCCCATATCTACGGGAAGCTCGTAAAGATGAGGCATCCATTCCGCTACGTAGCCCTTATTGAGCGTATCTGTAACGGTCGAGAACTGATGCCATGTTGCACCTCCGTCGGTGCTTCTGTGAATAGTATATTTATACGAATAATTTTCGTAAGTAGCAAGCAGCGTTCCGTCGCTGAGAGGAACGATCTTGGAATACTGAATAAGTCCGGTAGCAAGATCATCTCTGTTGGTGACAGATACCTTTTTACCTATCGATATTTCGGTAAACGAATCAAAAAGCATGGATTTTGAGTTTGCTACAGCGTTTTTTTCAAAATCCGACTTCATATTGATAGTCTTTCCGCCCTTGGAGGTATATACCGCTTCATCAAGGAAATCCTTAAGTGCCTTCATGGTAGTATCTTCGGTCTTACCGAGGATGACTATTTTGTTACCGGAAACACGGATAGTATAGTACGTATCCTTTTCAAGAATCTTTACAAGATCGGCAGATTCCTTACGGTTGGTGCTTCCGATAAGAATCTCTTTAGCGTTCGGATCGGCTTTTTGATCTGTATCGATAACTACCTGAAGATCCGCTCCGGTATTATCGGCAACTATCTTTTTGAAGTTCTTGATATAATTCAAATATTCGTTTGCAAGAGTTGACGGTCTTACGATCTTATATTCGCTAATATCAAATCCGTCGACCTTATTGTCCTCACTTTTGTCGTCGTTTGCTTTTTTTGATCCATCCGTGCAGGATACGAGGATAGCGGCTATCATTGTCACGAGAAGAATCAGCGAAAGCAGTTTTTTTATCAGTTTCATAAAAATGTACTCCTTTATCATTTGTTTATGTATTTTTTAAGCAATCATCTTATCTTTATCTTAGCAAGAACGATCTCCTGGCAGTTTCCGAGCTTAAGCAGCGGATTGTTTACGTAATAAAGTGTCTTTCCGTCCTGTGAAAAGAGCAGGCACGGACTGTAGCCGCATCTGTCTACGTTATACGGAATAGGATTGTCTATAGATACAAATGTTTCACCGTAATCAAAGCTGAGAAGCATCTTGGCACCCTTTGTTGTACTGTAATAAGGGGATGGATGCTTGCCTACAACGACAAGAGTTCCGCAGTCGCCGCCTCCCTCGGGAGTCCACGCACACCAAGACGAGGATCCGAACGAATCCTTGCCGCATGCCACGGGTTTTCCGTAATCGGAAACATCACCCCAATCATCAAGATCCATAGTTTTTTTGCAGTGTGTCTGAAGATCGGGAAGTCCTACCATTTCGTAGGTCATTATATATCCGCCCTTTCCCATATCGGCAATCGATATCATTCCGGGACGGAATTTGGGATTATCGCATGCTACGGCTTCTTTTGGATCAATATCTACTCCGACCTTATCATCCTTGCCGTACCAATTTTTAAGATCTGTCGTATATTTGTAAACGAGCTTTTGATCGTGATCGCCTTCTACGTTCTTACCACTATCGTCAGAATAGAAGCAGTAAAGTCTGCCTCGCTTTGCCTCGTAGATAAGAAATGGCTCCCATATTCCGAGATCATCTACGATTCCGGGTGCCTCGTCTACGTTGCATATAGTGTTCCAAGTTAGGCCCTTATCGGTGCTTGCGTGAAGCGTGATCGTGCTTTTATCAAATCTATCCTTTTCGTTTTTAGACGTACCTGCCAGAATGACCGTACCCGCCTTATATTCTCCCATATCTACGGGAAGCTCGTAAAGCATTGGCATCCATTCGGCTATGTACGGTGTACCTGTGATTTCCTTGTTCAAGGTATCCTTTACCGAAGAAATTTTTTCCCATGTCTTTCCGTCATCGGTGCTTCGGTGAATATTATAAGCAAATCCGTAATTTTCGTAAGTAGCGAGAAGAGTTCCGTCACTAAGTCTTACTATAGAGGGATACTGTATTATTCCGGTAACCCATTCTCCCGGATTAAAGACCGAATATTTTCCCTCGATCTCAAACTCGGTGAAATTATCGAAAATTATCGAATCAAGATTCGCAATTCCCTTCTTTTGATAACCTGCATCGAGATTTATGTGCGAGTCACCCTTGGAGGCCCTTGCGTTATTCTGAAGAAAATCCTTCATTGCTCTTACTGTCGCATCATCTGTCTTTCCGATTATAACGATCTTATTTCCAACAGATTCGACGATATAATGATTATCATTTTTCAGCAGAGCATATGCATCCAAAGATTCCTTTCGGTTAGTCTTACCAAGAAGGATTTCCTTATTTTCATCGGCGCTCTTCACGTCAGAATCGATAGCAACACTAAGATCCGCGCCGGTATAATTAAAAAGGCATTTTTTAAAGTTCGAGGTATACGAATAAAAGGACGGCGCCGCCGCATCCGAACGCACTATCGTATAGCCGCTTATATCAAATCCGGTCGGCTTTTCTGTATCATCCGCTTTTTCTTTAGTTGGATTTTTACATGCCGCAAAAAGTGAAAGTACCATTACAGCAACAAAAATCGCGCAAATTATCCTTTTCATTGTTTTTTCTCCTTCCGAGATAAGTTACTACTGTTTAGATCACCAGATCTTTATCTTTGCCATAACGACCTTCTGACAGGTACCGAGTCCGAACAGAGGGTTGTTTGTGTAATAAAGTGTCTTTCCGTCATGTGAGAAGACTACGCAGGGACTGTATCCGGATTTTTCTACGTTATACGGAATAGGATTATCGATAGCAATAAAGGTCTCACCGTAGTCGAAGCTGAGCAGCATTTTTGCGCCCTTACCTGTGGAATAAAAAGGAACGGGATGTCTTCCTATAACCACAAGGGTTCCGCACTTTCCGCCGCCTTCGGGAGTCCACGCGCACCATGGAGATGATCCAAAGGAATTATTTCCGGGCGCAGCCACCGGCTTGCCGTAATCGGCAGGATCTCCCCAGTCATCGAGATCCATCGTTTTCTTATAATATGCCTGAACGTCGGGAATGCCC
Source organism: Clostridia bacterium (assembly GCA_017466445.1). Lineage (GTDB taxonomy): Bacteria > Bacillota > Clostridia > Oscillospirales > CAG-272 > SIG672. The sequence goes on from JAFTUC010000010.1 coordinate 18,724, forward strand.
GATGCCATCATCTCATAGGTCATAATGTATCCGCCCTCACCCATGTCGGCGATCGATATCATTCCGGGACGCCATGATTTGTTAGGACAAGCAACTGCAAGCTTTGGCTCTACCTCCACTCCTACCTCATCGTTTACACCGTGCCAATTTTTAAGATCGGTCGTGTACTTATAGACGAGAGACTGACTGTATTCGGGATCGCTGTCATCCGAATAGAAGCAGTAAAGTCTTCCTCTCTTTTCTTCATATACAAGGAAGGGCTCCCATACGCCTTCGTTTGACCATCCTCCGACATCAACGTTACATATTGTATTCCAGGTCTCGCCCTTATCCGTACTTGCGTGAAGAGTTATCTTAGTTTCGGTTATAGGATCGTATGCAGTACTTGAGGTTCCCGCCAGAATTGCAGTTCCCGCTTTATATTCTCCCATATCTACGGGAAGAGTATAGAGATGCGGCATCAGCTCTCCCTCAAATCCGCTATTCAGCGTATCCGTAACCTTTGAACAGTACTCCCACGTTTTTCCGTTATCCGTACTTCTGTAGATATTGCAGCCTCCGCTGTAATTTTCATATGTCGCCAGAAGTGTTCCGTCAAGAAGCTCTGTTACCTTAGTATATTGGATCACGCCCACGGCAGAAAGTGAGGGTACCATTATATCACTTGTGTATTCATGATAAAATTCGGTAAAATTGTCAAAAAGTATAGAGTCAAGGTTAGCAACACCGTTATTTGAATAACCTTCCTCAATGTCTATATAACCGTCACCTTTAGAGGTTTTGACGCAGGAATCGAGAAAGACCTTAATCGCTCTTGCGGTAGTTTCCTCGGTCTTTCCGGCGATAACGATCTTTCCGTTTACCATTTTTATTACAAATCGGTTATCCTCATTCAGCTGTGCGAATGCTTCGGTGGATTCCGTTCTGTTAGTATTACCGAGAAGAATCTCCTTAGGCTCGGGATCGTAGTCGCCGTCAAACTTGACCGTGAGACTTTTTCCGGTATATTCCTCGATCATACTATGAAAGTTTGAAACATACTTCGCAAACGCAGCTCCCGATTTATCCGAACGTATTATGGAATACTCGCTTATATCGAGTCCCGTATGTGTAGGATCATCCTTCTTGTCGTCTTTTTTCTTGTCGCCACATGATGCTAACAGAAAAGCGGAGACAATCATACACACCGCAATTATAACGGATAAGATTCTTCTCATATTTAATTCTCCTTAGCTTTCAAAAGCTTGTTCTCTATTCTTATTTTCTTGAGTACTATCTCGTGACACTTTTCGGTAGGAATAAGAGTATTACCGACATAATAAAGTATCTCTCCGTCAGGTGAAAAGAAGAGGCACGGACTGTACCCGCAGTGCGTTTCCTTAGCGCGCAGGGGGTATGGGATAGGATTATCAAGTGCCGTAAAACTTTTACCGTAATCAAAGCTTACAAGCATCTTGGCACCCGCTTCGGTGTGATAATAAGGAGCGGGATGCTTTCCGACTACAACGAGAGTTCCGCACTCTCCGCCACAGGGCGACCAAGCACACCACGGAGAGGCTCCAAAGGACCGCCCGTCAGTGCTTATTACCTGCGTTCCGTAATCGTTTATATCTCCCCAATCATCAAGATCAAAGGTCTTTTTGCAAAAAACGGGAAGATCTCTGAGTCTGTCGACCTCATAGGTCATTATATATTCGCCGTTACCCATTTTCGCTATGGAGATCATTCCGGGTCTGAGGTTATGATCCGCGCATTCAACAGCATCCTTCGGCTCGCACTCGACTCCTATCTGTCCGTCCTTTCCAACCCAATTCTTGAGATCGGTGGTATACTTGTACACAAGCTTTTGTCCGACTGCGAACGCGCTGTCATCCGAATAGAAGCAGTAAAGTCTTCCGCGCTCCTCTTCATAAATGAGGAATGGCTCCCAAACACCCCAACCGCCGCCTCCGCCGATATCGACGTTACAAACGGTAGACCACGTAGCACCCTTATCTGTGCTTGCGTGGAGAGTTATCGTGCTTATATCGAAGGTGTCCTTCTGATTTTTGGAGGTACCGGCAAGAATGACCGTTCCTGCCTTATAATCTCCCATATCAACGGGAAGCTCATAAAGGTGTGGCATCCATTCTGCCACGTATCCTACGTTAAGGGTATCGGTAACCGTGGAAAATCTTTCCCACGTTATACCGTCGTCAAGGCTTCTGTGAATAATATACTTCCATCCGTAGTTTTCGTAGGTCGCAAGCAGAGTTCCGTCGGAAAGACGTACCATGGACGGGTATTGTATGATCCCGACAGAGCCGTCCGCAGGACGTACCACCGAGCTTCTGGATTCGACTATTACGCTTATATCGTTATGATTCATATACGTATTCCTCCTCGGAGCTGCATGGATAATGCTTTATTTTTTAAGAGATATCGCCTTCAGGCACTTTTCTGCAATAACGTCCGGAGTAAGTCCGTATTTTTCAAGCACCAAAGGTGCCTTGCCCGAGCATCCGAACTCGTCATTAACGCCGTGACGGACAACGGGGACGGGACATGCCTCGGAAATGTACTCGCAGACCGCCGCTCCGAGACCGCCTATAACGCTATGCTCCTCGGTAGTAACTATCGCTCCGGTTTCCTTTGCCGCCTTCAGGAGTATATCGGTATCGATCGGCTTTACGGTGTGCATATCGATAACGCGCGCGGAAATTCCCTTTTCCGAAAGGATCTCAGCTGCCTTCATAGCCATCTGCACCATCATACCTGTCGCAACTACCGTAACGTCACTTCCGTCCTTTAAGGTGGACGCCTTTCCGATCTCAAAGCTGTAATTTTCCAGAGCGTCGGTAACAGACTCGACCGCGAGTCTGCCGAGACGAAGATAAACGGGACCGTCAAAGTTCATTATCGCTTCAACTGCCATAGTCATCTCATTACCGTCACAGGGAACGACAACGGTCATTCCGGGAATGGCTCTCATAAGAGCTATGTCCTCGCAGCACTGATGGGTAGCGCCGTCCTCACCGACCGAAAGTCCGCCGTGAGATCCTACCACCGTAACGGGAAGCCCCGGATATGCCACCGAGTTTCTTACCTGCTCAAACGCTCTTCCCGCGGAGAACATAGCAAAGGAATTAGCAAACACCTTTTTACCGCAGGTTGCAAGTCCCGCCGCACAGCCTATCATATTTGCCTCGGCAATACCCATATCAAAGAATCTGTCGGGATATGCCTTTGAAAATCCTATAGTTTTGGTTGCTTCTGCAAGGTCTGCGTCAAGAACCACAAAATCGGGATACTTTTCCGCAAGAGCCACGAGAGCCTTTCCGTACGCTTCTCTTGTTGCTATCTTATCTGCCATTTCAGTTACCCTCCAGCTCGGAAATTATTTTGTCAAGATCCTTTACCGCGATCTCATATTCGGAGGCGTTGGGAGCCTTTCCGTGCCAGGAAACGCTGTTTTCCATATAGGACACGCCCTTACCCTTGACAGTCTTGGCAAGCACGAGCGTAGGCTTGTCCTTACACTTTTCAGCAAGCTCGAGAGCCTCGTTTATCTGATCAAAATCGTGTCCGTCTATCTTTATGACGTTCCAGCCGAAGGATGCGAATTTCTCATCGAGCGGCTCTGTAGGCATAACGACCGAGGTAGGACCGTCTATCTGAAGTCCGTTTACATCAACGAAGGCGCAGAGATTGTCGAGCTTATATTTAGCTCCCGCCATCATAGCCTCCCATACCTGACCCTCTTCGATCTCACCGTCTCCCATTATCGCATAAACTCTGTAATCCTTTTTGTCAAGCTTTCCCGCCATTGCCATTCCGACAGCCGCAGAAATTCCCTGTCCGAGAGATCCGGTCGACATATCGACTCCCTTTACCTTACGCATCTCTGCGTGTCCCGACATATGTCCGTCGATACTTCTGAAGGTCTTTACGTCCTCGATAGGGAAAAATCCGCGAAGAGCAAGCACAGAATAGAGCGCGGGCGCACAGTGTCCCTTGGAGAGAACGAATCTGTCTCTGTTCTCCCATTTGGGGTCTTCGGGGTCAACGCGCATCTTGTTAAAATAGAGCGCTGTCATAATGTCGGTAGCGGAAAGCGATCCGCCGGGATGTCCCGAGGATGCGGTAAATACTGCTTCAACGCACAGCTTTCTCGCCTTGGCGGCAACGAGTTTCAGTTCTTTTGTTGTCATCTTACTTATATCCTTTCACACGCATATAGCGATAATTTACTCCGTAAGGGTCACCTTAAAAAGAGCACACCTACTCACGATAGATTATTACTTATAAATTATATCATCATACTTTCCCCGTGTCAACCGAATGAGGAGAAACTTGATGAAAAAAATAGAAAACTTTTTGTTAAGAGAAGACTTATTGCACAAAAAACAGCGTTTGTTTTTGTACAAAATCCCGAAGTCTTTATTTGCAATCAAACACACAAACGAAATCGCGAGGGTATTGACAAGGACGTATACCAAGTGTATAATTAATAAAAACCGACACGGAAGGACAAAAAACATGAAATGGCTGATAGCATCCGACATACACGGATCATCCTATTACTGCGAAAAGCTTATAAACGCATTTAACAAAGAGAGAGCGGACAGAATGATACTTCTCGGAGATATACTTTATCACGGACCGAGAAACGATCTTCCCCGTGATTACGCGCCGAAAAAGGTAATCGAAATGCTGAACGCCGTAAGCAAAAATCTTCTTTGCGTACGCGGAAACTGCGACTGCGAGGTAGATCAGATGGTTCTTGACTTCCCCGTTCTTGCGGATTACGCTATCCTTGACCTCGGTGACAGATGCGCTTTTTTAACTCACGGTCACGTATATAATCTCAAAAATCTCCCACCTCTTTCAAGTGGAGATCTGCTTATTCACGGACACACTCACGTTCCCGCATGTGAAAAGCTCGGGGACATCACCTATATAAATCCCGGATCGGTATCTATCCCGAAAGAAAATTCACACAACGGATATATCACGCTCGAAAACAGAAAATTTGTTTGGAAATCTCTTGACGGAGAGATAATAGAAAATTATGCATATTCCTTTTGAAGCACAAGCAAAGGAAACCTTTAAATGACTCGAAGAGCAGAAATTTGGAAATTATTTTCGGTTTTGACTCTTGTACTCACGCTACTTGCCGCTATACCGCACGCGAGGATCAAGGCATCACAAAATACACCGCAGATATGGGATCAAAGCGTAGCGTCAGGCTTTTCAAAAGGTACGGGTAGCAAAAACGATCCGTACGTTATTGCGAGTGCAAGCGAGCTTGCGTATCTTTCATCTTCCGTGTTATCGGGTGAGACCTACTTCGGTAAATATATCGTGCTTGAATGCGACGTGATCATAAATGACGAGACCTTTGAGTTTGATCCCGACAGCGGACTCATAAAAGTAAGCGACAATGAAAACACGACCTTTTTCGGAAGCGGAATCAAGGGTGATCAAAGCGCCAACAGCACCGTGTTTGACGCAGAAGCAAGCGTACGCGGATCTCAGTACAGATCTGCAGCTTCGTCATCTCCCGCTCCGGGAACATATAAGGGTCGTATAAACCAATTAAAGCCGATCGGCAGCATGTCCAGCCCATTTTGCGGCAGCTTTGACGGAAAAGGTCACACCGTATCGGGATTGTTCGCAAATACGAGGTTGGATAATCAGGGGCTCTTCGGGTACGTAAAGGACGCAACCATAACAGGAGTTCATGTAGAAAATTCTTACATATCGGGAGGCGCCTACTGCGCTTCGGTCGTAGGAAAAGCGCTGCGATCCGAGATAAGCTATTGCTCCGCTCAGGCATACGTTTTCGGTGACGGAGGCTGTGCCGGTATAGTGGGAGGTCTTGAGGAAAGCAGTATATCACGCTCACGCTCTGTATGCGTGATAGGAGCGGTAAACAACGTTGGCGGTATCGCGGGATATTCTACCGGAAACATCTCAGACTGCTATTCACGTTCAAGTCTTTTTGCAATAAACGCATGTGCAGGCATAGTCAGCTACGCCGGCGACGGAAGTGTGGAACGTTGTTATTTCGCCGGAAGCACCTTTAATCCGAGCTCAATGTCACCCATATGCGGCGCAGGAAATGCATCTGTGCGGCTTTGCTACTTTTTGCAAAGCAGTATGCCGACATATACCGGAGGATTTACCGAAGAGCAGATGCGCTCCTCAAAATCCTTTGCGGGATTTGACTTTTCGTCTGTCTGGACAATGAACTCATCCCAGTCGTGTGGATATCCCGGTCTTTTGAATCTTGACAAAGCACCGCACGAGCACGAATTTGACAATGCTTGCGACACATCCTGCAACTCATGCGAGTATATTCGGGAAGCAGCTCATAAATATACCGACTCATACGGTTATGACACAAACGATCACTTCAAGACCTGTGTGATCTGCAAGCACACCGATGAAAAAAGTCCTCACGTATGGGCAAGTCCTTGTGACACCGATTGCGACGTTTGCGGTAAAACGCGAAATATTTCTCACGACTACGCAGACACGCCGATAGGCGATAAAAACGGACACCGATACGAGTGTACTCTATGTCACATACAAACCGAAAACGAAAAACACGTATCATCGGGAAAAGCGACCGAGGAAGCAGCTGAGATCTGCACCGTTTGTAAATATGTGATATCACCGAAAAAGGATCACGTTCACAGCTTTAGCGGTGAATATACTCCCGTATCAAACGGACACGCAAAAGCCTGCCACTGCGGTGAATATAGCAAAACCGAGGATCACATCTGGAGCAGCGGAGAAAATATAAAGGATCCGACCGAAAAGGATGATGGGATCCTACTGCGACTTTGCGAGCTTTGCGGTGCAAGATCCGAGGAGGTCATCCCAAGGCTTCCGAGCTCTGGCACGACAAATGATATCCCGGTGGACATTCCGCAGGAAAGCATCCCAGACGACGATCAAGACGGGGATCCAAAAAACGATAAAGACGCAGAGACAAGTCTGACCGATACAGAGACCGAAAAAAACGGCGACACTGAAGAAAAGAAGGACAATGACAGCTCACAATCGCTTTCCCTTGTAATAAGCGTATCGGCTATCACGGTAAGCGTAATATCACTTATAGCAAATACTGTTATTGCGATCACTGTTATAAAAAAGAAACGGTGAAAAAGCGCCTCGGTACAGAGGCGCTTTTCAATTTGCATTCAATTTGCATTCGGGTATTTTTTTGATATTCGGCTTGATAACAAGCATTTTTTTACCTCGATAGATTATTTTTCTTGACAGATAGTGAAAAAAGAGTTATACTGAAGCAAATACGTATACACGAAAGGATTGCAAACAGTAAAATGAAATTCATGGACAAGGACTTCCTTCTCGGAAATGAAACCGCAAAAAGGCTTTACGAAGACTTTGCAAAGGATATGCCTATAATCGACTATCACTGCCATATAAATCCGCGCGAGATATATGAGGACAGAAAATTTGACAACATAACCCAAATATGGCTCGGCGGAGATCATTATAAATGGCGTCTTATAAGAAGCAACGGCGTTACCGAAAACGAGATCACGGGGGATGCCGACGATTATACGAAATTTCTCCGTTTTGCTGAGGCGCTTCCCAAGGCTATAGGAAATCCCATGTATCACTGGACACATCTGGAGCTCAAAAAATATTTCGGATACGACGGAATTTTGAACGCAAAGACCGCACCCGAGGTTTGGGATATATGCAACAAAAAGCTTTCCTGCGACGATATGACCGTAAGACAGATTATCGAAAGATCGGGCGTTAAAATGATCGGCACTACCGACGATCCGATCGACGATCTTATCTGGCACAGAAAACTTCGCGATGAGGGAAAATTCAAAACTGCGGTTCTTCCCTCCTTCCGTCCAGACAAGGCAGTCAACATAGAAAAGCCCGGATTTACCGATTATATCGCAAAGCTTTCCGAGATATCCGAGATAAATATCGAGAGCGTATGTGACGTAAAATCCGCTCTCAGCGCGCGTCTTGACTATTTCTGTGAGCTTGGATGCCGAGCTACCGACCACGGACTTGATTACGTGGTTTACGAGGAAGCAGATGACTCGGAGATAGAGACGATATTTAAAAAAGCGATGAATGGCGAAAAGATATCTCAGAGCGATGCCGATAAGTACAAGACCGCAATACTTATCCATCTCGGACGTGAATACGCAAGGCGCGGTATCGTAATGCAGATCCACTACGGAGCGCAAAGAAACACCAACTTTGCAATGTTTGAGAAGCTCGGACCCGACACAGGATACGATTGCATATCCGTACGCGATTGCGGATATGCTATAACCTCCTTCTTAAACGCTCTTGAAAGGGATTCTCTCCTTCCCAAGACGATCCTCTATTCGCTTAATCCCCACGACAACGAGCTTCTCGATACTATAATCGGCTCCTTCCAAGGACCCGAGATTGCAGGAAAGATCCAGCACGGATCTGCCTGGTGGTTCAGCGATACCAAAAGCGGAATGGAGGCGCAGATCAGGTCGCTCGCTAATCTCTCCATTCTCGGAAACTTCATCGGTATGCTTACCGACTCGAGAAGCTTCCTCTCATATACGAGACACGAATATTTCAGAAGGATACTCTGTAATATTATCGGTACTTGGGTCGAAAACGGCGAATATCCCGATGACAGCGAAGCTCTTGAAAATATCGTAAAGGGAATCTGCTATTTCAACGCGGAAAAGTATTTTAATATCTGAGTCTGAAAGGATACTCGCTCATGAAAATGATAACCGATCTTGGTATACTTCCCGAGAAACGTCCTATAAAGATAGTTCAGTTCGGAGAAGGAAATTTTCTCCGTGCCTTTGTTGACAATATGATCGACATCGCAAATGAAAAAGGCTTTTTTGACGGAAGTATCGCTATTATAAAGCCGATTTCCTACGGAAGCCTTGAAAACTTCAAAAAACAGAACAATCTATATACAACAGTCCTGCGCGGTAAGGAAAACGGCAAGACCGTATATACCTCCCGTGTTATCAGATGCATATCAAGGGTCCTTGATGCCGCAGAGGATTACGACGAATATATGTCACTTGCCGAGCTTGACAGTCTTGAATTTATAGTATCCAACACCACGGAGGCAGGGATAGTTCTTAAAAAGGACGACTCTATTGACGCTCTTCCCGATTCATATCCTGGAAAGCTGACCAAATTTCTTTTCAAAAGATACGAGCATTTTAACGGTGATCCGAGCAAGGGACTTATCGTCCTTCCGGTCGAGCTTATAGAGAACAACGGAGAAAAGCTTCTCGAGTGCGTACTCGCACTTTCGGACATCTGGCAGCTTCCGGATGGATTTAAAAAATGGATAGTAGAAAACAATACATTCTGCAGTACCTTAGTCGACCGAATAGTAACCGGATATCCCGGAAAGGAAGCTGCCGAGCTGATATACAACGACATTGGATACGAGGACACGCTTCTTGATGTGGGAGAGCCGTTTGCACTTTGGGTCATAGAAAGCAAAACCGACATCAGCGAAAGGCTTCCGCTTGACAAGGCGGGACTTCCCGTGATCTTCACCGACAATCAGCGTCCGTATCGGGAAAGAAAGGTGCGAGTCCTCAACGGAGCTCACACGTCAAGCGTTCTTGCCGCATATCTCTGCGGATTTGATATCGTAAGGGACTGCATGAGCGACAGGCTCGTCGGATCCTTCATTCGCCGCGCAGTCACCGAGGAAATCGCTCCGCACGTACCCCTTCCTTACGGTGAGGTCCTCGACTTTGCGAGCTCGGTTTTCGAGAGATTCGAGAATCCTTTTATTGATCACTCACTTCTCGCAATCTCGCTGAATTCCGTATCCAAATGGAGGTCAAGAGTACTTCCCTCTTTTAAAGACCACGTAAAAAGCACGGGATTAGTTCCGAGACTACTCACATTCTCTTTTGCTGCGCTTTTAGCCTTTTATACCTCAGATGAGTACGTTGACGGTACTCTTAAAGCCACAAGATCAAACGGAGACGTATATAGCGTAAGGGACGATAGATCGGTACTCGAATTTTTTGCAGAAAACAGCAAAAAGCCAGCCGAGGAGTTTGTAAGACTTGCGTGCATGAGGATCGATTTTTGGGGTGAGGATCTCACAAAATACGATACTTTTGAAAGTGAAGTCACAAGATATCTTGATCTTATACGCAAGGATCCGATAGGCGCTATGAAGCTTGTTATGGAGAATTAAATGAAAGCTTTCAGAATAAATAATTATGACTCTGTTATCGTTGCCACCTGCGATATTTCCAGAGGAGAGACCGTCACAGACGGCCTTGACGATATAGAAATACTGTCCGATATTCCGTCAGGTCACAAGATCGCGAGTCGCGATATAAAAGAAAACGAAAACGTAATAAAATACGGATATCCTATCGGTCACGCAATCCGCGATATCAAAAAGGGTGAGCACGTTCATACTCACAACATCCGTTCGAATCTCTCAAGCTTACTCGAATACACTTATGAACCGAACTTCAAGGAGATCACCCCAAGGGAGCCCAAATATTTTCTCGGTTACAGGCGTCCCGATAATAGTGTCGGTATAAGAAACGAGATATGGATAATCCCGACCGTGGGATGCGTAAACTCCATAGTGCGTGAAATAGAGCGCGGATCCGAAAAATACAAAACGGAAAATATCGACGGAATATTTTCCTATAATCATCCGTACGGATGTTCTCAGCTTGGTGACGATCTTCTAATGACTCTCGACCACCTTGCGGGACTTATAAAGCATCCTAATGCGGCTGGTGTTTTGGTAGTCGGTCTCGGGTGTGAAAACGGAAATATAGACGAATTAAAAAAGAGACTCGGTGATTACGATCCCAATCGCGTGAGATTCCTCGTATGTCAGCAGTGCTCTGACGAGATATCGGAAGGAATTTCCATAGTCAAGGAGCTTGCCGCAATGGCAGATCTCTGCAGACGCGAAAAATGCCCTGCCTCAGAGCTTACCGTAGGTCTGAAATGCGGAGGCTCGGACGGATTTTCGGGCATCACCGCAAATCCACTGCTCGGCGCATTTTCAGACACGCTCATAGCACTCGGAGGAAGCACGATACTCACAGAGGTTCCCGAAATGTTCGGCGCGGAAACGATACTTATGAACCGCTGCCGCTCTGTACAAGTATTTGACAAGACGGTCGATCTGATAAACGGTTTCAAAAAATATTTTATGCGCTACGGAGAGCCGATAGACGAGAATCCATCACCGGGCAACAAGGACGGAGGCATTTCAACACTCGAGGACAAATCTCTCGGATGCACCCAAAAGGGCGGAAATGCACCGGTAGAGGACGTTCTTGATTACGGTGAGCAGATACGCACAAAAGGCCTTTCCCTTCTCAGAGCGCCCGGAAACGATCTCGTAGCCTCTGAGGCTCTTGCCGCCGCAGGAGCGCAGCTCATACTTTTCACAACGGGACGCGGAACTCCATTCGGATCTCCTGTCCCGACTGTCAAGATATCAAGCAACTCAAAGCTTGCCGCCCTAAAGCCATCCTGGATCGATTTTGACGCAGGAAGACTTCTTTCGGGGCTCGATATGCGCTCACTTTCCGAAGAATTCACCGATTACGTTTTATCGGTAGCTTCAGGAGAAATAAGGGCAAGCTCCGAGAAGCTCGACAAGCACGGACTTGCGATATTCAAGGACGGAATAACTTTATAAAATTCATTAAAAGCAAAAGATGCACGCCTCGAAAGATCAAGGTGTGCATCTTCTATTATTTATCAAGCATACTGTCTGCAAAGCGCTGAAGTCTCAAAAGAGTTTCCTTATCAAGCGCATTTTTATCAGAAAAGCGATTAGTCAGACCAAGCTCAGAGTATTTGAAGAATCCCATAGTATGGAAGGCAAGAAGCTCGTATTTTTTTACACACTTTTTGCCGTAAATATAAGGGATATATTTCTCAACGCTCTTTTCACTGTCGTTAATACCCGGAACGATAACGGTACGGACGACCGTTTCTTTTCCGATATCTTCGAGAAATTCAAGTGTTTTAAGCACGTTTTTCATATCCGCGCCCGTATATTCAAGATAGCTTTCGTCACTCCAGAATTTAAGGTCAAGAAGTACTCTCTGTGAATTTTCAAGAACGTGCTTTATCGCATCCGTAAGAGGAAGCGCGCCCGATGTATCTATAACGTACGGGATCGACTCGCTATCAAGAAGAGGTACCGTCTCAGAGATGAATTCAGCCTGCAAAAGCGGCTCTCCGCCGACAAAGGTAACCCCACCGTCATTTTTAAAATAGGGCTTAAATCTGGATATCTTCATTACAAGCTCGGACGGCGTCATCTCTGTTTTGGCAGATTCACACACCCACATATCCGGATTATGACAGTACGCGCATCTGAGCGGACATCCGGCAAAAAAGACCGCAAAGCGAACACCGCCGCCATCAAGCGTTGCAAGGCTTTCAAACGAATGTATATATCCCTTCATTTTCACGTTTTCACATCTTTTCGTGGAAGGTCCTTGATATGACCTCAAGCTGCTTATCCTTTGTCAGCTTATTGAAATTCACGGCATATCCGCTTACACGGATAGTAAGCGACGGATAGAGTGTAGGATCGTTCATTGCGTCGATAAGCTTCTGGCGGTTGAGAACGTTCACGTTAAGATGGTGCGCATCCTGAACAAAATATCCGTCAAGAACGTTAACGAGGTTAGAGATCCTGTTTTCCTCATCGCTTCCGAGCGTATCGGGCGTTATCGAGAAGGTGTTCGAGATTCCGTCCTGACAGCAGTCATAGCATATCTTCGCTACCGAATTGAGTGATGAAAGCGCTCCGTCCTTATCACGCCCGTGCATAGGATTTGCACCGGGTGCAAAGGGCTCGCCTGCTCTTCTTCCGTCGGGAGTAGCGCCCGTTTTCTGTCCGTATACGACGTTAGAGGTGATCGTAAGTATAGAAAGCGTATGCTTTGCTCCTCTGTAAGCCTTTGTCTTACAAAGCTCGGTGTAGAAGAATTCGGTTATCCATTTGGCGATCGAGTCAACCCTGTCATCATCATTTCCGTATTTCGGGAAATCGCCCTCGGTCTTAAAATCAACGATTATACCGCGCTCATCCTTGATAGGAGTGACCCGTGCATATTTTATAGCGCTCAGGCTATCGGTAAGTACGCTGAGACCGCTGATACCGAATGCCATAAGTCTTTCGGGCTCAACGTCATGAAGAGACATCATAAGGCGCTCATACGCGTATCTGTCGTGCATATAGTGAATTATGTTCATGGTGTTGACGTAGAGCTTTGCCATCCACGAAGCATACATCTTAAATGCCTCAAGGACCTCCTCATAATCAAGAACTGCTTCGTCAAAGGATCTGCCCTCGGGTGCGATCTGCTCGCCGTGGATCTCATCCTTTCCGCCGTTAAGTGCCATAAGAAGCACCTTTGCAAGATTACATCTCGCACCGAAGAACTGCATCTGCTTACCCGTCTTCATAGCCGAAACACAGCACGCGATAGAATAATCGTCCCCAAAATCACGGCGCATCACGTCGTCATTCTCATACTGAACCGAATCGGTGTCGATCGAAACCTTAGCGCAGAAGCGCTTGAACGGCTCTGAAAGCTTCTGAGACCAAAGGATAGTAAGATTAGGCTCCGCACTCGGTCCGAGATTATAAAGGGTCTGAAGGAATCTGAAGCAGGTCTTTGTTACAAGAGATCTTCCGTCCTCGCACATTCCGGCTATAGAGCAGGTTACCCACACGGGGTCTCCGGCGAAAAGATTGTTATATTCGGGAGTACGCAGGTGACGTACAAGTCTCATCTTGAGCACAAGATCGTCGATAAGCTCCTGTGCATGAAGCTCGTCAAGAGTTCCCTCATCGAGATCACGCTGAATATATATATCGAGGAATGCGGAAATTCTTCCGATACTGTTTGCTGCGCCGTTCTGCTCCTTTACCGCTCCGAGATATCCGAAATAGAGCCACTGTACAGCCTCGTAAGCGTTGTCCGCAGGCTTAGATATATCGCATCCGTACTCAGCTGCCATAGTTACGAGCTGCTTCATAAATTCAAGCTGCTTTTCAATATCCTCAAGAAGCTGGATATTATCGGCATCCATATTTCTTTCGCTTATACGCTTTTTATCGAGCGTGCGCTCTTTAATAAGATGTTCCATTCCGTAAAGCGCTATACGGCGATAGTCACCGATGATCCTACCGCGCGCATAGGCATCGGGAAGTCCTGTAAGGACACCTGCGTGCCTTGCCTTTTTCATAGTATCCGTATATACTCTGAAAACACCGGTATTATGGGTAGTACGGTATTTGAATTCGTTATAGACGTTTTCTCCTATCTCATAGCCGTATGCCTGGCATGCCTGAACCGCGTTACGGTATCCGGCAAAGGGATTCACCGCCCTCTTTAAGGGCTCGTCGGTCTGGAGTCCGACGATTATATCCTTATTTTTTATTACGTATCCGGGTCTGTGCGAAAGTATTGAGGATACGTTATCGGTATCTATACTAAGCACGCCGCCCTTTTCGTTTTCCGCAATAAGCAGTCTTTCAACCTCGGCTCTTACCTCGTCTGTTCGCTCGGTAGTTCCGGAAAGAAACTCCCCTCCGCCTCGGTATTCGGTATAATTCCTTTTTATAAAGTCACTTACGTCTATATTTAAACTCCAGTTTCCTTCTTTGAAGTTTCTCCATTGATTCATAAAAAATTCCTTTCGTAGCAAAGAGAAAAACGCAAAATCCCGCAGTCATAGCGAGGGCGGGATTTTATGTTATACTCTCAGTTTTGAGTGCTGTAGTTAGGTGCTTCCTTTGTGATGCTTATATCATGAGGATGCGACTCACGAAGTCCCGCGCCTGTGATCCTTACAAACTTTCCGTTGGTCTTGAGATCTCCGATAGTACGTGTTCCACAGTAGCCCATGCAGGAACGAAGTCCGCCGATAAGCTGGAACACGGTATCAGCAAGAAGTCCCTTGTAGGGCACACGTCCTTCAACGCCCTCGGGAACCTTCTTGGTAGTTCCCGTCTGGAAGTATCTGTCTCCGCTGCCTCTCTCCATAGCGGCAAGAGATCCCATTCCGCGATATACCTTGAAGTTTCTTCCCTGGTATATCTCGATCTCTCCGGGGCTCTCCTCGCATCCTGCGAGAAGCGAACCGATCATAACAACGTCAGCTCCCGCGGCAATAGCCTTGGGGATGTCACCGCTATACTTGATACCGCCGTCTGCGATAACGGGAATTCCGTATTTAGCGGCAGCCTCGTAAGCATCGTTTATAGCGGTAAGCTGAGGAACACCGACACCGGCTACGATTCTGGTAGTACAGATGGATCCGGGTCCGATACCGACCTTGATAGCGTCGGCTCCCGCCTTTATAAGATCCTCCGCCGCCTCGGTCGTCGCGATATTTCCCGCAATTATCTCACAGTCGGGGAATGCGTTCTTGACCTTGCTTATCATATTGATTATATTCATAGAGTGACCGTGTGCCGAGTCAAGCACAAGGAAATCAACTCCTACGCTAACGAGCGCACCTGCTCTGTCGAGGATATCGTTGGTAACTCCGATAGCGCCTCCGCAGAGAAGTCTTCCCTTGGAATCCTTAGCGGAATTCGGATACTTGGTCGCCTTTTCTATATCCTTTATGGTGATAAGACCCTTAAGCTCAAAATTTTCGTTAACAAGAGGAAGCTTCTCGATCTTGTTCTTTATAAGAAGCGCCTTTGCCTCCTCGTGGCTCGTTCCGACCGGCGCGGTAACAAGATTCTCCTTGGTCATTACCTCGCAGATCTTCATATCGTGGCTCTCGAGGAAACGGATATCACGGTTGGTGATTATTCCAACAAGACGTCTGTTCTCATCACAGATCGGAACACCCGAGATCTTATATTTATGCATAAGCGTTTCCGCATCGTAAACGTGGTTATCGGGATGCAGATAGAAAGGATCGGAGATTACTCCGTTTTCGCTTCTCTTTACCTTTTCAACCTCCTCGGCCTGACGCTCTATAGTCATATTCTTATGTACGACTCCGACGCCTCCCTCGCGCGCGATCGCGATAGCAAGCTTGGATTCGGTGACCGTATCCATAGCCGAGCTCATAAGCGGTATATTAAGAGTTATCTTGTTTGTAAGCTTGGTAGTGAGATCGACAGCATTCGGAAGAACCTCACTCTTTTGAGGAACCAGAAGCACGTCATCAAAAGTTATTCCTTCTTTAGCGAACTTGTTGTTATCCATATTTCTTATCCTTTCTCTGCAACGTATTTTGAGCTGAAATCACTTTACAAATTTATTATTATAATTATACTTATTTTTCTCTCTTTGTCAAGAGCAAACAAAGCGAAAAGTCTTTTTTTATCATTAGCACAAAAAAAGACATTTTTACATCTCCCTATTTGACAAATTTATATTTATGTGATATAATAACGTAGTTTATCAAACTAACAGTTGCGAGGTACTTATGGTAAAGACCAAAGAGTTCACTATAATCAACTCCAAAAACAAATCTCCCGCAGGCGTGGATCTGTCAAAATGCTACAGATCAACGGGACCCGGTGACGCAACAGAAAAGATAAAGGAAATATGCCAAGGCGATCCTGACGCACACGTTACCATATACGGAGGCGACGGCAGTGTCTACGAGGCAGTCAACGCAATAATGTCCGCCTCTGCGTGCAAAAGCGCGTCTCTCACAGTATGCCCTCTCGGCACGGGAAACGATTTCGTAAAATCTCTTCCAAAGGACGATCATTTCGAGAAAAGGATCGATCTTATAAAATTCAACGACAGCTACTGCGCTAACATACTTAATATAGGATTTGACTGCGACGTTGTCGCAACCACCGAAAAGCTCAAAAGGTTAAAGCTCGTAAAAGGCAGTATTGCGTATGCCATCGGAGTAGTATGCACTATCTTCAAACGGCTCGGAAAAAAATTCGAGATCGAGATGACCCTTGAGAGCGGAAAAAAGATTCGTGAAATCGGAGACCATCTGCTTTGTCTCGTGGCAAACGGAAAATATTACGGCGGAGGCTTCAAATCAGCTCCTCTTGCCGAGCTTGACGATGGTCTTCTCGATGTGGTTCTCGTTAAGAAAATGTCGCGCTTCCGTTTTATCAGATTTGTGGGCGGATACAAAAAAGGAAAGCATATCCTTCCTGACGGCAGTGTGAGTCCGAAATACGCGTCTATAGCAAAATTTTTCAGATGCACCGCTCTCTCATTTAAAAGCGTCGGCAGAGTATGCGCGGACGGTGAGATAATCGAGTGCGAAGATCTTGATATTTCCGTAGTACATAAGGCAATAAACATAGTTAAATAAAACCAAGTGGCGGATACGTTTCGTATCCGCCACTTATTTTTAACGTTACGATATACCGAGAGCGTTTGATATCTTAAGATAATCGTTTGTAAGTATCACGTCTATTCCCATCTCGCGGTAACGCTTAGCCTCTTCTATGTCATCGGCAAAGAAAACGTTACAGATTATTCCGTGCTCGTGAGCCTTATCCACCATTTCCTGATTAAAATAGGGCTTAAAAAGCTGTACCTTCTGCGCGCCGAGCTCGATAGCTCTGTCAACTATAGCATACGGGCGCTTATCGTCATGTCCGACGCATACGTTTATATCGGGAGCGTATATTCTGAGCTTTCTTATCACCTCGTCGTTTACCGTCATAAAATAAACGTGCTTTT
Source organism: Clostridia bacterium (assembly GCA_017466445.1). GTDB lineage: Bacteria > Bacillota > Clostridia > Oscillospirales > CAG-272 > SIG672. The sequence continues at coordinate 36,438 of JAFTUC010000010.1, forward strand.
CGCAGTCGTATTTACGGATCAGGGAAACTATATCCTCTATCCTCTCATCGGGAAGATTGCAGTCCCAGATCTTTACGTGTATGTTCATTATGACACGTCCGGCAAATTTCCGGAGTATCTCCTCAAAGGTGGATATCTTCAGACCGCTGAAGGATTTTCCAAACTCAACGCCGAAATCGAGCTCGGAAAGCTCCTTGTAGGTATGCTCGTATATAATGCCCTTTCCGTTGCTTACCCTATCAAGATACATATCGTGGCAGGAAACTATCACTCCATCAGAGGTCGACCAGAGATCAAACTCGATCTCCTTGGCACCAAGCGCTACTGCGGCACCCCATGCAGGCATAGTATTCTCGGGAGCAGCCGTACTGAAGCCTCGGTGCGCGCAAAGACGGGGATACGGCATATCATTATCGTTCATCACAACCGATGCGCCTGCGTTACGGTAGAGCCACGGACGTCTTCCCTGCTCGATATACTGATAGTGAGCGGTAGGCTTTCCGTTAAATCCAGCGGCCTTATAGTATTTTTGGTGAGGATCTATCTCACAGCTTGCAAGTCCCACATCGTTTTTCATATTCACGAGCTCGGTTCCGTCGGGAGTGATAACCGAGCTGCATCCGCACACCTCGCTGTCTGCGCCGAGAGATATTGACGCACGGATAAGATAAGCGTTCGTATTGTAGCAAAGGAACTTATTTATTATCGAAAGTGCCGAATGCGTATCGGTGCGCTGATAGGAGCAGCCGATTATAACGTCGATATCCTTTCTCGCAAGACGCGCGAAATTTTCATAAAAATAGAAATCGTAGCAGGTCATAAAGCCGAATCTGATGCCCTCGAGCTCAAGAACGTAAGGCTCGGAAAATTCGTAGCTGTACTTAACGTCGAGTCCGTATCCGCCATCACTCGCGGGTCTTACCTCGCTCGGTGCCGGATGAGCCTTGAAATATTTACCGACAAGCTCTCCCAGTCTGTTCAGTGCGTATGTGGTATTTATGTAACCGCTTCCGCTATCGTAAGCGGCATTGAAAAAGAGGATGGAATTGCATCTTTTCGCGGTATACGCCGCCTTTTCCTTTAAGATCGCGTTATTTTTTTCAATTGCGGCGTAAAATTGCTCCGATCCCGACACGTTTGCAGGAACGTCGGAATATTCGGGAAGAACGATAATATCGCTCGTCTCATCACATTTATCGAGAAGCTCGATAACGCCGTCAAAGCATTTTTGCATATCCTTTTCATTCATTGAATATGCCGGCTGCAGAACAGTAACCTTCATAATTATCTCCTTAAGCATTTTAATTACATAATAGCATAATTTTCATCCGTCATCGCGCCACGCGCGTAAAGTATCCATTTTGCACGGTCAAGAGGATTCGGTCCCCGCCTCTCGGCAGTTTTTCCGAGCTCGAGCGGACATTCTCTGTATCCGTCGAACGAGGAGAAGAAAAGTCCCTTTCCGTGCGTCAGAGTGGCAAGACGCACAGGATAATCGAGAGAGGTTGCGACCGGAAGGGATGCCTCTATAGTGAAGCTGTCGCCGTTTATTACTGGGGTATCGAATTCTCCGCGCATAGAGGTTATATCTCCTATCACCTTACCGAGAAGATCGGCGCCGGCGCTTATTCTTACCCTTATGAAGGGCTCGAGAAGAGCGGTCCCGATAGCCGTAAGACCGTTCATTATCGCCATAGGGGTGGCAACAAAGAAATCGAGAGGATGCGTATGTATGGTATGATGCTCGGCGTATTCAAGGGTGGCCTTAAAATCGGTGACCTCCCATCCGAGCGGTCCCTGCGCAAGGTTTGCGAAAAATGATCTCTTTATATGCTCCTGATACTTATAAAAGCAGGTGTTGTTCGGCACCTTTCCGGGATCGTATACAACACCGGAGCCGATCGGAAGCCTTTCGAACTTAAGCTTAAGTATAGCCCAGCACGGCTTAGGCATCGTATAATGAGCGTGACCGATTCCACTTCCCTTAGGCGTCTCCTTGTATATTACTGACGGCTCGGAAAAGCTTGCGGAAAGTCCGTATCGGGACATTAGTAGTGAGGCGATTATCTCCATTTGCATATGTCCGGTTATTGATATAACTATTTCACGCTCGGATTTTTCCCATTTGCAGTCAAGAAGAGGATCCTCGTCCGAAAGCTCCTTAAGAGCGGTGAGAAGAGGCATAAGCTCTGCCTCGGTCTTAGGCGCGACCTTTACCGAAAGAAATGGATTTGCGAGTCTGTATGAGTTTGAGAGCGACGATTCGCCTATAACGTCCATGACGCGCAGGGACGAAAGTCCGCACAGAGCGGCAATGTCGCCTGCGGATACCTTTCCCACGTCAAAATATTTTTGACCGTTGAATTTTCTTATCTGCGTTATCTTTTCGGGATTTCCTCTGCCGACATCTACGGTATCTCTTGCCGAAAATTCTCCGCCGTACATTCTTACGTGCGCTATCTTTCCCATAGTCTTATCGTGCTCTATCTTAAAGACGGTAGCACCAAGCTCGGGCAGAAGCCTTTTATCCGCGCTCGGAAGAAGAGTTACTACTGCGTCGAGAAGAGCCTCAACGCCTATATTCTTCTGAGCGCAGCCGCAGAAGATCGGAATAATATTTCTGTTTTCGACCGCTTTTTGAAGAGATGATAACAAAAGTCCTCTATCGAGCGTCTCTTCCATGAGGAATGCCTGCGCCACGGTATCGTCGTAATCGGCAAGCGTTTCGAAAGTTTTTTCTCCGAGCATATCAATGCCTTTTATCTCAAAATCTCCGAGTCCCTCGTTAGTTACGTCTGTAAGCGGCAAAAGCGAGCAGCCCTCACATCCGAGAATTTTCGGAAATTCCTCACAGATCTCGTAGAACCTGCTTCCCGCTCTGTCGACCTTGTTTATAAATATAACAGTCGGTATTTTAAGCTTTACAAGCGCTCTCCAAAGACTCTCGGTATATGACTGAACACCCTCGACGGCGGACAGAAGAAGCACCGCTCCGTCAAGAACGCCGAGTATACGCTCGACCTCGCCTGCAAAATCGATATGACCGGGTGTATCTATGAGATTTATTTGGGTATCCTTCCAAAAAAACGTAGTCTGAGCGGATCTTACCGAGATCCCTCGCTCACGTTCGATAGGAAGAAAATCGGTGTGCGTGTCTCCGTCATCGACGCTTCCCGCCTTGCGAAGCGCACCCGAAAGGTAAAGTATCTGTTCACTGAGCGTGGTCTTTCCCGCGTCAACGTGAGCAAGTATTCCTATATTACGTATTTTATCTGGAGTCATATACATTTCTCCATTCATAAAGATAGTTTTTATTATTATAAACTATTTTACCCAAATAGTCAAGTCATATTATGACCTATATTTTTTTCGGACATATTATGTAGAGTAGGTATCTGCCTACGGATAAACATCCGACGAAGTAAAAAAGAAAGGCGGTAAATTACCCTTGAAAAAAATAAAAAAGATAGCGGTGCTTGGCGGTGACATGCGGCAGATCCACATTGCAAGGTATTACAAAGAAAAAGGATATGAGGTCATCACGGCAGCAAACTCTCTTTCGGATGACGAGTACCCATTTAACAAGGAATCATTATCATATCTTTTATCGGAGCTTGATATGATGATCCTACCTTTACCGATGACGCGCGACGGCATAACTCTGAATGCCCCGCATAGCAAGGATATTATCTCACTTGATGATATCTTCAGCGTCACGTACGGCGTAGCGGTAATTGCTTTACCCGAAACGAATGATGACATCAAAAAAATGATATCCGACGATACTTTTCTTATCGAATATGCCAAAAGCGAGGAATTTATCCTGAAAAACGCTCTTGCAAGTGCCGAAGGAGCCCTTGCTGTTTCGATATGTGAGAGCGATAAAACTATTTTCGGATCGGTATATGCTATATGCGGCTACGGAAGGATAGGAAGGATTCTTACGCATATGCTCGTAGCTCTCGGTGCCGATGTTAAGGTATTCGCACGAAAGAGCCGAGACCGTACACTTGCCATTCTTGACGGTGCAAACGGATTTGATATATCGGAGATATCCGATAATATCTACGATGTGGACGTTATAATAAACACTGTACCTGCGGTGATAATGGGAGAAAAGGAGCTTTCCCATCGCAAAAAGGAGCTTATTATAATAGAGCTCGCATCCTTGCCGGGAGGCGTTTGTGAGAATGTTTGCGAGTCACTTGGAGTACGGCTTATAAGCGCACACTCTCTTCCGGGAAGATTTTCTGCGTATTCATCGGCTCATTATATAATTGAGTGCATTTGCGATATCTTAAAGGAAAACGAGGTGATCTTATGATAGGCTGGTGCTTCTGCGGTTCCTTCTGTACTTTGTCAAAATGCATCGACGAGCTCGGGCTTTTATCTGAAAAAGAAGAGATACTTCCCATAATCAGCGATTCGGTAAGCAGTATATCGAGCAGATTCGGAACGCCCGATGAATTTATATCCCGCATATCTGCTATAACAAAAAAAGATCCTCTTAAAACGATCGGGAGCTGTGAGGTGATAGGTCCGAAAAATTTCCTCTCCGCACTTATAGTTGCTCCATGCACGGGAAACACACTTGCCAAGATCGCAAACGGAGTAACAGACACAGCCGTAACAATGGCTGTAAAGGCCCATTTGCGAAATAGCAAGCCTCTTGTGATCGCGCTTGCATCAAACGATGCGATGTCGGCAAATTTTAAAAATCTTGCATCTCTTGCCGAGCGTAAGAACGTGTATTTCGTTCCGCTTGCGCAGGATGATCCGAGAGGGAAGCCGACATCTCTCGTTGCTGATTTCACTAAAATAAGAGAAACGCTCGATATGGCGATGCAGGGCGTACAGATACGCCCGTTATTTTTATAATTATTACTCGGCAGCGGTACAAAGCGTACTGCTGCCGTTTTTTGATAAATCCGATAATTACCGATAATTTAAAGCCTTTACAAGAATTTCAAGGCATAATATCACGCTATTATGAGAAAATCTTAGTTGAGACCATCTAAAAGGAGGCAATTATGAAAAAGAGCTTATTAAAAGCGATAAGCGCGTTTTTTGCGTTTATTTTTATGATAAATATTTTTTGTCTTCCGCTTCGTGTTTATGCGGGACGCTCTTACAACTGGTACTGCAAAAACAACGACACGCACAGTGTTCCGAAACTTGATCCCGATTTTGATTTTATCGGGAAATACGGCGGATATTACGCAAATCTAAACGTAAAAAAGGGAGACAAGGTAATATATCTCACCTTTGACGCGGGATATGAAAACGGAAACGTGGCAAAGATACTCGATACACTTAAGGAGCATAACGCTCACGGATCCTTCTTCATACTTGAAAATCTGATAAGAAGAAATCCCGATCTTGTAATGAGAATGAAAAACGAGGGGCATCTCGTCTGCAATCACACGGCAAAGCACCCTGATATGACAAAAATAGCAAGCATCGATCTTTTTGAAAAGCAGCTCACACGTCTCGAGGATGCCTACTTTGAGCTGACCGGAGACAGTATGGCAAAGGTATACCGTCCGCCCGAGGGTCGTTTTTCAGAGGAAAATCTGAGATTTGCGCACGAGCTCGGATATAAAACTATATTCTGGTCGTTTGCGTACGCAGATTGGGACAACCAAAAGCAGCCCGAATGCTCAAGATCGCTTGAAAAGCTGATCTCACACGTTCACAACGGCGAGATCCTTTTGCTCCACCCAACGTCCGAAACAAATACCAAAATACTCGGAGAGTTTCTTACAAGACTTGAGAGCGAGGGATACAGATTCGGAGATCTGAGTGAATTATGGGCAAGATAGGACGTATTTTAAGGTGTGCGGCATCCGTTCTGACGCTCCTCTCTATCAGTGTTTCCTCATTTCCGATATTTGCAAAAGCAAAGATCGAGAGCGACACCAAAAGAATGATCGCCCTCACCTTTGACGACGGACCTCACGGAAAATACACCGATGAAATACTTGATATTCTCGGTGAATACGGGATAAAAGCAACATTCTTCGTAGTTGGCGTATGTGCCGAAAAATATCCGCAGATAATCGCCCGCGAGATCGCAGAGGGACACGAAATAGGAAATCACACCTATTCGCACATTCATATAAACGGAGCGAGCGACAGTGTGATCGCCGGAGAAATAGACAAGACAGAGCAGCTGATTTTTGAGAGCAGCGGATATTCGACTACTCTCTTCAGACCGCCCGAGGGAGTATGCAACGACACTGTGCGCTCGGTGGCAAAAAATATGAACTATTCTCTTGTTTTATGGACGGTAGACACAAGAGACTGGATACCGAGCTCTAAGGAAAGCATAATAAACACGGTAATGAGTGAGGTAGACGGCGGTGAGATAATACTGATGCACGATTACGTTGCAAAAAACAGTAATACTCCGGACGCGCTACGCGTCATCATACCGAAACTGCTTGATATGGGATACACCTTTGTCACAGTATCCGAGCTGATAAAATAAAACACCCGAATCCATTAATGAGGGCATGTATTTTGAAAAATTATCAAACCGCCGAGAGTAACCGTTTGGTGCTCTCGGCGGTGTTTGTTATATGGACTTGCTAATTATCGTGCAAATATTAAGCATCATAAAGAACTTTCTCGATTTCCTTAACTGCATTTTTATATTGTTCCGACTTTGTAAAATCGTTATCCTCACTTGAATACAAACCGCTAAAGCTAAATGCCCAATGAGGTGTTTTTTCAGCAAAGAACTTGTAATCCGCCAATACTTCCTCATCCTTTGTCTTTCCTTTTACCCATGCAAACATTTCACACGCTGTTTTTGCCGCTTTGTCAAGTGCTGTATATGCAGCATCGTAATCGCTATTCAACAAATGCATTTTGCACATCATAGTGTATGCCGTGATCAGATAGCAATAGGGCATCTTTTCATAAGAATTAACGTCAAGAGTTGTTACATCCAAATACAAAGATACTGCCGTTTTGGCAATACTTTCGGCGTGCTCCAATACCAAAATGGATTTGTCTTTCCCATACATACCGGAAATTGCGCTTTCATACAATGCCCTCAAATAATCCAAGCATTTTTCTTTATCTGCAATCAATTTCACTTGGTTCGCTTTGTCAATTGCTTTTTGAGCATACAATACCTTGCTTTGTGCCGTGCATTTGATTCCGCAGGTTCCCGGAAGCATTTCAACGAAGTGCAGAGCTTTGTCAAAGTTATCGTCCAAGAGCAAAAGCTCGATCATCAACTGATTGGCATTTATCTGAAGCTCTATAACCAAGGTGTTGTTACAAATCGAAGAAAGCATTAATTTGCACCGAGTGTAGATTGATTCATAGGTATCTGCTTCAATATGGAATTTTCCTCTTACCTTGCCTACCAAAAGATAATCGTATAAAGCCAACGCGCACTTGTATTTTACCTCGTAATCGGTAGGATACTTGCGTAGATACTCCTTATAAAGATTGGCGACCAACAAATCGGCATTGTTTTCTTTGGTGTTGACAGAATAATTTGCCCAAACGGTATTTACGTTGCGGATGAGTGTTTCGTGATCGGCTTTCTCATCAAATCCGACTCCGAGCAAATAATCGGTTGAAACACAAAGGATACTTGCAAGCGGAACGATTTGAGAGATATCCGGCATTGTGTTATTGCATTCCCAATTGGAGATAGATTGAACCGAAACACCAATGTGTTCTGCAAGCATCGCTTGCGACAAGCCTGCATCCGTGCGCAGCTTTTTAATTTTCTGACCAAAATTCAACATATTCATTCCTTCTTTCATGTTTTGATTGAAAGATCGTAGCTACTCTTTCTGGTGACATTATAGCAGTAAATATTCAAAAATAAAATATAGCAAATCGTTAAGCCAATTACAAACGCGTTTATACACCGCATTAGTTGTATTCATTATACCATGTTTTTGTAAAAAACTGAAGATGGAAATAAAATTTTGGACTTTTAATACGGGTTATCAAAAGGAACGCCGCATTCGCTTAATAACACACCGCCGAGAGTAACCGTTGGGGCACTCTCGGCGGTGTTGTTATAGACTAATTCATAATTTTATGATATAATATTTCCAATAATCTTGTCAGCAATTCGAGAAATGCCACACTATATGAGTGAAAGGAGGCGAGGAAATGCAAGAAACGAACGAAATGCGTGATCGGCTTATCAATGAATTTACCGAAAACTATATGGAAAAGTTGTTTTATTTCTGCCTAAAGAAGACAGGAAACACTGTTGAAGCTAAAGATCTGACGCAAGATATAGCACTTCAGATCATCACAGCTTTGAATAAAGGCACGATACCAACGAGCTTTTCGGCGTGGGTATGGCGGATCGCGCGAAACCGATACTGCGTATGGGCGAATGAAAAGCATAATCGAAACAAGTCGGTAACCGGTTCCGATATCGGCGATTATGAAATTGAGGATGAAAGCGAAAATATCCTTGATGAAATGATACATACAGAGCAGATGGCTATGCTTCGGCGGGAGCTGGCGTTCATCAAAAGTGATTATCGCAACATCGTCGTTGCCTACTACATAGAGAACAAGAGCGTTCGTGATATTGCATCGTCACTTTCTATTTCGATTAGCGCGGTTCAGCAAAGGCTTCACCGTGCAAGAATCATATTGAAGGAAGGTATGAATATGGCAAGAGAATTTGGTGTAAGAAGCTATAAGCCGGAGGAGATTGATTTCAGCTGTAGCTGTGATTCCTTTGGAGAATTTGGCCAACCGTGGACAATTCTCAACCACAAAATCTACAAAAACATTTTCCTTGAAGCCTATGGTAATCCCTCCACCGCAGAGGAGTTGTCCCTCGAACTCGGGGTGGCACTTCCTTATATGGAGGACGAGTTAAGGTATCTGGTAGAGCAGACAATGCTTGTTCGTAATGGAAACAAATATGAGACTGCTTTTCCCATCCTGAGTAGTCAGGCGCAGGAAAAAACATGGGCTTACAATGACCGCATGATACCGCAGCTTACGGGGTTGTTTACCAAGCTTATCGATAATTTTATTCAGATCTGTGAAGCTCATGGCATCAGCTGCTTTGGAAAGTATCATACATACGAGGATGCCAAGTGGACGCTCTTGATGCGTGCATTTGATATGCTCGCGTTCACTGCTTCTCCCGAGGGTTATTACCAAAAAGGCTACACCAAGCGTCCCAACGGAGGATGTTGGGACATCGTGGGCTATCAAAAAGCGGACATTCCCGATATTCCTTGGGTAGGCCTTCACGGTTGCCCAAAGGAGCGAATGGATCAGCCCGCTGTGTATTTCCAACAATTCAAATACAAGCATGAGGATATTTGGATGAAGACCCCCGAGTATCTGACTCACGACGAGGCATTGACCCTAAAAGCGGTTGTCGAAGGAAAGTGGGAAGCATGTGAGGCATATTGGATGGATCGTCTGCTTTCATACGGCTATATCAAAAAGACCGAGACGGGATACGAACCTACCATCGTCGTGTTTGAACAGGGTGCAAAGGAAAGATATCTTGAATCGTTCACCGATGAAGAAAAGAAGTTGCTGATGGATACAGCAACGGAAATCAAGAAAATGCTCCGAGAAGCTAAGGACTTCTCCTGTAAGATCATTGTGGAGGATCTTCCCGATAGCATTGCAAGCAATGAAAACTTAAGGTTCATTGCTTTTCAGGAGAACGGAGCCGATCGGCGCTATGTGCTTGAGCAGGCTTTGAAGGATGGTTGGCTCGTTTACGACGATAAGACCTCCCCTGTCATTGGTGCGTATATGTATCTGTAAATAACGCCGCCGAGAGTAACCGTTTGGTCACTCTCGGCGGTCTTTTATACATTTCGGGATTTCAACTACTATTTTGCTGTTTCTCCAATAAATCTCCGTTTCGGAGAAATAATAAAACGTTGCTCTGTTGACTCTACCGTTAGTTTCATGTATAATATAGTCACAAGCTCCGGAACTTGAATTTTTTCGAGAGGTGAAAAACATGTACGAATGTAAGATCGCAGAAAAATTGGTGGAGCTCCGCAATTCAAAGGGAGTAACACAAGAAGATGTGGCACAAAGCCTATCTATTTCAAATAAAACGGTTTCCAAATGGGAGAATGGTGCCTCGGCACCCGATCTTCCCATGGTTGTAGAACTCGCAAAATATTACGGTGTTACTACTGACACGCTTCTCGGACTTTCCGAGAACAAAAAGCAAAGCACAGCGGAAGAAATCCGCTCTTTGTTTGAGGGGCTTGATCGCCGTGAGTCTGTGCTCAAAGCCTTTGAAACAATAAGAGCTCTTGTTCCTTCAATGTATGGAACCATATCCAAATATTATGATGACGCTTATGATAAAGAAAACGTTTTTCCGACAGGTATGTCACATGGATACCGTTCCGCAATTTCACTCCATGAGTTCTTTGAGTTTACCGCAAGCTCGGAAGATGTGAATGTAGCCGTGATGATGCTGCGGAACAAGGCTAACTTTGCGTGGATGAGCGATCCGAACAAACAAAAAGAAATCGTGAAAATATTCAAATTTTTATCGAATGAAGATACGCTTGCCGTTCTTTATTACGTCCATTCTACAAACTGCTCCGAAAGCTTCACAGCGGACTATGTTGCGCGTAATACGGGACTTAAAGAAGAACGCATTACAGAAATCCTCGATGAATTCTGTTCCGTTGGCGCATGCCATTGGGTAACAGCGCACCTTTCCGAAGGAGAGATAAGAGTTTATGAGTGCCATGGAGACGGTATTATTTTGTCCCTAATTTGCTTGGCATTTGAGATAATGTGTGGCAGACAGTCCTACGACTACTGCTTTAACGGAAGATGCAAAATGATCGGAGGTAAGTAATATGAGTTTATCGGCTAATATTAAAAGATTGCGTCTTGAAAAGAATTTGACACAAGAGCAGCTTGCCACAAAGCTTGGCGTATCGGCGCAAGCAGTATCAAAATGGGAAACGAGCGAAACATACCCCGATGGTGCGCTTCTTGTTCCTCTTGCGAACGAGCTGGATGTTTCTCTTGACGAGCTTTTCGGAAACGATTCTGTCACGATGGCAGATATTTCGGGAAAAATTATGAAATTGATCCATAACACCGAGGCAAAAGAGCGTTTCAACGTTTCGCGTGATATTACTTGGCAGATCGAGCGCGGTTTGTTTAACTGCCGTATGGAGATAGAAAAGAAGTACGATCCAAACGAAATCAAGAATCAGAAAAACGCATCCTACATTCTTGACGATAACGGATTTACAATCGTTTCTAATGGAAAAGAGCCTTTCTTCTCGGTGTTTCCAGAGCCGGCAGAGGGATACGGACATTTTTTGAACGACAAGGACGACATGCAAAAGATCTTTGCGGCGCTGTCACATACGGATACAATGAATGCTTTGATCTATTTGTATCATAAAACGGAGAATTATGTTTTTGAGAGTTCTGTTCTTGAGAAGGACTGCAATATCCCGGGTGATAAAATAGAATCGGTGTTGGCGGATCTGCTACTGCTAAAGGTAATGTGGAAGCAAAATCTTATCATTAACGGCGAGGAGCGTACTCTGTTCGGGGAGCTGTTTTTATATTCTGATTTAAAATGTCACATTTCTCTGATTATGACATTTGCACAATTATTTTATTATTTGTTTGTGAATTATGAATGAATTTTTGCTTTTTTGTTTTTTTCTATTGACATAATAATTAAAATACGATATAATTCAATCGGCAAAACTGATTCAAAATAAATTTAAGGAGGGTTTTAAAATGAAAAAAATTATCAGTTTAGCACTCGTACTCACATTTGTGTTTGCAATGTTCACATCAAGCTTTGCTACAAGCGACATTCCGGGAGTTACACATTCCACCGGAGCTTGGGAGGTTATTGAGGACGGAAAGGGCGTAAAGGCAACATCCGCAGGTATCCTTCTTCTTGACGTTACCATGACAGCGGGATCTATCGAGTTCACTGTAGATATGGCTACCATTCTTTCGGGTGGAAAGCCTGCCGTTTATCTTCAGGGCACCGGATTTGAAAACGTGACCGGTACCATGAGCAACGAGATCGAGGCTGTCACCACCGATAGCTATTACATTTGGTTCCATCAGTATCCCTGCCTCGCGCTTGTTGATATGCAGGCGGGCAAATACGATGCAAGCTATCAGAACAGCGCTAACGACTTCGATATGTATGTAGAGAATCCCAAGGAGCTCACAGAGATCACATTCAAATTTGAGTTCGGAAACGGATCCTGCCAGGCTTACATCGCAGGCAAAAAGTGCGACAAGAGTATGCCGATCAGCTATAGCGCAACGGGAAACCAGGTAACTCTTTACGGTGCGACCGGAACTCAGTTCACAGATGTCAAGATAAACGGAGAGGACTACCTCTTCAAGGCACCCGTAGTAGACGATAACGCAGAGACAGGCGACGCAACCGTTATTGCAATCGCAGTTGTATCTTTCGCAACTCTCGCTGCAGGCGCAGTTCTCACTATTGCAAAGAAGAAGATCGCCAAGTAAGTAAAAAGATCAGTTTTAACCTTAAATTCGGGCGATTTATGAAAGACTTGTCGCATTTATCGGCAGGTCTTTTGCCTTAAATATGCCATAAATATTTTAAAACAGATATTTTTAGGAGGATATCAAAATGAAAAAACTAATAACCCTTGTGCTTATACTCACATTTGTACTTTCCATATGCACGGTATCATTGGCCGATGAATATGTTATGTCCGGAGTAACTCATTCTACAGGCGAATGGGAAGTGATTGACGACGGAAGCGGTGTAATGTCATTTAGTCCCTTCGGAATCCTTGTTCTTGAAAAGACCGCAAAGCTCGGATCCATTGAATTTACCATAGATATGGCTTCCATTCTAGCCGGTGGACACCCGGCCGTCTATCTCCAGGGAACGGGATTTGAAAATGTGACCGAGCTCGATGCTGCGGCAATTGAGGCGGCTACTACCGACAGTCTTTACATTTGGTTTCACGAATATCCCTGCATAGCGATCACCAATATGAATAAAGGTCAGTGGTCTGCCGACCGTCAGGACAGTGCAAATGACTTCGATATGTATGTTGAAAATCCCAATGAGCTGACTGAGCTCACCTTTAAATTCGAGTTTGGAGACGGCAAGTGTCAGGGATATATCAACGGAATAAAATGCGACAAAAACATGCCGTTCAGTTATGATGCAATCGGCGAGCAGATCGTTCTTCGCGGATCGGTAGCGACCGAATTCAGGAATGTTAAGATCAACGGCGAAGCAGTTGATTTCTCTTACAAGCTCGTAGAGGAGACTCCCGGTGAGCAACCCGCTGAAAATACAGGTAATGATACTACCGACGATACGCAGACAGAGAATACCGACAACCAAAAGAACGAGAACGACGAAAGTAACAAGGATGCTGTCAAGATAGTTCCGATAGTTATAGCTATCGTAGCTGCGGTCGCAGTTATTGCAGTAGTTGCAGTTATCGTTATCAAGAAGAAAAAAGCTTAAATCAACCCATAGGATCAGGAGGAAAATAAAAGCATGAAACATTTTTTACGTATACTGTATTTTGCTCTCGCGCTTGTAATGTTAATGCAAGCTATGGTTGCGTGCACCGCCCAAGGAGGCTCGACAGCAACGGACAAAAAAAGCGATTCAAAGGATCCGTCCGACGGTGAAAAAGACGAGGCTGAACCTATAGTTTTACAGCTCACAGGAAAAAGAGAGGTCTTTTGGGACGATTATCTCCTTGATACCGAAAATACCACAGCTACCCATGTGCTTCACCAGCCGACCGAGGCAGGTGTTGCCATTACACACGATCTTCCTTGGGAAGGAAATGCTACCGATTATCACTGCATTGTACAAGAGCCGGACGGGCTTTTAAGAATGTATTATCTCGGTTGGAATTTGAGCTTCTCAGGCGGTGTACGCTCAACTCCCATCAATGTTTGCTACGCAGAAAGCCGTGACGGTATAGTTTGGGAAAAGCCCGAACTGGATATAGCTACTTGGGACGGACAAAAGACGAATATTATCATAGACGGACGCACATCCGATGCGGTTAATGACGGCTTTTTCGTTTTCAGGGATGAAAATCCCAACTGCCCTGCTGAGGAGTTATACAAGGGTCTTGTCAGACGTGACAAGGCAAACGGAAGCGGACAGGAGCTCTGGTGCTATACCTCGGCAGATGCCATACACTTTAAAAAGGGCTGGTGTATGACCGACAAGGGATGGTTTGACTCGCTCAATACGGTAATATGGGACGCAGAGTCGGAAACTTATATTTGCTATATCCGCGATTTTCACGGAGATGAAGACAAGGAAAAGGCTACAAGAGATGTTCGGTATATGTACTCCAGTGATTTCCGTACTTGGAGTGATCCGGTGCAGCTCGACTTTATGGGAAAAGAGGATTACCCTCTTTATACCAACTGTATTTCGCAGTATCAGCGTGCTTCTCAAATCTATGTCGGATTTCCCACAAGATATTATGACCGCGGAGAATGGTCTCGTAATTACAGCAGACTTTGCGGCGCTGAGGCACGTCTGAAAAGATATCTTCTCGTTAAAAGATACGGTACAACTATCACAGACTGTGTGTTCATGTTCTCCAGAGACGGCGAAAAGTGGACTCGCTATGACGAGGCGTTTATGAGACCGGGACCCGAATATTCGGACAACTGGATATACGGCGACTGCTATCCCGCAAACGGAACACTTGTTGAAACTGCAGGAAAGCATGGAACCGAGAGCGAAATCTCACTTTATTCCATGATAGGCGTTTGGAGCGAAAAGAATCCTGCCCAGCTCATGCGCTACACGATTCGCAAGGACGGCTTTGTTTCGCTGAACGCTCCGTATAGCGGCGCTAAAATCACGACCAAGCAGTTCGTGTTCGGCGGCGAGGGTATCTCAATAAACTTTTCGACTTCGGCAAGAGGTTATGTTCGTATAACTCTTACCGCAGAAGACGGAACCGTTGTAAAGAGTGAAGAGATCTTTGGAGATTCGTGCGACCGCATAGTTGATTTTGACAAAAAGCTATCTTCATTAGCAGGAAAGAAGGTAGTTATGGAGATAGAAATGAGAGATGCCGATATATATTCGGTTAAATTTGATTGATATCGCTTGTAAAACCAAAGACTCTCTGTCCCACACAACAGAGAGTCTTGTTTTTATTTCTTCTTGTCTGTTCGAGCACCTTTTTTTGCACCGTTCGGATGATTTTGGCGATTTGTGGAGGCAGAAGCTCGTTTTTGGTTACCTTTTTTGCTCTTTGGCTGATCATAGCGCTTCGGGTCGCCTTTAGGCGCATATTTTGCGCGCACGAGGCAGTTTGGTGTGCTTCCTATGAGATCTTCCCTTCCGCATTTTATCAGTGCCTCGCGCACTATATCTGCGTTCTCGGGACGGTTATATTGGAGCAGTGCTCTCTGCATCATTTTGCTATGATAGTCGGACTCGCAGTAGACCTCTTTCATTGTAAGCGGATCAATTCCCGTATAGAACATAACGGTAGACGCAGTTCCCGGGGTAGGATAATAATCCTGAACCTGCTCGGGAGAGCATCCCGTACGCTTTAAGTATTCGGCAAGCTCGACAGCGTCGGAAAGACGGCTTCCCGGATGGCTCGACATAAGGTACGGAACAAGGTACTGCTCCTTTCCGAACTCCTTGGTTATTTCGAAAAAGCGTTTTTTGAATCTATCGTAAACCTCGATGGACGGCTTACCCATACATTTTAAAACGTGGTCACTGCAGTGCTCGGGCGCCACCTTCAGCTGTCCGCTGACGTGATCTCTGACAAGCTTTTTGAAAAATGTCTCATCCTTATCGTAAACGAGATAATCAAATCGTATCCCCGATCTAACGAAGACCTTTTTCACCTTGGGAAGACTTTCGATCTGCGAAAGAAGCTCTGTATACTCGCTATGGTCAACCTTCAGATTTTTACACGGCGTAGGCGTAAGGCACTTTCTTTGTGCGCACACTCCGTCCTTTAGCTGCTTATCGCACGCGGGATATCTGAAGTTTGCGGTAGGGCCTCCGACATCGTGAATATATCCCTTAAATCCGGGCATTTCTGTGATGAGCTTCGCTTCTGCCACTACGCTTTCCATGCTTCTCGAGCGAACGCTTCGTCCTTGATGGAAGGCAAGCGCGCAGAAATTACACGCTCCGAAGCATCCCCTATTGTGCGTTATGGAGAACTCAACCTCCTGTATCCCGGGAACTCCTCCGTCCTTTTGATACATGGGATGCCATTTCCTCGTATACGGAAGAGAATACACCTTATCAAGCTCTTCCCTTTCAAGCGGAGGCATCGGAGGGTTCTGCACGAGTATCTTATCTCCGTAAGATTCTACTACCGCACGTCCCCTTATCGCGTCCTGCTCCATATACTGAATACCGAACGCCCTCGCGTAAGCCTTTTTATCATTCTTGATCTCTTCAAAGGAAGGACATTCGACCGATTCAAAATGCAGCGCATCTCCCGGTCTTGCGAGATATACAGTTCCTCTTACGTCGCGTATCTTTTTTATCGGAACGCCTTTATCGAGAAGCTTGGCTATACGTACAAGTATATTCTCGCCCATTCCGTAAGTAAGGATATCGGCGCGAGAATCGACAAGAACCGAGCGTCTTATCCGATTTTCCCAGTAATCGTAATGAGAAAAGCGACGAAGCGATGCCTCAAGTCCGCCGAGAATGATCGGAACGTCTCCGTAAGCCTCTCTTATGCGGTTAGAATAAACGATAGTCGCTCTATCAGGTCTGAGACCTATCCTACCGCCGGGCGAGTAATAATCGTACGAGCGCTTCTTTTTTGCGGCGGTATAGTGTGCCACCATAGAGTCGATATTTCCCGCACTTACGAGAAATCCGAGCCTTGGTCTGCCAAATCGCTTAAAATCCTCGCAGCTCTTATAGTCGGGCTGCGAAAGGATCGCTATTCTGAATCCTGCGTTCTCAAGCACGCGAGAGATTATAGCCGTTCCGAACGAAGGATGATCGACGTACGCGTCGCCCGTAACGTAAACAAAATCGGGCACATCCCATCCGAGAAGCGTACACTCATCACGAGTTACGGGGAGAAATGAATCTCCCATACGCGGTAAAAATTTACATTCTGACATTTTATTTTCCTTTTAACTCAAAACCGCCGTAGCGAGGCTTATTTTAAGCTCCGACACAGCGGTTTTTCAAGATTACTGTTTAACTTCTACTATCTCAAACGCCTCGAGAATATCGCCTATCTTGATATCGTTGAACTTCTCAAGACCGATACCGCACTCGTATCCCTGTGCGACCTCCTTGACATCGTCCTTGAAACGGCGGAGCGAGGAGATCTTATCCTCAAAGATGACCACACCGTCACGGACTACGCGGATCTGCGCGTTTCTTGCAACCTTACCGTCCTGAACGTAGGATCCTGCAATAGTACCCGCTCCGGGAACGTGGATAGTCTGTCTGACCTCGATATGTCCGAGAAGCTCTTCCTTGAATTTAGGAGCAAGCATACCCTTCATAGCAGCCTCGATCTCGTTTATACAGTCGTAGATTATTCTGTAGGTACGGATATCGACCTTCTGTCTTTCCGCGCTATCGATAGCGCCCTTATCGGGACGTACGTTGAAGCCTACGATGATAGCGTTGGAAGCTGCCGCAAACATAACGTCGCTCTCGGTGATTCCGCCGACGCCGCTATGGATAACTCTAACCTTGACCTCTTCGTTGGTGAGCTTAAGAAGCGATGCCTTTACCGCCTCTGCCGATCCGCCAACGTCTGCTTTTACAACGATATTGAGTTCCTTGGTTCCTTCAGAGATCTGCGCGAACAGATCGTCGAGGCTGACCTTGGAGGCCGCCTTGAACTGCTCTTCCTTGCTCTTATTCTTTCTCTGCTCGGCAAGCTCACGCGCCATACGCTCGTCCTTGACCGCATTGAATTCATCACCGGAGGAAGGAACCTCGTCAAGACCTACGATCTCGACCGAATCCGAGGGACCTGCGACCTTAACGCTTCTACCCTTATCATCGGTCATTGCACGGACACGCCCGACCGCGGTTCCCGCGATAACTGTATCTCCGTGATTAAGAGTTCCGTTCTGAACGAGAACGGTTGCAACGGGACCTCTTCCTTTATCAAGGCGTGCCTCGATAATAGTTCCCTTCGCTGCTCTGTTCGGGTTAGCTCTGAGTCCCTTCACCTCTGCTACAAGAAGGATGGACTCGAGAAGATCGTCTATACCCATTCCGGTAAGTGCCGAAACGGGGACGCATATAGTATCTCCGCCCCACTCCTCGGGAATTATCTCGTATTGGGTAAGGCTCTGCTTGATCTGTTCGGGATTAGCAGTCGGCTTATCCATCTTATTTATGGCAACGATGATATCAACGCCCGCAGCCTTAGCGTGGCTTATAGCCTCAATAGTCTGTGGCATTATTCCGTCATCGGCCGCAACTACGAGTACCGCGATATCGGTAACCATCGCGCCTCTGAGTCTCATAGAGGTAAACGCCTCGTGTCCGGGGGTATCGAGGAAGGTTATATCCTTGCCGTTTATATTAGTCTTATAAGCACCGATATGCTGAGTAATTCCACCTGCCTCGCCCGCGGTGACGTGAGCGTTTCTTATACGGTCAAGGATGGAGGTCTTACCGTGGTCGACGTGACCCATTACAACTACGACGGGAGCACGCTCGATGAGGTTATCCTCACTATCCTCGCTGTCATCAAATAGCTTTTCCTCGATAGTCACGACTTTTTCCTTGGTTACGACAGCACCAAGCTCGGTTCCTACGTATTCTGCGGTATCGTAATCGACCGTCTGGTTAACGGTAGCCATGATTCCGAGTCCGAAAAGCTTCTTTATTACCTCGGCCGCTGTCACCTTGAGTCTGGAGGCAAGCTCACCTACAGTGATCTCGTCGGGAACTGTGATGGAGACCTGCTGCTTAACGGGAGGCAGCTTTTCCTGCTTCTTCTGATTCTTTGCGGACTGAACATGCTTGCTTACTCGACCATCATTTCCCTGCACCTGAGGAGTCTGTTTCTTACCGAACTTCTGTCTCTGCGAGGAGGAATGAGCCGACTTATCTTCACTTTCATAGCGCTCAAGCTTAGTATCGTATTTGGAAAGATCAACACTGCTTGCACGCGTATCGATAACCTTGGTACCCGCACGGCGACCGGAGTTTTCGTCTGTACGGATAACTGTAACGGGAGACGCATCCTTAACATCGTTAGCACCCGGAGTGGGTCTTACGATATTTGCGGGAGTCTCTGCCTTCTTTTCTTTTTCCTTCTTTATCTGCTTTTGATTATTCTGCGTGGGAGCGAGAGGATTGGCAAAGCGATCCTTCTTTTCGGGCACCGGCTTGGGAGTCGGCTTCTTAACGGGCGCAGAAGGCGCCGCCTCTTTCTTTTCGGGAGCCTTTTTCTCGGGAGCCTTATTTTTTTCCTCAACAGCAGGCTCTACGCGAGGATCACTCTTCTTTTCGGTGCTCGCAGCCTTATCTGCCTTCTCCTTATCCTCGGGTCTCTCTATCTCGATCTTAGTGACACCGTTAAGATAATCATTGATATTTGTGATCTGATTATTTTTCGTATAGTATTCTATTACAAATTCAAATTCGGTCTCGCTAAGGGGCGAAGAATGGGTCTTACCCGTTATTCCGTTTGAGGCAAGTACCTCAAGCAGCTCCTTATTCTTAATTCCGAGATCCTTTGCAAGAACGCTGATTTTACAAGTTCCCATTATGCTCTACCTCCTACGGATTCTCCGTTATCCGCTCTGATAAACATTGTTTTGTCAAGTTTTCCTGTTATAGCCGCCGACATGCCCTCATCAAAAAGCGCCACACACATAACGCTTGATTCCTTTCCGAGGATCGCGGCAAGTTCATCCCCCGTGACGTCAAGTCTTGCGAGGGTCGTCTTATAATACGCGCACGAATCGCTGATCCGCTTTACGGTATTGTCCGACGCATCCGACGCTATCATAACGAGAAGCGGCTTTCGTTTTCCTCTCACAGAGTCCCTTACAAGCGCCGTACCCGTCACGAGATATCCCGCACGCCGTGCGAGACCGAGTATTCTTGTGATATAACTATCCATTAAGTATTTTCAAGCTCCGCCTCAAGGCTGGCATATACATCCTCGGGGATCTCGCATTCGAGATTTTTTTCAAAGCGTTTCGCCTTTCTCGCCTTTAAAAAGCAGGTCTTGTTATGGCAAATATATGCTCCTCTTCCCGATTTCTTTCCCGTAAAATCGAGAGAAAGCTCTCCTTCCGGAGATCTTACGAGTCTTATAAGCTCCTTTTTGGGAAAGGATTCCATACATCCGAGACATTTTCTGTTCGGTATCTTTTTTTCCTTGATCGGCATAAATCATACTCCGTTTAAGGACAGATCACTCAGCCCTTATATCGATCTTAAATCCCGTAAGTCTTGCAGCAAGACGGGCATTCTGTCCTGCCTTACCGATTGCAAGCGAAAGCTGATCGCTATCCACAATAACGTAGCAAACCTTTTCGCTCTCAATAACGACTTCCTTTACGTTTGCGGGAGAAAGTGCGTTCGCAATAAACTCCTCGGGCTTTTCGCTGTATCTTACTATATCTATCTTTTCTCCGCGAAGCTCACTGAGTATTCCGCGAATTCTCGATCCGTGAGGACCGATACATGCGCCTACGGGATCTACCGCCTCATCGTTGGAGGCAACAGCCATTTTTACTCTCGACCCCGCTTCACGGGTAATAGCCTTGATAACCACGGTTCCGTCGCTGATCTCGGGAACGTCGTTTTCGAACATTCTCTTGACCATATGGGAATGAGTTCTCGAAAGAGTTACGATAGGACCTCTCTGAGAATCCTTGCTCACCTCGGTAACGAACACCTTTACGTGATCGCCGACAGCGAAATTCTCACCGGGGATCTGCTCGCTCTTAAGAAGAGTTGCGATGCTCGTTCCGGTATCAACGAGAACGTTGCCGTTCTGAGGATCGACTCTCTGGACCACTGCCGTGATGATCGCTTCCCTCTTGTCCTCATATTCCTTTATTATCATTCCGCGCTCAGCTTCTCTGATTGCCTGGATTATTACCTGCTTTGCGGTCTGAGCGGAAAGACGTCTAAAATTCTTGACCTTGAGCTCGGTCTCTACAACTCCGCCGAGGGTGTGTCTTTTGCTGAGACTCTTTGCCTCGTCAAGACGGATATGAAGAAGCTCATCATATTCTTCAAAATCGTTCTCAACGACCTCACGTACCTGATAGACCTTTACGTCCTTCTTTACGGGATCTATCACTATACGGACGTTACTGTTTCCTCCCTGCTCACGCTTATACGCGCTTATGAGAGCGACCTCGACCTTTTCGATCATATACTCCTTGGGAATACCCTTTTCAGCCTCAAGTATTTCAAGAGCCTTAAAAAACTCTGCGTTCATTTTTAGAACCGTACCTTTCGTTAGTTATATTTAAGAATATTAGTTTACGTTAATCAAAATCAAATACCGTATTTGCTCTGGATATATCCGAGCGATCGAATTCATAGCGCGCATCTCCGACGCTTATGAATATCTTATCCGCATTCTCGTCGGTATCAAGTATACCTTCAAACTGCTTTGCTCCGTGTTTCGGCGCAAAAAGCTTTACAAGCACCTTTTCGCCAACCATCATTAAAAAATGCTCTCTTGTGCGAATATTTCTCTCAAGTCCGGGTGAAGAGACCTCGAGATGATATGCGCTTTCGATCGGATCCGCATCGTCAAGGATCGGGTCGATAGCTCTGTGTACCTTTTCACAGTCATCGATATCTATTCCGTCCTCGCTATCGATCGTTATTCTGAGGAACCACTCTGATCCCTCTTTTACAAACTCGACGTCCCAGACGTCGTATCCGAGAGCGTTTATCGGTTCTTCAAGGATCTCGCGGACCCTGACAGCCGTTTTGTTTTCATTTCTTGCCAAAGAACTGATACCTCCGTATTCATAAAAATCGGAAGAGTGCTTTCACACTCTTCCAACCACCGATAATCTTACTGTACTATATTATAACATAATATTCGGAAATTGCAAGTGTTTTTTCAAAAAAAATCGAAATATTTTTGATTTTTGGGACATTGTCTTCCTTATTCGGACGTTTTTGTATCCCTTTTACTGCAACTTTTACAAATTTCGTATCCTTGATCAAGATAAGCATCTATCTCCGAGGGGTCAATCTTCTTTTTATTTTCCTCTTTAATGGATGAAACGTGAGAGCAATCGGGAAAGAGATGTATCCTCTTACTCGACGTGTTGAGAACAGGATCGGTGATTTCAGACTCATCGGTCATATCACCCCGAATGTCTGTATCGGTATCATCATTTCCCTCGGACAAATGATCCTTCGAATCACTTATCCACACACGCTCATCATCCGAAAAAGACTCGCACGAGGCAAGCAGCAATAAAAGCGCAAGGACGAGAAGCAGTGGCAAGAACGGCTTTTTCAGCATATCGGGGTCCATTTATCTCTTATTATGTCTTTCAAGTCTGATCATACCGAAGTCAAGAGCCTCGTAAAGAGTCTTTTTGGTAAACTGCTCTACCATTCTCTCAGACGTCGGCTTAGAGGTGTCCGTGCTGAGTATCTGTCCCACGATATTCTCGGGGATCTCAAGCTTGATGTTAGGGTCAGCGGTATCGATCTTCTTGCTTCCGAGGAGCATGAGAAAGAGAACGTATTTATCTCTCATATCTCCGTAGCATATAAAGTTGTTTTCTCTTACGAGCGGCTTGTTTTTATAGGTGAGGTATTTTCCCTCAACGGTGATCTCGTTTGCCATTTATTTATCCTCCGTCAGATTAAAATTTCAACATTTTTTATATAATACCACATTTTTTTCTTTTATTCAAGGGTATATTGTAAATATTTCAAGATTTTGCGTAAGGCTTGTTCCCTTCCGAATCCGAAAGTCTTCCGCAAAACGAAAAGGCTCTGTCGGCTCTTTGAGATATCTCATACTGCACCGCAACCTTATCGGAAAGCTTATTGTGAGCCGATTTCGTCGAAAGGACGGTTATTTCGGCTTTTTTCGATACCGATCTCATAAGTGAGCGTCCGACATCGGAAAAGGCAAGCACCGAGGTATATTCGGGCATAGTCTCAATATCGCTCCGCCTTACGGAAAGATAGGAAAAATTAATCGCTCTGCGAATACGCGAATCGGTATATTTTTTGGTAGACACCGCGCTGAGAAGGTCCTGCAATCTCGTATATTTTCCGTTTTTCGCGGCATTTACGAGACGTGAAGCAAGATCAAAGCTCATTTCGGGAGATTCGGCAAGAGTCTCGGGATCCGCAAAAGCAAGAAAAAGTATGAGAGCGGCATCGGGAAGATTTTGCGCAAATCTGCTTGCATCAAGAGTCTTTTCTCCGACCTCGACGGGTATCATTTCAAGAAAACGCTCCGTATCGTCCGAGGCGATCAGCCTTCTGCTCTCACTTGCCGAAAAATCGGTATCTCTGCGTATGAGCAGAGGCTTCACAGAGCTTCCCAGACGGTCGATAGCAGCATGATATTCAAGTGCGAGAATCTCGTTGGGTCTTGTCGGAAGCTTTTTTGAGAAAAGCTCGAAAAAGGTCTCCTCGCGAAGGGTCGCGTACCTACATGCGCTGTTTTTTTCCTGCTTTACCTTTTCGGAAAGCGCGTTTTCAAATTCATCAGATACAAGAAGACGCGCACACTCGGATATATACTCACTATCAAACGATTCGCTTCCGAATGCGAGGTAGTCAATGACCTTAAGACCATCTGCTATATACACTCCCGCACTCGCAAATGACTGTGCGTAGGATGCCGACCAAGGGAAAGGAAGCTCGAGAACGAGATCGGCGCCTACATCGACCGCGATCTCCGCACGTTTATATTTTGAAAAGAGTGCCACAGAGCCTCTTTGAACGTAATTTCCGCTCATTATACATACTATACAGACCTGCTCGGGAGCAAAATGCGCTCTGATCCTGTCAAACAGTATCTTATGACCGTTATGAAACGGGTTAAATTCACAAATGACACCCACGTTTATCATAGTTTTTTCCCACTTTTGTAAATTTTTTGATATTTGGACATGTTTTCGCTCATATCCACTTGAAATTTCGTTCTACATGTTATATAATTACAATAATTGTGTAGCTTTACCGGAGCCAAGTGCCCTCCGATAAGATATTACCACAAAATTTTATATTTGTCAAACATAGGAGAAAAAAATGAACGTACTCGTTGTAAACGCGGGAAGCTCCTCGCTCAAGTATCAGCTCATCGACACCGTTACGGAAGACGTAAAATGTAAAGGTATCTGTGAAAGGATCGGCTCCGATGGAAGCCTTATCGAGCACAAGATAAACGGCGAGAAGTATTCCAAGGAATACGAAATGCCCAATCACTCGGTTGCTATGAAGATCGTCGTTGACACTCTTTGCGACGAAAAGCTCGGATGCATCAAGGACATTTCCGAGATAGAAGCTATCGGTCACCGTGTAGTCCACGGCGGTCCCTACTTCTTTGAGAGCTGTCTCGTTACCCCCGAGGTAATCGAAAAGCTCAGACTCTGCCATGACTTCGCGCCCCTTCACACTCCCGCTCACCTTATGGGTATTGAGGGCTGTACCGCGGTTATGCCCGACGTAAAGCAGGTACTCGTATTTGACACCGCTTTCCATCAGACTATGCCTCAGAAGGCTTATATGTATCCTCTTTCCTACGACATGTACGAGGATTACAAGATCCGCCGTTACGGCGCACACGGAACCTCTCACCGCTTCGTTTCGGGAATCATGAACGAGATCCTGGCAAAGAAGGGTGTTACCGGTGACACCAAGGTGATCACCTGCCACATCGGAAACGGATCCTCGATCTCCGCAGTTCGCGGCGGCAAGGTCATCGATACATCCATGGGCTTCACTCCGCTTGAGGGTGTTGAGATGGGAACCCGTTGCGGATCCATCGACCCCGCTATCGTTCCTTATATGATGGACAAGAAGGGCTGGAGCACCGACGAGGTTGCAAGCTATATGAACAAGAAGTGCGGTTTCCTCGGTCTTACCGGAAAGTCCGACTCCCGTGACCTTGAAAGTGCGGTCGAAAACGGACCCTCCGATCCTCTTTACGAGCGCGCTGAGCTCGCTACGAGCGTTCTCTTCTACCAGATCAAGAAGTACATCGGATCCTACACCGCAGCTATGGGCGGACTCGACGCTATCGTATTCACCGCAGGTCTTGGCGAGAACAATCCCAGACTCCGTGAAAAGGTATGTGAGGACATGGAATTCTTCGGAATCGAGATCAACAAGGAGCTCAATGCAAAGATTCTCCGTCAGTCCAACATAGTAAAGCTCTCGACAGAAAACTCCAAGGTCGACGTTTACCTCATTCCCACCAACGAGGAGCTCGTCATCGCAAAGGACACAGAAGCTATAGTTTCCGCTCTTTGATCTCTTATCTAAGATCATACAAAAGCATTTACGGTCGTTTTTCCGTAGATGCTTTTATTTTTCCGTAAAAGGATTGAAAAATTAACAATTTGGTGCTATAATGATACCATATACTGAAAAAAGCACCGAATTACTTACAAAACAAGCCAAAAGGAGTGTTGTGCGATGCATTTACAGGAATCAGGCGAGATGTATCTTGAAGCGATACACGTTCTTTACAGTAAAAACTCAAGCGTACGTTCTATTGATATAAGCGAGCATCTCGGATACTCAAAGCCGAGCGTCAGCCGTGCCGTAGGTCTTTTAAAAAACGGCGGATATATAACGGTAGACAAGGACGGCTTCATCCTTCTGACCGAAGCGGGAAAAGAGGTAGCCGAAAAAATATACGAGCGACACACGCTTTTGACAAGATTCCTCTGTTATATCGGAGTTGACGAGGAAACGGCATCAGAGGACGCCTGCAAGATAGAGCACGCTATCAGCGACGAATCCTTTGCCGCTATCAAGCGTTACGCATCAAATCTTAAATAAAAGCTTACGGCAGATATCGTTTTTTTGATATCTGCCGTATTTTTATGTATCAGGATTCGATCTTTACAAATTCGATCGGATAAAGAAGATCCTTGGAATCATCCGCGGGGTCAAAGAGCGCCTCGCTTGCCGAGATCAGAGAAAAGGTCTTATTATCCTCGCTCATCACGTATTCCTCGTAATAACGCTTGTTTATATCATCGTCCGCATCGGTAGACGTATAGAGCCTTCCGCCCTTAGCGAGAAATGCACCTCCTTTATGATGAAACATATCGTCAATGAGCCCTTCAACGTCGAACTCAGCGACCGCATCATTTACAAGCTCCTTAAGCGTGAGATCCATTTCGGCAAGAAGGTCATCGAGGCTCTCGTATCCCATTTCGGATGCCAGCTTGGCGTAATATTTCGGAAGCGCCTCGCTAAATCCTTTTTTGAAGTTATCCGCAAAAATTTTCGACGAATTCTCGGAAATCGTCACCTTATAAGTATTATCGCTACCGAAAAGCATACGCACGGTAAGCGTGAGACCGTCGAAATCGAATAAGGAAGATCCTTCATCGTTAAGAGACATCTCGACACGCTCGGTAAGATCTACGGTAGATTCCCAAAGACCAACGAAATTACTGCTGAGATCCTCTCCCTCGATACTGTCCGCATCCGAAACGTTGGGAGTTGGGATACCGTCCTTATACGACCATTCACCCTCAAGGTAATGATTTATCACGCTCGGAACAAAGCCGTCATATTCGCCTTTAAAATAGAGTCTCGTATTTTCGAGAGAATAGACGTATTCATCCGACTCGGGAAATGACGCATTTTCCGGAACGACGAGATTTTTTATTATGATATCCCCCTCGGAGAGAATATACTTCACCTCAATACCGAGTATATCATCAAGTACGGTGTACGCTTTTACCTTCCCGTTAAGTGCGGGATATCCGTAATTTTCCGCATAACTCGCTCCCATAAAACAAAGAGCGTTATCGTCATACGAATATTCGTACGCCACGCCGTCAAGGATCTGCGTAAACGAGGACTTTTCGTCATACCCTACGTCCGAGATCCATTCGGGAGCGGTAACAGACACCTTTTTACCGATATCGGTAAAGGAAACGTCAAAGGTCTGACTTCCCCTCTCTCCCATATCCGTATCATCGTAGTCGGAGCTCAGATACATTCCGACAAGCACTCCACTTTTATTCACGGTAAATGTCAGGACCGAATCGTATTTTTCATAGTCACCGCTGATCTCACTGTTTATGCGATCGTCAAAAACCGCATCGCTTTCGAGGATCTTCATTATTTCGAGATAGCTTGACGTTTTTACATTCAGAATATAATTTCCGTTCTTTTCGCTTATATCACAAAGCTTTGCAAATGTTGACGCGGTATGCTCGAACGAATCTATCCCTGCGCCCGTAAGTATCCTTCTGATTATTAGGTACGGAGTGAACGCCTCATCCGAAAAGGCATATGAAAATCCGTACCACTCGCCGTAGCAGTATGCCTGCTTTCCGTCATAATAATATCCGTAATACTCATCCGGAAACTTTTCGTTATAGATATCCTTAACGAGCATTTTATATTCGCCGTCCGATTTTTTCTCGACAGAAAAGACCATCGGCTGAGAAACCGATCTGCTGCTTTCCTTATACGTCATGACCGCTTTTCCGGAAAAAGACGGAGAATTTATCAAAGCTTTAAGCGAATCCACAAGAATCTTTCCCGCATTTTCCTTAGTAACGGCAAGGCTCTCTTCATCGCCTTGCTTACCGTCAGTCTTATTTTCGGGAGAGCCACACGATGTAAGAAGCATACCGATCAGCAAAGAAAGCGCGATGAGAAAGGACAAAGCAGAGGCGGCTTTGCAACGGCAAGGGTGTTTAAATGCGGGAGAGATCATTTAGCTTTTTCCTCTCAGAAAGGAAATTCTTCCTCGTCAACCTCTTCGGTAACGGGAACGTCGAATTCTTTATCAAGACCTTCAAATTCCATATAATCGTCGCAGAGCGAGTCAAGAACGGTAAGACGGTCGTTTTCAACAGATGCGCTCTTGACAACGAGTATAGTTCCGAGTATTCCTTCAATAGCGGAAAGTGCAAGGAAAGCACCGGCAAGGCTCTTGCGTTTTTTGAACTGCGCTATCGATACGACAAGGAAGGAAAGCGACTGGATAAGAAGTATGAGACCTATTGTGAATTTGGATTTTTCGATGGGATTTTTCATTGTTTTTCACCTTTCGTATATATGTTTATTTTATTTATTGCTTTGCGTTCATTTTGAGATATGCGTTGATGAATCCGTCTATATCGCCGTCCATTACGGCCTGTATATTTCCGCTTTCGAATCCGGTACGGGTATCCTTTGCGAGTGTATACGGCATAAAGACGTAGGATCTGATCTGTGCTCCCCACTCGATATTTGTTTTATTACCCTGAATATCCTCTATACGCTCAAGATGCTCTCTTTCCTTTATCTCCATAAGCTTACTGCGGAGCATCTTCATAGCGGTCTCTTTGTTCTGGAGCTGGCTTCGCTCGGTCTGACATCCGACAACGATACCCGTAGGAATATGCAGTATTCTTATAGCACTGTCGGTCTTATTTACGTGCTGTCCTCCCGCACCGCTTGAACGGTGGGCCGTGACCTCGATATCCTCATCGCGGATCTCGATAGTACCGTCATCCGTAAACTCGGGCATTACCTCGACCGAGGCAAAGGAGGTCTGTCTTCTTCCCGATGCGTCAAAGGGGGACACGCGCACGAGTCTGTGAACTCCGTTCTCGCTCTTGAGATATCCGTAAGCGTTAAGACCCTCTATCATGATCGTAGCGCTCTTTATACCTGCCGCTTCCCCGTCGAGCATATCGATAAGCTTAACGTTATAGCCGTGCTTCTCACCCCAACGTGTGTACATTCTGTAGAGCATAAGAGCCCAGTCCTGAGCCTCTGTTCCGCCCGCACCGGGATGGAAGGAGAGTATCGCGTTATTTGCATCGTACTCACCCGAAAGGAGCGCTGATATACGCTCGGTCTCTATCTCCTCGGCTATCTTATCGGTCTCGGAAACTACCTCATCGGTAAAGGACTCGTCGTCCTCCTCTATGGCAAGCTCAGCAAGGGACATAGTATCGTCGATCTTGGCATTAAGAGAATTGAACTTATCAACGGTGTCCTTTGACTGCTTAAGCTTCTGAAGTATCTTTCCCGAATTCGCCTGATCGTTCCAGAAGCCCTCCTCATAGGTCTTCTTTTCAAGCTCCTCTACCGTCTTTTCAAGCTCGGATATTCTGAGCGCCTGAGAAAGATCCTTCATATCCTCCTTCATTGCGCGAAGTCTTTGCAGTGATTCTTCAAGTTGGATTATCAAAATTAACCTCCGTATATCAGTCCTTATTACAGACTATGTCACTTTTTTTCTTTTGGCAAATTATTTTGTGGTTTATATACTGCTTATCGGATTACTTTCGTAAATTTCGGTCTCAATATCGGAGTCAAGCTCCTCGATAAGATCGGCGAGCATATAAAGAACGTGATTTTCGGTATGGAAATGTCCCGCCTCGATTATGTTCATCGGAAGCTCCGCGGCATCCACCATAGCGTTATAGGAAAGCGTTCCCGTAAGATAAGTATCGGCGCCCGCCTCAAAAGCGGCTTTAAGAAGATCCTTACCGTCTCCTGCGCAGAGTGCCACTCTCGACACGTCGAGCTGAGCATCTATAACGTTAACGAAAGGTGATCCGAGTTCGTCCTTGACCTTATTTACAAACTCGGAAAAATCGCAAGGATAATCAAGGCTTCCTATCCGTCCGATCATATCGGGATCTCCGGGAAGCATCTCGACATCCTCAAGTCCGAGCAGCTCGGCAAGACTGTCATTCACTCCTCCGTCAAGAGCATCGAGTCTTGTATGAAATGAAAGAACGCTTATCCCATTTTTGACGAGAGTCATAACTCTTGCAGATACGGGATCGTCACCGCTGAGATTTTTAAGCGGTTTGAATATAAGCGGATGATGTGATACTATCGTATCAAAGCCCTCGTCTACTGCGTATTCGATCGCTTTGGCGGTAACGTCAAGCGTAAGAAGCACTTTTTTTACCTCGGCATGCTTGTCGGGACAGACCATAAGTCCATCGTTATCCCACTCACAGGAGAGTTCTCCCGGAATGAGTCTATCAAGATATGAATACATCTGCTGCAGAGTATGCATATACCGACCTCCGTTTACTTATCTTCAAGTATCTTTTCTATTTCCGAAACGAGATCTACGTCCTCGCTGACGTCGTATCCCGCTCCGCCCTTTGAGCTTATTTTTCGCCTCAGCTTTCTCAAATGAACCTCGGCGTATTCTTTAAAAAGCGCTCCGCCCTTTTTTATGTTCACGGGACCGAGCAGAGCCTGTGCAGGGGTAAGCGAGCCCTCTTCACCGGTATATGTGTATACCGCGATCTGATAGATCATATGACCGTCCCGTACAAGCGTCTCATCCTCCGCAACGAAGCCCTTTTTGCAAAGTCCGTATCTTAGCTCCGCAAAGGATGACATCGGCTGAAGAAGAAGCCGTACTCCGTCACGGTAGACGTAGTCACATTCGGTAACTATTCTGAGCATCAGCTCTCCGCCCATTCCGCAGATCATAATATCGTCGGGAGCGTAGGTATCGATCTTATCAAGTCCGTCCGCACGGTAGATGCTTATTTTATCCGTGACCTTATAAAATTCCGCGTTATCTCTCGTATGAACGAGCGGTCCCTCGCGAACGTCTGTGGCGACAGCATATCTTGCAACGTCCGTCTTAAGCAGATAGATCGGAAGATAGGCATGATCGGTACCGACATCGGCAACGACCGACCCGTGTCTTACGAGCCTTGATACCTCAAGAAGCCTCGGAGAAAGCTCGGGAAGCGGATAAGACCGCTTTTTATTAAGCATGCTTATTTGGTCGCGAAATGATCGTTAAGCTTGTCTACGAGCTCATCTGCGTCAACACCGTGAACCGCACATGCCATCTCGATAGACTCACCCGTAGCAGAGGGGCATCCGAGACAGTGCATTCCTATTTCGAGAAAGAATTTCGCGGTGGTAACGTCCTCCTTAAGAACATCGCCGATTATTGTTTCCTTTGTAACTAACATCATGTTATCTCCTGTTTTCTCAAAAATTTATAATTTAATAATATATTATAACATGCAAAAATCCGACTGTCAAGTATTAAACCGAGTCTAAAAGGCATATTTCATCTTAAAATATCGTATTTTGTCATTTTTCATACGAACGCCCGTAAAATATTTTCACTCGCGGCAGATACTTTTATTCACTTTACTTCGCGCCTCACGGTGACAGTGCAATTCGTAATACCCGGTATTTACAAAAAAATTCTTATATTCTCTTGAAACGTGTAAAAAAATATGGTAAGATATAAAAAAACAAGACTAAGGAGAAATAAAAATGGATTGCCTGTTTTGCAAAATAACAAACGGAGACATTCCGTCAAAGAAGGTATATGAGGACGAGGACGTATTCGCATTTTTTGATATCGCCCCTCAGGCGCCCGTGCACGTGCTCGTAATACCCAAGGTGCACATCGCGTCTATGGACGGCATCTCAATGGAAAATGCCGAAGTGGTCGCGAAGATATTCACTGTGATACCCAAGATCGCCGCTCAGCTCGGTCTGACAAACGGATACAGAGTGATTTCCAACTGCGGAAGCGATGCCTGCCAAAGCGTTAAGCATCTTCATTTTCACATTCTCGGCGGAGCTCAGCTCAGCGAGAAAATGGCGTAAAATCAAGTTAAAAGATCGGTACGGGAAGATCCGTACCGATCTTTTTTGTTTTTACAGAAGCGCGGAAATAATGTTCGAAGAGAGCAGACAGTCCCGTCTTACTCCGCTTATGATATCACTATCCTCCTCGAGCATAGTTCGAAACGCATTCAACGCGTCAATATTGTCGGGATCAAGCTTCTTGACCAGCGCAAAAAGCCTTGCCACAGTCAAGGTATTTATTTCCACCGAAAGATCAAAAACATCAGAAAGCGCCCGACCGAGTATCGCGGCACACTTTTCTTTTCCGAGCCTTTTTCGCATAAGCGGATCAGACAAAAGCAGAGCCGCCGCCTGCGGACCTTTTCCGAAATCGTGGACCTCCGGATAGACATCCTTTTCCGACTCCTTAAAGCAACGCGGACAGAGATATCTGTAATTAGCGTCCTTTTCGAGTATCCCGTAATAAACGCTTGAAAGACCGAGACGGCAGATATCGCAGTCACCGTACGCAAATCGGGGTGGCTTTACAAAATCAAGTCTTCCCGGATAGGCGAGACGCACCGTATCCTCCGAAATGAAATTCTCCTCAACACTTGCAAAAAATTCGCACGCGCGCCTATACGCGCTTCCGTTATCGTGCGGCATAAGTATAGAGTGCTCCTTACAGAAGGCATCGAGACGCATGACCGCGCTTGCGTATTCGAGAGTTGATTCAAGCGAGCCCTGATAAGGAGAGCCGATGCTCAGCGAGCAATCGTAAAACTCTATCTCGTTTCCCGAAAACGGAAGTGTTGAAAGGGCTATTTCCTTCGTCATAGAATACATAGCCTCTCGCATATAGCGTTCTCTTTTGACGGCAAACTCATTATCTCCCGTCGCTTCGACATAATCGAGCATCGCCGAGATAAATTTCGCACAACCGGGAGATGACGGCGAAAAATATTTCTGCTCCGTGATAAAATCGGACGAAATCACCGTCGGAAAATATCCCTTTTTATCATACGCCCTGCAAAAGAAATCTATCGCAGACCTTGCTCTGTCGTAAGCACCGAGCTTTAAAAATGCGCCGACGGTATCGCGAAGACTGCTCATTTCACTAAAAGGATTGAACACAGAGCCTATAACTCCTCCGCTATCCGATTGAAGAGATGCGAGAGTGAGCGCAGCGCACGGAAGAAGACGGTTTATTTTTCCGAGCTCCTTTGCCGAAAAGCGGCCAAAAACACAGTCAAAGGTATTTCTTTCCTCGGCAAATACAAGAGATCTGTCAAGGTAATAGTTATCATCCAAAAGCGCTGCCGCATTTTCAACGCATTCATCAGGATCGCCCGAAACAAAAGCGATCCTTGACATTCCCGACACTATATCGACCGAGCGCGCATCGCTTGCCAGCTTGGCTTCTCCGTCAACGATTATAAGCAGTCTTCTTTCTTCAACGGAGGTACCGTTTTTATGAAATCCGACTCCACTCGGAAGAGTGAGTATAGCGACGCTGCAAAGATGCTTTCCGAGCCTATACTTGTTTATAAAGGTCTTATGAACGTAAGGCGGAATAGAAAATTTTACGGTAAACGGTCGCATACACTCACAGTATCTTACGAGCATCTGCTTATTTTTTGAAACGATATCGGTAATACGTATATCCACTGCCGAACGCGGAGGGATTATCTCGCGTCCGTCTCTCGGGAACGGATCACCGAATGCGTAGGAGGTTATCTCATGAGTAATAACGCCGTTATTTTCCTCGCATTCACTGCATATCGATTGGAAATTCTCTCCGAAATCGGCATGCACACCGAGAAAGGTCGGCGAAGTGTAGCTTCCGACGTGCAGGCTCATAATATCCGCCCGGTCAAAGCATGCGAGTATTTTTCCGTTACCGAGCGAGCCTGTAAAACGGATATTATCTTCCATGATGCACTGATCAGAGTCGGTCAAAGAGCTCGTTTGCGAGATTTCCCGCGCAGGAGGCGTAGTAAGCGACTACTATGACCTCAAGCGCCCTGCAAAGTCTCTGACGCGTGCCCTCGTACGGCTCAACATATTTTTCATCGGTCACCTGCTTTATAAGAGCACGAAGACTGTCGGGATCGCTCTCGCCTATATCTCCGAAGCGCTCGTATATCTCGCATACGTAGCCGTAAAGCTCCGCCTCGGATATGATATCGTCGCTTGCGTCTGCGAGCTCACCGTTTATGTATTTCAGTATAAAATCGATACGCTCAAGCATCATGCACTGACGCATCATATTGATTATAAGTATTCTCGCAAGCTGCTCCTTGGAATACCTTTTATTTACCGTATTTACGAGCCAGCCTCTTTTTACCCAGTTCTGAAGGGTAGACCCGTCTACTCCGGAGATATCTCTTATCTGACTGAGCATAAGTCCGTTCGAAACGAAAAATATCTTGTCAAGAAACTCTATACCCGTAACTCCTCCAAAATCCTTCTTTTTCAGCACTGTACCCGGAATAAGTCCGTTTTCTATCATGTATTTCACAGAATTTTACCTCCCAATCAAAATATTTTGGAAATTACATTAAGATTATATCACACGTTCCGATGATTGTCAATCAAAGTAAAAAATTTTTTTCGAAATCTGTGATATTTTCACCTAAGTGAGCAAAAAAATACATTGATTTCACATTTTGAGTATGATATACTTGTAAAAAATATTTTATCGCGAGGATGATAATATGAAAAACTTCAGATCTGCCATAATCGGATGCGGCGCCATCTTTCCGACCCACGGAGTAAGCGTCAAGCACTGCGAAAGAGCGACTCTCGTCGCAGTTTGCGATATCATAAAGGAAAGAGCTGAGAAAACCGCAGAAAAATACGCTTGCGCGGCATATACGGATTATATCGAAATGCTTGACAAGGAGAAGATAGACGTAGTTCATATTTGCCTTCCCCACTATCTGCACGCGCCGGTCGCGATAGAGTGTATGAAGAGAGGCAAGCACGTAATTACCGAAAAGCCGCTCTCCGTAAGCGTTTCCGACGCGCAGGCAATGATAGATGCATCCGAAAAACACGGCGTAACTCTCGCATGTATTTTCCAAAACCGCTTCAACGCGGGAACTCAGTTTGTCCGCAATATGTTTCTTTCGGGCGAGCTCGGTGCCATAAAGGGTGCGAGATGCTCGGTCACCTGGTACCGACCCGACTCCTACTACGTAGCTGACGATTGGCACGGAACGTGGGATAAGGAGGGCGGCGGCGTTATCATAAATCAGGCAATACACACGCTTGACGCCATGCGCTATATTATGAACGCAAAGCCGATAGAGGTATACGCTACTATCGCCAACAGAGGAGACACACATATCGAGGTCGAGGACACCGCTGAGGGAGCGATCCTCTTTGACAACGGCGTACGCGCAAACTTCCATGCGATAAACTACTACTCCTTTGACGACGAGGTCGAAATAAATCTTGATTTCGAGAAGGGACGCGCAAAGATACTTTCCGACAGAGCAACTGTAAAAATGTCCGACGGGAGGATACTTTCCTCTGTCACCGAGCCCTTAAGCGATATTGATTACGGTGAGATCAAGGCTTATTGGGGTGTCAACCATTTCAGGCAGATAGATAACGTTTACAAATGCCTTGAGAGCGGCGAGGAAATGTTCGTTGACCTTAAAGGTGCATTTGAAACTCTTAAGATAGTATGCGCCATTTACGAAAGCGGAAAAAGCGGCGCAAAGGTTAAAATATAGCATTCAGATCGGGACGGTTTTCCGTCCCGATACTTTGTTTTAAGCAAAAGACAAAATATTTTTTACAAACCCTTTAACAATCTGTTTTTGTGTTGACTTTCGGTGTAAAATATGGTAATATAATAAAATAAATTATAATTCTTAAAAGGATCTCACGCGAAATGAATATAAATCAAAGAAAGATCGGAAGCATGCTTTCGTATGCTCAGATCGGAATAAGCATACTTTTAAGCATCCTGTATACCCCTCTCCTGATACGTCTGCTCGGAAGCAGCGAGCACGGACTTTACAACACCGTAGCCTCTACAATATCGATGATGTCGATCCTGAGCCTCGGATTCGGAAGCGGATACATCCGTTATTACAGCAAATATAAAAAGCAAAATGACGAAGATTCTATCTACAAGCTCAACGGACTTTTTCTGACGATATTTTCGGTCATAGGAATAGTGGCTCTTCTCTGCGGTTTGTTTCTCTCGTTTAATCTGAAGCTCGTTTTTGACAGCGGTCTCACGCGCGCGGAATATTCCATTGCCCGCACGCTCATGCTGATCCTTACCGTCAATCTTGCGATATCATTTCCGATGAGCGTTTTCGGAAATATAATCTCCGCTCACGAAAAATTCGTGTGGCAGAAGCTGATCGGAATAGGAAAGACGGTATTCGGACCGCTCTCAAATATGGTCCTTCTGCTTCTCGGATACAGATCGGTCGCAATAGTTACCGCCTCTGTCATCATTTCACTCATAGTTGACGTCATATATCTTTTTATCGTTCTTAAGCTCCTCGGACAGAAATTCCGTTTTGGCATACCCGAAAAGGGAATGTTTGCAGGTCTTGTTTCATATACGGTATTCATAGCGCTCAATATTGTGGTCGATCAGATAAACTCGAACGTCGACAAGGTGCTTATCGCACGGTACAAGGGCGCCACAGCGGTATCGGTCTATTCGGTAGGATACTCGCTTTCTCACTACTATCATCTGTTTTCCACCTCGGTATCCGGAGTATTTTTCCCGCTTATACACAAGATGGTAAACAACTTTAGAGATGATACTGCAAAGCTTCGCGAGGCTCTCACAAATCTATTCGTGCGTGTCGGAAGAATCCAGTTTCAGATCCTCGCCCTTCTATGTACAGGCGTAATATTTTTCGGAAAGCCATTTATCCATTACTGGGCGGGAAGCGGATATGATGATTCGTATTATATCGCTCTCATACTGATAATTCCTTATACCGTGCCATATATACAGAATCTCGGAGTAGAAATACAAAGAGCCGAAAACAACCACCGATTCAGGTCAATCATATATACTGTAATGGCTGTCATAAATTTCGCTTTATCGATATATCTCTGCCAGCTTTACGGCGCTATCGGAAGCGCTATCGGAACGGGCATCTCGATTGTCATTGCAAACGGTATCATAATGAACATCTTCTATCACAAGAAATGTTATATCGATATCATTCTCTTTTGGAAGAACATCCTGCGCATCTCGCTCGGTCTTATACTTCCCTGCGCGTTCGGAATAATTTTAAATCTCACTTTGGATCTTTACAACATCGTCCTTCTTTTCGTCGGAATTGCGGCATATACGGCGGTATACGCACTTTCGATGTGGTTTTTCGCAATGAATGATTATGAAAAGGATCTTATAAGAAGACCGCTGAAAAAAATCCTCTCTCTCTTTAGAAGAAGGCACTCATAGCCTTTTATTTAGTTGATATATACAAATAAATCGTTTCGAATTTGTGTATATATACAAAT
The DNA here is from genome assembly GCA_017466445.1 of Clostridia bacterium. Classification (GTDB taxonomy): domain Bacteria; phylum Bacillota; class Clostridia; order Oscillospirales; family CAG-272; genus SIG672. The sequence continues at coordinate 73,720 of JAFTUC010000010.1, forward strand.
CTTGAGAGAGTGCTTGACAATCATATGATTGTGTGATATAATCTTATCAAAGCCGACAGGAGAGATTGCGAAATGAAGAAATTCTATCAAAGGGAGTCACTAAAAAACAAGCTTGAAAGCATTGACGTAACAAGACTACTCATAAAATCGCTTATTTTTTTCATCATCTTTCCCCCGATATTCTTTTTTCTGATACGCTTTATTCTTGCTGTTACAAGCATAGTAAGCGATCCGTACAGTCTTGATCTGATGTTCAAATCGGGCTATATGCTCGGAATAGTGATACTCATAACGATAATACTCGTAAGATACCCGCTTGCGATCATTATCTATGCCGTAAAGCGCATATCCGCTTACATTTCTATTAGCACAACGTGCATGCGGTCGGGACACAAAATGAAGCTTTCAAGACCGATATTTGCTTCCGTCTTCGGGATAAAAAGCAAGGCGGACATTCAAATAGCGACAAGTGAGGGTCTGCTTTTTATACACTTTGTGGATTTTCCCATTCCCGCACGAAAAAGCTTCACTCTGATAAATGAAAAGGAATACGATATTGCAAAAACGCTTCCGATAAAACCGCAGAATTCCTTTGGCCGCTTTTTCGTCTACTCCACCGAAAGCGAGATATATAAAGACAATATCATACAGTTTCCCGAATTTGATCACACACTTGGACGGCATATAATCGTTGTACATCCGGTGCCTTCTCACTGTCTTTTCGTTGACACGGAATCGGGAGAAAACAATCTAAAGCCTCTTTACAGCGGATACACCGTCGGAAATCTTTCATACTACAGCACACACGGACTTCTCAGGCTACTTAAACGACTTTAAACCCAACCTAAAAAGTAGTTTTTGCGCTAAGGAGAACTAATATATGGCCTCGGTCTTTTACCTTGCTCTGCACACGTCTCTTATCGTGCTCGCGTACCGTTTCCCGTTCATCATAAACCTAATACTCGCAGCGTCGGTAGTTATAGTATCGGTATTATGGTATTCGAAGCTCAGCTTTTTCCTGTTCAGGATAAGGGCTCTCGTAAGCATTCTTCTGACACTTCCGATCGTAGCCTTTGCTGTTTTGGCAATGAACTCAAATATCCAGTACGTTGCTCTTTGGGTGCTTTACGTTGCGGTAATAATAATAAACTATATTATCCCGCTTTTGAAATTTGCGATTTTCAGATTACATATCTATATCACGGTAAAAAGAACGGTTAAAAAGCACGGATTTCAGACCTCGATCAGCTTTTTCAAGACTCTTTTCTTCGGCAAGCGCAGACCATATGATTTTACCGTAAAAACCCCTACTCAAACTATAGACGTCGCTATTATCGGCACGGTAAATGCTTCAAGGTACATAATCGGAGAAACGATGATAACCTCACAGCAGTTCGGCAACGGAAAAGCCTATATGACCGAGGATATTGACGAGATCGAACGCTTTGAATCCGATATGGAATACATATTTCCGAGCTTTGGAAGCGGATTTATGGGTATGCGTCATCGCGCATATCTTAACGACATCTCATTTGCGGACAAGGCTCTCATTATCTTAAATCCGAACTCATATCTTCAGGCAGAAAACAAAGTGGTAGGTATGGGAGAAAAAACGGGGCCGTACATCCTTGTAAGTCTCAGAACTCTTTGCTCGATCATCAGCAGATAAAAACAACATTTAAGGAGAACAAGATGGGAAATACTACTACGAAAAGGCGTCTTGACGCTTTCAAGGCAGCAAACCCCGAGATCTTCAGATACCGCAGGTGGAGACTTGTCAAATTATTTGCAAAAATACTTATTTTCGACCTCATATTCGTAGTATTTGCCATTAAAGGATGTGAGATCGATCCGGTTAAGTCGATAACCTTCAGCCTTATATGTGCAATAATACTTCCTACGGTGATATTCGAGCCGCACAAACATCTGAAAAGATCATACCTGGGCGAGATAACGGGAATGAAGCACGTTATGCGAAGGATCTTTCCAAAGGGTATTCTCTACCCCGGTGCTCTTCTGAACAGCAGGGTAGTCCCTTTTATAATATATTCGATCACCGATGAAAAAGGAAACAAGCACAAGATCGAGATAAGGCAGGATTATGAAAAGGTCTACAAAATGGGTGACAGTGTACTCGTTATTCTCGGACTCGACTATCCCGTTTGCTATACCAAAAGAAAGCATACTGTCTGTCTCAAATGCGGAGGACTTTTCGTCCCTACCGGCGAATTCTGCGAGGCTCGCTTTTGTGATGCGAGGCTTCCCGTGATACCCGAGGATCCTGACAGCGAATTTGATTATTTTTACGAAAATACATAAAAAATCCGCGGACACTGTCCGCGGATTTTTATCATACTCTGAAATCTGTCCTGCTTATGACGTGATCCTGATAAACTGTATCAAGCTCACGGAAATATCCGCTCCATCCCCAAACGCGAACGATGAGGTTGGGATATTTATCCGGATTCTCACGTGCATCGAGAAGGGTCTCCTTATTCAGTGAATTGAGCTGAAGCTGATGTCCGCCGCGCATCACGAAGAGCTTTACGAGCTGCGCAACCTTTTTTTCGCCCTCATCGTTTCTGAAGACGTTATCATGGATCTCCATGGTAAGAGGTCCTCCGTTGACCGTATTTACAAGATCGGGCTTTGTAAAGGAGGTTATTACCGAAAGAGGTCCGTTAAGCTTTGCCGTCAGCGAGGGCGAATAGCTACAGGAATACACCGAATAGGCAAGTCTTCCGTCTGCAGTGGCAGGACAGTGTCGCGCGCTAAGATAGTATTCCATAGCACTTCCGGTTCCCGCTCTCCATATTCCTCCCGTACCTGTGGGCTTGCCGTTAAGCGAGTCGGAAAACGACTTCATGATCCGTATCATAACGTCATCCGCATAGTCATCGTCATTTCCGACCTTCGGGCAGGAAAGAAGCTTATTTCTTATTTCGGTCATGCCCTCAAAATTATTATCAAGCGCCTTTAGAAGGGTCTTCTTATCAATAGATCTCTCATCGTATATCACCTTTTTTACGGCGGCGAGAGCGTCTGCGGCATTTGCGATGCCTGCGCCGTGGCATCCGAGATTATAGTATTTTGCCGAAAAATCGCATATGTCTCTTCCCTTTTCGATACATCCATCAACAACAATAGACATAAACGGAGAGGGCTCCAAGGGCTTTCCGTAACCGATACGCTCTCTTCCGCGGCAGGATTCCATTACGTTCTCTGCCTCCTTGGCGATAGCAACATCGACCGCTAAAAGAAGCTCCTCAAAGGTCTCACTTTTTTCAAGCGACTCGTGTATCGCGTTATTTACAACGAGCGGGAAATTAAATGTCCTTACGTTAGGTATATCCATCGAGCAGTTTGGTATGATCGCTTCCCAACACGCGGCAACCGTATACTCGTACGCATCCTTTTCGTCGATACCCAGCTTTACAAGTCCGGGAATTATAACGTCATCGTTACAGTACTGAGGGAATCCGAGTCCCCTTTTGGTAAGTCTCGTTCCGTAATCATAGATATAGTCGGGCGTATTTTTTCCGACTCTGATATTTATCTTGGGATCGATGACCGCAAGCTCAAGAGACGCGTCCATACAAAGGCTTGAAAGCTCGTTGAAGAGATAATTTCCGTCGATATCAAATCCGCCGAGCACCATACTCTGTCCGTTGTCTCCCTGCTGCATTCCAAGATACATATCGGTATCGAGATTGAGCGCGAGGAAATAGAGCTCGATTATCTCAAGAAGCTTCTCTCGACTTACGCCTCTTTCGACATCCATTTTGTAATATTTATACATATACTGATCGAATCTTCCGAGAGTCATATGCGGATGCTTTGTCGCTCTGAATCCGTAGATAATAAGCTTCTGGAAAAGGCAGGCCTCGTAAAGAGATCTCGCCGGCTTATGCGGGATATTTGAAAGTGCCTCGGCAAGCTCCGTAACTCCCCTTTCTTCCGCCTCAAGTCTATATTTTTCGCAGAGACGGGCAAGGCAGTCAAGCTCTTTTTCCATTATACCGTAAAGCCTGAGCGCAATTTCATCGGCATCCTTCTTTCGCTTCGAAAGATCCTTACGCACAGCGTCAAAGCCGTTATCGATAAGGAAGGAATAATTCGGGGTATTGTTACTCGGGATCCATCTTTCTCTTCTCGGAGTTCTGTCAAGCGGAAAATTCTTTCTCGAGGAATTGAAGCCGAATATATCGTCAGGATACAGTATCGCTGTCTCATTATCGACAGACTCACTGAGCCTTAAAAGCTGAACCTCGTCAAGCTCAAGGTCCTTTGCCTTCTCGGTAACGTCGATCACGTTGGGATCTCTTTTTATTCTGTAGCCTCGATCCTGGAAAAAATCCAGCATATTTTTTACTTTTTCTGTCATAACACGGTCACCTCTATATCGTATTTTTCAAAAATTTCCTTATGCGGATCGGGAGTAGCATTCTCGTCGAAATCTACCGAATACTCCCTTCCTACAAGCTTATATTTTGCTCCTGCCGCCCTGTTATACGGCAGGATCTCGATCCGTCTTACTCTATTTTCCTTAAGAAATGCCGCGGTCTCGGTAATATTTTCCACGGTATCGTTGACGCCGGGAATAAGCGGTATCCTCGTTATAAATTCAGTGGAGCTGTCCGCAAGCGTTCTGTAGTTTTTCAGTATCTCGCGATTATCGGCACCGACGTATTTTTTATGAATGTCGGGATCCATATGCTTAAGATCGTACAGAACGAAATCACACTCGGAGAGTATTTTATTGAATATGCCGTCACTTGCAAATCCGGTGGTCTGCAGAGCGCGGTTGACTCTTCCCTTAAGCAGTCTGAGGCACTCGTAAAGAAACTCGTGCTGCATAAGCGGCTCACCGCCCGAAAAGGTCACTCCTCCGCCGCACATATTAAGCATATCCGCTTTTTTTGCAATTCGCCGGCAGATATCCTCAGAAGAAACATCCTCGCCGCAGAGACGAACGAGATTTTGCGGACAGACCGCAATACTTTCGGGTACAAGGCAGGGACTACCGCATTTTTTCCGTCCCTGCTCAAGGCAGGCACCGCATCCAAGGCATCCGTTTGGGGATCTGACTATCTCGCTTTCAAAGCTCTGCCCCTCGGGATTATGGCACCAGACACATTTCAGCGGACATCCCTTTAAAAAAACGGTCATGCGAATTCCGGGTCCGTCAAAGGTTGAAAACTCTTCTATGGAAAAAATTTTGCCTTTTCTGCTTTCAATGTTACCCAAGTGCTCACCCCGATCATGAAATTATCTGTGTTTACGAAAAAATTATACACCAAAGGTATTGATTTTTGGCGAAAAATATTATAAAATTATAGAAAAAAATTATCTTATTGAAAACGGAGAAAAAATGATATACCATCAGCCGCACAATTCCCAAGGAAACTACAATTATAACATGCGAAAATACGAAAATCTCAGTTGGGCGCCTCATTTCCACAAGAATTTTGAATTGATTTTTGTAAGTGCCGGGGAGATATCGGTAACTGTAAACAGAAAAAGCTACATCTTAAAGAAAAAAGAAGCGGTTCTCGTTCTGTCAAATCAGATACATTCATTTTCGATACCCGAATCGTCCGAGGCTGTGGTCATAGTTTTTTCAGAGCAGTACGTACCGAAATTTGCATCAAGCGTTAAAGGTCTCGAGGGAGAATCTCAGCTCTTTTCACTCGATGACAGCATTTATGATTTCGTATGCCACTATATGGTCGAAAAAGAGTCGGATATACTTATGAAAAAGGCGTGTCTGTACGCCGTATGCGATCAGTTTCTCGGATGCACAAAGCTTAGAAGCAGGTCAGACACGGGGGACAGCTCTGTAAACTCAATAATAGAATACGTTTCGGCAAACTGCACGCGCGACATCACCTTACAGACGGTAGCGGAGGAGTTCGGATACGAATATCATTACCTTTCGCGTCTTTTAAACAAGGGCTATTCTATCAGCTTCAGCAGATTACTCGGCGCGTATCGGACCGAGGTCGCGATCGATCTTCTTGAGAGCACCTCGCTTTCAATGTCCGAGATCGCAATACGAAGCGGATTCCAGAGCGTTCGCAATTTCAACATCGTATTCCGTCAGATAACCGGACGTACCCCGAAGGATTTCCGTATCTGACAGGAGCAAAAAAAACACCGCAGAAAAATTCTGCGGTGTTTTTGATCATCCAACAAAAAGAACAGGCATATACATTGCGGTAGGTCTGCCGACGGCTGTCATTTCAAGAACACAACGGTTGAGCGGCGCGATATCATCCCCTGCTCTTATTACGTAATCAAATGTCGCAATATGGTCGTAATGAGGCGTTTCGGTGGGAAGAATTACGCTCTTCTTTCCGCTGACGAGTGTAAATCCGTCGGGAAGTATCCAGCGCATCGTAAGATTATGGAGAATATCTCCGAGATGTCTGTTAAGATAAAGTGTAACGGTGACAGTACGCTCATCTCCGGGATTGATGTCGGGAGTGTCGCTGAGAGTAAGGTCCGCCGAAAGTATCGGGAAATCAAAATGCATGGTATAGGGCTTTAATCTCGAGGTAACCTCGGCAAGCTTACATCTCGAAAGAATAAATCCTGCGGGATCTTCGGGAATAACATCCTCGCCCTCGGTAAAAGAAACGTATGCGTGCTTCGTGAACAGGACAACGGGTGCCTGTGCCGCTATACGCTCGGAAAGCTCGGTACAGGTCTTCGGGAAATGTCCCGTAGTGGGCCAGTCGCCGGTAACTATCGAGATCGTGATTATATCGTCTCCGATATAGTCCTTCCACTCTGTAGGAACTATCGCGCTTCCGCCGAGAATACCGAGAGTAGCACCAACCGTAGCGCCCGTGCAGTCGGTATCGTCTCCGCAGTTGATAGCATAGATCATCGACTTTTTGAAATCACCCTCGCCGTAGAGGAGTCCAAGCACTGCGTAAGCGACGTTGGAGGGAGCCTCAAACCAGCCGTCACCGATGTCGGCATTTCTCTGCTGGATTATATTTCTTGCATCGCGCACCGGGACCTTATCCGCATAGCACTTAAGAGCAAGGCGTACGCTATCAGCCATGCGGCTCTCTGCGGGGATCTCGGCAAGTCCGATCTCTATACACTTATGAATATCCTTAACGACAAAGGCCGCAGACTGCATAGCGGCAACAAAGGCGGCAGCAATAGTTCCCTCGCCCGAGCCGTGATCGACGCTTGCATCCTCAAGAGCATAGGAAGCGGCTATGTCGGGGCATCCGGGTGCCATACAAGCCCAGACCTCGGTGCGTATCCATGCGCCGTTGGAATTTTTCCAGTCATTATGATAATCACCCGCAAGCGGAGGAACGAGACCGAGTCTCATATTGTTCTTTCCGATTCCGTATTCGCTCCAGTTGGGTGCTATAAAGCTTACCCAGAACTCACCCAGCATAGCAGCGGTTATGGCGTTAGGACCCATTCTCTCCATTGCATGGAGCCATACGAGCTGAAGATCGAGGTCATCGTTGGGAAGAGGTGCGCCGGGCTTGGTTATAAAGCCCGAGATATCCTGCATCTGTCTTTTTCCCTCGTAGGGCGTTCCCATAGTTCCGCCGATGTTCTTTCCGACCCAGCATGCGTACACGCTATCGCGATATTTTTCAAAATTAAGCTTGATTTCGGTATTGCTTGACATAATGGACATAAAAGTGCCTCCCGGAATGTTACTGTACACCTATATCATAACATTTCGGGAAGGCACTTAAAATGATTTCATTTTACCTTAGCGGCAAATTTTGTTATTATTTTTTACTTTTTGATATTCGGGGCATTACTTTTGCCTGTAATACATCGGCGTTGTATTAAGATAGCGAGAAAAGGCGTGATAAAAGCTCGTTCTATCCGAAAAACCGACTTTGGTACTTATCTCGCTCACCGTAAGATCGGTGTCCGAAAGAAGCTCTATTGCGCGGTCAAGGCGCTTTCTCGTGATATACTCGGTAAGAGTCATCCCGAATTTTTCCTTGAACGCACGGCTGAAATATGAGGGGTTATAGAAGCATTTCTCGGCAAGATCGGGAAGAGTCAGCTTCGAGTCGATATTTAGATCTATATATTCGGAAAGACTTCTCCACATTCCGTCGATCTCATTCGGATCTATTCCGGTCTGCATTTTTCTGAGCAGCTTTATTATGAAGGTGTTCAAGTAGTTTCCAAGCACTATATCCCAGGAGGTATCCTTATTATCGTATTCTCTGAGCATCGCAAAGACAAGCTCCTCGATTTCCTTACGCTCCTTACCGAAGAAGGAGATACGTCCGAAATTTGCATCCCCGCACATCTCGTTAAAAGCACTGAGCGAAACTATCGAGAATATATTGCTCTTTGAGTATGCGCTATCCTCGACAATATCGGCAGAAAGGAGTATATTTACGTATGAATAATTACTGTTATCCGACTTAAATGAATGCGTACAGCCGTAGTTCATAAAAAGAACATCTCCGTGACTAACCTCGTAACGTTGTCCGTCGATCACCTGAGACATTTTCCCCGAAAGGATGTACACTATCTCGATAAACTCGTGTTTATGTAACGGCTCTTCGTCAAAATGCCTGCTTTTAAAAACGTGAACGTTACTGTGAGTCATAAACTCATCCGTGGTGTAGATCTTCAAATTTCTTCACCTCCTACCCTTAGTGAAATTATATTACTTTTTGGCGCTTTTGTCAAGCGCATAAAATTACCTTATACTTATATTTCGACCGATTCTACGTTAAACAAGACAAAGTGCCGTCAAGGAACAAAGAATTCCCGAACGGCATTTTGTTATTCATCATCTTTTATAAGTCCCGTATATCCTTGTATAGTCAATATCAGGTATTATTCTGTTTTTTCACTATGTGCTTGCTTTTTGTAGTCTCAAAGCTCACGTTAACAAGGAATTGCATCACATCCGCGGGAGCATCGGGAAGAAGCACCGAGATCCAATGAAGCTTATTCATATGGTACGCCGGATATACGCCATCGGATACGCCGAATGAGCCGAACATCTCTGTCGGCAGCTTCAGATTTACAACGTCAACTGTCTCGTCGCTGTCAAAGCCAAACTTACGACGGGACACGCGCATCACAATGGCATACCACTTGCGGTTATCCGCATGCCTAAATACCGCGGTTTCAAAATCCTTTTCAAAAGGACAGTCAGGTAGCGTTCCGTATGTGTCAGAGCAGAATTCAAGAAATTCTTGTTTGGTCATTTATCCGACCTCCGTGTTTACAGCGTGGATCAATTTCGCATCATACGATCTCGATCTGAACCGATCTCATAGCATCAAGCGCTGTTCTGTGACTTTCAGTAGTAACGCCCGCGCAGGATGAAGAATCTACCGTAATCGGAACCTCGGGAAAAGCCGCCTTGAGCAGCATTGCGTTTGATATGACACAGATATCGGTACAAAGACCGCAAAGCTCTATAGATTCAACAGGCTCGTTAAAGCTCTCTATAAGCTTTGGAAGATCGATGCTTCCAAACGTGACCTTGTCTATAATAATGCTCGCATACGGCTTCAGCCCATCGCAGATCTGCCATCCGTCACTGTTTTTGATGCAGTGTGGTACGGGAAGCCTTTTTCCCTCCTGCGTATTCATATAATCGTCAAGGTGCGTGTCTCTTGTAAATATGATCTTTCCGTCAAAATCTTTTACCTTATTAATAACGCTCGGTACAATAGCTTTTGCAAGATCACTTCCGAGACTTCCCGTGATAAAATCGTTCTGCATATCGACCACGATAAGATATTTCATAATTTCTCCTCTGTTTTTACTTTTTATCAAAGTAATCTTTTTTTGATCTTTTTCAAGGTCTTTTCAAGTGTTTTTTGCTCGTAATCGGAGTAGAGGTCAAAATCACTGAACGTACCGCCTTCATCGTTTGACCATCCGATCAGCCACTGATCCTTAAGATCGTCTCCCAGATTATCACTGTCCGAGGTATAGCGGAAAATATAATATTCCTCCCCCTTTTTGACCTTACCGAGATATTCGATCTTATCGGGCTGCTTTCCAAGCTCGGTAGGATAGGTCAACCAGTGCACAAGGTCGCTTTTTGCAAGATACACGGGATCGGAGAGCTCCTCGGGGAAAAGAGACGTCTGTCCGTATTTCTTAAGGATAGCGTAGGTCATATCGGCATACACGATATCATTTGCGAGAGAGATAATGACGCTTGACGGAACGCTCTGCTCCGCGCTTAAGAGTGAAGCCACCGCATAGTAATTAACGTTGTTTTTCTCAAGCTTCAAAACGTCGTTCAAAAGTGCGATGACCGTATCGTTTATAAAATATTTCGCCACGTCACACGCAAATTCCAGATTATTAACGATAGTATCATCAAGAGGGGTGTCAAGATAACGCTTCAACTCGGAAGAAATATAGTCGGCAAGCAAAAGCTTTGAATCGGACGGAAGAGCATCTATATTTCCCTGATAATGAAGAAGTCCCTGGTATATCTGCCCCTTTTGGAATTCATCCTTCAAGGGGATCACAGAGTCGATCAGATGCTTAATCGTTTCCTTATCGTTTTGACCGTTTTTAAAAATATTATCGATCGTATTTTCGACAAATCTTTCCTTATCGACAACCTCCATCAACGCCTTCAGATCATTTACCCTGTCTTCACTTAGCTCTGTCGGCGAGGAGTGGCAAAGCATAATAATACCGAGAAGAGAGTCCTCGTACCCGAAAACCTCATCCTTTTCTTTATAAGTCTGAAGTGTTGGAATCAGCGTAATAAGCTTATTTATTTCTTTAAATGCAAAATCGGAAAGCGTTCTCTTGTCATCCGGCTTGATCTTTACCTTTTTGTTTTGAAAAGAATTAAGAATAACGGACAAAAAGCTTGTTTTTTCAGAAAAGCTCGAAAGATGCTCTATATCCTCAATGATCGACGCGAAATTTACCATAAAAACCCCCTATAAGTTGTATTTCTATGATTATACCATATAGACCCGTTCTTGTCAAGAAAACACGGCAAATATTTATAGCCACCTCGATGCTATGACGAAAGCGGACACCGGCGCGGCAATGAGTAAAGCGCCGGGGTGAGAGGAGGATAACGAAAGGGCTGACCGCACGGTCAGCCCTTGGACAAAAACGTCTTGAATATAATTATTGCTTCATTTTACCCAATTTTGCCGTATTTGCGATAACGATCAGCGTGTCTTCCCTATCAAGCGCTTGCTCAGGATTGATATTCACGTTAACCTTTTCGCCATTCTTGATAGCGACGATATTGATGCCGTATTTTTTGCGGAGATTTAGCTCAATCAGATTTTTACCGCGCCATTCTTCCTTTACGTCGATCTCAACCATAGACACGTCCTTTGACAGAGAGATCATATCAATAAATCCGGAGCTTAAGAGATTCTTGGCAAGGCGGATGCCCGACTCGTTTTCAGGAAAAACCACTTGATCTGCACCCACACGAAGCAATATTTTTTGATGCATCTCGTTGGCGCATTTTGCGATAACGTTTTTCACGCCTGCCTCCTTGCAAAGCGTGACTGCCATAACGCTCGCTTCAAGGTTACTTGCCATACATACAATGACCGTATCAATACTTCCAATTCCAAGGCGTGAGATGACCTCCGCATCTGTCACGTCGGCACACTTGCACACGGGCAGATATGCCGCCGCATCGTTTACGATTCTTTCCTCGTTATCGACGGCAATAACCTCCATACCGTTCTCTACAAGCTCACGTGCAACGGCTGTTCCGTATCTTCCAAGTCCAAAGACTGCGTATGTTTTCTTTGCTTTCATAATCTTCTCCTTATCCTATACTAATATCTTCCGTCGGCTCGGAAATGACGTTTTGACTTTCGTTTTTGCTGCCAAGCGCTACCGCAAGTGAAATGGGACCGACTCTGCCGAAATACATCGTTACGATGATAATAAGCTTTCCAAAGGTATTCAGCGTTGCCGTCAGATTTCGTGAAAGACCGACGGTTGCAGTGGCGCTGACCGTTTCATAGACTGCATCAATGGCGGAAGCGTTACTCGTTGCCATCAAAAGCACAGTTGAGGTGGCACATATCGTAAGAAAGGTTACAGCCACGGCAACTGCCTTTTTTACCGAACCCTCGGAAATACGACGCCCGAACAGAGTTGCGCTATTTTTATTGCGGATAGTAGCAAATGCCGAGCAGATAAGAACGGCAATGGTTACTGTTTTCATGCCGCCTGCCGTGCCTACGGGCGAGCCACCGATCAGCATCAAGATAATAGATACGGCAGCGGAGGCGTTCGTCAGATTCTCTTGCGGAACAGAGGCAAAGCCTGCGGTTCTCGTTGTAACCGATTGGAAAAAGGACACCTGAATTTTATCAAAGAGAGACATCTCTCCAATGGTCAAGGGATTTGCATATTCAAAAATAAGAATGAGAATTGCACCGACAAGAACGAGTCCTGCGGTAACGGTAATGGCAATCTTTGAGTGCAAGGTCAGATGTCTGAATATCTTACGGTTCTTTGGCGAACGGCTCTTGATCACACGAAGCACGTCCCACCATACGATATATCCAAGACCGCCGAGAATGATTAGTGCGGAGGTAACGATATTGATCAAGGGATTGGTGGCGTAATTGCAAAGGCTGTTTTCCGCGATAATATCAATGCCTGCGTTACAAAAGGCGGAAACCGAATTGAATACCGATATCCAGATGCCCGCAGCCCCAAACTCGGGGATAAAGACGAGCATATACAGAACAGCACCTATCCCTTCGATGATCAGCGTGCCGAACAGCACGTTCTTAACGAATTTCGCCAGTCCCGACATCGTATTGAGATTGAAGGCATCCTGAATCAGCAAACGGTCACCGATGCCCATTTTTCTGTTGAGAAGAAGCATCAGTCCCGACATAATGGTGATGATACCAAGACCGCCGATCTGTATGAGAAGCAGAATGACGATCTGCCCGAACACGCTCCACGTTGACACCGTTGGAAGTGTAACAAGTCCCGTCACGCAGGTGGAAGTGGTTGCCGTGAAAAGCGCATCGAGATAAGGCACGGCTTCACCGCTTGCGGAGCTTATAGGTAATGCCAAAAGTCCACTTCCCACGAGTATGGTCACGAGAAAACTGAGCAATACGATCTGCGTGGTTGAGAGTGAAAATTTCTTTTTTCGAACCATAAGTTTTTCCTCTAAAAAGCATAAAGGAACCAAAGTCCTCTGCAGTCAGCTGGTTCCTCATTTATCAATTTTGTTTATTATATCACATTATACCGTTTCTGTCAATAGTCCGAAATGGAGCGTCGCGTATCAAATTAATATTTTTAACTGTGATCTCAATACAAAATCAAGACCGATTCGAGTAATCGAGGCGGTCTTGTATAACTATATTAAATCGTTTCTAAAACTTCACCTAAAAATCAATGTCTTTCCATTGACTACAATTTCAGCATATCTTACTATATCGTTTTCTCGTTTTACAGAAATTATTTTTTCTATAGATTTAAAGTCTAATGGGCCATATATCCCTCTACAAAGCAAATACTCGTAATTACACTCCTCAAAACCGTAACACTCGTGACACTCACTTGAGCAATGTTTTCTATATGGAAAGTTTGCTATAAAATATGTTGCTTCATCGTTCTTTGCACACCTACTGTTCTTTAAATATGGATGACCACCTCTATCGTGAAATACTTTTCTCCACTCACCCAAAAACCATTTGGCGTAAATCTCTTTAGCTTTAGGGGAATATAGTAGTTCTGTTTTTACACCCGATTCGATTATTTTGCGAATTTTCAATTCATCGAAGTCATTTAATATGTCACTTAAATCAATTTCTATGGTTCTTAGGTTTTCGTTAAACAACTTAAATCTTTTAGAGATATCTACCCTATGAGTGACTTTGAATTCAACATTTAATAGAATGCTCCCACTTTCTAATAACACATCGCATCTAATTTCGGGAGATACACTTTTCTCAATGTAAGCTTTTTCAAATCTATAGCATTTTCCTTTAGGATTCCAGTCGTATATATTAAGTGGAGCATTTGGTACGTACACTATTTTTGTATTAGCAACTACAGTTTTGGCCATAATGTGTAATGCGCTCTCCGAGCCGTGATTACAATCTGCAACTTTATAATGCTTAAAATGATGTTGATTCTTTTGACCTTTATGTGCGACAAGTACACCTCCGCACGAAGGGCATGTACACCCACAAGTCATTCCTTTCGATACAGAGTCAATATGTACTAATTCGTCATCTTTAATTCCGTATTTCAACAATTGCATATCAATATAACCTCACCGATTTCATTACAAAAAAGCCGCAGATGCCGCATTTGGCGGAGATGGTGGGATTCGAACCCACGTGTGGTTGCCCACAAACTGATTTCGAGCAGCTGTAAAGCAGGCTCTCTCTGTCCCTCACTGTCCCTAATTTCCGCAAATTTTAGCGAATTAGTGACCGCTTTATTGCCCCTTCCGTGAAAAATGCACGGCTTTCTCAAGGTGGGAGGGACGGGTGGTCACTATTGGTTATACATATTCAACATCTATCTTTTGACAATAAATGCTGAAAGCGATGCCGTTGATAAGCCTGATGCGCAATTCAAGAACTCCTTTGTTCAGCCACCGCTCGCCGTAGTTAAAATCCTTGTCATACGCAGAAAACACCGTTTTGATAAACGGGGTGTCATCATCGTCTTGGATTTGATGAACCGTTGCACCGTCTATAATCTGATCATCCCACATACACAGATTCGTCAAGCCGACAAAGCCGGTACAACTTACACAGACATTTTTCTGCAACGTATCGTTAAAAATCAAAAGTTTGGCACAGTCATATTCGATTTCGATTTTATCGATATTGCTGTCTGCCCAATCTATATTTTCAAACTTCATTTTTTCTACCTCGTTTTTACAGTGAAAATATTGTATCATATTTTCTGCAATATTTCAATAGCGCCCCGATTCTCAACTCTATACGCTTCTCAACTACAGTAATTCTTTTGTTTTATTCTTAAAAATCGGCTCGTCCTTGGAGCATAGCCAAGCTCCCACCGCCATGGCGGCAAGGGAGATAAAGTAGGTCACCTTCGGCATCTCGCGGAAGATGACGAGGGAAAGAAGCGCGCCGATGAAGGGCGCCACGGCGTAGTAAGCGCTGGTCCGCGCCGCGCCGAGAATCCTCTGTGCGTACACGTAAAAGAAGATGCTCAGCCCGTACGCCACAAATCCCACACCGAGCACGGCAAAAACGCTCCAAAGGTTGGTCAGCCGCTCTCCGATGCAAAGCCCGATGATGATCGAGCCGAGCCCCGAGAAGATGCCTTTGAGCAGTACGATCTGCAAGGGATCTTTGGACGAAAGCTTTCTCGTGCAGTTATTTTCAAAGCCCCAGCACACCGCCGCCAAAAGCACAAGCAGGGATCCTGCGGAAAATTTGAGACTGCTGATATCCTCGAAGGACAACAGTGCGCAGGACAGTACCACGAAGAAGATGCCCGCCCACAGACGGGGAGAAATCTTTTCCTTGAAGATCATCAGCGCAATGATCGCCGTAGCCACGATCTCAAAGTTGTTAAGTAAGGACGCGTTTGCCGCCGTGGTGTTGTCAAGCCCGATGAGCAGAAAGATGGGCGCGGCGATATCCAGAACGATCATCGCAATCGTGTGCGGAAGCTCCGCTTTCGTGATGCTTTCCTCGGTGGCTTTAATCTTTTTCCCTTTGCGGATCAGAGCGATCACGCCCATACCAAGCCCTGCGCCCACGTACAAAAATCCTGCCATCAGGGTGGAGGGCATATAGTCAAGGAGCAGCTTGGAAAAAGGCGAGTTGACGGCGTACAGCGCCGCCGCAAGAATGGCTAAAAAGATGCCGTAGGTCAGTTTATTCTTCATAACAGCTTGTCAATGGCACCTTTGAGATTCTCGATGGCGTCCTCGTCATTCTCCTTCACCGCGTCCACGATGCAGTGGTCGATGTGATCCTTCAGAATGACCTTGCTCACGCCCGTGATCTCCGATTTGATCGCCGAAAGCTGAATGAGTACGTCACTGCAGTCCCGTCCGTCCTCGATCATCTTTTTCACGGCGTTCATGTGTCCGATCGCCCGCGACATACGGTTCAAAACCGACTTGGTGTGCTCGTGTGTATGCTGTTCCATCGTAATACCTCCATATCCCCCCACGGGGGATATTTTGAGTATATCACATTTTCTCCGTTTCGTCAATACAGCCCCGCCATAATTCGAAAATTTTCTCCGGACTTTACGGTTCTTTGTGTTATCCTTTGTCCTGACAAAACAGAAACAAAATCCGCCGAGAGCGACCAAACGGTTACTCTCGGCGGTGTGTTTATACTATTTTTTTTTAAAGATAAATATATGCACCAATAGTTTGGATTGTATTATCATCGTATTTAAGCCATCCATCGAGTATAGCCTGCTCAACAATATAGCCTCTTTCGATGTCAGGAGCCTGCTTAAACAAACTGTAGATATCATCCTTCAATGATGTTAGTTTTGCGGTTAATTTCTCATTATACGTTTTTTCTGCATTTCTATCAAAAATTACAACATTGGGAAGGATAGCACCGTCTTTTTTAAGATAGCCGTATTCAAGTAGCTTTTCAAGATAAGATTTCTCACACGATTCAGTACGTCCGCTACAAACCAACCATAACGTGTAGGCCTCTGGCCAGTTTAAGTGTGCAGGAGTTTTTTCGTGAATATTTTTGAACATAAACTTGAATTGAGCAAAGTCTATATCCTTTTTTACTTCGTTTTTATCATGCGAAAGATATCCATGTTCTCCAACAAATTCGGGCTTTTCCCAATCAATGTCTTCGTATCCGGTCAATGTCCAAGCACCGTCATCGGGACGCGTGGGATAGGTGCTTCTATATTCTAACGAAGTGTTATTTGCTGTATTTGCTGACCACTGCAACCAATCAAATGTTCTTACAATTAACGCCCATTTAGCCGCTTCATATCCCACATAATCACAATTTACTTTCGAGCCATCCTCAACAATATAAGTGTCGATCAGTTCACAAATTTTGTCAGTCATCGGCTTCTGAATTTTCTTGTTATTATCGTATTTTTTGCGCTGATCCTCTTTGCTGATTATTTTAAATGCTGTTTGATATTTATTTTCGTTCTTAGCAAGTAGCTGTTCACGGGTCAAAAATTCAAGTTCATCTTCCATATAAGGCAAAGCTATGCCCAATTCAAGTGCCAGTTCCTCAGCAGTTTGCGGGTTTTCATATGTTTCGAGGAAAATATTTTTGTATAGCAAATGTGTGATAATAGACCAAGGCTGTCCTTTTTTGCCATCTCTGCCGTTTTGAACAAAAGCTATTTGCTCGGGATTATAACTGCGTTTTCCAAATTCTCTTGCCATATCCATACCTTCTTTCAAAATTTGTCTTGCACGGAGAAGCCGAGACTTCACCGTATTTGTGGAAAGCGAGAGCGATTCTGCAATTTCACGAACGTTTTTGTTTTCGATGTAATAAGCAACAATGATGTTTCGATAATCACTTTTGATGAACGCCAGCTCGCGCCGAAGCAGAGCCATTTGCTCTGTATGTACCATTTCATCAAGGACATTTTCGCTATTGTCCTCTATTTCATAATCGCCGATATCGGAACCGGTCACCGATTCGTTTCGATTATGCTTTTCATTCGCCCATACCGAATAACGGTTGCGCGCGATCTGCCATAC
>JAFTUC010000011.1 GCA_017466445.1 Clostridia bacterium
GGGGTATAGAAACTACCCGTACTCTTCTTTGCATTTTCACCGTTTTCTTGACTTATCTCCGCTAAGAGGTTTTCAAAAATTCTACCGAGCATTTCGGGATCGATAGACAACTCAATATCGTAAGAGGTGTTCTCATCAACGGTAAAGTTGTACTGACCTAATATCTCATAGAAATGTTCAAACCATCCGTTAGGAATGGTAACAAGTCCGTATTGTCCCGTCTGCAATTCGGGAGCAAACTTGTAGTGATCGTCAGCGTGAGGGCTGAAAAGACCACCGTTCAGATACGGAATCTGTGTATAGATTTTCTCACGAGCAAACTTGCCCTTACGGCGAGGCTGATTGGTATTCAAAAGCTCAAAGAACAACGGCTCAAGGGTATCGTGATAATAGTTACGACTTGTCTTAACAGAATCAAGAGCAAGCATACTTTCGGGTATCAGCGGAATGCCATTTTCGCTCTTCTTCTCCTTCAAGAACCAACAGAACACAATACGACCGATAAGTCTTACAGCAAACTCAGCATACTTGTTCTGATCGGTAACGCCATAAAGGTTAAGTTCCTTTTCAAAGCTTTTGCCGTCACGCTGACCGCCAACAAGCTTGGTAAACGCAAGAGCAATCTCGTTATAGAACTGCTTATTGACTACCTCAACGGAGAAACGGTTGATAAGCTCATCAAGAGAGTTCACCTTGCCTTTGCCAATCAAGAAATCATATGCGGTTTTGGTCTTTGTACCGTAACCCAAGCTATACGAATATCTACGAGGGTTGGAAAGAACCTTAACTACTTTTTCGCCGTCAAACTCGTACTTACTCGTCAAGAGTGAGAAACGATAATTGCGGCGATCTGCGTTAGAGAATGCAACTATAGCATTATTCACGCCAAGCCCTCTCAGAATACGGAACATCTCCTGCGTAATCGTTACACGGCGGTTCTGCGCGCCCTCGTTAAGTATAACCTCATATACGTTTACGTCGCACTTGTCGGAATAACCCAACTGCTGAACGGATGTGAAGATCGTATTCTTAAAGTCCACGTCGTGCTTGTCTGCTCTGAAGTCGGGCAGCAATAGCTCGTCCACAACGTACAGAAAGTTATCGACGTGGTATTCCTTTTTCAATATTTCTTCGGCTTCTTTAATCGTTATCATTTCTCAAATCCTCTGTGAACATAATGATTTCTGCCTGCGAGTCGATAGCTTCAACTCTCGTTTTGATCTGAATGATGTAGTGTACGGGAATTTTCTGCTTCAATTCCACCACGAGCTCGGCAGCGTTGGCTTTTCTTACCACGAGAGCCGCCAAATACTTCAATTCACCGTCGCTCAAATCGTCATAGGTCTTTATGACGTCAATCAAATCGGTAATATAGTCCTTCTCAGCAGGGCAAATTGCGAGCAACTGCTGAAGGTTATCGAGTGCTTCGCTCTTTCTCTTGTCAAGTCTGATTTTCGGATGGGGCTTGCGGATCTCGTCACGCAGAATTTGGAACTTCTTATCAAGCTCCTCATCATATTCATATCCCTTTTCCTCATAGTCAGCCGAGAACAAATCAAGCACCTTATCGGCAGGTACGATTTTGGCTTGCGGAACATCGGGATATGCGATTGCAAAGAGAGTGTTATCCCCACGCTTTGCAAAGGATATAGCACAAGCTTCCTTTTGACCTTTGCGGACAATTCTTGCGCGCTCCGGGATACCGTGAATCTCGTCAATCAAGTCCATATTGTGCTTGATAGAGTTATAGATGTTGCGATATTCATTATCCCAACTTCTATCATTGTTTTCTTCATCAGCTTCGTCGTAGCGCTTCTTAAAGTAGCTCTGCAAGGTTTCATCGGGGGTAAGTGTTTTAGTATCACTACCTACAATGTTGTTAATAAGGAGCATTTTCAATGTAGAAATACCCTTAATAAGCGTGTTTTCCTCGCCGATGTCCGTCGGGAAGAAGTTGTAAATATAGATGCTGTCAAACATCTTTTTATTGATACGGTTGATACGTCCGATACGCTGAACAACTCTTGTGGGGTTATAAGGAATATCGTAGTTTATGATGACTCCCGCACGGTTCAAGTTAAAGCCCTCACTCAGAGCATCGGTTGCGACAATAATATCGTAATCGTTTGCTTGGTCGGCAGGTTTGCAGGATGCGTCAAAGTTGCATTTTACAATACTACGGTCAATCTGTGAAGCTCCGCCCGTGTAAAGCAATACTCTGAAGCCATCTCTCTCAAGATGCTCTTTAACGTACTCTGCGGTATCGGCAAAGGTCGAGAAAACAACAAGCTTACGGTTCTTGTTTTCTTCAAGAGATTTCGCGATTTTTTGCTTTACTATGTTATATTTTGGATCGATGCCAACATCGTCACTTTCAAACCACTCGGTATAGATACCCTTCAAAAGCTCGATGTCACTCTTAACCGCTTCTATAAATTCTTCACGGAACAAGCTCTTTTCAATCGGAATAGCCTTTTTCTTGATTTTGTTCAAATCAATACCAAACTCATCGATGCTGCTGATTTCATCAAGGGTTTCTTGGATTTCCTCATCATCGGGCTCGGACAAGTATCCACTCTTTTTGATCGGAACGTAACCTTTTTCCCACCACTTAATGATGTTTTCATAAGAGGACAGAATGCTTGTAAGCGTTGATTTGAAGGCAGACTTTGAGCTTTCAAAGCGCATAACGAGCAACCTCTTAATGAACATTGCCAAGTTTCTCTGCGAAAGCTGAATGTTCATTTCACCGAACACCTCGCCGTACTGCTTCATAAAGGCTTCGGGATTTACAAGATATGCCGAAGGATTATAACGGGCGCAAATAAACTTGTTGCTGAGCAAGTCAAGAGTATGCAGGTACAACGGGCGAATTTCTCCCAAATCGTATTCGACAAGTTCGGGACCCACGACCTGCGGGAACTGAATGCCCTGTATTTTCAAATCCTCTGCGTACTCCTTGATTTCTTGAAGGTCAATACGGCTACGTCTTACAATAACGGGATCAATCAATATTCTAAGCTGTTGGCTAAGCTGATCCAACTCGTATTTGATTTCAGAGGTCAAGCCCTTTTTGCCTTCCTTTTCCAAGCGGTTATATTGTGCAATCAACTCGTGGAAACGCACACCGAGGTTATCAACCGAGTGAATGGTAGAACGGCTCGGCGTTTGGAAAAGCTTAATAAGCGCAAATAGGTCTTGCGGTCTATTGTTATAGGGTGTTGCAGTAAGCAAAACAACCTTGTTGTCTGCGTGAGAACGGGTAAGCTGATGCAACCATTGGTAAGCATCGCTTAATTCGTTACGGTATCTGTGCGCCTCGTCTATGATGTAGAGGATGGGGTTAGGATCGGCAGCGTATGTATTATAGAGTTCTTCTATTTTACCGCTACTGCATACTCTGACACCGCGAAGTCCGAAGTCTTGCTGATAATCGTTCCATTGATCTACAAGGTGAGGGGGCGCGATAATAACGGTTCGCTTCATATCCAAGTTATGGGCAATAGCCGATGCAATAACGGATTTACCCAAACCTACAACGTCTGCGATAATTACACCGTTGTTCTTGTTGATACAATCCACGCCGTATTTGATAGCATCCAACTGATACTTCAAGTTGGAGAACTTACCGTCGGTGATCTCGTAGGGAGATTTAACCACGTTACTTTCAAGAGAAGCGTAAAGCTCAAACAAAATGCGAATGAATATCTGATACGGTGTGGGCTTTGCAAAAATCCAAAGCTTCTTCTTCAACTCATTGATAAAGTCTTGATTGCCGTCCTTTACGCAAACGTCAATGGATTTACTGTCATTCCAAAGCTTTTCGAAGCTCTCGGAATATTCCTCGTACTTGCTATTGTCACTAAATCTCTCATTCATTTCACCTTGACCACGAAGTCCGTTGTAGGTGAAGTTGGATGAACCCGTGAAAACAACGCCCTTCTGATCACCAAAGCAAGAATACTCAAACATATTCGTAAGAATATATGCCTTTGCGTGATTGGGGGTAGCGGTCAGTCTTATTTCAAGAGTGCCATCTGCAATCTTATCGAGGAACATCTTAAAGATAGCTTGGCTATCGGTAGAGTCAAACTCATCAGCCAAAGCCGACTTGTTGAACAACTCCACGAAGCTATCTACGTAGTAGTTCTTCTTTTGAGAATTATTCAGTCTTGTATAGCCACGAACTGCATAGGTTTCAAGCAATTCATCTGGGCTGTCCTTTACAGCATTACAGAGGTCAGCAATAGCACTCGGATCAATAGTATTACCCACCAAAATTCTTATTTTTTTGTCCTTTAATTCTTCTGCCAAGGCATTGAACCCCGAAAAGTAGAAGAATGCGGTCAATATATCAACGCTCTCGGCTTGCTTCAAAGAGTTTTTCAGTGAGTCAAGCATTGTTTTATTTCTGTTGTCTATGATAGAAGCCATTTTTACTTCTCCTAACCAAACTTGATTTATATTAAATCGTTTAATCTTTATTTTGATTACCTTTTTTCTCTTTATGTGAATGTTTTACTTTAGACTTTGAATCGAAATTCAAAAGCCTATCAGCCTCTTGTGCTGTTGCCACTTCAAGTGTTTCAAAGGTAGAACCTATGCTTTGCAACAAAGCTCTATATTTGGTTTCATACACTCTAATAAATTCACTATTATAAAATGCTATCTGCGAGTTTATATTTTCGCTACTTATGTTTTTTAGTTTTTCTATAATTTCTTGGTTTGTTGCTAAATTTTCCTTTGAAAAAGAACCAGGGCGAGCTTTCTCAATTTCGACCATTTGATAAGCTGAATCTTTGTTTTGAAGGATACGAAAATCAGAATACTGCTCAATTTCGCCTGAACTTATATCGACAAATTCTTCAGCCATCTCAGCAATCCCATCAATTAAGTGCTTAACCTTTGGATAGTCGTTCATATTGAGATATGCATTTAATAAATCCGTTGAGGTTTTGCAATTCATTTGATACCTTTGCAGAATATGAATTGCCTTAGTAGGATCGATAAAACCGTTATCCATAACCTCTTTCAAGGTTCCCATTGGATTTATGTTTGAGAGTATGTCTAAAAAGATGGACTTTAATTTAGACCACTTTTCACTCTCGTTTTTGAGAAAACTTTCTCTTTGAATCTGTTTCTTTGTAAAGGTTATTGTTGCAACAAGAGTCACAACAGTTATAATTGCACCAAGAATTGTACAATAATATCCAAGCATGGCGGAAGCATCCCACGCTGTTGAATATCCACAATTAGCTTTATAACACTCGTTTATTACAATCGGTATTCCAACGAGAAAAGCCGATATAACGAGAATACCTAAAATGATTTTTAATACACGTTTGAATTTTGACATAAATTATCCCATTTATAGTTCACTATTGTTTACGCTTTTAGTTTATAAACTCTGTTTCTATTTTCACCCTCGGTCACAATTGTACCTTCTGAAACCATTTCCGCAAGCAAACGGCGCGCTCTTGCATCCTTAACACCGAGCAATTCAGCAATTTCTGTAGTTTTAGCAGTAATCTTCTCGGTTAAATAGGTAACAACAGCCTGTTTTTGAATTTGAGATTTAGTTTTAGTTGTTTTATCGCTACTTTTTATCGCTACTTTTTTATCGCTACTTTCGCCAATGAGTAGCGATAACGTGATCCTGTCGGGTTCAAAGCTCTCGTTGATAACGGGTGCAGACCAGCCTTGCTTTTTCCAAACGCTGAAAATGTTAGGAATACCGCTGCCTGCGCGCTCACCTACGTCGATGAGGTTAAACATCTTGATGAGCGTGCTGTTACGAGGGTCGGAAACTCCGCCACTCTTTGCAGCCTCCACATCGATACGGAAACCGCCGGGGTTGGAAAGCGTGATAACATCTTTTTTCTTGATTATGACAAGACCTTGTCTGCCGTAATAGTCGGCATTTATCAAGCAGTTGGCAAGAGCTTCGCGTAATGCTTTATGAACGGGGGTATCGTCAATGCGATCACCGCCTTCGAGCTTGAACGGAACTTTAATATCCTGTGTGATCTTGTTGTAAACGCGAAAATAGAAATCGTAAACATTTCCACTCCAATCGCCCGACGAGGATACGATGCGGTCTGTCCAACGGGTGTTGGGATCAAACTGCTCTTGATAATCAAGAAAATATGCGGGAAACTCTTTGACAATTTCGTATTCGTAGCCGAACATCAACAGTCCTGCGGCGGTGGGGTGCATCTTGCCATCGCTTGATCTTCCAACCGCGCCGAGCTTGTAAAGGAACTCTACATCTTCAAGCTCTTCCCAAACGTGTCCGGGACGGTAGGTTTTCATACGGATGCGGTAACGTTTCACGCTATCGTAATCGAAGGCATCAAGCTCCATATTTTCAAGCACAATCATATCCTGCGTCTTGATTGCCGCGTCACGCATCATTGCTTGGACTTCTTCCTTGGTACACTTGTAATCACCCTCGCCGTTACGGCGATAGCTTCCCGAAAGAGGATTACCGTCGATATACACGGGCTTATCGCTACGCTGCGCGCGAGGTACACGGATAGCCACAATGCGCTTGCCGTCGATGTCCTCGATAGTTACGTCCTTGTCGGATAAAATGTTTGCGCTCACCTTGTTCGCGTTGTTGACAATATCCCAAAAGTCCTTTATCAGCTTTTCGGGATCGGGTAAGTCAACAGGGTGCAAGGACTTGTCCGCGTGTTCCTCAACACCGAGCAGAATGATACCGCCGAGCGTATTGGCGAACGCCGAGTAGGTTTCCCAAATGCTACGGGGCAGACCACCGATTGCCTTTTTTGCTTCGATGCGATTGTTTTCTTTATACTTTTCTATGTTAGTAAAATCAATCATCGTGCAGACCTCCACATTATGCGTTCTCATCGGGAACGATCTCGACAATATCCCCAATCTCACAGTTCAAAGCCACGCATATTTTCACGAGAACATCGGTTGTCACGACCGTACCTTCCTTGCCCATTTTCGTAATGGTAGCAAGGCTAAGTCCTGCACGCTCTGCGAGCTCTTTTTTCTTCATATTACGGTCAATCAGAAGTTTGAATAAGGGTTTATAACTTGCAGCCATAAGTCACCTCAAAAAAATTACATTATTACAATTTATATTATATCACATAATATTCCAAAAATCAACACGCAAATTAAAATATTCGTGCGATAATAGGAATTTTATAATAGAACATACCTATAAAGTAGATAGGGCGCAGACAAAATTGCCTGCGCCCGTTTGGGTTTTAGTTTGTATTCGTTAATGTTTCAATTGCGATTTGCATACCGAGCTTGAATGCATACTCAAAAATGGAAGCTTCTGCCAAGCTCATATACTCGCTCCAACAATCGTGGAACTTTTCAAATGTTTCTTTCTGTTCGTCGGAAAAGCTTTTCTCCAAGTCCTCGTGATGCCTTGCCATATAGCCAAGCAGTTCTTTCATTTCTTTGGAGTTGGTTCGGCTATCTTCTTGCGGGATAATATTTCCGTGCCAAAGTTCGTTGATGATCGACTTCATACCAACACCACCTCCCGCAAAACAATTTCTTCCGCGTTTGCCTTGATGTTGTTCATCTCGGCAACCCAACGGAGCATATCGCGAGCTTTCACATTCTCGTCAATACCTCTTTCGGTAGTGAGGCGGGGGATGATGGTTTCAAGCATTTCATTTGCTTCAAGGTCGATTTCGTGCAGCCGAGCGTTCAACTTGCCTTCGGTCAGCAAGGTTGTGTACCTTCCGCGATGGTGCTGCTTGATGTAGTCAAGGTGCATCCGTCCATACTTGCCGATCTGATAGTCGGTCTGTTCGGGAAGGGTTACGTTAGGAATAAGGTGTCCGTTTTCTTCGTGATAAGTCCCACCAAGGTTTTCATACAATATTTTCATTACAGTATCTCCATTCAAATAAATATTTGCGATATACTGTATCGATTGTCTTTACCACTATTTTTTGAAACCTTCGTTATGGGACATCAAGAGAAGTCAGCGCACAAAAAATACGTCGCTCCGATTGTCGCCAAACAAAACCTTTAACATCACTCAGATAAGCGTATGCAAAGAGGAGCATCTGTATTTTTGTCATAAAAACAAAAACACACACGCTGTCTGAGTAAAAAAATATTAGGTTTTGTTTGGCAAAAATATTCTATCACACTTTATACGGTTTATACGGTTTGTCAAGATAGATATACGCAAGCCGTCCTGCATTTTCAATTTTTATGGGTATTTCTCTTGACAGTACCATATCTTCGTGATATAATTACTCTATATAATTATGACTTAAATCAGTTCACACGAAAGGTAATATCAAAATGGTAAAGCTTACAGATCACGGCGTATTTTACCGAAACGGCGAGATAATCGAAAGTAGCTCCGCTTCGGTCGAGGACGCACGCAAAAACACTATGGCTTACTCGATACTCACGTCGCACAACGTATCGGGCAACGACTCCTTCCTTAATATCAAATTCGACGCTATGGCATCGCACGACATAACCTACGTCGGAATCATTCAGACCGCCAAGGCGAGCGGACTTAAAAAGTTCCCCCTTCCCTACGTTCTGACAAACTGCCACAACTCGCTCTGTGCGGTCGGCGGCACTATAAACGAGGATGACCACATGTTCGGTCTCTCGGCGGCAAAGAAATACGGCGGAATCTACGTCCCCGCGCATCAGGCGGTCATCCACTCCTTTATGCGTGAGAATTTCGCAGGCTGCGGAAAGATGATCCTCGGCTCTGACAGCCACACGAGATACGGTGCTATCGGATGTATGGCTATCGGAGAGGGCGGTCCCGAGCTCGTAAAGCAGCTTCTCAGCCGTACGTACGACATTAAATATCCCGAGGTCATCTGCGTAAAGCTCACGGGTGCTCCCCGCAAGGGCGTAGGTCCGCAGGACATTGCCATCGCTCTTATCGGGGCGGTATTCAAGTCGGGCTTTGTAAAGAACAAGGTGCTTGAATTCGTGGGCGACGGAATTTCCTCGCTCCCCATGGAGTTCCGCAACGGAATCGACGTTATGACCACCGAGACCACCTGTCTCTCCTCTATTTGGGAGACCGACTCCGAGACCGAAAAATATCTCACCCGTCACAAGAGACCCGGCGATTACAAGGAGCTTTCCCCCAAGGACATCGCTTACTACGACGGAATGGTCGAGATCGATCTTTCATCGGTCGAGCCGATGATCGCGCTTCCCTTCCATCCGAGCAACGCTTACACTATAAGAGAGTTCCTCGCAAACGCAGACGAGATACTTGCCGAGGTCGAAAGGACCGCAGTCGAGCAGCTCGGCGTTCCCGAAGGACGTCTCGATCTCAGAAGCAAATTCTACGACGGCAAGATGCACATCGACCAGGGCGTCATCGCAGGATGCGCGGGCGGAACCTTTGACAACCTTACCGCGGCCGCCGACATATTAAAGGGCAAAAGCACGGGCAACGGAGCGTTCGCTCTTTCGGTATATCCCGCAAGTCAGCCCGTTCTTCTTGAGCTTATGAAGTGCGGTGCGGCACAAACTCTTATCGAGTCGGGCGCTACGATGCGTACCGCCTTCTGCGGACCCTGCTTCGGTGCAGGCGACGTTCCCGCGTGCGGCGGTCTCTCGATCAGACACTCGACAAGAAACTTCCCCAACCGCGAGGGCTCCAAGCCGAACGACAATCAGATAGCGGCAGTCGCGCTTATGGACTCGCGTTCTATCGCGGCGACCGCGGCAAACGGCGGAATCCTTACCCCTGCAGACGAGTTTGAGGGTGAATTTACCTCCTACGATTATAACTTTGATAGCGGCGTATACGACAACCGAATCTACAACGGATTCGGAAATCCTCAAGAGGACGTTGAACTCGTTCTCGGTCCGAACATCACAGACTGGCCGAAGATCCCCGCTCTTGCAAACGACGTACTTATAAAGGCAGTATCTATAATAAACGATCCGGTCACCACGACAGACGAGCTTATCCCCTCAGGCGACACCTCCTCCTACCGCTCAAATCCCATAAGACTTGCTCAGTTCACTCTTTCGAGAAAGGATCCTCAGTACGTATCGGAGGCAAAGAAGGCACTTGAGACCCCCGCTGACGCTATTCTTGACAAGGTCTCCGAAATCAAGGGCTGTAAGGTAAGTGCAGAGGATCTTCAGATAGGAAGCACCATCTGCGCTCTGCGTCCGGGTGACGGAAGCGCAAGAGAGCAGGCGGCATCCTGTCAGAGAGTTCTCGGAGGAAGCGCAAACGTCGCTCTTGAATACGCGACAAAGCGTTACCGCTCCAATCTTATCAACTGGGGAATGCTTCCCTTCACCTACAAGGGTGATCTTAAGATCGAAAAGGGCGACTACATTTTCATTACGGGAATCAGAGATATCGTTGCCTCCGGTCTTGAAAAGGTCGATGCATTCGTTATAAACGAAAGCAAATGTGAAAAGATCGAGCTCCTGCTTGAAAATCTGTCCGAGGGAGAGCGTAAGATCCTTTGCGACGGATGTCTTATAAACCACTACGCAAAATAATCACACCTTAATTTCGGAGGATATTATGAAAAATATCGGATTTGAAAATGTAACCATCACCGGTGGCTTTTGGAAGGATCAGCAGGATATAAACAAAAACAACTCAGTATATAGCGTGTACAACCGTTTTTACGACACAGGACGCTTTGAAAGTCTCAAGCAGGATTGGCAGAAGGGCATGCCAAACCGTCCTCATTTCTTTTGGGATTCGGACGTAGCAAAGTGGATAGAGGCTCTTGCCTACATCCTTTGCAAGACTCCCTGCGATGATCTTGAAGCCAAGGCCGACGAAATGATAGACCTTATCGAAAAGGGGCAGGCTGAAAACGGATACATAAACAGCTATCTGCTCCACTTTGAACCTGACAATATATTCTCAGACCGTAACAGACATGAGCTCTACACTATAGGACACCTCATTGAGGCGGCTATTGCGTACGATAAGTTTACCGGAAAGCGCAAGCTCCTCGACTGCATGGAAAAGTGTCTTGACAGAGTATACAAGGTATTTATCGAGGAAAATTCCGCAGGATTTGTAACTCCCGGACACGAGGAGATCGAGCTTGCTCTCGTAAAGCTCTACAAATACACGGGCAACGAAAAATATCTTGAGATGGCAAAATTCTTCATCGACAAGCGCGGACTCAACGAAAAAAACGAGAGCTCAAATCCCTTTGAGCCGAAATATTCGCAGTCACATCTTCCCGTAAGAGAGCAAACGACCGCAGAGGGACATGCCGTAAGAGCGGTATATCTTTACACTGCCATGGCAGATCTCGCAAGCCTAACAAAGGATGCGGAGCTTCTTAAGGCGTGTGAGACCGTCTTCTCAAACATCGTGAACAAAAGAATGTATATAACCGGCGGGATCGGATCGACTCCGGTAGGAGAAGCCTTTACTAAGGATTACGATCTTCCCAACATCTCGGCATACACGGAAAGCTGTGCCGCTATCGGACTTATATTCTTTGCATCCCGCATGCAGCTCACGTCGAAGGATTCGATCTACGGTGATATAATCGAGAGAATCCTCTATAATGGATTTCTCTCAAACAAAACACTCGACGGAAAGGCATTCTTCTACGAAAATCCGCTTGAGATCCCGCCCAAGGAATCCAAGGTGGACGGCGTAAGATATCCTATCACTCAGCGTCTTGAGGTCTTCGGCTGCTCTTGCTGTCCTCCCAACATCGTAAGACTTCTTGCGACCCTTGGTGACTACATATATTCGACCGACGAGGACACTCTCTTTATTCATCAGTACGTATCATCGGAAGCCTCATTTGAGGTCGGAAGCAAGCAGGTAAAGGTAGTTCAGTCTACAAGCTATCCGACAGACGGCAGGATATCGATAACCTGCACCGGTGCTGACATCAAGGCCGCTTTACGTATTCCTTACTGGTGCGACTCTTACGCAGGACGCACCGTAAACGGTTACCTTTACGTCGATCTGAAGGACGGCGAGACCTTCGAGCTTACACTTGACATGACCCCTCGTTTCATAAGTGCCGACGTAAGAGTAAACGAGGACATCGGCAAGGCAGCTCTTATGAGAGGACCTGTGGTCTTCTGTCTTGAAGAGGTTGACAACGGTCCCTATCTCCGCTCGATAAGAATGCGCGAGGATGCAAGCTTCACCCTCGGTACAGACGAAAAGCTCGGTGTCATGACTCTTACTGCCGATGCTGAAAAGCTTATTTCCGACGTCTCGGATAACGCTCCTCTCTATTTTGGCACAAAGACACGCAAATATGAAAAAATCAGAGCGAAATTCATCCCCTACTATGCATTTGCGAACCGCGGCGAGAGCGAAATGATAGTATTTACAAGCGTTATTTAATTTTAAGATAATAAAAGAGGTAAAAAACAATGATCAGAGTAACTGTATGGAACGAATTTTTCCACGAGCAGCACGATGAAACGACAAAAAAAGTATATCCCGAGGGAATCCACAAGGCGATCGCGGCATTCCTCGGCAAGGAAGAGGACATCACGGTAAAGACCGTAGTTCTCGACGATGAGAATTGCGGCATTACCGAAGAACTTCTCAACGAGACCGACGTTCTTCTTTGGTGGGGACACGTAAGACACAACGACGTTCCCGATTCTGTTGTTGATCTTGTTCAGCATGCCGTTCTTAAGGGAATGGGAATCATATTCCTTCATTCGGGGCATCACTCAAAGCCTTTCAGAAGACTTATGGGCACTACGGCAAATCTCTGCTGGAGAGAAACAAACGATCTCGAGCGCGTATGGGTTGTAAAGCCTTATCACCCCATCGCTCAGGGTCTGCCCCGCTATTTCGATCTTAACGGTGAAGAGACCTACGGCGAGCCCTTTGACATTCCTGAACCCGATGAGCTCGTATTCATCGGCTGGTTCTCGGGCGGCGAGGTATTCCGGGCAGGATGCTGCTACAGAAGAGGAAACGGAAAGATATTCTACTTCCAGCCCGGTCACGAGACCTTCCCGACCTATTACAACGAAAACGTACAGACCGTGCTTAAAAACGCGGTACGTTGGGCAAAACCGGACGTTCGCGTAAGCTCGCTCACTGCTCCTCACGTCAGAAAAATCGACGATATGAAGGACGGAGAGGATTACGTAAGATAACAAAAAAGTCGCCTTTTTTCAAGGAAAAGGCGACTTTTTTTGTTTTTCCTATTGACAAACGGTACCTCAAAATTTAAAATATACCTTAAGGACGGTGATCTTTATGAAAAAATATCTACTTCCCGAAAACGGTAATTTCTACAAGGCAAATCTTCACTGCCATTCAAATTATTCGGATGGAAAGCTTTCTCCTGCCGAGCTCAAGGAGCTTTACAGATCTCGCGGCTATTCGATAATCGCATACACCGATCACGACATTATGATTGATCACAGCGATCTTACGGATGACCGATTTCTTGCACTCAACGGATATGAGATGGAGGTCTACAAGCCCTCTCACGGAGAGCCCTTTGACGATATTCCCTGCTGCCACATATGCCTGATCGCGCTTGAAAAGGACAATCTCAAGCAGGTCTGCTATCACAGAAGCGCATACCTTTTCGGCAATGCGCCGTCGCACCGCAGCGAGGTACAGTTTTACGAGGACGAGCCCGATTTCGTAAGGGAATACACACCCGAGTCGATCAATACTATGATAAAGACGGGGCGTGACAGAGGCTTCTTCGTGACCTACAATCATCCATCGTGGTCGCTTGAAACATATCCCGAGTACACGTCTTACGTCGGAATGAACGCAATGGAAATATATAACGCGGCGTCTGCCGACGGTCATCTTGATTACAATCCGCGCGTATACGACGACATGCTCCGTACCGGACACCGTATCTACTGCATTGCCGCAGATGACAATCACAATTACGGTGATATAAATTCAAAGCGTTACACCTCCTTCAAGGGAGCTACCGTTATAAAAGCCGACAAGCTTGAATATCGCACTGTAACCAAGGCGCTTGAGAACGGAAGCTTTTACTCGACTCTCGGTCCCGAGATATACGAGCTCTATTTTGAGGACGGAAAGGTTCACATAAGCTGCTCAGATGCAGAGTCCATAACCTTCACGACCGGCTCCCGCAGAGCGGATATACGCTGGGCGCCCGACGGTGAGGTAGTAAACAGTGCCGAATTTAACGTCGATCCCAACGGAAAATATTTCCGTCTGACAGTAAGTGATTACAGAGGCAAGGTCGCCTGCACGAACGCCTACTTCACCGACGAGCTTTTTGAAAGTAACTGATTCTTTTCAAAAGGAAATACAAAATGTTTTTCAAAAAAATAGAAAAAATGTATAGGGATCAGATCTATACGCGCTCGGATGACAACGGATGCGTTTTCTACTTTTCGAGCGATGATTTTGAAGGTCTAAATAAGATCCCGTATCCGTTCAAATCCTCCAAGGGACACAAGCTTCAAGGATATTTTTATTACTACGACGGATACGATACCGACCGTATCGTAATGTTCGAACATGGAATGGGCTCGGGACATCGCGGATACATGACCGAGATCGAGCTGCTCGCGCGTCACGGATATCTCGTATTTTCATACGATCACACGGGATGCATGGAATCCGAGGGAGAAACCACAGGCGGATTCGTTCACTCTCTGATCGATCTGAACGATGCTATAAACACCCTTCGTGCTGATGACCGATATTCGGACAAGAGAATATCTATCGTCGGTCACAGTTGGGGAGCGTATTCGACCCTCAACATATCGAATTTTCAAAGCGGTATAGAGCATCTCGTTGCGCTTTCGGGTCCGATATCTCTTATGGCGCTTTTAAAGCAGTCATTTCGCGGAATTTTGGCGCCTATTGGCAGAAAGCTATACAAGAAGGAGCTTGCAGGCAATCCCAAATACGTACCGTCCGATGCAATAACTGCGCTCTCAGAGACCGGTGCGAAAGTCCTCATCATCCATTCGGACGATGACGGCATCGTAAGATGCGATCAGCA
This sequence comes from Clostridia bacterium, assembly GCA_017466445.1. Lineage (GTDB taxonomy): Bacteria > Bacillota > Clostridia > Oscillospirales > CAG-272 > SIG672. Next base: position 14,985 of record JAFTUC010000011.1, read on the forward strand.
TTTTGACGTTATGCAAAAATCGCTTTCCGAGCGCGGGAACGTACGCTTCGTAAAGGTACACGGCAAGGCACACAATCCGAATTACACGCCTGATTCTGTGCGCTACAAGGATGAATTCTTTGCTACGTATCAAAAAGCGCTTAAAGAAAACGCTCTCGATTCGGACGAAAAGAAGCAGAGCTTCAAGGCTCGTTTCGATTGGAAGAGAATGACCGCTCAGGACGATGAAATATGGAACTTGATATTTGAGCATCTTGACTCATAAAGAAAGAGGTAATTATGAAAAACTTCAAGGGAATATTCCCCGCACTTCTCACTCCGTTTGACAAGGATAACAAAATAAACGATAAGGCTCTCGAAGCACTTATAGAAATGAACATAAAAAAGGGCGTTCAAGGCTTCTACGTCAGCGGAAGCACTGCCGAGGTCTTTCTCCTCAGCGAGCAGGAAAGAGCTTCTCTGTACAAGACGGTCAAGGAGATAGTCGGTGACCGCGCCACGCTTATTGCTCACATCGGAGCCATCGGTACTGACAATTCCATAAATTTTGCAAAGCTTGCAGATAAGCTCGGATACGATGCCGTATCCTCTGTCGCACCCTTTTACTACAAGTTTTCCTATCCCGAAATAAAGCAGTATTACTTTGATATTGTAAATTCTGTGTCTATTCCGATGATAATATACAATTTCCCCGGATTCTCGGGTGTAAATCTCTCGGTATCGCAGATCGGCGAATTTCTTTCAGACGATCGCTTCATCGGTGTCAAGCACACGTCGAACGATTATTTTGCACTCTCGCAGTACAAGATCGCATTCCCGGACAAGATCATCTATAACGGATTTGACGAGATGATGCTCGCAGGTCTCTCGATGGGAGCGGACGGCGGAATCGGAAGCACCTACAACTTTATGGCAGAAAAATTCTTAAAGCTTATCGAGCTTTATAAGGATTGCAAAATGGTCGAAGCTGACCTTCTCCAAAAGGAAATCAACAAGATCATTGCTGCTCTCTGCGAGATCAGCGTAATGGCAGGCGAAAAGGCTATACTCTGTGAAATGGGTCTCGACTTCGGCATATGCAGAAAGCCCTTCGGCGAGATCGAGCCCGAAAAGAAAAAGGCATTTCTCAACACAGTAATGCCCCTCATATGAAAATCGGCTCAATAAAAGCGGCAGATCGAAAAGATCTGCCGCTTTTGATTTTTATCTCTGAACTCTGCCCGAGCCGTCGCCGCCTGCAAGCTTTTCGACCTCGGCAACGCTGACTCTGTTATAGTCACCCTCTACGGTATGCTTGAGTGCGGATGCCGCGACCGCAAACTCGATCGCCTGCTGAGAGGTCTTTCCGCTGAGAATGGAGTATATAAGTCCGCCGCCGAAGGAATCTCCTCCGCCTACGCGGTCAACAATATGAAGATGATAGGATTTTGAGAAGCAGTAATCGTTTCCGTCATAGAGCATTCCCGCCCAATCGTTATCGTTTGCCGAGATCGACGTACGGAGAGTGATAGCGACCTTTTCAAATCCGAATTTATCGGCAAGCTGCTTTGCTACCGACTTATATCCCTCGTGATTGAGCTTGCCTCCGTAGATATCGGAGCCCTCCGCCTCAATACCGAACACATCCTTCGCGTCCTCCTCATTCGAGATACAGACGTCAACGTACTTGCAAAGATCGGTCATAGCCTCTCTTGCCTGATCTCTCGTCCAAAGCTTTCCGCGGTAATTGAGATCGCAGGATATCTTAACGCCCTTCGCCTTTGCCGCTTTGCACGCCTCTCTGCATATGTCAACGAGATTCGCTCCGAGAGCGGGGGTGATTCCGGTAAAGTGGAACCAATCGGCACCGTCAAATATATCGTCCCAATCAAAATCCTCGGGCTTTGCCATCTGGATAGCGGAATATGCGCGGTCATATATGCATACAGATCCTCTCTGAGAAGCACCCTTCTCAAGGAAATATATACCAACTCTTTCGCCGCCGCGGACGATCTTCGAGGTGTCTACTCCGAAATAGCGCAGAGAATCGACCGCCGCCTGTCCGATAGCGTGCTTCGGAAGCTTAGTGACGTAAACACTGTCCATTCCGTAATTAGCGAGCGATACGGCAACGTTTGCCTCTCCTCCGCCGAAGGTAGCCTGCATCTGATCGTTCTGAAAAAAGCGGTAATAACCGTTGGGTGCGAGACGGAGCATAAGCTCTCCGAAAGTAACTATTTTAGCCATTTTTATTCTCCCTGTTTTTAACATTAAATACATTTATATGATACATCATTTCAAATCTTTTGTCAATATGAAAAAATTGCTTTATTACGGCTTTTTTAGTACCAGTTTTGAATTTGCTATTGATTTTGTCGGGTCTATATGATATAATGCAGTTAAAATAAACACTCGAAAGGTGCAGTATTATGAACGTAAACATTCCAAGATCCGAGCATCCGCGTCCCGACCGAATGAGAAGCGAGTGGATAAATCTCAACGGCACGTGGGATTTTGAGATCGACAATGCCGACGTCGGTGCGGCAAAAAGATTTTTTGAACGTGATTCCCTTGAAGGAAGGATCACCGTCCCCTTCTGTCCCGAAAGCTCTCTTTCCGGAGTAGAGCACAAGGATTTTATGAATTCGGTATGGTACAGAAGAGACATAGACATTCCCGCAGATTGGGCAGAAAAGCGCGTCATCCTTCACATAGACGCATCCGACTATGAGACCACCGTCTACGTTAACGCAAAGCGTGTCGGATCGCACTGCGGCGGATATACATCCTTCCTATTCGACATTACCGATTTTCTTAGGGAAAGCGGAAACTATATTTCGATAAACGTAAAGGACGATATCAGATCGGAGCGTCAGGTAGCCGGAAAGCAGAGCCTTCAGCTCGGCTCCTACGGTTGTCTTTACACGAGGACCACGGGTATATGGCAGACCGTATGGCTCGAGGCTACAGAAGCCGCTCACACGGTTTCGTACAGAGCCTATCCCAACATTTCCGATCCCTCTGTATCGCTTGAGGTCATAACCAGCCTTCCCTCAATAGGCGGAAAGCTTTCTGTTGAGGCATATTACGAAGGCAAGTCTGTAGGCTCGGCAAGCGCTGTCATCGATTCTTCATCGACGATGCTTAACGTAAAGCTCTCCGAAAAGCACCTTTGGGAATGCGGAAACGGCAGACTTTACGATCTCATCTTCAAGCTTGAAAAGGACGGCAGGACCGACGTTTTGAACGGCTATTTCGGACTCCGCGAGGTCTTCCTTTCCAAGGAAAAGGGCTTTATGCTTAACGGTAAGACCGTATTCGGACGCTTCGTGCTCGATCAGGGCTTCTATCCCGACGGAATATGCACCGCACCCTCCGACGAGGCGCTCGTATTCGACATCAAGGCATCGATGTCCTGCGGATTCAACGGCGCAAGACTTCACCAAAAGGTCTTCGAGCCGAGATTCTTCTATCACGCAGACCGTCTCGGTTACATGGTATGGGCAGAGACCGGAAACTGGGGACTCGATCACACGGTCGACACCGCAATATATAACTTCCTTCCCGAATGGCTCGAAGAGGTAGAAAGAGATTTCTCGCACCCCTCGCTTATCGGCTGGTGCCCCTTCAATGAGACCTGGGACAAGCACGGAAGACAGCAGAGCAACAAATTCCTTGATTCGATATACGATATCACGAAGGCGATAGACAAGACCCGTCCGATCATCACGTCAAGCGGATCTTATCCGACCGAGCGCACCGATGTCCATGACGTTCACGATTACGAGCAGGACGTTGAAAAATTCCGTTCCTACTACAGTGAGATCGACAAGGGTATAGTAAAAGACCAGCTCTTCAGAATCAGCTCAAATAGACAGCACTATAAAACAAATCTCCCCATTTTCGTAAGCGAATACGGCGGAATCGCTTGGGTAATGACCGATGATAAGACCGCTTGGGGATACGGAAAGAGCGTTGAGGGCGAGGAGGAATTCTTCGAGAGACTCAAGGGTCTTACCGACGTGCTTCTCGACAACGGCAACATTTTCGCTTACTGCTACACTCAGCTTACCGACGTTGAGCAGGAGCAGAACGGACTTCTTACCTACGATCGCCGCTTCAAGTTTGATCCCGCGAGATATCACGCTATCTTTGCAAAAAAATCGGTAATAGAAGACTGACATCATAAAAATCACTCGCACCTATCTTCCGTGCGAGTGATTTTTATTTCATTTGGAAAATAGTTATAAAATAAAAAATATAATTACTTGTTTTTAAGTCTATATCGGTATATAATTATTCCGTAAACAAAAATCGGAGGTTTATGATTTATGAGTAACGTATTTATAAGCGAAAAGGCTCTTTGGAAAAAGCCTTGCACAGGTCAGAGATATTTACACGGACCATATTCCGAAGAGATCGTATCCATGTGGTGCGACGGAAAATTTGTGTTTGAACCGGTCGACCCAAGTGAAGATCCCTATTTTTTTGTGGCCTCGGCATTTAAATTTTTAATAGGCGACGAGTATGAAGAGCTTGATTTCAAAAAGGTAAAGTACCGTTCCGATAAAGACGGGCTTCCGATCCACGGATTTTATCACAAGATCGGAGATCTGAAGATCGACATGGAGGCTTGTGCAACGATCGAACGTAGCCCCATAGCATATATAAAGGTCACACTTTCCAATCTCGGAAATAAAAAACTCGAAAAGAAGCTTGCTATCATTACTCGCAGCGGAAATCTCCGCAAGCTTATGGGAATCGAGACCGACTCATACGGGCACCTTAATACCAACATCGGAAACTGGGGCTTTATTCCCACCGAATTCGTCTATGAAAACAACACGATACACGACCGGAGCTCGACTGTGATACTTAGTGGCACGGATGATATGCATCCCGCATGGCAGGGGGACGTCAAGGGCAGACCTTGGCATCATCGCGGTCTGCTCGACCTCAGCGTTTCTCTCGCATCGGGTGAGGAAAAGACCTTTTTCATTGCCTTTTACAGAACCGGAAAGCACTGTATCACCGATTTTGATTACGAAAAAGAGAAGGATACTATCAAGGATTTTTGGAAAGGCGAACTAAAAAAGATCCACACCTATCCGAAAAACAACAAGAAAAAATACTACACGATGGTAAGAACGCTCGTATCCAACTGTCTTCAGATGTTTGCAACTCCTATCGATGCGGATTTTACCATCCCACGTCAAGGAGGAAATCAATCCTACGTTTGGGGACAGGAAGCGCTCTCTATGTTCAAGGCGCTCGACAGGATAGGTAATTTTTCCGATTATTCCGAAAAGGTATTCGACTCCTTCTATATCGGTGAGCTTTACGTAAATGACGGCGATGACAAGGGAAGCTATCGCAAATACAAAAACAACGGTGGCACGGCGTGGGCTACTAACGCATCCGGAATCATGGAAAGTCTTGCATGGCACACCTATTACAAGACCGAAAAGGAATTTGAAAAATACAAAGAATATATCTATGAGACCTTTATGTACCTAGCAAGGCAGCGAGAGACCACCAAAAACAGTGATTTCCCGGGATACGGACTCTTTCCTCCGAAAAAATCCTGCGACTGGGCGGAAACATTCCAAACGTGGACTAAGACCGACGCGTGGATGTTGAAATCCTGCGAAGCGGTCATAAAGGCATTTGAAAAATACAGCGATCCGAGAACGGACGAGCTTAGGAGCGTATACGGCGATTATATGGGATGCGCTAAAAAAATATTTGATAACGTTGTCAAAAAGTACAGCAAAAACGGAGAGCTTCCTATTCCTATGCACGTGGGCAGAGAGATAAAGGATCCTCAGCAGGAAGGTCCAAACATCCATGATGGAATCATTATCGTATCTTCCGGTATTTGCCCGATAGACAGTATATACGTTGACGAAATAAGAAATTATTACCGCAATCGCTGTCTGGTCAAAAACGGTCTGCACGGACTTATGAATGACGGACTTATTCCTTGGCATCAGTGGGATCCTTGGGCGGGTCACGTCTGGTATACCGGCTTTGTAGAGCAGGATTGGTTTGACGTATGTATCAAGCGCGGAGAATTTGTTGAAGCGAAGGAGACCTTGGACGGATCATTAAAGTACAGCATGACCAAAGAATTTTACTGCGTCGAAAGATATGCTGACAACGATCCGTACTTCACGCCATGGACCCCCAACGCAAGCTGCAACGGGCGTATCATCGATATGATATACGACTATTATGAGGCGACCGAGATATGATCTGCTAACATCTCTATAACAAAAAATCGATGCAACTAACCGTTGCATCGATTTTTTTATTCAAATAATATCAGTTTGATGACGAAACGTTAACGACCGGCAGCGGTTCTCCGTCTGCAACGGCAGAGCCTACCGCCTTACCCTCGGTAGAAGCCACAGAGGTTCCCCAGCAAGGGATAAACTGTATTACGTTTCCGTCCTCAAGTCCGGTTATCTCGAGATATATGATCTCATCGGGCGTTTTTTTCGTTTCTATTTGCGACGTAAAGACAGTCGATCTGACATTGCCGAGGCTATCTGAAACTACTATCTTGCAGTATCCCGTGGTAGCACTGCCCGTCGCGTCGAATTTCAGCTTAAGTGACGTTTTCGCACCGCTTACAACGTAGGTACTATCGGCAAGCTCCGTGTAAGATCCGTTATCCTCATATGAGATATCGATATCGTAATTAGCCGACGTAAGCTTATTCGAAGCGGTCGCCTGCGAGGACGAGAAATACGCATACGCGGAAATCCCCATTGCGAGCAGACAAATTATAACGATTGCGCAGGAGGAGAATATCCGAGCCGTAAAGACTTTATCGCTCACGTTTTCGCCGTCACGGACTTCAAAAAAGTCCTTATAAAGTTTTTTGAGCACGGATCTTACCTCCTTTCCGCTTTTGTCAAATCAAATTACTCGGGTATTTTATCTATCGTTCCCTTTTGTGAAGCAAAGACCTTTATTCCGAGATCTATAGACGGTGCCAGACCGTTTCTGTAATTAGCGGCATTATCGACGCTTTTAGGCATATGAACGACAAGCGCTACGTAGACCGCACTATCCTGAGTTTCATTCGCGTCGAGCTCGCCGCGCTGCGAGTAATTTGCAAGATCGTACAGTGCGTACTGCTTTGCAAGCTCTCTGTCGAGCTCTGCCTCGCTATCGCTGAATATCGCGCCGAACTTAAGATAATCGGGAAGATGTATCACTTTTCCAAGCTCGTTCATACCGTCAACGGTATTATCGACAGTGACCGAAAGTCTATAGTCGAAATCTATCTCGCCTTTATTCTCGATACGCAGATAAACGACCTGAACGTATCCGGGCTCGTAAAGAGCGCTATCGTCGAAAACAGCGGTGTTTTCATCGACCGGAAGATATTTTCCGTCCACCTTATACGAGACCTCAAGGTCGAGAACTCCTATATCAAAGGTGTTTCGCGTAGCGGGCGTTGTATCGGTAAACCAAGCGAGAGAGGTAGCCGTCCCGAGAAAAGCCCAGACAGCTATCATAAACAGGCTGACCGAAAGTGCGAATTTTGTGAGTGTTCTGGTTTTTATAGTCATCTCAAAGCACCTCCTGAAGCATCGGAGTTACCTTGATCGTCTTTTTCTATATCATTTGCCTCGTCATCCTTTTTACGCTTCTTAACAAGGATGATAATGATGACGAATACGACCGCAACTGCCACAAAGAGCAGTATTACGTTTCTGAGTCCGTCTCCTGTTTCGGGGGACGGATCCTCGGGCTCTACGGGAAATTCTTCAACCCTGAACTCCCAAGTAAGATAACCTATCTTTTTGACGTACTCGCTTCCGAGCGACGTCGGCACAGTAAGAGTTACGTTCAGATCGGCCTCGCCGCCCGAATATATGAGACCGATATAGGTCCAATCGGTAAGCTGAGCGCTCTGATCAGCGGGTGCTTCGAACATAACGGTATCCGTGATACCCTCAACCTTAAGGCTGAGCTGAGAGAGAAAGTCACGCGATTCCTCGTCTGCACCGAGAGAACGCATATATATCCTTACTTTTACTTTTTCGGATGCATCGTTTCTGACCATGATCTTTTGTTTGATCACATCACCGGGCATAACATCCTTCATGTCGGTGAAAAGGTCGGTGGGGGAATAGTCGCTACCGGGACTGAAAATGAAATTACCCGAATCTCCGCTATACGTTACGTTTCCTTTGGCAAACGCCGAAAGGCCACTAACGGACATAACGGTAATCACAGCGAGAACAGCGGCTATTATTTTTATTTTTTTCATATCCGCACCTCACTTAATCTGCAGGCCAGCCGAGAGCTTCCCATGCATTTTCGGCAGGGTTGTTCTCACTCTGAACAGCCTGTGCGGAAACGGTGAGCGTAAGTACAGATCCGATAAAATCGTTATCTACCTTATCACCTATGATCTCAACCTGATTAAAAAACGGCTTCGTGGTCTCGCCGGGATCCACGATATCAATGTAGTAATAGAATCCGTCATCCTTGAGGATCCAATTTTTAGTATCGATATCGATCCCCAGGCAATCCTTTGCACTGAGATCCTTTCCGCTTACTCCGCTGACGAGCTTCACTCTCAGATAAAAGGGATGCTCGCAAGCGCTTTCAATGGTTACTATCTTTCCGACGACCTGACCCGGCATAACGGGTATTCCCTCCTCGGGAAAATCGGATCCGTCGGACTGCTTTTCATGAATTATAAACTGAATGTTTCCGGAGGTAACGACGTTATTTGCCTGACCGACAGTTGTATAAAAAGCAAGCGTGCCCTGCGTAAGCATTGAAAAAATTATTGCGACCATAGCTATTGCAAACAGTCTGAACTTGATTTTTTTCATTTATCGTTTCCTCCTTTCATGAAATTTTAGTGCTTCCACTTATTTTCGAATATCCCTTTGTAAGGGATATTCGAAAATTTGCGGACTGAAATCAGTTGCTAAAAGGGAATACAAGAACGTTCTGGAAGTAGTCCTCGTAATTAGCAACGTCGAAGATGGGCGTTCCGTTGAGCGTTGTATCGGTGGAGATATAAACGCAAAGTCCGCCTGCACCCTCAGCCTTTACGACATAAGCGCCGTCAGGAACGGTAAGATTGCAACTGTCGATAATAATCGTAGCGTTGTTAAATTCTGTGGGAACAACAACAAATGCTTCGTTAACAGTTGCAGTTACACCGGTGAAGGATCCCTCTGCGGTACCATTCTCACCGATTGTGTAGTAAACGTCAGCAGTAGCGTTCTCGTTTACCTTTCCGTTAGCCTTGATATCCTCGTCAGCATAGCCGGCGACGGTACCCTCTGCATCCCAGTAAAGCTCGAAAGCTCTCTGAGCGGTAGTTACCATTGCGCCGGGAGTTGCGGGATCACCAAGATGCTCGGACTGGATAACCTGACCGAGAATGCTTACCTCAAAATCTCTCATTTCCTGAGCCTGCTCAAGGGTAAGACCGGTAGGAATTACTACTTCCTTAAAGAGCTCTTCGGTGGTAGCACCTGCTGCAAGCTCAGTGTTGTAGTAGTAAATGTAAACGAGCTCATCGTCAACCGTATAGAGGATGTCTGTGAGAGTCCAGGTGTCTGCAGTTCCGGGGAGGAACTTGTCAGCATCGCCCCATGCTCCTTCCATTGCCTCTCTGAGGATACGAGCCTCAGTAACGGTAACGATAGCACGAACAAACTGAGGATGGATTCCGGTGTTGGTAAGGTAAGGAGCCTTACTGAAACGCTGACCGGGAAGAATATCCTCATAGATTGCTCCTTCGTCATCAGCGGTATCCTTGCCATAGTCTACACCGTCAACGGTCTCCCACACGTCAATACCGAAAACATCATCGGGATCGGTGTTGGAGTCACCAACGTAGAACTCGTTGGTTACAGAATCGCTTGCGGTGAACCATGCAAGAGTACCCATGGAAAGGATAGCAACAAGACAGAGAGCAACAGCAACAACAACAATCTTCTTCTTTGTGGACATGTTTTTCATTTTCTTTTTACTCCTTTCTTTAAGATTTTATTTTAACGCCGTATACGGCAATAAAATACAATCATTCAAGAAAAATTTATTTTATTTTTTGATTACCGAATAAATCTCTGCGCTTACGGAGTTACGAGTGAGAAGTCGGGGAGACTGTCGACTCCGCTTCCGAAGCCTCCAATAAAAGCTTCTTCGGCGCTTCCGAATCCCTCGACCTGGATCGCCTGGGTCGCAACGTAGATATCGAGTCTGTCTCTCGCGTCGAAGCCGCCTACCGTCTGACCGTTCATTACGAAGTAAGCATCCGAAATATCTCCGTTTGCATCGCGTATAACGTCAAGATCAGCGATCATATCGATATAAACGCCTTCGATAACGGGAGCTGTCGTTGCTTTGGGTGCAAGGACCGTATTATATCTGTAAAGATATACGTTATAGAGCATACCGTCGATAATAACGTCAAGGAATTTTTCCTGATCGCCCGCGAGCGAATTATCAACGTCTGTAACGAGCGTCCAACCGTTAGCGGCAAGATTTTCGTCATAGATATGTACCACTCCTGCGTTATCAAGAGAAGCGGGAACTGCTACATACGTTTGAACATAAGCGTTATTCTTGCCGATATTCTCGACAGTTACGATCTTATCCTGAAAATTATCATCATTTATTGCATTGTTGTTATCAATAACGGGAATGAGCATCTTGTCGTTTTCAAAGGGCTCAAGATTTCCGTTTTCGTCGTACTGCTGCTCGTGCTGAACGATCTCGATGCTTCCTATCGTGAAGACGTTCTTCACCTCGTCGGTATCCATAAACCAAGCAAGAGACCCGCCGATCATGGCGACAGCGGCTATTGCAACGACGATACTGACAACTGCTATCAGCTTCTTTTTAGTCGTCATTTTTGATCTCCTCCGATGCTGTATTTTCAATATCTTCTGTAGCTTCCTCTGCCTCAGCTTCCGACGTCTGCGCCGTAGCATGAGCTGCATTAAGCGCCTCTGCCTCGGCGGCACGTCTTCTCAGCTCCTCAAGCTCTGCGAGAAGCTCCTCATTGGATGCGGACGCGGCAGGTGCGGCAGGTGCGGTAGGTTTCTGCTCGCCGTCCTTCTTTTTGAAGAAATCGGGGAGGAAGACGAGAAGTATCAGCAGAAGTCCGACTCCTATAGCAATATAGGTTCCGGGGGGATTCTGAATAAAATCGGCAACGTATCCGAGAAGCGGAATGCTGAACACGGGAACGCCGATAACGTTCTTGAAGAGGACCGGTTGTCTGTCCTCGTCCTTGTTCGCATCACCCTTTGTGTATATCTTCTGCTCCTCGTAGTCGATCCTTACGACGCGGTGAGTTGCGACGGTAAGAGTGTTATCGACAACGAAGGTTATCGGAGTACCGACCTTCACGGGAGAATCCTTACTGTTTGTTATTTCGTTTACCTTGACCTCGTCAACGTAGATCAGGTCGCCCTTGCTGTATTTCGGCTCCATACTTCCCGAAATTACGTTAAAAACACGAAGACCGATTATTCGTGAGCCAAGCAAAAAGATCGCAAACATAACGAGAATGACTACAAGCACGGTGGAAACGATATTCCACACCTTTTCAAATTTAGTTTTCGTTTGCATCCTTCTCCACCTCACTGTCGTTTGTACTTTCCTGTGCGGTCTCGTCCTTGGGTGCGGTCGGCTCTCCCGATCCCGTCACCGTTGCCGTCGAAACACCCTGTGCCTCAAGCTGAGCCTTAAGCGCCTGGAGCTCCTTCATCATTTCAAGAGAAGCCTGACGCTCCTGCTCGAGCTGGATACGCTCTTCCTTCATAGCGTCGGTCTGCTCTGCCTTGTAGCGCTTGAACAGGCTGATGCTCTTTATCGCCTGATATATTATAAGAAGCATAAAGGGGGTGAATATGCAAATGAAGTATCCCTGCGGCTGCTTTAAGAAGTTGAAGAAGTTTCCGACGTTCGGGATATGGGTGACGTACTTACCTCTTATAAACTCGTAAGTAACGACGGTCTCATCGCTCGTATCTGTGTTAGTACCGTAGGTAACGAATCCGGGGCGACCCTCAGCGGTGGTCTTTCTGTCGATCGCGTGGGTTATATTGCTTCCGTACGGAACACCCGACGGATCGTTTTTGTTAAGTGACTGGAAGGTAATGACGTCTCCCGGCTTAAGGGTGGAGGGGTCCTTTACGTTCTTGACTATTACAAGGTCACCGGCATTGAAATGAATGGGGAAATCCTTGTTTTTCTCGGACTCGCTCATCGAGTCAGTAAGTACGATAAACGCCTTGAAGCCGAAGATCTCTCTATCGTTGCGGTCGAACACGGAGACCGAGATGATAGTGAATACCATCATAAAGATAGCAAGAGCCACAACGAGATAAACAAGTATGTTTTTTATTATATTGAGCGCCTTTTTCATGCGTTCCTCCATAAATGTATTATGTGTAAAAAAGCCGAATACGCCTATTTTTTCATAGAAAAACGGGCATGTTCCGTTCTTTTACGGGAGAAAATTCCCTTTGTCCCACCCGCCCGCGTGAGCGGGTGGGACAGAAAGGAGAGATTTTCAATTAATAAACGTCAACGCCGTCAACTACAACGTTAAGCTTATCGGTACCCATGGAGTTCTTGTTTGCCCAGAGGGTAGTACCGGTATTGATGCCCTTGTCGTTGATCTCGTAACCGTTAACGGTGGTGTTATTAACGATGAGCTCATAAGACTTGCCATAATCGTTACCGATCTCGATAGCTGCCTTAAGGTCGGTTAGACCGCCGTTATCGTTGAAGGTGCATCCGTTTACGGTAAGCTTGGTGTTAGCCGTACCGTAGAGAAGGAGTGCCTTACCGTCAGAGTTGAATGTACAGTTATTGAAGGTTGCAGTAGGAGCGCCCCAAGTCCAGATGTTGTAAACGTCTCCAGTTACGTTGAATGTGCAGTTGTTGAATACACTATCTCCGTAAAGTGTATAGGTTCCGTTGAAGGTGCAGTTGTTGTAAGTTGCATTGCATCTTGCGTAACCGATATAAGTGGAGCTGTTGGTGGTGATCGTAATGTTCTCGAAGGTTACAGTAGATCCGTCGAGACCGTAATCACAGTTTTCTCCGCCGGTACCAACCTTAGTTACAGCAACAGTGGTGTCACCGGTTCCTACAAATGTAAGACCGGTCTTGCCCTGTGCGGCGGAAGGAATGACGTAATTACCGGAGCTAAGGAATACGGTGTCAGCGCCATCTGCGATTGCAGTACCAAGCGCAGCGTTGTCATCTGCAGTCGCCGCCTTGGTAGATATAGTCACATTCTTTATGGTGTTATCGAATACGTTTGCAGGAGCAAGTGCATTAGAAACAACAGTGCCGGGCTGATATGCAGAAGTATCTGCTGCACCTACTGTTACGGTATCAACAGTGTTGTTGCGAACCTTGACGTTAACGTTTACCTGTGCTATAAGACCTGCAGCGCGGTTGCCTGCGTATACAGTTACATTTTTGACGGTGTTATGCGCAACTGTTGCCTCTGATCCTGAAGTTACAACATAACCTGCGAGACCGCCTGCTTCCTTACCAGTTGCAACTACGGAACTGTCGATAACCTTACAGCCGTTAACTGCGCCATAGGAATAACCAACTATACCACCGACATAGTCGACACCGGAAATTGTTGCGTTCTTTACGGTAACATTAGAAATGTTGTGATCCGCAGAGCCTATAAGAGCACCGTTTGTAGCCTTAACATTTTCCAGAGTAAGATTGGAGAATGTAGCGCGAGCCTTATCAGCAAACAAACCGGTTGTTGTATTGATATTGCGAATAGTGTGATAGTTGCCATCAAAGGCAGAAGCGCCGGTGCTCTGACCAAGTACAATGTTAACGGGCGCGAGTGCCTTGTTATTGAGATCAATGTCGGTCTCAAGGCTTACTGTCCACTTACTGCTGTAGTAGTAATTAGCGCCTGCACCGTTTGCATAGTTGGTGTAGGTAGTTCCATTACCGTCGGTGTAGAACTCAGCCCACTTTGCGCTCAGAGTGCTGAGGTATGCAAATGCAGCGGCATCCTTAACGTGAACGGTCTGCGTTGCGCCGTCAACTACAAGAGTCTCGGGCATCTCTGCAGGAACTGTGCCGTCCCAAACGGAGTAAGCAGCATTTTTATCATAATCATTTCCGAAGCTATCGTTTTCAGCAGCGAGCTGAGTTGCGTAGAGCTCTACGCCCATCTCGATGGAGGGAGCCTCCGTTCCGGTCTTGTAGTTAGCCTCATTACCAACGGTAGTGGGCATGTAGATGATAAGTGCTACATAGTCCTCGTCGTTTGCGCCATCCTTGGCATCAAGACTCGTGGTCTCGCCGTTATACGCTCTGAGTCCCATCTCGGTTCCTGCAGCAGCGATAGCGGTATCGCGGGTGTAAGTACCAACTTCAGCCTCGGCGATATCAACTACCTTGAATACGAGATAATCGGAGAGATAGAATATCTTGCCGTCAACGTTTGTTCCGGCAACTTCGCTGTAAACGTTAACATTCAGCTGATATTTGAGAGCGAGAGTTCCAAGGTTGGATACCTTAAGGTAAGCCACCTCGGTGTGTCCGGGCTCCCAAAGGGCGTTAGGATCAAAAATATCCTCTGCGCCTTCAACGGATTCCCATCTGTCAAATTTGCCGTTATCGAACTTGGCATATTCAAGTTCAACGTCGAGATTTCCGGCAACGATCTTGTTCTTTCCGCTCTTTACCGAATCGGTGAACCAAGCGAAAGTGGTGCCTATGAGCATAGTGAAGCAAAGTACCAAGGATATAACGCTTGCAACCAATGCTCTTCTGGTTGTCTTTTTCGTCATTTTCTTTTCCTCCTTATATAAATTTTAATAACGAAAATGTATTCCTCCGCCGTATTTGGGCGAAAATACCTAAAATAACGTCCGCGCAGAGAGAATGCCGCCTATTTTGCCTCGTTTTTGCGCGCAAAATGATATGTATCGACTCTACGACTTCTAAAGTATAGCACACTTCTTTCAAAAAATCAATAGTTTAACCGAATATTTTTTTGTTTTTTCCTAAATCGGGCACTTTTTGTGAAAATTTTATAGATTTTACTATGTCTTATCCTTCATTTTTTGTAAGCCGTTTATCGATAAAAAGTACACAATTTCGCCGTATTTTTCGCTATTTTTAAATAAAACGGCGCTTTTTCGGCAGATGTCCGCATTTTCGGACATTATGCGTTATGTACAATACTTTTCGGTTAGTTATTTTTTTAACAACGTTTTAACATTTTTTCTTACTGTAACGCCGTTACCGTGGGAGTCTTGTTCCTTACGCGAATCAACGCGGAAAGCGGTAAGGAACTCGGGAGCGGATCTACAGAAGCAAAAGTCAACAAAAATTACAGCAAGTTTCAAAAAATACGCTTTTATTGCTTGACTTATCAAAAAAAGCGTGCTATAATAAGACAAATATAAAATTTTACGGAGGAAAAACCATGCGTATAAAGACTCTCGAGACCAAGAATCTCTGCGAAAGCGCAAAGAACGGCGGTTGCGGCGAATGCCAGACCTCTTGTCAGTCCGCTTGCAAGACCAGCTGCGGTATCGCTAATCAGCAGTGCGAAAGCACCAAGAAGGAAAAGGAAAGCAAGTAATCCGATTTCGCTCCGAATGCCGCCTCTTTCAGGCGGCATTTTTGGTGAGCTTTTACATTATTTATTTAAGGAAGTATATTTATGATACACGCATACAAGCTCGGCGGTATGAACATAGTTCTCGACACCTTTTCGGGATCTATCCACGTTGTGGACGATATCGCGTACGACATCATAACGAGCTACGAAACCAAGGAAAAAGAAGAAATAATCTCGGAGATCCTCGCAAAATATCCCGATCGCGCGGATGCGACACGCGAGGAGATTCTTGAATGTCTTGATCAGATAGAGGGTCTGAAGAGTGCGGGAAAGCTTTTTGCACCCGACACGTTCGAGCCTATGGCTGACACGCTCAAGAAAAAAACGTCGGGTGTTATCAAGGCGCTCTGTCTGCACGTCGCGCACACCTGCAATTTAAACTGCGAATACTGCTTTGCAAGTCAGGGCAAATATCACGGTGAGCGCGCCATAATGAGTCTTGAGGTCGGAAAGCGCGCGCTCGATTTTCTTATTGAAAATTCGGGACCCCGAAGAAATCTCGAGGTAGACTTCTTCGGCGGCGAGCCTCTTATGAATTTCGACATGATAAAGGAGCTCGTAAAGTACGCACGGGAGAGAGAAAAGGAGTGCTCTAAGAATTTCAGATTCACTCTGACGACAAACGGACTTCTTATCGACGACGACGTCATCGATTTTGCCAATCGCGAGATGAGCAACGTCGTGCTGAGTCTTGACGGACGAAGGGAGATCCACGATCGCTACCGCATCGATTACGCCGGAAACGGAAGCTGGGAGCGGATCGTTCCGAAGTTCCAAAAGCTCGTAGAGGCGCGCGGGAACAAGAATTATTACATGCGCGGAACCTTTACGCACGCAAATCCCGATTTCCTTTCGGATATTCAGACGATGCTCGATCTCGGATTCACCGAGCTCAGCATGGAGCCCGTGGTCAGCGCTCCCGGAGACGCGTCCGCGCTCACCGAGGAGGATCTTCCGATCGTTCTCGAGCAGTACGAAAAGCTCGCTGAGCTCATGCTAAAGCGCCATCGCGAGGGGCGTCCGTTTACCTTCTATCATTACATGATCGACCTTAAGGGCGGACCCTGCATCTACAAGCGAGTTTCGGGCTGCGGCTCGGGAAGCGAATACATGGCGGTCACTCCGTGGGGAGATCTTTACCCCTGCCACCAGTTTGTCGGCGAAGAAAAGTTCAGACTCGGCGATATCTGGACCGGAGTTACGAATCTTGAAAAGCAATCCGAATTTTCCTCCTGCAACGTATACACGCGTCCCGAATGCAAGGACTGTTGGGCAAAGCTTTACTGCTCGGGCGGTTGCGCGGCAAACGCGTATCACTCGACAGGCTCTGTAAACGGAGTCTACAAGTACGGCTGCGAGCTCTTCAAGAAGCGAATGGAATGTGCCATCATGCTTGAAGCGGCAAAGCTTGAGGAACTTGAGGAAGAATAATATTTTAAATTATGAAGACTCCAATATACGATTTTGCACGCAAGTACGCGGACAGCGATCCTATCCGCATGCACATGCCCGGTCACAAGGGGGTCCCATCCCTTCTCGGAGTCGAGTCTCTTGACATAACCGAGATCGGCGGTGCGGACATTCTATACGATGCCCGCGGGATAATAAAGGAGAGCCGCGAGAACGCTTCCCGACTTTTTAAAAGCGGAGCGAGCTTTTATTCGACCGAGGGCTCTTCCCTTTCGATCCGTGCGATGCTATATCTGATACTTATGCACGCCAAAAGTGAGGGAAAGCGTCCTCTCATCCTTGCCGCACGAAACGCTCACAAGGTCTTTTCGAGTGCTTCGGCGCTTCTCGACATCGATATCGATTGGATCCTTCCAAAAAGCGGCGAGGGTCTTATCTCATGCACGGTCGAGCCCGACAGACTCGACTTACTGCTTTCATCCTACAAACACGAAAAGCCAACTGCCGTATATCTGACAAGTCCCGACTATCTCGGCAATATTGCGGACATTTCGGGCATTGCGAGGGTATGCAGATCTCACGGCGTCCTTCTTGCCGTTGACAATGCGCACGGAGCATATCTCGCTTTTCTCGAGCCGTCTATGCATCCCATTGCGCTCGGAGCGCACGTCTGTGCCGATTCTGCGCACAAGACCCTGCCCGTTCTTACGGGCGGCGGATATCTGCACGTATCAAAGGACGCTCCCGAAATATTTTTCACGCATGCCGAGCGAGCGATGTCGACCTTTGCATCTACGAGTCCATCGTATCTCATACTTCAGTCGCTCGATCTTGCAAACGATTATCTTGACAAAAATTACAGAAAAGATCTTTCTGCCTTTACAAAAAAGGTAGATGTTTTGAAAAAAAGGCTTTCGGAGACAGGATATCTTCTTATCGGAAGCGAACCTCTCAAGCTGACCGTTTCGGCAAAGTCTTACGGATACACGGGAAGCGAGCTTGCGGATATACTCTTCTCTCACGGCATAATATGTGAATTCAGCGATCCCGATTTTACGGTGCTTATGATGACTCCCGAGTCATCCGAGGAATCGCTCGAAAGGCTTTCGGAGATCCTTCTATCTATAGAAAAGAGGGTACCGATAGATACGGCCATGCCGAGCGTCGGCACTGTAAAAAGGGTACTTTCCCCAAGAGACGCTATGCTCTCCCCAGCGTGCGAGATCCCGATACACAAGAGTGTCGGAAGGATACTTGCCTGCGAATCGGTAGGATGTCCTCCCGCGATACCGATCGTTATCTGCGGCGAGGAGATAAGCGAGGACTCGGTGAGGATATTTGAATATTACGGCATAAAAACGGTGATATGCACCGAAAAAAATTGAAAGGCGGAATTACTATGGCACCCAAGATCACAGGAATACACCACATTGCGCTCAAGGCGCGCGGAACTGAAAATTACAGACAGATGTTTGAGTTTTATCACGAGATCCTCGGACTTCCGATAGTAAGGACATGGGGAGAAGGCGAAGGAAGCGGCGCGATGCTCGACACGGGTGCGGGCATGCTTGAGATCTTCGCAAACGCTCCCGACCGTCTCGGAGAGGGCGCGCTCCGTCACATAGCTTTTGCAGTCGAGGACGTTGATGCTTGCATCGAAGCGGTACGCAAGGCGGGATATACTGTCACAATGGAGCCTCGCGACATCGTAATAGCATCCGAGCCTCCATTCCCCGCAAGAATCGCCTTCTGCACAGGTCCGGTGGGCGAGGACGTTGAGTTCTTTACAGAAAAATAAGATCAAAACTGCTTTTTTCACCGGTTGCTTACATTATATTATGACGCACTTAAAATAGTTTTGGAGGTAACATACTATATGATAAGAGTAACTGTATGGAACGAAAATTTCCATGAGAAAGCAGACCCAAAGATTGCCGCAATCTATCCTGACGGCATTCACGGCGCCATTGCCGAGGGGCTTTCGGAGTACTCCGAGTTTGAAGTACGTACTGCTACCCTTGACATGCCCGAATGCGGTCTCGATGACGATACTCTGAACAATACTGACGTTCTTATTTGGTGGGGACACTGCAGACACAAGGACATTCCGGACGAAATCGCAGAAAAGGTCAGACTACGAGTCCTTGACGGTATGGGGCTGATCGTTCTTCATTCCTCACATATGTCGAAGCCGTTCTTACGGCTTATGGGAACCATCTGCCGTCTCAAGTGGAGAGAAAACGACGAAACCGAGCGTATATGGGTCATAGATCCGGGTCATCCGATCGCAAACGGACTTCCCGAATTTATAGAGATCGAGCAGGAGGAGACCTACGGTGAGCGTTTCGAGATACCAAATCCCGATGAGCTCGTATTTATAAGCTGGTTTTCCGGAGGAGAGGTCTTCAGGAGCGGATGCTGCTTCAGACGAGGACTTGGAAAGATCTTTTATTTCCGTCCGGGACACGAGGCATATCCGATATATTATCGGAAGGATATACGGAAGATCATAGCGAATGCCGTAAGTTGGGCAAAACCGTCATGCGGTCCCCGTCCGACGCTCGGACATTTTCCCGTTCCGCTTGAAAACATAAGGATCGTAGATCATTCTGACGAATATCATCCGTAATTCTTCAAAAAAGTCACAAGGAGAAAAGAAAATGAAAGTAACCAGAATAGGAATAGTCGGTGTCGGCGGAATCGCAAATTACAAGCATTTACACGAGCTTCTCACCTTTGAGGACGTCAGGGTAACAGCAATATGCGACATAAATCCCGCAGCGCTCAAATCCACGGGAGACAAGCTTTCCCTTCCCGACGAAAAGCGGTACACAAGCTACAGAGATCTGATTGCCGATCCCGATGTTGATGCGGTCGAGATCTGCACCTCGAACGACGTTCACGCGGAGATCGCGATCGCCGCCCTTAACGCAGGCAAGCCTATAAATCTCGAAAAGCCTATCGCTCTCAACTACGAGCAGGCTCTTGAAATACTTGAGGCCGAGAAAAACAGTTCTGCATTCGGTATGATATGCTTCTCATACCGTTTTATGGCGGCAGCACGCTACGCTATGCATCTTATGGAGGAAAATATTATCGGCGACGTTGTCGGAATCAACGTTGCTTATCTGAAAAACAGTGCGTTCTGGGAAAACAGACCGCTCGAATGGAGATTTATAAAGGAGATCGCGGGATCGGGCGTTACAGGCGATCTCGGTGCACATCTTATCGATCTTGCTCAGCTTCTTGCGGGCAACATAACCGAGCTTTGTTCGGTATGTTCTACCATCGTAAAGGAAAGAAAAAAGATAGGAAGCGACGAGATCGGACAGGTCACAACCGACGATCAGTGCAGCTTCATCGTGAAATTCGCAAACGGAGCGGACGGTGCATTCCACATCACGCGTTGTGCTATCGGTCACGCAAACACTATAAGGTACGACGTATACGGAACGAAGGGATCCATCTCATTTGATCTTAACGATCCGTCTATACTTTCTCTGAGCTGCGGAGAGGGCGACCCGAAAAATCTGCGTCCCACCACCGTTAAGGTTCCCGAGGAGTTTTACTACATGCAGGAAAGAGCCTTCGTTGATGCGGTAAACGGAAAGCGCGATTTCCTCTTCCCCACTATCGCGGACGGGGTACGGGGTCAGAAGGTCATAGACGCGGTCATTCGCTCGGCAGAGGAAAGACGCTGGGTAAATCTTGACTGATCTGTCAAGATACAAAATTACAGCACCCCAAGGTCTGAATTCCTTGGGGTGCCCGTTTTTTGAGGCAGGATACGGGCAAAAATACTGTTTACAAAAGAAAAAATATATGATATAATGTTTAAAACCGATTTCACCGCACCTTTTTTGACCTTTGATTCCGCTAAGGAGGGATATTTTGAAAAGCGAGCTTTCTGAAAAAATCACAAGGCGTCTGAAGATCCTTGAAAAAACAAGGCAAAGGAATTTCAGGCTTCTCGATCTTTACAGTAATTTTCTTAATCTTGAGCCCGATTTTATAAAAAGCGAGCTTATAGACGAGCTGGTCTCCGACTGCGGAGTCTCTGTGCTCGAGGCCTACACGGCAGTTCTTGCCGCCGCCTTCGACATCGATTCGGATCGCAGTGACGAGGATCTTCTTTTCGAGCACGAATATTTAAAAGGCTCGGTCGAGCTTCTCGATCCCGAAAAATACCGCTCGTCCTCCTACATAAAAAAGATACGCTTCCCGAGCATCAAAAGGGCAGGTTGGGAGATGAAGATCTCGTCATATGCACCTTACGAGGCCTTCGTATGTCGGGAGATCACTCTCGAAAAGGGCTTTAAGGAGCTTCCGCACATCGGATTTTTTACCGAGCGATTCGAGTTTCCCGCGGTTTTCGAAAACGGCAGAGAATGGATGACGGTCACCCCGAACGAGATCGAAACGATGCGAGCTCCGATCTCAGAAGCCTACGGAAAAGTTCTGACGCTCGGACTCGGACTCGGATATTTTACTCATCAGGTCTCCGAAAAGAGCGAGGTAAGCTCTGTGACCGTAGTTGAGCGTGACGAAAACGTGATCTCTTTATTTAACGAATTCATCCTTCCTCAGTTTGAAAACAGAGACAAAATAAAGATAATCCGTGCCGATGCACTCGATTTTCTTGAAAACACCGACATTTTCGAAGGATTTGACTTTATGTTCGCCGATCTCTGGCACGACGCCTCCGACGGACTTCCGCTCTATTCAAGGATCAAATCGGTGCTAGGAAAAAAGAAAAGAGAGGAAGGATCCTCTCTTATATGCAGATACTGGATAGAAAATTCAATACTGTCGCGTCTTCGCTGGCTGAT
Source organism: Clostridia bacterium (assembly GCA_017466445.1). Lineage (GTDB taxonomy): Bacteria > Bacillota > Clostridia > Oscillospirales > CAG-272 > SIG672. The sequence goes on from JAFTUC010000011.1 coordinate 36,879, forward strand.
ATATTCGGAAGCGGTCATAGGAAAAAGCGCTGACAGGCTATCGTTTTCCTCCTACGAGGATATTGAAAGGCTCCTTTCAAACGATTCTCTATCAGACATTGCACCCGACATAAAGCTTGCGTCAGACTGATTCGGTCTCTGCTCCTTCGGTCGCTTTCTTTCCGTTTTCGGGATAAGCCACGGAAAACAGGTATTTTAATCTATCGTGATCTCCGACGAGCCAGAGATATCCGAGCAGTGCCTCAAATCCGGTCGCACGTCTGTACTGCCCCGCCGATGCGCTTTTCGGAATACTTGCTCCGTGCTGATTTCTTCCTCTTTTATATATCTCGGTCTCCTTTTCGGTAAGGAGCGGAAGAATTCTTTCTATCGCCTCCGACTGCGCGACCGCGGTAACGAAGCCGAGCGCCTCCTTATTCAGTTGTCCGACACCGTGTATACCGTTTTCCACAAGACGTTGTCTTGTAAGTATCTCACAGGCGGCGTCTCCGAGATAGGCAAGCTCACACGAGCTTATCTCTCCGATCGGGGTCTTATCCTTATCTTCACGCATAATCAAAAAATTCTCTTTCACGGTTTATCTTTTCTTAAATGAGATTATACCCGAAAAAAGTCTTTTTGTCAACCTCGGCAGATGCATTTAACCTCTTAACTACTTGAAAAAGCAAAAAATATATGTTATTATATATTCAGTGAATACAAAACTCTTTATTTCAGTGAGGATCTTATAATATGAAGGTAGAACTTCTCGCATACACGCCCGACGCCGACAAGATAGTTTCGGCTGCGGCAAAGCTTTGCTACGCAAAAAGTGACATTGGAACTCTTATGGACGGTCTGACACCCGAAAAGGTAGCGGAATTTCTTGACACGCTCACCCGACTCGGGCACGAAAGTCCCGTCGAGCACGCATCCTTCACCTTCGGAATCGAGGGTGTATCCCGTGCGCTTCTCGCGCAGATAACGAGGCACAGGATCGCTTCCTTCTCGGTACAGAGCCAGAGATACGTCGAAAAAAGCGGATTTGACTACATAACCCCGCCCGAGATCGCCTCTATTCCCGAGGCGGCAGAGCTTTTCGAGCAGGAAATGAAGCATGACGCAGAGGTATATTCCCGTCTGCGCGAGCTTCTTATAGAAAAGCACAAGGCTGCCTTTATTGCCGAGGGAATGGACGAAAAAGAGGCAAGTCGTGCCGCGGGCAAGAAGGCAAACGAGGATGCGAGATTCGTTCTTCCCAATGCCTGTGACACGCGAATCATAATGACAATGAACACAAGATCTCTTTATAATTTCTTCGAGCTTCGTTGCTGCAATCGAGCTCAGTGGGAGATCCGCGCGCTTGCTATCGAGATGCTGAAGCTTGTCAAGGGAGTCGCTCCCCTGCTCTTTTCCGCGGCAGGTCCCGCCTGTGTAAGAGGTAAATGCTCCGAGGGACCCATGACCTGCGGGAAGTCCGCTCAAGTCCGCAATTTCTTCAGGGAAATGTAATTTTTATTAAGGGAGATCTTTACTGGTATGTTTAACGGAAAAATGAAAGCTATCACCTTCAGCTATGACGACGGTGTGTTTCAGGACAGACGTCTTGTTGAGATCTTCAACAAATACGGTCTTAAATGTACATTCAACGTAAATTCAGGTCTTTTCGGCAAGGGCTCACGCACAGTTATGCCCGAGGAAATGCCCGAGCTTTACAAGGGTCACGAGGTCGCGGTACACTGCATCACTCATCCGCAGCTTTCAAAGCTTGAAAGCGATGAGGAGATCATAAACGAGGTCGAGGGAGACCGTAAGCGTCTTTGTGAAATAATGGGCTACGAGGTAGTCGGAATGGCGTATCCGTACGGAGACTATGATGACCGTGTAGTCGATATTATAAAAAAGCACACAGGTGTACTCTATTCCAGAGGCGTTCCGCAGTCACTTTCGTTTGATATGCCGAGCGAGCTTCTTACCCTCTCTCCGACGTGTCACCACGCATGCGATCAGCTCTTTGAGCTTGCCGAAAAATTCATAGCGCTGAAGCCTGACTCCCCGAAAATGTTTTATATTTGGGGTCACAGCTACGAGTTTGACAGAGTTAACGGCGCGTGGGAACGCTTTGAAAGATTTTGCGAGCTCATCAGCGGTCACGACGACATTTTCTACGGCACGAACAAAGAGGTCCTTATTCAAAAATAATAAAAAATCAGACTCCAAAGGGACGTTATCATAAGGACGTTTGCCTGACAGACGGTAGGGGCGAACTGTGTTCGCCCGCAGGAGACCGCAGGTCTCCCCTACGAACAAGGAAGATTGGCTCCACAGAAAACAAATAATTGACCCCGACAGAAACCTGTCGGGGTTATTGTCATTTTTCTGCTATAAATGTCCAGCGTTCAGAAATGTTTTTAGGCATCATTCGTGCGAAGGCATCCGCATCTTTAATAAGATTTTTGTTTCCAAAGTGGAAGAAAAAGAATTCTCCTTTTCCTTCATTATATCCCAATTGGAATTCAAGTTCCTTCTTGAAATAGGGAAACACCGGCTTTAATCGTTCGTCAATAGCCCAAACAAAAGCTGAATCGTGATTAGAAAGACAATTGATTATCCATAATTCTTGTTCTTCAAACCAAGCCCAAAAAGTTCTTGCTGCTGCCTCATTCATGAACTTTTTTGAAAATAATGAAAACATACTTTTCTCCTTTTAAGTAAATTATTTTTCGTTTTATCGCCAGTTTCGCCTTTGTATTACAAAGGCACAGGGCAAAGCCCATACCCCTAAGGTTGCGCGCACCCAAAGGCTCTCCCTTTGGGAGAGCTCCCGCGATAGCGGGTGAGAGGGTAGTCGTTGCA
>JAFTUC010000012.1 GCA_017466445.1 Clostridia bacterium
GACAACCTCTCAGTCAGCTTCGCTGACAGCTCCCCTTACACAGGGGAGCCTTGGTGACGGCGGAATCTTTCTTTCGTAAACTCTCCACAAACTTTACTGCTACTTTTCGTAATAAAGTTTTTGAAGATCCGAGGGCAACGCCCGTTCAGATCATAATGTCGGTCTTCCCTATCGCGTAAATCCTTCTCAAACTTTACCGTCATCAATAGTAGTAAAGTTTTTGAAGTTCCAAGAAACTTTTTTCAAAAAGTTTCTTGGTGGGATCCAAGGGCAAAGCCCTTGGCAGGGTCTCGGGACAGAGTCCCGAGCGGGTTCCAAGGGCAGAGCCCTTGGCAAAGCCCCTAAGCAGAGCCGTTAATACAAATAGCTGCCGTTTTTGCAGAATATCATTTTTGCGCCGGGGATAGCGCCCTGTTCGCAAGAGGTAACGATCACCTGGCGCGAAGATACGCTCGAAACTATAAAGTCACGCCTTTTCGAGTCAAGCTCGGACAGAACGTCGTCGAGCAGAAATACCGGGTACTCACCGCTGACCTTTTTCGATATTTCACCCTCAGAAAGCTTCAGGGCAAGTGCGAGACTTCTCTGTTGCCCCTGCGAGGCAAAATTCTTTGCCTCTCGCGAGTTCAGGAGGATGGTAAGGTCATCTTTGTGCGGACCGAAAAGAGTCGTACCGAAACGAATTTCGCGCTCCACAGACGAAGTGAACAGCCTTTCAAAGCCCTGCTCGTCCATAAGACCCGAGTATTTCACCTCAGGGATCTCGCGTCCGCCCGTCATATCCTTAAAAATATCGGTAACTATCAAGGAAAGCTTGCTTATATAAGCATCTCTCGTTTTCGTTATGAACGCAGCTTCCTTTGCAAGAGAGAGCGACCAGACCTCGATCGACGGATCAGCGGATATCCCCTTTTCCTTAGCGAGCGAGAGAAGCTTGTTTCTCTGCATAAGGGCGCGGGCATATCTCTGCAGCGCCCCAACGTAGGCGGGATAGATCTGCGAGATCGCGGAGTCGATAAACCTGCGCCTGAACTGAGGCGAGCTTTTTACCGTCTGCAGATGCTCGGGAGTGAATATGACCGTTCGGAAATTCCCGATAAATTCGCTCATTTTGTTCACGGGAACACGGTTTTTGTCGCATACCTTGCCGCCGCTTTGCAAATATTTTATCGAAAGCGACACGTCGGAGCGCTCGCTCGTAGAATAGACAACACCTACAGACGCGCACTCGCTTCCAAATCTGATAAAATCCTTCTCGTGAAGCGTTCTGTGGCTTCTTCCCTGCGAGCAGAGATATATTCCCTCGATAGCGTTCGTCTTTCCCTCGGCATTTTCGCCGTAGATCACGTTTATTCCGGGCGAAAACTCGATAGACTCCTCGCAAATATTGCGAAAGCATTTATAAAACGATCTTTTGCAAATCATTTTGATCTGTCAATTCATCTTGACCGGGCTTACCATGTAAAGATATCTTTCGCCCTCATCGGTATCTGCTTCGGGCTCGATTATTATGCTCATAAGAGGATTGTTCAGGGTGATCTTTACTCTGTCGCTGTCGGCAGAGCGGAAGGCGTCGATAAGATAGCGGCAGTTGAATCCGATAAGCAGATCGTCTCCTTCCTTGTCTATAATTACCTCGTCGTAAACGCTTCCGGTCACAGAGGAGGAGCTTACCTTGATAACGTCATCGACAAACTCGCACTTTACGCAGCTCTTTGCCTGACCGAGCGCTCTGTCCTCGGTAACGAGCGAGGCTCTCTCAAGCGCCGATATTATAGCGGTCCTTTCGGTCCTTACTATAGTTTTTGCCGTCTTCGGAATAACTCTCTCGTAATCGATATACTGAGAATCGATAAGCCTTGAGAAGAAGGTCTTGTTTTCGAATTTGAATATAACGTGCTTTCTTGTGAGATAGATAGTTACCTCGTCGTCCTTGTCGCTTACGAGCTTCATGATCTGCGAAAGCGCCTTTCCGGGAACGATAAAGGACATTCTTTCCTCGTCGTCCTCTCTGTTGAAGCTTCCGAGCTCGCATTTCTTCTCACGCAGCGCGAGTCTGTTTCCGTCGCAGGAGACCACTCTTATGCTGCCGTTTACGATATCGAAGAAGGCACCGCAGAGCATCGGTCTCTGATCGCTTACCGCGATCGCAAAAAAGACCTGAGAAATGAGCTTTTTAAGGGTAGGACCATCGATCTTAAAGCCCTTTTCACCCGAAAGCATGGGAATGCTCGGGAAATCGTCGCCCGAAAGCGCGTGAAGCTCGAATTTAGCTCTCCCGCCTGTGATCGTCGCGAGCTTGTTCTCGTTTACGTTTATCGTTATGCTGCTGTCCGGCATGAGCTTGACTATCCTGCTGAGCTTCGATGCGTTTATTACGTACCTTCCCTTACGCTCTACAGTACATTCGACGGTGCTCTGAAAGCCTTTCTCGGTGTCAAAGGAGGTCATAACGCATTTTCCGTCTTCCATGGCGTTAAAATATATACCCTCGATTGCCGGTATGGTGTTCTTTTCGGAAACCGCACACATAGCGTCGTTTATTACCGACTCAAGCACGTTCTTTTCAAATGTGATCTTCATACTTAAACTTCTCCGATCTTTTTAGATAGATGTTTTTTTGTTTAGCTGATATGCGTGTTCTTTTTGGTCGCTTATCTTCACTCACGCGCGCAGCGCGCAAGAAAATAAATAAATAAATTAAATATAAGTAGCAGTAGTAGTAGTGTCTGTTTAAACTGTTGAAACTGTTAAAAAATGCGGTAATTACCGAGTAAAACAAAGAGAGATGCCTGTTATTTTGCGCGGGCTGATGCTGTTAGGTCGGTGTGGAAAACTTTTCCCGCTTTTTTTATGCCAAGCGAACGAACGATTTCCACATTTTTTTCAACATACAAATTAACAGCACTTCTGTGGAAAACTTTTCTTGGGGAAACTTTTTGAAAAAAGTTTCCCCAAACCCCTTCAAAAACTTTTATACGTTGGTTAAATTGGAACGATCGTGACAAAAGGATTTAAACATCAGCGTATCAAAGCAGACTTTTTGGAAAAAGTTCCCCAAAATTCCTTCAAAAACTTTTATACTATAAGTAGCTTGGAAAGGTATCGTAACAAAAGGATTTGGAATTTAACTTTTGTTTGTAAAAACGGAGCTTTTTCAGACAACCTTTCCAGCACCCCTTACACAGGGGAGCCTTGGTGACGGCGGAATCTTTCTTTCGTAAACTCTCCACAAACTTTACTGCTACTTTTCGTAATAAAGTTTTTGAAGTTCCAAGAAACTTTTTCCAAAAAGTTTATCGGTGGGTTCTTAGGGGCAAGCCCGTGCAGAGCATATCGTCGGTCTTCCCTATCGTGTAAATCCTTCTCAAATTTTGCTATTACTTTTCGTAATAAAGTTTTTGAAGATCCAAGAAACTTTTTTCAAAAAGTTTCTTGGTGGGGTCCAAGGGCAAAGCCCTTGGCAGGGTCTCGGGACGGAGTCACGAGCGGGATCCAACGTCGTTTTCCTATCGTGTAAATCCTTCTCAAACTTTACCGTCATCAATAGTAGTAAAGTTTTTGAAGTTCCAAGAAACTTTTTGAAAAAGTTTCTTGGTGGGATCCAAGGGCAAAGCCCTTGGTGGGGTTCTTAGGGGCAAAGCCCCTAAGCGGAGGGGGAAAATCTAAGAAGATTTGCTTCTTGAGGCAAGAGTTTGAGAGGAGAGCTGAGAGAGGGTGACACCCTTGTCCGAGACAACGAAGGATTTCGGGATGTCGGTAACGTCAGAGAAGAGCTTGCTTTCAGATTGCGATGAGCGAAGAAAGGCTCTTGTATCGGGGGAGACCGTAGAGGTATCCATATCGAAAATACCGATCACACTGTCGCAAGAAAGAGATGAGCTCTGCGAAACGCTGAGAAAAAGAGGTCTTATAGGCTTCATTATAGATTATTCGTTGAGCTCGTCCCGAATCTCCTTGATCTCAGCGCGAAGAAGATTCTTGTCGAGACTGTCCTTTATGGAATTATAGGATGAAATTATGGTCGAATGATCTCTTCCGAACATCTTTCCGATGATCGGATAGGAGAGATCGAGCTCTTCCTTTATAATGTAGATGCTTACGTTTCGTGCGTGGCAGATTTGCTGCTGACGCTTTTTGCCGTAGATATCGTCCTCTGCGACCCCATATCTCTTTGAAACGAGAGAGACTACCCGCTTTGCGGTGACCTCGGGCGCCTCGGAGTTGCCAATAAAGGCGGAGAGACATTCCTTTGCCATTTCAAGATCGACCGTATCACCCGAAAGGAAGGCACGCGCCGAGATGCGCTTTATAGCACCCTCAAGCTGTCTTATATTCTGCTTCAGGTTTTCGGCAATGAAGACGAGCACGTTGTCGGGTATCTTTACGTTCATTTTCTTCGATTTGTTTTTAAGTATCGCTATCCTCAGCTCGAAATCGGGCGGCTGGATGTCGGCAATAAGTCCTGACTCGAATCTCGTCTTGAGTCGGTTCTCAAGAGTTTTTATGTCCTTTGGAGGACGGTCACTCGTGAGAATTATCTGCTTGTTGTCCTCGTAAAGCTCGTTGAAGGTGTGGAAGAACTCCTCCTGCGTCGCTTCCTTTCCGGCGATGAACTGGATATCGTCGATAAGAAGGACGTCCGCTTTTCTGTATTTCTGCCTGAACTCTGACTGCGAGCCGTGCGAGATGCTCTCGATCATCTGATTTGTGAACTGCTCACCCTTTGTATAAATGAGAGTGACCTGCGGATTGTTTTTGGAAAGCTCGTTTATGATCGAGTTCAGAAGGTGGGTCTTTCCGAGACCGGACGGACCGTAGATAAAGAGAGGATTATATTCGCAGTTCGTGTTTCTCGCAACCGCAAGGCATGCCGAGTGAGCGAATTTGTTTGACGATCCGACAATGAAGTTTTCAAAGGTGTATTCCGAATTAGAAAGTATCACGCTCTGAGGCTGACCGTCGCCGTTTTCTTCTCCGTCGGTAACGATGTCGGGAACCTCGGGCTCCTTCACCTCGGGCTCCTCTTCGATTATAGGCTCACCGTCGGTAACGATGCGGACTGTTTTTTTAGAGCCCATAAGTACGGAAAAGGAATCCTCGAGCTTTGATAGGAATCTTTTAGTGATTATTTCCTTTTTAAAATCAAGCGGGGTGCGGATTACAGCCCTTTTTTCGTCGAGATATATAAGATCGGCGTCGTCAAACCAAAGTGAGAGTGTGATCTCGGGCATGTCCTGATTAAGCTTAAGAAGAAGTGCCTTGGCGGAATCCCATATAGAATCAAGGTCTTGCATTACTTGTGTCTCCCTTCAGGGAAAGATGATTTTCCCGAACAAAATAAAGAATAAAAGATTTGAAAAATGCCCTTTTGCGGAGTATTTACAAAAAGAGAGGGCGCACAGTTACATTATATCACAGGCTGTGGATTTTTGCAAGGGGTTTTCTAATATTTATTATATAATATTATATATAATAAACATAGCGGAAATACTTTGTGGCGCTAAACCGCCGCGGAGCGGCGCTTGCACTTTGGCTTGCGCCAAACTGCGCCATCAAATGAAGGGTGGTAGGTTTTTTTAGAAGGGATTTAGTTAGTGCGAACATCTCAAAGACGCGTTAGATCCATTTTTTCCGACTTTCTGTGTTGACAGAAAGTCTCGCAAAGAGCAATTAAGGACAGGGAGGGCTTTGCGATACGCCCTCCCTATCCTTAAGATCCAACCCTCCCCCGACCGCTTGGTCAGTGCGAACAACGCGGATGGATTTAAAGAGAGCAAATGTTAGCGGAGGATGGATCTTTTTCAGATAGCCGTGAAGAGGGCGATGAGCTTTAAATTTTGTGCCTTTGTAGGTGACGGTGAATTCAAATCCTTTTGTCACGACCGTTCCCAAATTTCTTATAGCATAAAAGTTTTTGAAAAGGCCTCGGAAAACCTTTTCCAAAAAGTTTCCCAAGGCTTGTATTGGTGACGGTGAATTCAAATCCTTTTGTACGACCGTTCCCGAATTACTTATAGTATAAAAGTTTTTGAAGAGGGGTCTTAGGAGGAACTTTTTCCAAAAAGTCGCTTGCTTAGGTGCCACTAAATTCCAAATCCTTTTGTCACAACCGTTCCCAATTTACTTATAGTATAAAAGTTTTTGAAGAGGGGTTTGGGGAGGAACTTTTTCCAAAAAGTTCCTCTCCAAGAAAATAAAAGTTTTTGAAGGGTTTGGGGAACTTTTTTCAAAAAGTTCCCCAAAAAGAAAAGTTTTTGAAGTTCCAAGAAACTTTTTTCAAAAAGTTTCTTGGCGGGTCCCAAGGGCAGGATCTGAGGGGATCATTTCTTCTTAGCAGCCTCGTAGCGAGCGTTAGCCGCCTCGGTCCTTTCCTTGGCGCTTGCTATTTTGGCATCGCGCTCCTGCTGATCCTTTGCCGCGCTTTCGGAGGGACTCATGTGCGCGTCGTCCCAGCTTTTTTTGGAGTCAGCCTTTGCCTTTGCGAAGGTGTTGCGGCCTCTGTTTTCCTCAAAATTAGCCTTGGACTCTGCCTTTACCGCTTCGAATTCCGCCTTGTCTGCCTCGTGTTGAGCCTTTGCGTTTTCCTTCATGTCGCTGAATGCCTTCTTAAAAAAATTAGCCATTTTTGCAGATCTCCTTTGATTTTGATTTGATTTTAGATTTTGTTTACGCTCATATAATAGCGCGTGAGTGTTTTTGATCCTTTTTTTAAATGTTTTCGTTTTGCTAAATTCAGATCACTTTATGAGCTCTTCGGAGAGACGAAGGATCTCGGGAGCGAGAGAGTCTTTTATTTTTGCCGATCTGTGTTTGTAGACCGGGTACGCGGGGATCATCGTGACTATGCCGAGCGCGCAGAAGAGAACTGTCAGCCAGTCTGCGCCTGCGAAGACGTCGAGTCCGAAGCACATTCCGACGCCGAAGATCAGAACTCCGATAACTCCGAGCGAGAGAGATGAAAGCTTTCCCGCACCGCTTGCGCGACGGTCAAGCTTTTTTAAAAGATCAAGCTTGCTTTCCTCCTTGGGAAGATATTTTTTGCGGATGCTTTCGATCTCGCGCGCCTGATTTGCCGAATATTTGTAAGTGAATACGTTGTTTTCCATGTTTTTTCTCCTTGCCTTTTGTTGTGACCATTTTACAGCGCCGCTTTTTAAGTTTTGCTTTAGAAATGTTTCTAAAATGTTATTTTTAAAGCATCGGAGCAAAAATTCTGACAAGAGCACGCACAAATCTCCGTTAACATTTGCTCTCTTTAAATCCGTCCGCGTTGTTCGCACTGACCAAGCGGTCGGGGGAGGGTTGGATCTTAAGGATAGGGAAGGCGTATCGCAAAGCCCTCCCTGTCCCAAATCTTTGAGTTCCTCATTCGGAGGGCGCAATTTGGCGCAAGCCAAAGTGCCAAGCGCCGCTTCGCGGCGGTTTAGCGCCGCACTCGGCGGTTTTCGCACTAACTAACCCCTTATTAAAAATCAAAGCCGATACGGAAAATCTCCGTATCGGCTTTTTGCTATATTCGTTTTTAGTCCTTTGTGGGGCCGTCGATCACAAGAACGTCTATGCCGCCGTTCGGATCCTTCTCGAATCTCGCCCAATCAAGGCAGACCTTTCTGGGAAGGAAGCTCTCCTTGGAGCTGTGACAGTGATAGGAGCAAAGGATGCGTCCGTCGTCAAAGCACTCGAAGGAATGGTGTCCCGTTCCGACTACGTCCTCGGTCCGGTGAAGAATGGGGTTGTTCTCGTACTTTACAAAGGGACCCCAGGGAGACTCGGAAACGGCGTAGCCGACCGCGTAGTCCTGGCATCTCGTGTGGTTCGCCGAGTAGGTCAGGTAGTAAAGTCCGTTGTGCTTGAGAACGAAGGGACCCTCCGCAACACGGCAGTCGACCGTCTCCCAAGGCTCTTCTGCCGTGATGAGGAGCTTTTCGGTGCTCTCGTCGATCGAAAGGAGATCTTCGGACATCTTCGCAACGTGGATCTGATTGCCGTTATCTATGCGAACGTAGTAGAAATAGACCTGTCCGTCATCGTCGATGAGGATGTGTCCGTCGATACCTCTTCTTTCGCTGAGCCAGCGCTTGTTCTCCTGCTTGAAGGGGCCGAGAGGACTGTCCGCTACTGCGACAGCCATGTGCTCCTCGGAGGAATATGCCATGTAGAATTTGCCGTCCTTGACGGTGACCTCGGGTGCCCAGAACCATTTGTCGCCCATAACGTCGGTATTTTTGAGGGCGAATCCCTTGCATTCCCAGTTTACGAGATCGTCGGAGACGTGAACCATGATCCCGTCAACCACTTCGTTTCCGCCGGTGAGATAAAAGTCGTTCTTTTCGGCATCCTCATCGCTCTGGGTGGTGGGGTAGATGTAGTATTTACCCTCGTGATGGAGGATAAAGGGATCTGCGCCCGAGAAAAGCGGATTTTTCATATCGTTGTCCTTTCTTCCGAGATCTGATGCTCGGAGCCGCGCGGAGCTTGCCCTCGCGCGAGCGTTTTTTTATTTTTAATTTTTGTTTTTAATAGGGAAAAACTTTTTCAAAAGCTTGTATAGGTGACGGTGAATTTGAATCCTTTTGTCACGATCGTTCCCAAATTACTTATAGTATAAAAGTTTTTGAAGGGGTTTGGGGGAACTTTTTTCAAAAGTCTGCTTTGATACGCTGAAGTTTAAATCCTTTTGACACGATCGTTCTCAAATTACTTATAGTATAAAAGTTTTTGAAGGGGTTTGGGGGAACTTTTTTCAAAAAGTTCCCCCAAGAAAGAAAAGCTTTTGAAGTTCCAAGAAACTTTTTTCCAAAAAGTTTCTTGGCGGGATCCAAGGGCAGAGCCCTTGGCGGGGTTCTTAGGTGCGGAGCCCTAAGCGGGGGGCTCAATCTGAGATAAATCTTGTGCCGAGGGGGACACCGCTTGCGACGTCATAGAGCACGTCGGGATTTTTTCCGTTGGTTATTATCATGTCGACGCCGTTTTCCATGCACATTTTTGCGGCGGAGAGCTTTGTAGTCATGCCGCCGGTAGCGAGGGCAGAACCTTTCCCGCCCGCGAGCGAAAGGATCTCGGGAGTTATCTCGTTGACCTCGCTTATCAAAGTAGCAGATGGATCGGTGTGCGGATCCGCGGTATATAGACCGTCGATGTCCGAAAGCAGAACGAGAAGATCGGCGGAGGCGCTGACCGCGGTCATAGCGGCAAGCGTGTCGTTGTCGCCGATAACGATCTCGTCGGTAGCTACCGTGTCGTTTTCGTTGATTATCGGGAGCGCACCCAGCTCAAGAAGACGTCCGAGCGTGTTGTGGAAGTTTTGGCGCCTGTTTTCACAGTCGATGTCGGAGGCGGTGAGAAGGATCTGCGCCACCGTGTGATGATATTCCGAAAAGAGCTTGTCGTAGGTGTACATAAGCTCGCACTGACCGACGGCGGCTGCAGCCTGCTTTGTCGGAATGTCCTTAGGACGCTCGGAAAGAGAGAGCTTTCCGACTCCCATACCGATAGCGCCCGAGGAAACGAGAATTATCTCGTGCCCCGCATTCTTAAGATCGCTTATGACTCTGCAAAGACGCTCTACCATTCTTATGTTCTGAGCACCCGTGGGATGCGTGAGGGTGGATGTGCCCACCTTTATGACCATTCTCATAGCCTGTGACCTCGCAAAACAAAATACTTAACTGCATTTTAACACATTTTTGACCACCCGTCAAGACACTTTCGCCAATATTTCGCACTTTTGCGCATTTGTCGTAAAATAGGCAAGAGTAAGAAGCATCGATTGAGGAGAATAAGATACACTATATAATATAAAGGAAGAAATTTTTCCTAAAAAAGTAAACAAATTTATTTATTTGCGCATATGCTTGACAAGGGCGACTATAAATGGTAGAATATAAGGACGAAAAGTATTCAAACGGAGATGTGAAATGGCAAAATACAGACAGGCTAAGATCGACGAGGAAATAGCGCGTGCGCTTGGCGAGATCATGAGAAACGTCCGCGATGCGCGCCTTGAGGGCTGCGTTTTCAGCGTGACCAGAGTCCACGCCGCTCCCGATCTTTCGAGCGCGGAGGTCTTTTATTCCTATCTCGGACAGAAATCGCTCGACGAGGTCAAAAAGGGAATAAAGAGCGCAAGCGGATATATCCGCTCCTCGCTCTCAAGAAAGCTGAACCTTCGCCAGACCCCCGAGCTGATCTTCGTGTACGACAGATCGATGGAGAACGGAGCGAGAATATTCGAGCTGCTTAAGACGGTCGATATTCCCGAGCTTGAGGAGGATGACGGGGACGACGGAGAGTCCTTTGAGGACTGATCCGCTCTGAAACGGAGATCTTATGTCGGAAAATAAAATCAAGACCGAGCTTTCGTCGGCGTCGGGAATACTTTGCATAAACAAAGCGCCCGGATTTACCTCGCACGACGTTGTAAATAAGCTGAGAAGGCTCTACTCGACCAAAAAGGTCGGACATACGGGAACGCTCGACCCGATGGCGACCGGAGTTCTGATCGTTCTTATCGGACGGGCGGTCAAGGCGTCCGAATATCTTATGAGCGAAAAAAAGGAATATACCGCAGGGCTTCGGCTCGGAATGACAACGGACACCGAGGACTCGCAGGGAACTGTCCTTGAAAGATGCGATACGCTTCCGAAAAAAGAGGAGGTCGCGCAGGTCTGCGAGCGCTTTGTCGGTGATATCATGCAGATCCCGCCGATGTACAGCGCGCTCAAGGTGGGCGGAAGAAAGCTCGTCGATATCGCGAGAAGCGGGGGAACTGTCGAAAGAGAGGCGCGTCCGATCAGCGTTTACGCCCTTGACTGCGAGTGCGTGAGCGAGGAAAAGGGAGAATATAAGCTCAATATCGAGTGCTCAAAGGGAACCTACGTGCGTACTCTTTGCGCCGATATCGGAGGGGCGCTCGGCTGCGGCGGCATTATGTACTCGCTTGAAAGGCGCCGTAACTGCGGATTTTCGCTGAGTGATTGCCACACGCTCGAGGAGATAGAGGCTATGGAGATGCCCGAAAGAGAGGACCTGCTCATTCCGCTTGAAAGGGCGTTTGAAAATTACGAAAGACTCGAGCTTCCGAAATTTTACGCCGATCTTGCCCGAAACGGGGTAAAGCTCATTGCCTCAAAGGTCACGAAAGACGCAGTGATGGGAAAAAGATACGCGGTTTACGAAGGCGGAAGCTTCTTCGCTCTTGCCGAGACGGTCTCGGATGCCGACTCGTCACTTCGCATAAAGCTGATAAAGCAGTTTTCATAATGAAATTTGAAGGGAAAATAAAATGAAGCATAGATCAACACTCACGGCAGGAAGCATCATAAGCGCTCTTATCGGTGTCCTTATCGGCATATTTATAAAAAATCTGCCCGAATCGATGAGCTTTTCCGAGCTCGTCGGAGCGATATTCGTGATCGTCGGTGTCCTGTCCATCCTTTCGGGTATACCCGGACTTGTGCTCGGACTTTCGGCATCGTCCACCCTTGTCGGCAAGGTCAATCTTGTTTTGTCGCTGATAAATTTGATATTCGGCTTCGTTCTGATATTCTACCATAACGAGATCGTCCTGCTCATAGTTGCCGCATACCTCGTCATTATTCCGAGCCTGCAGATAATCCTTGTCAAGGGCTCGAAGATGAAAAAAGCGGCGGCGAAGGCGCTTGTCCCGAGAATAGTGCTCGGAGTGCTCGTTATCCTCTTTTTTAATATACTTTCGGGCGCGGCGGAAAAGGTCTTCGAGATCGCCCTTGTCTGCATCGGATGGGTTATAATCGGCATCTCGCTCCTCTCTCTTCTGACATTTCTCTTCCTTTTATATATAAAGCCTCTTTTTGCAGGAAAAAAGAATGCATCTGACGGCACCATATATCTCGACGGGGATGACTTTAAAGAAACGAAAAAATAAAATAAAAATATAAATAAAAGCTCAAAGGAGACTAAAAACATGTATTATCTTGGCGTAGACCTCGGCGGAACCAATATTGCCGTCGGAATAGTAAACGAAAATTACGAGATCGTTCTCAAGGGAAGCGTTCCCACGAAGGCTGAAAGAAATATCGAGCTTGTTATAGACGATATGGCAGATCTCTGCAAGAAGCTTATCGCAGATCTCGGCATCACCGCTGACGATATCGCTCACGCGGGCGTAGCGTCTCCCGGAACGGTAAACCCCGAGACCGGATACGTTGAATACGCAAACAATCTTAAGATCAGACACCTTCCTCTTGCAAAGATGCTTTCCGAGCGCACCGGAATAAAGAACGTCTTCCTTGCAAACGATGCTGACGCGGCCGCATACGGAGAGGCGGTAGCGGGTGCCGCTAAGGGCGCGAGCCACTCGGTAATGATCACTCTCGGAACGGGTGTCGGCGGCGGAATCATCATCGACGGACGCATCTATTCGGGATTTAACCACGCGGGCGGCGAGCTTGGACATATCGTTATCGAAAAGGACGGAAGACCCTGCTCCTGCGGACGTCTCGGCTGCTGGGAGGCTTACAGCTCGGCTACCGGTCTTATCAAAATGACCAAGGAGGCTATGCTTGCCGATAAGGATTCCAAGATGTGGGCGCTCTGCGACGGAAATATCGAAAATGCAGGCGGAAAGACCGCGTTTAAGGCAGCAAGAGAGGACGATGCGGCAGGAAAGAGAGTTGTCGATTCCTACGTAAGCTATCTCGCATGCGGACTTTCGAACATCATCAACATATTCCAGCCCGAAATACTCTCGCTTGGCGGCGGAGTATGTAACGAGGGCGACTATCTCCTCGATCCCGTTAAGGCGATCATAGCAAAGGAGATCTACACCTGCGAGGGAACCAAGCAGACCGATATCCGTATAGCAAAGCTCGGAAACGATGCGGGAATTATCGGAGCGGCTGCCCTTTGCGCGAAATAAGCAAATAATCAAAGAGGTCTTTTAATTGAAACACCTGCTCCTTGTAGTACTGGCGGTGCTTCTGGCTCTCGTCTGTGTCCTCTCGTCGGTCGTTGCTCTGATCGCGAGCTCGAACTCGGACGGCGGCTCGGAAGAAAAAACGCCATCTCAAAACGATAAACCAAACGCAGACGAACAAAATCCCGAGCCCAATCCCGAGCCCAAACCCGAGCCCGAACCCGAGCCGGACCCCGAGCCGGACCCCGAACCCGAGCCCGATCCCGAGCCTAAGAAAAGGGTAGCTATTACGATCGACGACGGTCCTCATCCGACCTATCAGAAAAAATTCGTCGATGAAATGGCGAAATACGGCGGCGCGGCGACCTATTTTATAGTAGGAAACAGGGTCGATCTCTGGACGACCACCGGGAAAGGTCTTGCTTATGCGGTCGAAAAGGGCTGGGAGATAGGCATCCACGCGTGGACGCACGATCATTATTTTAACAGCTGCTCAGAGTCTGTGTACAAGGAGGAGCTCTCGAAGACGCTTGCGGTCATAAGAAAATATATTCCCGGGTACGACGTGAGAGTTATGCGTCCTCCGGGCGGCAGTATCTCAAACAGCAGGGTCGAGTCGAGCGAATATGCGATAGTTCTCTGGGACGTTGACTCGAGAGACTGGGAGTATACGGGCACCTCTGCCGAAAAGCAGCAGGAAAACGTAAGCATGATAGTTGACGAGGTCATGGCTCAGGTCAAGGACGGAAGCATCATCCTCATGCACGAGCTCTATCAGAACTCCTACCTTGCCTTCTGCGAGATACTTAAGCGTCTCGATAGCGAGGGATACGAGTTCGTTACCGTTTCCGAGCTTCTCGGCGAAAAATATCAGACGGGAAAGAAGTTCTGGAGCGGACGCTGATGAAAGGCAAAAATCCAAAATGAAAATTTTAAGCAGAAAAATGCTTGTGTCCCTGATCTCTGCTTTTCTCGTTCTCGCACTCCTTGTCGGATGCGCTCCGAAGGGAACCTCCGACGGCGAAAAGAAGCCGGATAACGGAAGTAACGAAGGGGAAGAGGAGAAAAAGGACGAAAGCATAAACATCGATACCGACGGAGACGGTGTTGCCGATATCAATATCGACACAGACGGTGACGGTATCCCCGATATAAATGTCGATACAAACGGCGATAAGGTCGCGGATATAGACATCGATACCGACAGGGACGGCAAGAGCGATATCAATATCGACGCAGACAAGGACGGTCTTCCCGATGTGAACGTCGATACAGACGGAGATCTTATCGCTGATGTCAATATCGACACAGACACAGACGGCACTGCCGATATAAATCTCGATACCGATGGGGATAAGCTCCCCGATCTTGATATCGATACCGACAGAGACGGCACGCCCGACGTAAATGTCGATTCGGATGCCGACCGAACGCCCGATATCAACATCGATACAGACGGCGATCTAATTGCGGATGTCAATATCGACACCGATTCGGACGGCGGGTCAGATATAAACGTCGATACAAACGGCGATCTTAAAGCGGATGTCAATATCGATACCGAGGGCGACGGTAAGGCGGACGTGAACGTTGATACAGACGGCGATCTTGCCGCGGATATCAATATCGACACCGATTCGGACGGAACGCCCGATATAAATATCGATACAGACGGCGATGGCAATGCAGATATAAATCTCGATACCGATGGCGATAAAAAGCCTGATCTCGCCATCGATAGCGACGGGGACGGGATCGCGGACGTGAATCTCGATACCGACACAGACGGCGTTGCTGATATAAATCTTGATACCGACGGCGATCTTAAGGCGGATCTTGAGATCGACAGTGACGGAGACGGCACTGCCGATGTGAATATCGATACAAACGGCGATAAAAAGCCCGATCTCAACATCGATACGAGCGGCGACGGCAAGGCTGATATCAATATCGATATCGACACGGACGGCAGAGCGGAAATAAACGTCGATACAGACGGCGATCTTAAAGCGGATATCAATATCGACACCGACGGAGACGGCAAGATCGACGCGGGGATCGATTATAATCTTGACGGATATTTCGATACTGTCAAGCAGGACGGCGTGAAATACGTCGCTATCACGATCGATGACGGCCCCTACACCACTCTTCAGAAGAAGTTCGTTGACGAAATGGCAAAGTATAACGGTCACGCGACCTTCTACGTGGTCGGAAACAGAGTCGGGAAGACGGCGGGCAACGGACTTGTCTATGCGGTCGAGCACGGCTGGGAGATCGGTATCCACGCGTGGACGCACGATTATTATTACAGTAGCTGCACCGATGAGAAGTACGTCGAGGAGATAAGCAAGACCGCGGCGGTCATCGAAAAGTATCTCCCCGGGTATAAGATCAGAACGATGCGTCCTCCGGGCGGAATGATCAAAAACGAGCGCGCAGCGGCAAGCGAATATGCCGTTGTTCTTTGGGACGTTGACTCGAACGACTGGAAATACGTCGGACGGGGTGACAGCGTAAGAGAAAAGAATATAGAAACCATAGTCAATAACGTTATGAAATCGGTCAAAAACGGCAGTATAGTCCTTATGCACGAGCTTTACAGCAATTCGTACGAGGCTTACTGCGAGATCCTTCGCCGCCTCGACGAGCAGGGATACGAGTTCGTGACCGTTTCCGAGCTTCTCGCAAGCAAATATCAGAGCGGCAAGAAGTTCTGGAGCGGAAGATGATCAAAACGGCAAAGACCCGCAGTTTTGCGGGTCTTTTTGTTCAAAATTCTCGTAATTGCCGATTTTTTCAAAAAAATCAAACTTTTTTGAAAAAATCGAAAAGCTCCTTTTATCAATCCTGCATAAAGACAAGCAGGATCATTCAGACCTTTACATATCTGCTTAAGAGGGTTTAACGTCAGTCAAAACATATCCACCGGAGGAACCACTCTTCACCAGATAGAGTTCATGCTTCGTATAGACCGTTTTGTAGATTTCGGTAACATTACGGAACTCAGGATGATCCACCACAAATTTATAGGTCACCACCTCGTTGGGATTGTCGGACATCAAGGTAAACTCGAGCCCATAGGGCAAGCCCTGATAGATTTCCTTCGAGAGTGGCGCACTTGTGGAATTGATCTTTTCGCAGGTCATATCCGAATACAGGTAATACTTCGGACTATAACCGCTTGTAATCGTGGACAACAGGCCGCTGTTCTGATAGTAATAAAGATCGTAAACATCCGGTGCCTGATAGTATTTTTCCGTGTAAGCAGAAACGGTGTAATAGTCACCGTTTGCGTTGTATTTGACGGTATTTTGCAAAGCAGAGGAGTTGTTCTCCAGCTTTTGGAAGGGAGCCGAATAACTGGTCGTGTAGTAGGTGTAGAAGGTGGGACCGCTCCGGTTTGTCTCCCAAAAGCTCTTGGAGCGAGGAGTATGCATCTTAAGCGTTACGGTATACTCCTCCGTCTTACCTCCCAGGGTGGTCGTACCCTTGTCGATGACATAGCCGGACCACACGGTTGCCTCATAGGTGCTGCGTAATTCACCGTCGCTGCAGAATATTTCCTTGGGATCCACAACATTGTCCGGAATCACTTTGTTCCAACTGGGATCGGAGGGAATAATATGCTTCAGTTCGCCGTTTTCAATGTAGAAGATAAGCACATAGCGGTGATTGGCCACTCCGTCAAATACCTGGAGATCCATGACGGGATAGCGGTAGCTGGAGTAGTTGTTTGCAAATTCAGCACGGCAGTAATCTTCAACGGTTGCATTTACATCCGCCTCATAGTACCAATCATAAGAGCCGTTTTCGTTGACAACAAGCCAAAGGTTCTCGCCGGGTCTGTCGTAGATCTCACTGCCCAAATTGTAGACGGGCATAGTCTTTCCGCAAATATCGCATTTGCCCTTCTTCAGGCCTGCGGAGGTTCTGCTGAAGGTATGGGTATGGGGAACCATAGGTATCGTCTCTGTTTGCTTATAGCTGCACACGGAGCAGGTGCGGTATCTGCTGCCCTCTGCGGAGGTGGAGGCCTCTTTGGTCACGATCCAATCGCCAAAACTGTGGGAAGCGTTGTTGTCCTTTTGACCACATCTGCATTCCTTCCAATGAGATGTGGCATTGCTCTTCCAGTCGCCGAAGGTATGGGTATGGGAAACCATAGGTATCGTCTCTGTTTGCTTATAGCTACACACGGAGCAGGCGCGGTATCTGCTGCCCTCTGCGGAGGTAGTGGCCTCTTTCGTCACGATCCAATCGCCAAAACTGTGGGAAGCGTTGCTGTCCTTTTGACCACAGTTACATTCCTTCCAATGAGATGTGGCATTGCTCTTCCAGTCGCCGAAGGTATGGGTATGGGAAACCATAGGTATCGTCTCTGTTTGCTTATAGCTGCACACGGAGCAGGTGCGGTATCTGCTGCCCTCTGCAGAGGTGGAGGCCTCTTCCGTCACGATCCAATCGCCAAAACTGTGGGAAGCGTTGCTGTCCTTTTGACCACAGTTACATTCCTTCCAATGAGATGTGGCATTGCTCTTCCAGCCGTCGAAGGTATGGTTGTGTGGTGTAACCATCGGAATCGTGGCAGTTTCCTGATAGCCGCACTCAACGCAAGTGCGGTATCTGCTACCTTCTGCGGAGGTGGAGGCCTCTTCCGTCACGATCCAATCGCCAAAACTGTGGGAAGCGTTGCTGTCCTTTTGACCACAGTTACATTCCTTCCAATGAGATGTGGCATTGCTCTTCCAGCCGCCGAAGGTATGGGTATGGGAAACCATAGGTATCGTCTCTGTTTGCTTATAGCTGCACACGGAGCAGGTGCGGTATCTGCTGCCCTCTGCGGTGGTAGTGGCCTCTTCGGTCACGATCCAATCGCCAAAACTGTGGGAAGCGTTGCTGTCCTTTTGGCCGCATCTGCATTCTTTCCAATGAGAATCAGTGTCATACTTCCATTCACCAAACGAATGGTCATGGGGAGCATCTGCCTGCTCTCCCAAATCGACCAACACATATGTACTAAAATGACTAAGCTCTGCAGAAACCACTTTCTTGGCGGAATCCACAGTCGTTTGCAGCAATTCCTTATCTCCACTTTCGGATACATAGTAGAGGACGAGATTGTTGCTATAGCCGTCCGGGATAGGAAACTCAACCTTCACAGAGCCGTTAGGTTGAACTGCAGCGTTATTCTTCGCTGCGGTAATCTCAAACACGGCAAACTGAACGGCCTCTTCTTGAACCGCATTTTGTGCACGTTCATAAACCGATCCTGCGGTCAAGACCTCGGCGGTTACCTTAGTGCCTTCCTCAAATGCAGAATCAGCTTGGTAGATAACCACCCCATCGCCAATATCTGTTGGCGTGGAATTGGTAACCGGCGTTTTTTGGCAAGCAACCAAACTAACTACCATAATTATAGCAGTTATAAATAGAACACAGCGTTTGAACATATATTACCTCCTAAATTAAACGGAATCGAATAATAAATATAGATAATTTATTATAGCATAAAATTCAGTTTCTTTCAATGGGTTTGGCAAATTAAAAGTCTGTCGGGGTTCGTTATTTCATAATTGGTTTTTTTGAATGAATCATTATGACTTTAAAAAATACTGCACACAACAAATGCGGTGTTTTTAGAGGAGTGCAACTCATCAAGGGAAGCAAAATATGCACACTCCCACTCATCAGGTACACATCTTTGAGAAAGATTTTCTGTTCCTGAAATAGCCTGAATATACTGCTGAATCTTGCTATAATCAGGATTCTCTATCTTTGCACTAAGTTCCAAAATAGCACATTCATTATCTTTCCAATAAGGAATAAAATTTAAATTATCAGAAAGAAAAAGATAATTTGTCAACCCTGCCACTCTTTCTTTTACAGTTTCTGTAATTCTACGGTTACAAATAATTCGGAGTGTGAATTGCATATAAAACATCTACCTCCTTCGTCAAATTATTATTTATCGTTCTGTTTTATCGCCAGTTTCGCATTTGTATTACAAATGCTTCACCCCTTGTAGGGCGGTGCCTTGGTGCCGCCGTGGCCTAAATTGCGGCGGGAGCAAGCCCCCGCCCTACGATGTAACCCCATTATAACACAAATCGGCAGAGAAAACAAGTTCTCTGCCGAAATTTATGTGTATCCGTAGGGGAGACCTGCGGTCTCCCGCGGGCGAACACAGTTCGCCCCTACCATATTCCCCAAACATCCTTATGAGAAGTAGCCTAAAGCAAGTGCTTTTTTCAACGATGTGTTCCGCAAGCGGAACGTGATGCACACTTCGTGCGTGATGTTTCCTTCGAAAATGAAGTGTGCCTTCGGCGCGTGCAAAGGAACACATCACTGCGAACAGAGAGAGCAACATCACTATGCGAAGCATAACATCACTTTGGCGTAGCCAAATCTTCACTAAAAAAAGCTGTCAAATTAAGCTCCAAACACAACAAAAAGCAAATCGCATTTGCGGTCTGCTTTTTTCTTAGGCGAAAATTCGAGAAAATATTTTGTGTCAAATCTTTGCGAACTATCGGGACTTGAACCATTGATATTTTCGAACCTTTTACGTATTCAATTAGCTAAAGCAACCATCGTTTTCCGGCAGTGGAATATTTAAAAAGCAGTGACAAACGTTGACAATTTGGTGATTATGTAGTATAATATAAAAAACTTATGCAGAGAAGGAGCTTATATATGAAAATAAAGCAAATTGCGAAAATAGCAGGAGGTCAGGACGGTGCCATTTGGAAGGACCAATTATTCCGCTTTGACACCCGTGGCAATTGCTTTGTATACGATCTGCGAGAGGTAGAGGCGGATACAGTAAAAGAGCTGGAGCCGTTAGGCAGCTTTGTTCTTGACAAAGCGGAGCTTATCGTACCCCACAGTAATGCTGTTTGTTGGGGAAGAGACTTTTTTGATCCAAGTGATGAATATCCGTTATTGTACTCAAATATTTATAATAACTACGCAAAAGCTGATGATAAACTGATAGGTGTTTGCTGTGTCTATCGGGTGGAACGTACGGAAAGAAGCTTTAAAACGACGCTCGTTCAGTTAATAGAGATCGGTTTTACCGAAGATGCTTTGCTTTGGAAAGCATGTCCCGATAGTCACGGTGTGCGTCCTTACGGAAACTTCGTGATAGACCGCGAAACCGGTCACTATTACGCCTTTGTTATGCGAAATGAAACGCTTGGCACACGATATTTTAAATTTAAAATTCCGTCTTTGAGCGAAGGCGAGGTCGACCCAATTTACGGCGTGAAAAGAGTGGTTTTAACTTCCGAAGATATTTGCAATCAATTTGACTGTCCATATCACAGGTTCATTCAGGGCGTAACCATACACAACAATTGTATTTATTCTACCGAAGGTTTTAATAACGATGAAATCAACCGTCCCGCGATCCGTATTATCAACCTTGACAGCAAAAAAGAAACGCAGTATTTTGATCTTTGGGATATGGGATATAATTGCGAGCCGGAGATGATCGATTTTCACAATGGCATTTTTTATTACAGCGATGCGAGCTGTTACCTGTATTCTGTGGAATTTTGATCCCTTTTCCTGCTGTCCCGAAACCATTAAAGAACTAAGGTTCAAAATTGTTGGGGTAACTCAAAAAATTCCGTACACGCGAGTGTGCGGAATTTTTACTTTTTACCTTTTCACTCTTCACTAATTCCTTATCGATTTTTGGCGGAAGTAATAAGTAATAGTGAATAGTGAAAAGGTGCTGATGTAGCTTTTCTCCTTATAGTCGAAAAGCAATTTGTTATAAAATAGTTGTGCGAGAGTTCAAACCCAAATATAAAGTGTCGAAAATATCTTTTTTATCCAAGCCGCAAAAGCGGTTTAGCGTGCGGTTTCGCATAGCGAGACTTCGTGCCGTCCTTTTTGCCTTTTTTTGTGCGTGGCGTGTGCTTGGCTCGGCGAGCGTAGCGAGCCGACTTGTAAAGGGACAAGCACACGCCACGGTACCAAAATGAACAATTTAACATTTATTTACTTGAAAAGCAGTTTGAATTGTGATATAATAGTTCAAGTTGGAGGTAAAGTATATGCGCTATTTTTCATTAGCAACAGCACTTTCCATTTTGGAAATAAAAGATATTTGCAATGATTACATAGAATGCGAAGCGCATTCACCGTGGGATATTTTTAAGGAATATACCTCTGCAAGAACAGGACTTCATTTATATGACAAAGGCAACTCGATTATAGGATATTGGGAATCCGGCGAAAGAAACAGATCACATTCTTTGTTGCGTGCAAAGAATTGGATGGTGTTACGGATGAAGGAGCAGAATAATCAAACGACAATTTCGGGATGCGTGTTTTTCTGCCCTACTTTGTTTTTTGCTCTGTTAGTTGGATTCCTGACGATATTGTTTTGTACGGATTTTTTAGCGGTTTTGCTTTTTATGCTTATATCTACGGTACTTCTTTGGAGTTCAATGAAGGAACAATCAATAATACTTAATTATATCAAAAATATTTTCAGTCGGTAGTTATATCGTCACCTAATGTTAGTAACAAATAGAGTAGGAGATTTTTATGTCACAAATTCAAGTGAAGGAAAATCAAATTGTCATAAAAGGAAATTCATTGTTTCTATACATCTGTTTCGGTGCTGTATTTATGGCTATTATGGGGCTATCGCTCCTTTTTGAAATACTTCCTTTTACCGAAGAACATGGTACGGAAGATATCTTTGGTGTTGTGTTTATGTTGATATGGGCATCTATTGTGCTTTGGATGGGACTTACTGCACTCTCGAATTACAAAAGAAGGATAATCATTGATGATACAGGTGTCAAGTGTAGTTCAATCATAAAAACCAAGCACTATGATTGGTCGGAAATTAAAGACTACGGTCTTTCCTATTCGGGGCAGGTTCGCGGTGGTGGAAATACATACGACCTTTATTTTTCAAAGAAGCAACAAAAAACGAAAAACAACTGCAAAAAAAGATTAAAGGGAGATGTAATCAAAATATTTATCTTTGGTGACGACTATCGAGTTGCATCCGAAAAAGTCATTCCTTACTGTGAAAAATATGCAACTGAGCCGCCGTTTGTCGGAGAAGATAAGTATCACTTTATATGATAATAAAGGGTCGTTTTACGTCTTAACCTCTCCGCCAAAAATCGACAAGTTTCGACAGAAGCTTGTCGATTTTTACTTTTTCACTCTTCACTTTTCACTAATTCCTTGTCGATTTTTGGCGGAAGTAATAAGTAATAGTGAATAGTGAAAAGGTGCTGATGTAGCTTTTCTCCTTATAGTCGAAAAGCAATTTGCTATAAAACGAATACGCGCCAGTTCAAACCTAAACTAAAAGTGGCAAAAATATCTTTTTTATCGCCCCTTCACATAATGGGGCAACAATTTTGCACCCTAACACAAAAGTCCTTGATTTCGGGGGCTTTTCGTGTTTTTAGGGGTAAAAAGGAACCCTCCTTCACCATTGCACTTTTTCACGAGCTTTTGGACTTGAATCTGCGACATATCAACGCACCGTGGATTTTCCTTTTCTAATTGATATGTGTACAAATATCTTTAGCTGTGATATAATATATTCACGGTACCGATTCATAAATAAAGGAGAAAAGTTATGTCTGTTGGTCAGATTATAAAATTTTACAGAAAAGAAAAAGGATTTACGCAAAGTGATCTTGCGGAAATAATTGGTGTGAGTATTCAAGCCGTTTCAAAATGGGAAACCGATGCAGGAATGCCCGACATTTCTCAGATTGTACCTCTTGCAAAAGCGTTAAATGTTTCTACCGATACAATTTTAGGGTTTAGCAATGATACAGAACTTGAAGATATTATTTCTCTGCGTGAAACAATTGGACATCATCCGGTAGATTTTTCCTTAAAAGAAGCTGAACGTATATATAATTTGGCGCATCCGTTTTTCGTAAAGCATCCAACAAATTCAGAAGTTGCGTTTTGGTGTCTTGAAAGTTTGTCTGTTTTGTTATCTCAGAGAAAAAATCCGGATAATAGATACGAATTATTAAAGGAATGCATACGTTATGAGAACTGCATCTTTCGCTATGAAACGAATGCAGATATGATGTTTAAGAGCTATTATGTATTGTCAAGGTGTTACAAAGCACTTGGTGAACATGGGCGTGCGGATGAGATCATGGAGCGCATTCCGTCCACATTTGGGGATCGTGCTTATTGGGAAGCAGAGTTTGCATTTGCCGAAAAAAACATGGATATGGCAATAGAAAAATGCAAATTGAGTTTTCACGATAAAGCGCGGTATATTTCAAGATGTATTCGACTTGCCAGAATGATCAGTGTTGAGGTGGATGGCAAGGACGGGATAAAAAAGCAACTCGATTTGAACGAATATATGCTTACGATGATAAATGCTTTTTTGTCAGGCGGAGAATATTTGCCTCACAGAATGATGTATCAAAAAATGTCGTTGCTGTCGGGAATGGTTAAGCAGTATGTGGATTTAAGAATGATAAACCGTGCTATCGAATGTATGCAAGAGTTGATTGAGGCGCGGGATATGTATTTGGATTTTATTAAGTGCCCGGATGAGAAACATTGTCTTATGTTTTTAGAAGGGGATGACGATGGCATTTGGCATATAACGCCGGAAAAGATCAAGGGATATGTTGAAAGTGCATGGGAGAAACTTTCAAAATCGGATGAAACTTCAAGCTCAGAGATATTACGGGAATTAGAGTTAAAAATTTAGAGTTGCGTTTTTGTACTATGAGCCCATAATGGGGCAACAATTTTGCACCCTAACACAAAAGTCCTTGATTTCGGGGGCTTTTCGTGTTTTTAGGGGTAAAAAACACCACCATTTCACCATTGCACCTCTTCCTGAACCTTTTGGACTTGAACCTATGACTTGGTTTGTGATGGAGAAATATATTGAAATATTTGCGATTGTGTGTTATAATGATTACAAGAAGGGCGGTGATCTTATCAAAAATTTTTGTTTTACCGTTGATGATAACATTCGTTTTTTGAAAGAAATAACCGAAAATCACTATCAGAGTATGTTTGATCACCCGTATCTTGCTATGTATCAACGTCTCCATGAAGAGTTTGGATTGAAGGTGCAACTGAATTTATTTTACCGAATGGAAAATTTCGATCTTTCTCAAATGAGTGCTGTTTATTATGAGGAATGGAAAGAAAATTCGGATTGGCTCAAGCTTTCTTTTCACTCCGATTTGGAAAATGTAAAGCCTTATGTAAGTTCGGGCTATGATGTGGTTTACGAGGAATGTAAACGGGTACATGAGCAGATCAAGCGCTTTGCCTCCTCTGCGGCATTGGCAAACACAACAACGATTCATTATTGCTTATTGACCGAAGGCGGTCTGAAGGCAGTGGAGGACAACGGAGTTGTTGGGTTGTTAGGGCTGTTTGGTACCAACGAAAAGCCACGCACCTCCTATGATATCGATGAAGGAAATGCGGCGCGAATTCGCACAGGTGAAATTCTGAAAATCGGCAACATTTCTTTTGCCTCCATTGATATTGTCTTAAATTGCTTTTCAATAAAGGAAATTTTAGAACAACTGGCATGCATGAGTCAACGCGACTGTATAAAAGTGATGATTCATGAGCAGTATTTTTATGAAGATTATGTCCATTATCAACCCGAATTCGAGGAAAAACTTCGATCAACTTTTTCTTTTTTGCGCGAGAACGGGTATCAAAGTAGCTTTTATGAAAGCTTACTATTGTGACGGAGAAGTGAAAGGTTCGAAATTGTTGGGGCAACTCAAAAAATTCCGTACACGCGAGTGTGCGGAATTTTTACTTTTTACCTTTTCACTCTTCACTTTTCACTAATTTGGCGTATACGGAATTTTAAGTAATAGGTAAGAGGTAATAATGAAGAAGTAAAGGTTGATTTGCTTCGCAAATCTTCATTTTATTAAGTTGCATTTTTGTACTATGAGTTCAAACAGGAATAAAACGAACCTTGGTCAAAGTTCGTTTTATTTAACAAGCGCTATAGGATATTTTTTCTCCCAACGCCGTCCTTAAAACAACATAAATAAAAGTATGCTTTAACGAAGCAATAGGCTTAGCTTTCCATATAGTATTATACTTTTTTGCCACCTTTTTTTCATAAAAAGTATAGTTTTAGAAATATTTTTGTATAAGAATAGCAATGTGAAAATAAAAATTATATGTTATAATTAAGTATATCTCATTTAAGATGCAAGAAAAATTTTTATAAATAAGCAAGGAGATAATATTTATGATAGATAAATTTAATTTAAATGGAACAGAGTACATCACGAGCTTAATAAAAAAAGCCGTTGAAAATGAAAGCAGAACAGCCACCGTTCAGGGAAACTTTATAATTTCTTCTGCAATTCGGATTCCCGGCAATTTTACATTGATACTTGATAACTGTCATTTGCGGATGGCAGACGGTTGCTATTCCAATCTCTTTATAAATGCGCATCACGATACTGAAATTGGGAGATCCCCTGATGGAACCGATCATAATATCTCGATTATCGGGAAAGGCAAAGCGATTTTGGATGGTGGAGAATATAACGGGCTTTCTGAACGTACACATAAGCAAAATGGCTTGCCCGTTTGGAAGAACAATTTACTGCTTTTCACAAATGTAGACGGTTTTAAAATTTCGGGGATTCATTGTCGAAATCAGCGTTGGTATGCAATGAATTTTATTCATTGCGCCAACGGATATATCGGCAATATTGATTTTTGTGCAAACCATACTGCCATAGACGTGCAGGGAAATGTTTATTACAAATTGCAACAAGATAAATACGAGGATGTTTTAGTAAAAAATGCAGACGGAATTGATTTAAGACAAGGATGTCATGATATTACGATTGAAAATATCAGTGGATTTACCGAGGATGACACCGTTGCACTAAACAATATTAACTCTGAAATGGAACAAACCTTTACGGTGACAGGTTTGTCTTCGGATATTTACAATATAAAAATCAGAAATGTGAAATCGGCAGCCTTTTGTTCGAATGTTCGATTGCTTAATCAAGGAGGTATGAAGATACACGATATTGTGATCGATGGAGTATATGATACGTCCGACAAGTCTCTTTATTTGGATAAAGGAGTATATGCAATTCGTATCGGGGACACCCGTTTATACAGTACCCGTCAAGCAACAAAAACAGAAACCTACAATATTACGGTAAGGAATGTTTGCTCTAAAAGTTATTACGCGGTGGCTTTGGCCGGAGGTATGCAAGGGGTTGTAATGTACGGAATTGAATGTCATAACGGCTGTAAAATGATTTTGGATAAACGCACACAGTAAATATAGCGTTAACACGCGTCGGCGTACCCCTTCTTTATATCCGTAACCGCGCTTGCATTTGCATAAGAGTAAAACGAACGCGGACAATTTGAAAAAAGAGAGAAAAAAATTCGAAAAACCCCTTGACAAACGGGGATATAAGTGATATAATGCACAAGTCGCCTCAAGGGGAGACAAAAAGCACAAGCGAAAAAGCGGCGTAGTTACGGCAAAAGTCGGCACGGGTACAGAGGGTACCGCGAAATGCGAGACAGAGCGGTAGAGACGGAAGGAAATATCTTTTTGAAAATTTTTCAAAAAAAGTTGAAAAAAATTGAAAAAAGGTATTGACAAACGCAAAAGTAAGTGCTATAATAGCAAGGCGCCCTTCACGAGAGGGTAGCAGATCGGTCTTTGAAAATTGAACAAC
>JAFTUC010000013.1 GCA_017466445.1 Clostridia bacterium
ACCCACGGGACCCATTTATGGGTAGTAAGTAACAATTGCATGGCTGGCAGGCCAATAAAAGACGCACTTGTGCGTAGCCAGTAGTGTTAGGGCTATGCCCGAAACTGAAATACCACCCGCTATGCGGGTGGATATTTATTTTACTTTTTACTGCTTTGCGAGCTCTGCGAGACGCTGCGCCATAACGAGCTTATAATAGTATCCCTTTTTCTCTATAAGCTCTGCGTGAGTTCCGAACTCAACTACCTTGCCTCGGTCGAGAACAAGGAGCTTGTCCGCGTTTCGCAGGGTCGAGAGACGGTGGGCAATAGCAAACGTCGTTCTTCCGTCGGACAAACGGTTGAGAGCATCCTGAATGAGCTTTTCCGTTTCTGTGTCGAGTGCGGCGGTAGCCTCGTCGAGTATCAGGATCCTTGGATTGTGTATGACCGCTCTCGCGATCGCGATGCGCTGACGCTCACCGCCGGAAAGGGAAAGTCCCTTTTCTCCGACTATCGTGTTGTAGCCCTGCGGAAGCTTCATTATGAAATCGTGAGCATTTGCCGTGCGCGCGGCGGCGACGATCTCTTCATTCGTGGCAAGCGGCTTTGAATACCTTATGTTGTCTCTGATCGATCCCGAGAACAGATGCGTCTCCTGAAGAACTACGCCTATCTGTGATCGGAGCGCGTTCTGTGAAATGTCGCGGACGTTTACGTCGTCGATCTCGATAGAACCCTCGGTCACGTCGTAAAGACGCATTATAAGGTTTATAAGCGTCGTTTTTCCGCATCCCGAATGTCCGACTATGCCGACCATTTCGCCCTTCTTAACTTCAAGATTTACGTTCTTTAAAACGGGATTGTAGCTGTCATATCCAAACGATACGTTCTTTATGCTGACGTCACCCTCGATGCGGATGTCGATCGGAAGCGCGATATCCGAGACCTCCGGCTCCTCCTCGAGTATCTCGAGTATCTTGGAGAAGGAGGTGGTGAAGGCAGATATGTTACGCGGTATCGTCGTTATCTGCATAAGAGGCTCGTAAATGATGTTCGAGTAGTTTGTGAACTGAGCAAGCTTACCGGGATGCATCCTTCCGTCACCGCCGAAAAGCAGGATGTTACCGTAAAGCAGGATGAGGTAGCTTCCGAGCCTTACCGCAAAACCGACAAAGGGGAATACTGTGTCAAAAAGCTTGGCGTTGCTCTCCTCCTTGGCGCTCTGCGCCTCGGTGTAATTCTCGAAATCGTTTATAGCCTTGTCTTCTTTTCCGAAGGATTTAACTACTCTTATTCCGTTGAGATTGTCCTGAAGATAGATGTGAGTCCTTCTTGCGAGTATCCATGCGTGAACGTTTCTCTGACGCATCGTTCCCCAAAATTTGAATATAAAGAATATCGCAAAGGGAAGAGGTATGAATACGAACAGACACATCATCGGTGAAAGCGCCAGAAGAAGGATCAGCGCGATTATAAAGGAAAATAGCTGGGCGACGTAGGTGGGTAGCAGATTCGTTATGAAATTCTGTACCACGGCAACGTCGTTGTTTATCCTCGACATAAGGTCACCGGTGGATTTTTGCTGTATCGATGCCATCGATAGACTTTCCGCCTTTTCAAAGAGCATACTGCGAAGTATGCGCATGAAGCGGTTTCCCGCAATCGCGGCAAGACGGCCTTGAACGACGTTCAGCGCTCGGTTTATAAGATCGAAGGTCACTATCGCCGCGACTATAAGGAAAAATTCGGTCAGGTGACTCGAGCCGCCCTCCTTAAGTATGTAGTTGTCGATGGCTACCCTTTGTATGGCGGGAACGATAAAGCGTACTGCCATTGCGACAATTGCCGTGAAAAGAGGGAAGAGCATCATAAGACGGAGACCCTTCGTCATTCCCCATAGCTTTTTGTATATATCCTTCTTGTCCTGACAAAACGGACATATCTGAGTGTTTATAAGAAAGGGTCTGCCGCACTTCGGACAGAATTTTTCATGCTCCGAGGATGTAAGCGGCTCGTTTGATGCCTTTTTTGCTATAAGCTCACATCCGGCGGCAACGACCGAGTATCTTGAAAGATTTCGGCCCGAGATGAACATACATAAAAGTGTCGAGATGCCATTCTTTTTTGCGTAGAATCCGCAGCTTCCGTAGAGGACCTCGGTAGAGAAGTCGCTGAGCTCGGATATGTCGTATTTGAAAAGGATGTCTCCGTCAAGGATCTTGTATATGAAAGCGTTCGTAACGACGATGTACCCGTTTACTCGCTTTTCACCTTCAAAATCGTACGGAACCGAATACATGATCTTTTCGTCGCCTGAGGACGCGGCTTTAAAGGCTTCGCTGTCCTTTTTGGGCAGATCGTAAAGAAGCTTCATGCTTTTTATTCCTCCTTAATATAAGTGCGTATAGATAAAAGAGTTGTTTTGGTCGAATCAAAGGAATATTTCTATCTTTTTGAGACTTGCTTTGTCAAGCTTTGACGGGTCGGGAATAGTGAAGCAGTTTCCGTCGAGGTCGGTAATGAGAACGCTCTCATCCTCAAGAGTGCGTATGTTGGAGGTGGCGTTTACTACGGTGAGGCTTATCCTGCCTGCGGTGGTTTCGGCATCGAAATACCTGTAACCGAGCTTCTCCTTTGACGAATAGATCTTCGTTATTGCGGGAATAAAATATCTTCTGCTGAGCTCCTCGTTCAAAAGAGCGACCGTTTCGCTGTCGAAATCGGAAAGAGCGCGGATGAAGCCTATCTCGGCACCGTTGCCCTTTTCCTTCGATTCGGGCTCCTTTATCGATATGAATTCATTCGGATCGGATAGAGGAAAGGCTCTTACGGGAACGACACGCTCAAAGGTCTCGGTCTCTCCGTTTTCATTTTTGAGCGTGAGAGATATAAGATTTCCCTCCGATCTGAAAAAATGTGCGTTTTCCGGTGTAAGGTCTACCGATTTTCTTACGGCAAACAGCTCATCGTCGAGAATGTTGAAATCCTGTTCAGACATGGTTTTTGATCTTCCTTTCTCTAAAAGCGGATGTTATTTTCCTTCTGCGACCTGCTTCATCTGCTCGGTCTGCAGAGTCCAAAGCTTGTAATAAATGCCCTTTTTCTCAAGAAGCTCCTCCTCGGTACCCATTTCGGCGATCTCGCCGTCCTCGATAGCCATAAGGATGTCGCTGTTTCGAAGAGTTGCGAGACGGTGAGCGATAGTTATCGTCGTTCTGCCCTCTATGAGCTTTTCGATCGCCTCGCTTATAAATTTTTCGGTCTGCGTGTCCATTGCAGCGGTGGCTTCATCAAGTATAAGAAGTGAGGGCGAAAGAAGGAGTGCTCTTGCTATGGCGATACGCTGACGCTCTCCTCCCGAAAGAGACCTTGCTCCGATTCCGACAACGGTCTCGTATCCTTCTGGCATACGCATTATAAAATCGTGAGCGTTTGCGGCACGTGCGGCGGCAATGACCTCTTCCTTGGTAGCGTCTGTACGCGCGTACTTTATGTTTTCCGCTATCGTGCCTCTGAAAAGATGGATGTCCTGCGAAACTATCGCGATATTTCGCCTAAGCGAATTAAGATCGATCTTTTTGATCTCGTGTCCGTCGATGTATATGCTTCCGCTTATGACGTCGTACATTCTCGTTATGAGATTTGCAATAGTACTTTTGCCGCTTCCCGTGTGACCAACGAGACCGACGTGCTGTCCTGCCTCGATCTTGAAGGATACGTCCTTCAAAATGGGGCGGTTGGGTGTGTAGTGGAAGCATACTTTGTCAAATACGACCTCGCCCTTGATCTCGTCAAGCACACTTGCTTCCTTGTCATCGAGAATGTCGGGGATCATGTCTATCGTTTCAAAATATCTCTGAGCCGAGTTTATCGTGTCGGTTATGATATTCGTAAACGTTGAGAAGAAGTTCAGCGGAGCGAATATGAGAGCGGTGTAGCCGATATACGTAGTAAGCTCTCCGTAGGTCATATTGTCTCCCATTATCTCGAGGCCGCCGACTCCCCATATAGCCGTGCTCGACATACCTATAAGAAGGCTGACTACCGGGAATATCATAAGAGATATCATGTTCGTGCGGAGATTAGCCTCGTATAGCTTGGTGGAATATCTGTAGAAGCGTGCGCTTTCCTCAGCCTCTTTTGCAAACGCCTTTACAACACGTATGCCGTTTAAGGAATCTCCGAGCATTGAGTTAAGAGAAGAGGAGCGCCTGTAAACGTGCGAGAAGGATAGCCAGAGCTTCGGGAGCATGTATTTGAAGATAAATACTATGATCGGTACGGGAATGAAGACTATTAGGGTCAGCTTCCAGTTAAGAACGAAAAGAAGTACGGTGACTCCGATGAAGTTTATGAGATTTACGATAAGATGAGGAACTCCGTCGATGTAGAAGCTTCGTATCTTCTCCGCATCGTAATTGACTCTGTTTATGAGTCTTCCCGTTGAATTGTTGTTGAAAAATGAGATCGAGAGTCGTTGCATAGCGTCGAACACACGGTTTTTCATGTTTTTCGTAACGTGAGTCGACATATATGCGTTCGCTCTGTTTTGTATTATGCTTATAAACAGGGCAACGAGCGCAAGAGCGACGATGAGTCCGACAACGATATAAACGTATTTTTCCTCGTGAAGAAGTCCGGTGATCTGCTTTCCCTGCTCGTTGTAGGTCGGCTTGTCAATTACCTGGTCGTAAAGTATCTTTCCGTTTATGTACGGTGAAACGAGAGTTATAACCGACGAGAGAAGCATGCAGATGATGACTGTCGCAACCTGGAGCTTGAAATCCTTGAAATAGGCAAGAAGACGAACGAGTAGCCCTTTTTTGTTGGTGCAATTTTCGCATATTTTTCTGTTCTGATCGGGATATACGGTGCCGCATTTCGGACATTTTGCGTTGAATTGCTCAAAAATCCCGTCATCCGGCTGCACGTTCTCTCCCTTTTTTAGCCTTTCCCACACGCTGAGAAAAGCAAATAAACGAGCCTTTACCGAGTTCGTCGCGCACGCTATGACGACGGTCTCAACGTCGGGAGAGGTGTGATAATCGTGCATACGCTTCTTAAAATCCTCGTCGCTCTCGTCCTCGCCCTTGATCGGAGCTTTTTGCTTGTGAAGCAGAGCGAGCATTCGGTTCGTTGTCATAAAATTGTCGACGTACGGCGCCGAAACGAGATCGAGATCGAATACCGTGATCTCTCCTCCCGCCTCGTCAAAGCGAACGAGCCGATCAATATCCTTGCTGAGCGCAAGCCACATGCTTGCGAAGCGGTCGTTTGTATCAAGATCGAGATGCAGCGCAACTATAAAATCGTCCTTTTTCATCCCGCATTTTGCAAGTAAGGCGTAAAAGCCGTCGTAATTTTTTTCAAGTGGTAACATAGAAGACATGAATTTGCCGCTCCTTTCGGGTGCATAAAAGATAGATCAAATGATCTCTTTTCTTCGGATCATTATATCATAGTCAAAATTTAATCAACATCTTGAACAAACATTAACGTAAATTATACTATATTCACAAAAACAAGTAATCGTATTTGTGCAAAATTGGCAAATCAAACAATGCTGATTTTGTTTTTTATCGATCGGGGATTGAAAAAAATTCCGACCTTCTTTAAAGAAATTGTGTTGAAAAATCGATTTAACAGAGCAAAATGAGAGAGTTTGGTGCGTGAAAATGCCGTAAAAACGGCATTTATTCGATAATATACAAAAACGCATGATTTTTTTTAAAATGTAGTAAAAAGTAGTAAATGGACTTGACATATAAATGCTTGCGGGATATAATATATAAAAACTCTTTTTCGGAGGAAAAATGAACGTAAAATACGTAAAGAGCGGTCAGGATGCGCACGTGTATATTGTCGAATCCTACCGCGTGGTTGGCGATCCCAATCCAAAGTCGAGAACGGTGAAAAAGCTCGGTCTTCTGTCATCGATAAAAAGGGAGCACGGAGACGTTGATGCCTATATTAAAAAGGTACTTTCCGAGCTTAAATCGACGTCGGATGAAAGAAAAACGAGTATACTTGACTCGCTCGACGGGAAATACTCAGATCTTGAATCTTACGCTGAAGAATATCATATAGGACATATGCTTCTTAAGACGATTTGGGATGAGCTTAATCTTGCTTATTTCTTTAAATATCACGGATCCCGTCTCATAGGAAGCGGAAGCGATACCGAGCGCGCCGTGTTTGCACTCTTTTCGGACGCGTTTGCTTCTCTCGGCACTCAAAGAGATCCGTGGGATACGCATAAAAGCTTCGTTGATAACGATCTTGCCGAAATCGGAAGCGTTTCGGTGCTGCTTGAGTTTTTCGATGATATAAAGGATAAGCTCGCGAATTTTCTTCAAAAAAAGGATACGTATGCCGAAAAAAAAGGTATTACATACCTGCTTCCGAGCGCTTTTGACTGCGTAAGCACGCAGAGCACGGGAGTAAAGCAGAGAGAGATGCACACTCTCGCTTTCGTGCGTGTGTGCGGAGATACCTCGTTTTCCTCGGTCGAGCTCTCGTCAGGAGCGGGAATATCACCCGAGGAGCTTGAAAAGATAAATGCGCGCGGAGATATTCTCGTTTCAAATCGCTTTGCCACCTCGAATAACGATCTTGTGAGCATAAGAAAGAGCGGACTTGGATACGTGATCCGCGGAAGAATAAAAAATATGCCAAAGAGCGTGCAGAGCGACATACTCTCAAGCGACGGATATACGAGCGTGAACCCCGATTTCAGGTATAAGCAGCAGATACGTACGGAAAATGTCCGAGACGGTGTGAGCGACGTCATACTCGAAGAAAAGCTTGTGTATACCTATTCTCAGAAGCGCTTTAAAAAGGAAAGAGGTGAGCGTATCTCGCTTCCCACCAGGTTTTTCCACGTCACAGACGGCGAGTCGTTTGTGCAGACAAGCGCCGAGGATAGCGATAGCGACCGTGCCTTCGACGGATATCGCTGCATCCGTTCCTCCGGATGCCGTCTGACCGCCTCCGAGATCATCGATGCATCCAAGATGGCGACACGCATAGACGATCATTTAAAGAGTATAAGAGGTATGCTCGAAGCGCGGCGCGGAGTGGTATGGAGCTCAAAAAGAGTCAGAGGCTTTTATACCTTCGCCTTCCTCGTTATGCATTTGCTCGGCGTTGCCGAGACGAGACTTGAGATATCTACCGGATCAAAGATCGCGTACGACCGTATAGTTGCGGCAATTGTCGGAGCGCGTATCGTACCGATGGATAAGAAGGGAAGAGTGTGGAAAACTGTGGGAATAAGCGAGGATTTTAAGCAGATATCCGATGCTTTCGGTAAGCCCCGTCTTTTGGATGTGTCAACCGCCTCGGAGCTGAAAAAAATCATCGGATTTACGGTAAAGCTGTGAGGAAAGATGTGGAAATACTTGACAGTGCGGGGAAAATATGATATAATTTCGGAAACATTAAGCTTTGGAGGTAATTATGAAAATAGGAGTTATAACACCCCTTAATAAAGATCTGAGAGCGGGATTTGAGCACATGGTCGAGCTCGGATTTGATAACTGTCAGCTTGTATGCTGGGATCTCTCGCTTTATACCGATGAAATGGCAAAAGAGGTCGTTTCACTTTGTGAGGAGTTTAGGATCGAGATAACTGCGCTCTGGTGCGGATGGAGCGGACCTACTGCGTGGAATTTCCACGAGGGTCCCGACGTTCTCGGTATAGTTCCCGAAAAATACAGAGACGTTCGTGTTAAGGAACTGAAAAGGGGCTCGGATTTCGCTAAAAAGATAGGAGTCACGGACGTTGTTACGCACGTCGGATTCTTGCCCGAGAGCCCTACGAGTCCCGATTACGCGCCCATACTTGCGGCAATAAAGGATCTCGCACTTTATATTAAAAATAACGGACAGTATTTCCTTTTCGAGACCGGTCAGGAAACTCCTGTTGCGATAAAGAGAATAATAGAGGATTGCGACACCGGAAATCTCGGAGTAAATCTCGACCCGGCAAATCTCATTCTTTACGGAAAGGCAAATCCGGTGGATTCGCTTGACGTTATCGGAAGCTACGTGCGCGGCGTTCACGCAAAGGACGGATTCTATCCCACCTGCGCAAAAGAGCTTGGACGTGAGGTCAAGGTAGGAGACGGAAAGGCTAATTTCCCTGTTCTCGTTCAAAGACTTAAGGAGCTCGGATTTGACGGAGCTCTCACTATCGAGAGAGAGATCTCGGGAGACCAGCAGATAAAGGATATAATCGAGACCAAGAAGTATCTTGAGGATCTTGTTAAGTAAAGGGAGGTAAAAATGAAAGTAGCAATAGTAGGCGTAGGAGGAATGGGCGGAGTCCATTTCAATATTTACAGAAATATGGAGGGTATCGAGTTCGTTGCCGCTTGCGATATCAGATTTGAGATGCTTAAGCAGAAGGCGGGAGAAAATCCGAGCTTCAGACTTTATGATGATTATGCGGAGATGCTCGCGACCGAAAAGCCCGATCTTGTGGACATCTGCACACCGACTCATCTTCACGTTGAGCAGGCGATAATGGCTATGGAAAGCGGAGCGAACGTTCTTTCTGAAAAGCCGATGGGAATAGATTCGGCAGACTGTAATAAGCTTCTTGAGACTATAAAGAGGACGGGAAAGAAATATATGACCGCGCAGGTCGTAAGATTTATGAATGCTTACGTCTACCTCAGAGAGGTCATGGAGAGCGGAAAATACGGAAGACTTGAGAGCCTTGCAATGCAGCGCTTCAGCAGCACGCCAAGATGGAGCAATGAAAACTGGATGCTCGATAAGAGTAAGAGCGGACACGTTGCGCTCGACCTTATGATCCACGATATCGACTACGTTCAGTCTCTTCTCGGCATGCCCAAGGCTATAAACGGTGTTTGCAGAGATATGAACGATCTCAGTAACTTCGCGTTTGCGACCTATGCATACGATAACTGTATAGTTTCCATCGAGACAGGCTGGTATAAGGCCAACATCCCCTTTAATGCAGGATATAAGGCAGTTTTCGAAAATGGATATATAAAGCTCGAAAACGGAGTTCTTTACGACTGCGGAGAGAAGGTCGATTTCGGCGACCTCGGAAAGATAAAGGAAACAGGAATCAATATTTCCAACGTTGACGGATATGAAGGAGAGATAATCTACTTTATCGATTGCCTTAAGAATAACCTTCCTTCCGTAAAGGTCACCCCCGAATCGGCTGCACTTACTATAGAGCTCGTCGAAAAAACTCTCGACTCTATGATACATATCTGATAATAAAAGGCTTAAGCGACCCGCAAAAACGGGTCGCTTTTTATGTTACGTATTATGTAATCAATGTCGATAGCTCCGAATATAATTAAGCACGAAGATGTGTGAAAGGACTGATTTGTCGGTATGAAACAAGAAGACGGGGCTTTGAAAAGAGAAAACGGATTAAGTGAGAGTGAGGTGCTCGCCTCACGGGAAAAATACGGCAGTAATAAGCTTTCGAGCGTAAAAAGGAAGGGCTTTTTCAGGCGCTTCTTTTCTAATTTGTCCGATCCGATAATAAAGATACTCCTCGTGGCACTCGGTGTGAACCTTCTATTCGCGCTGGGAAGCGTGGATCCCGTGGAAACGTTCGGGATGCTTGCCGCGATACTTATCTCAACGACCGTTTCGACTGCCTCCGAGTATGGGAGTGAAAAGGCGTTTGAAAGGCTGAGGAGCGAGGGTGCGTCGGGAAAATTTCGAATAAGAAGGGCAGGAATGCTTTCCGAAATTGATATAGACGATATAGTTGTCGGAGACATCCTTACACTCTCATCGGGAGAAAGGGTACCTGCCGATGCGGAAATAATATCGGGAGAGCTTTTTCTCGACGAGTCCGCCATAACAGGTGAAAGCAGAGAGATAAGAAAAAGCGTTTCGGAAAAGATCTACAGAGGAAGCGTCGTTTGCTCGGGTCAGGCAATTCTGCGAGTAATTTCGGTAGGGGATGCAACTCTTTACGGAGGTGTTGCGGGAGAGCTTTCCTGTGAGACAAGAGAGAGTCCTCTCAAGATGAGACTTACAAAGCTCGCAAAGCAGATAAGCGTGATGGGATATATAGCGGCTTTTGCGGTAGCATCGGCATATTTTGTGAACGATATATTCATTGATAGCGCGTTCTGCAAGGAGATCGTAATTTCAAAGCTTTCCGATTTTAAGTATATATATAACTGCCTTATGCACTGCCTGACGCTCGCTGTCACGGTAGTTGTCGTCTCGGTTCCCGAGGGACTTCCGATGATGATAAGCGTCGTGCTTTCGTCAAATATGAAAAAAATGCTCAGAGATAATATCCTCGTGCGTAAGCCGGTCGGAATAGAGACGGCAGGAAGTATGAATATACTTTTTTGCGATAAAACGGGAACTCTGACTACGGGAAAGCAGAGCGTTTGTGAAATAGTGACGGGCGACACGTCCGTGTTCCATACGCAAAAGGGTCTTTCTGCCGACGCAGGAGGCATATACGATCTTCTTTCGCTCGATGCGGTATTCAATACCGATAGCGTAATGTCGGGCAGAAGGACTATAGGCGGAAACTCTACCGATAGGGCGTTCAGATCGTTTTTTGCGGGAGGTATAGATACGCTCGGATATTCGGTCAAGGAAAGGATCCCGTTCACGAGCGAGAAAAAATATTCCGCAGTCGCGCTTGTGTCTAAAAAAGAGGGAAGGATACTGAATATCGTAAGGGGAGCTCCCGAAATTATACTTTCAAGGGTAGGATCTTTTGTCGATCCGAAAACAGGCGAGATCAAGGTGCTTGATAAGAGAAGGCTTGATGGAAAAATGAAGGAGATGACTATGAGCGCCGTTCGTGTCCTTGCGGTGGCTCTGTGCGAGAAGCTTCCCCAAAGCAAGATAGGAGAGCAGAGACTTACACTCGTTGCTCTTGTCGGTATCAGGGATAAGGTCAGACGGGATGCCAAAAAAGCGATATCCGATATGCATACGGCAGGTATCAAGGTGGTAATGCTTACCGGGGATAATAAGGATACCGCAAGCGCGGTCGCAAGAGAGTGCGGTATTATAGGAAGATCGGGACCGAGCAAGGTGATAAGCGGTCAGGAGCTTTCCAAAATGAATGATGAAGAGGTGAAAAAATTACTGCCTGATATAGCCGTGATAGCACGCTCGATGCCCGGAGATAAGAGCAGGCTTGTTAAAATAGCGCAGGACTGCGGACTCGTCGTCGGAATGACGGGAGACGGTGTGAACGACGCGCCTGCGCTGAAGAAGGCTGACGTCGGATTTGTGGTAGGAAGCGGAACCGACGTTGCAAAGGAGGCGGGAGATATCGTTATACTCGATAACAGTATAATATCGATAGTTAAGGCGATCCTGTACGGAAGAACGATATTTCTCAGCATACGCAAATTCATAACCTTTCAGCTGACCATGAATTTTTGCGCGGTCGCGGTCAGCCTTATAGGTCCGTTTATAGGTATCGATACCCCGATAACCGTGATACAGATGCTGTGGATAAATATAATGATGGATACGCTCGGAGCACTCGCCTTCGCGGGTGAGGCGGCGGTCAAAGAGACGATGCGCGAAAGACCGAAAAGAAGAAACGAGGGGCTTCTGACAAGAGAAATGGTGGGCAGGATAATATTCTCGGGTCTTTTTACAGTCGGAATATGCCTCACTTTTCTTTGTAATGACAGTATAAAGACCTATTTCGGAGATCCGCAGGATAGCGTAAGACATCTCGGAGCATTTTTCGGACTCTTTATATTTCTTGGAATCTTTAACTGCTTCACCTCAAGGACTGTCAGAATAAATCTCGGTGCGCATCTGTCGAAAAATCGCGCCTTTATTGTAATAATGAGCTTTATAGCCATTTTTCAGACACTTATGATATATTTTGGCGGAAGCGTGCTCCGTACCGTGCCTCTCAGCTTTAATGAATTTTCCTTTGTCGTTACGCTCGCGTTTACGGTAATTCCCGCCGATATTATCAGAAAAATATCTCTCAGAGTAATAAAAGCGAGAAATCAGAGAAAAATGGCACAAAAAAGATCGGATAGCTGATGCTATCCGATCTTTTGAGTTTTATATTATAATGTCTGCAGACCGATCCGAGTTTTTCAGCAGATCGAGGGAGTAGATGGATCTTTTGCCGCCGTGCTCGATCTCAATATCGTAATTTCCGTAAAATCCTCTGAAATCGGCATGTCCGTTTTCGTCGGTGATAAGCTCGATATCTGTGTGCCATCTTCTGTTTATGAGTTCATTAAGTCTTTCGTATGCCGGCTTTTTCGACATGTCAAAGCGCATAAGTCCGCCGTGATAGTAGTTCTCTCCAAGCGACATGTTGCCCTGAGATGAGCGGATGCTTTCCGGATTCGCATCCCAGACGTGAGCGTAGCCGTCAACGAGATTCCAGTATATTATCTGCTCGACGTTCGGATGCGAGAACCAGACGGTGTACAGATTTTCTATAACGTCTGCCTGAAGCTCCTCGTCATCCTTTTCCCACGAATACGCGGGCACGGTGATCTCGGTTACCTGAAGCGGCTTTCCGAGCAGGGAATACATGTCCATATGTCTGTACAGATTTTCGGGATCGAGTAATTTTCTCGTGCGTGCATATTCTTCCTCTCTTTTGAAAAACAGGTGATACTGCATGCCTATGGCATCTATTCGGGCGCCCTTGAGCATATTTGATTCGATGTAGGAGTAATATTTGTCACTTGTGCGGCAGCGATCCTCCCACGCAAGACCGGTATGCTCGTTGATTCCGAGCCGGTTGTTCGGAAAATATTTTTCTGCCGTTTTGAAGCACCACTCGATAAAATCGGGCTCGTCGTAAAATTTTGTTTTTCCGACGACCCATTCCATCTCGTTCGTAATTTCGATAGTCGGGATCTTGTCGGCATATCTTTCGGCCACCTCGGAAAAACGTCTTTCGAGCTCTTTTTTGATCTCGTCTACGCTTGCGTCCTTCAGCCAATCGGGAAAGAAGGCATCGTAAGCAAGAGCGTGCTCTCTCGGCTCTATCGAATGCTCCTTGCAGAACTCGGTGCAAAGATCGGGAGCGGGCCTTCTGTATACCTTTTTACTGTCCTTTGCGTAACGAGGCTTTCCCCTTTCAGGTTCAAGCGTGTTCCAATAGAAGGGAAGGGTCGCCATATTGAAAAGATCGACAAAATTTTTCTTGTAGATCTCGTTCTTTTCGGGAGTTTCAAGCTCGTCGAGCATGAACAGGTTTGCTCCGAATCTGAACTCGTGAGATTTCTGAACTGCTCTGATATGTACCCCGTTAACAGCGTTTCCGTTTTTGTCCTTTACCGAAATATGGGCGTCACCCTTGCGGTATGTCTCAATGCCGTGAGAGACTCTTTTTTCGAAATAATCACTCTTGGATTCAAAATGCTCAAGTATCTTTCTTCTTTCGTTCATAAGCGAGCTCCTTTTCTTTTTTTGTATTATATCATGTGCTTAAGGAAAATAATAGGTGTAAACTGATATTGTGGGTTGAAAATTCGAAACAAATATGATATAATTTGCTAAGAAAGGGGGATCATGATATGATTTTCGAAAAAGAACTGATGCTCGTGCGCATCCTTGACGTTATATCGCTTTCTCAAAAAAATATCAATATGAAAAACAGTGCAAGAAAATTTGACGCTCTGTCGTTCAGAATAAGATCGGACGCAAGTCTTTTTTGCGATAAGGGAGAGTTTCGTGCGGAAAGCGGATCGGTAGCGTTTGTTCCTGCGGGGATCGATTATAAAAGAACTGCAAGCGTTGACGAGATGATCGTTATACATTTCAACGCGCTCGAATATCCCTCGGATACTATAGAGGTGATCTATCCCGAAAACACCGAAAGGATCGAAAAGCTTTTCAGAGAGATACTTGCTTGCTGGAAAAACGGGTCGCTTGGGTACGAATACCGCGCAAGCGCATATCTGTACGAAATACTTTCCGAGTGTCGGGTACTGAGCGCAAAGGAAAAGGAAAACTCGAAAATACAGGCATCTGTCGATTATCTTATGGAAAATTACACAAGATGTGATCTTACAATGAAGGAGATAGCAGATAGGTCCTTTGTCAGCGAGGTCTATTTCAGAAAGCTTTTTAATCAGAGATTCGGTATGTCTCCGAAAAAATATATCATACGCTTGCGTGTTCAGAAGGCAGTCGAGCTTATGGCGACAGGATATTATTCACTCAAGGAGATAGCGTATATGTGCGGATATAACGATTATAAATATTTTCTGGTCGAATTCAGGCGCGTCAAGGGCGTGTCGCCTTCGGAATATACTTACGATTTTAATATGTAAAAAAATCGGACGGCCTGTAGATCGATCTACAAGCCGTCCGATCTTATCAGATCAGTAGGTAACGTATT
Source organism: Clostridia bacterium (assembly GCA_017466445.1). Lineage (GTDB taxonomy): Bacteria > Bacillota > Clostridia > Oscillospirales > CAG-272 > SIG672. The sequence continues at coordinate 14,353 of JAFTUC010000013.1, forward strand.
TTTCCTTTTCCTCAACGACTCTTGCAATGCGATTATAGTCGTTTGTAAGAATAACGTCGATGCCCATATCGAGATATTCTTTAGTCTCTTTGGGATCGTCAGACCAGAAAACGTTGCATATAATGCCGTTTGCGTGGGCTTTTTCTATCATTTCGGCATTAAAGTGATCCTTTACGAGTTGGAGCTTTTTGCAACCGTATTTTATGGCACGGTCAACGATCTCCCACATTCCGTCGCCGCCACCGCAGCAGCGCTTTATTTCGGGATAGTCCCTTTGGAGCCTTGATAGCAGCTCGTCGCTTCCCGACATAAAATAAACGTACTTTTCGCAGTCGTATTTCTTTATCAGGTAAACTATTTTGTCAAGAAAATCGGGAGTGTGCCCGCCCGTCTTGAGATGTATGTTCATAACACAGTGGCAGGCAAATTTTTTAAGAATGTCCTCAAAGGTAGGGATCCTCATTCCCTCAAATTCCTTTGCGTGCTTTACTCCGAAATCAAGCTCGAGAAGCTCGCTGAGAGTATATTCCCATATTTTTCCCTTGCCGTTTGATACGCGCTCCAGGGTGTCGTCGTGCATAGAGACTACCTCTCCGTCCTTCGTAGACCAGAGATCGAACTCAATCTCCTGCGCGCCCATTGCGATGGCGGCTCCGAATGCGGGAAGGCTGTTTTCGGGCGCGATAGTGTTGAACCCTCTGTGAGCGCATACTCTCGGGTAGGGCATTATATCATCGTGACGGACGATAGCGCTTCCACCGGGGCGGTATTTCCACGGACGTCGTCCTTTTTCTATGTACTGATAATGAGCGGCAAGCGGATTTCCGAATCCCGCAGGCTTGAAATATTTGTCCCCGGGGTCGATAATTGCGGTCTCAATACCGACTCTGCTGCCCATATTTATTAGCACCTTTCCCGTGGGAGCGACTATCATGGACGCGCCTCCGATGTCGGATGATTCGTCCATTGATACCGAAGATCTTATAACGTAGGAATTCGTGTTGTAGGCAAGATTTTGAGACATTATCTCAAGGGCAAGATGCGTGTCGCTTCTCTGATGAGAGCAACCGATCATAATATCTATATTCTGACGTGCGATGTTTGCAAACGATTCGTAAAAATAGAAATCGTAGCAGGTCAAAAATCCGAAACGGATGCCCTCCATTTCTATAACCGTGGGCTCGGAAAATTCGAAGGTGTAATCGCTGTCGAGACGCGACTCGGTGACCTCACCCGGTGTAAGATGCTGCTTGTAATATTTTCCCACTATCTCACCCTGACGGTTAAACGCGTAGGTGGTGTTTAGCTGACCGCCCGGAGCGTCAGAGCGAGCGTTTACGAATACCATAGCGTTGCAGCGCCTTGCGGTGTCTGCTACCTTGTCGAGCAGGCGCCTGTTAAATCTTTCGCTTGCCCACTCGCCGTCCTCCTTGCAGGGCGCAAGGCAGGGAATGTCACACGATTCGGGAAGGACGATGAGATCCATACTGTCATCGCACATGTCTATCAGTCTCATCTGATCCTCAAAATATTTGTCGACCTTTGAAAAATCGGTCGAATATGCCGGTTGGATTATACATACTTTCATAATTTCAGTCTCCTTCTGATCTGTCAAGCAAACCGTACCGTCATTATATCACTACGCTTGCTGTTTGTAAAGTTTTTTTGCTTTTTTACTTGCATTTTTTTTGAAATGTGCTATACTGAAGTCATAAAACGTTTGGAGGACTTATGAAGATAAAATTTCTCGGAACCGCTCACGGTGTTCCGCTTAAAGACCGATTTTGCAGCTCGACGATGCTTGAGTTTGAAAATTGCTACTATCTTGTTGACGCGGGAGCGCCTGCGGTCGACCTTATACTCAGAGACGGAAAGGATATAAATGACCTGCGCGCCGTCTTCACAACGCACGCTCATCTTGATCATACCGTCGGTCTTATTCATCTTACAAATCTTATGAGCTGGTACTACATAGAAAGCTCGGCGGATTTTTATCTTACGAACGATATGCAGAAGGCATCGTACGAGAGCGTCATAAGCGCGGGAGGTCAAAGAAATTTTGTGTATCCCGAAAGACTCCGCTTCCACGTGACCGATCCCGAGGCACCTTATGAGGATGAAAATATAAAGCTCGATTATTTCAAAAACGGACATATGAATAATTCATATTCGATCCTCGTTACCGATAAAACTACCGGTAAAAGAGTGCTCTTTTCCGGGGATTTTTCGGGAATGCTTGCACTTTCAGACGTTCCGAAGATACTTTCCGAGCAGGAGATCGACGTTTTCGTCTGCGAGATGGCGCATTTCGGAGTGAAGGAGCTTGAGCCCTATCTCGATACGTGTAAGGCAAAGTCCGTTTATTTCACACATGTCTTCCCGCTCGATAAATATGACGGTATCGAGGCGCTTAAGGATAAGTACGCCTTTGAAATACATTCGCCGAGCGATGGAGATATCATCGAGTTCTGATAAAAAGATCCGACTGAAGGGCGATATTCTTAGCGGAGAAATCACGAATCAGATTGCTACTATGTTGCAAATTTGATCCACAGTAAACAAATAAATTAGCCCCGACAGATTTGTAAAAAATCGATCGGGGCCATCTTTTATTGATTAAAACGGTTTTTCATTTCTTCTGCATCATAAGAAAGAAAATATGGTTCAAGTAAGTGATAGAATTTTTTCATTTTTTCATGTGTTGCAAAAACAATATCACAACCTCGATCATCATATACAGAAAAGATACATTCATTTTGAAATGATACCAATCCAACATTGTGACCGTTCCCGCTAATCTCTTGGTCGATTAGTCCGCTATAATCAAAAGCTTTACCATCACTATAGCATATGATTCTATTTCTTCGTTGTTTACCGATGTATTCATCATCAAAATCGCCATATGTTTCCAAATCCCTTACTGAAAAATGCCGATATTCCGCTTGCATTTCTAAAAGGAATCGTAAATTATCGGCTTCACTTTCAAGTGTGTTATGAATACTTTCTTCAACAGTTATTTCAAGTTCTTCAAGTGCTATTTTTTCTGCGCAACCACTATCAGAATAATCAAAAATCCAATAATTGAAAATAATGGCATCTATGCCATCAGCAAATAAAATATTAAATATTTCCATTGCGCGATTCTTGGCATTGATCATATATTGATCGCCCTCACCAACGCCTAATTCACAGCGCAGTGCATATCGATTATTATAAAAATACGGTTGGAGATATGAAAACTCTTTGTCACGTATTAATTGTTCTATCTTACTGTTTTCCATTTTGTTTCCTTTCGATGATTTATAGCAATGATTTATCATTTATCGCTAGTTTCGCCTTTGTATTACAAAGGCATCGGGCAAAGCCCATACCCCTAAGGAAGCGCTGTGATGTATATAGGCTCCCTCCGGGAGGGAGCTGGCGCCGTAGGCGACTGAGAGAGAGCGCGTTACAATGAAGTTAGCGCAAAACTAAAGTCACGCAGGCTCCTTCCGTCACGCTACGCGTGCCACCTTCCTCTCGGAGGAAGGCTTTTCGTTAACCCCATTATACCACAAATCGGCAGAGAAAACAAGTTCTCTGCCGAAGTTTTGTGCCCACCTATTTCTCCGCTAAGAATGCAGAGAGAAGACTCCTTCTTTTTATTTATGAAATCCCATCACGATCCTTGGATAGATCCCCTCAAGGTCGGCGCGGACATCCAGTGCGCACACCATACCGTAGCGTTCTTTGCCCTCGGGGTCGGGCAGGTAAAAGGTGACGGGCAGGGGACAAACGGGGGCGATACGCCGTCCGAAGGGCATCAGGTCGTCTAAAAAGACCCTGCCCTCCTCTTCAAATCCGCAATAGCTTCCGTAGCCCGAAAGGACGGTCTTTTGGTTTTTGGCGGCACTTTCCAGGCATAGCGCCTCGTAGCGGGGCAGATACTCCACCCGTTCGTCCTCGTAAAGCAGGCTTTCGCGGGGGGCAAGAACGATCCTTTTGGCGGAAATCGAAGCATAACCCTGCTTTTCGTAAAAGGAATAAAGCCCTTCGCTGCCCGGCATCACCAGCGAAAAAAGGTCGCCCTCCGCCCTTCGCTCTCGGTGCATAAAGGATAAAAGCGCGCCGCCGATCCCTCTGCCTCTTACCTTGGGGTGGGCACACAGCTTGAAGATCTGATGACCCTTTTGCCCCTTATAAAAGACGGGATTGGCGCTGACCATCCCAACGGGCGTGCCGTCGATTAAGGCAATATAGGTGTCAAGCTCGTTGATGACCCCGTATTCAAAGGGCAAACGGGGGGCTTTGTCGGGAAAAGAGCATTCGTATAATGCAAAAAGAGCGTCAAAATGCTCTTTTTTTGCCTTTTCATAGCAGATCTCGCCCTTTTGAAGATCACTTTCATATAGCTTTGCGGAATAAGAAAACGGGGACATCTTCTCTCTCCTTTCGATTTTGCCCCTTCAGTATAGCATCAAAAAGAGGGACTGTCAACAAAAACGAAAAAAATGGCAGGGGTGAAGAGCGAAAAAGCGGGAAATACTGTGCATAGCGGCGCATTCCGCCGCCAACAAGACAAGCTTTTCCGTTTTACGGAACAAAAGGAGTATATTTATGACGTTTATTCACATTAAAAGAGCACTGTGCATTCTTCTTGCATCGCTGTCCATTTTCGCCCTTTGCGCCTGCGGCGATATGACCACCACCGACGAAAAGCAGGACAAGCCCACCGAGGACGCCCGTCCCGACGAGCGTCCCAAGGAGAGCCCCAAGGACTCCCCCGACCGTTCTCCTTCCCCCTCGCCCATTCTTCCTCTGCCAAGCCTCCCCAGTCTGCCCGAGACCCTGCCCAATCTGACTCCCGACAACAATTCCCCCTCTGACGACCTTTCTGCCGAAAACAAGGATTGAACGCAAAAAAATCGTTAAAAAACCGCAGAGAAGAGGCACGATCACA
>JAFTUC010000014.1 GCA_017466445.1 Clostridia bacterium
ACGAAGCCGACCACCATGACGGTGGTGGCCGAGGAGGATTGGATCACAGCGGTCACGCCGAGGCCCAGCAGAAACCCTTTGAAGCGATTGGATGTGAGATTGCCGAGAATGGTCTTGAGCTTTCGACCCGCGCTCTTTTTCAGCGCGTCGCCCATGACGTCCATGCCATACAGGAAAAAAGCGAGACCGCAGGCCAACGTGAGTATGTCAAAAATGTCCATATTGCACCATCCTGTTTTACCGAGGGATGTGGTACCTCTCGTGAATTATAGTTACATATACATCATACCCGAAAAGTGTGACGTACATAAACGGATTCTGTAAATTTTTATTGAATGGCCGAAAAAAGCCCACACGGAAATGGGTGTTGTCCTTAGCGGAGACATTGCAAATTAACTGACATTATTTGATCCGCGGTAAACAAATAATTAACCCCGACAGATTCAAAATCTGTCGGGGTTCGATCTATTCTGTTCGATAAATTGGAATTTGTCAAACAATCCACTCGTATTCAATATAGTCGGTTACTATGTCGAGAGTGATATAAGTTTGGCTAAACAACTTGATAATAATAGATTGATAGCCAACATAATGGTAAAGATATTCAAGTCTTTCATTTTTAGCAATTTTTTCAAGTTGGGCGTTATCAATACGGGAATAATCCCCTCTACACCAAGGCTTTTTGTAGTATTTCATTTTGTAGGTATCAAAATCATCAACTAAATGAATTTTGATGACTAAGGATTTTGCATCAGGATTGAAGTTCCGAATAGAATCATAATACGAAATGTCATCCTCAAACTCAAATATAATAAAATCGCCCTGTATAGTGACTTTCTTTATTTTACAATCGTGCGGTGTAGGTATTGTTGGAACTGTATCTTTATTTAGATAATAAAACATATTGCTTACCTCCAATAGAAATTCTTATTTATCGTTCTGTTTATCGCCAGTTTCGCCTTTGTATTACAGCGTTGCAAGCAGCACAAGCTGCGGGCAAGCCCATACCCCTACGGTTGCACGCATCCAAAGACTCTCCCTTTGGGAGAGCTCCCGCGATAGCGGGTGAGAGGGAAATCGTTGCATTTATTCGCCCTCTCCGTCGGCTTCGCCGCCACCTCTCCCAAAGGGAGAGGCTTCTCGTTAATCCCATTATACCACAAATCGGCAGAGAAAGCAAGTTCTCTGCCGAAATTTTGTGCTTGTAATTTCTCCGTTAAGAACAACAGAGAAAAATCCCATAGCTTTTTTATTTAAGTAAAGTTTTTGATGGGGTACGGGGAAACTTTTTCAAAAAGTTTCCCCGTAAAAAATCTCATATCTTATCGATATCAGCAACGCTCACAACCGCGCCGCGCACGCGCCAATCGGTACCGACGCCTACCGTATATATAACGTAAAGCCTTCCATCCGCCTCGCAGGCATAGGGATAGTGCCAAGTAAAGCCAAATCCGAGATTTTCCGATCTCTTATCCTGAAGAATGATACGCTTATTAAATCTCAGACCTTCCTTATCACTAACAAGCATAACGAGCCTTGTACGGTCGGGCTGCATATTTCCGATTATATAATTACGGCCGTCCGAAAGAGTTCCGGAATAGGTCTTACTATTTGAGAAAGCGATATTGTGAATTATAGGCGCACTCCAGCTTTCCGCGTTATCCTCGGAAAGGTAAACGAGCTGGAACTGACGGAAATCGTTCCTGACAAAAACATATATCTTACCGTCGTTAATTATTGCCGACGGCTCGGGATGAACAAACGAAGTATTATCGGGAAGTGTTCCGCCATCCTGAAGCTTTACTATCCTCCATTCCGAATCCATCCTACCCGCATCGGAGATAAGAACTGCCGGAATCGTCGGGAAGCCGTCAAGCTCTCCCGTACGGCCGCATATCATGAGCTTTCCGTCATATATCTCATAAGCCCCGGTATTCAGCTTAAAGGGTATGGGACGCGACCAAAGCAGCTCAAATCTATCCTCTGTATCGTTATAAAGATAAAGATCGAGAGAATGTATATGATCGGCGCTCACCATCTGATTCAGCATCATATAGAGTTTTCCGTCCGAGACACCGAAAACAGGCGGACAGAAAAGTATATCTCCGCTTTCGTCATAGGCAACAATCTTGGGATCGCTCCACGTTTTTCCATCATCCTCGGAGGTCGAGAAGCGGATCGGCGTTCTTCCCTGAAGCTCCTCCTTTTCGTTATTATACCAAGCGGCAAAAAGCTTTGATCCGAATTTTATTATCGCGCATTCGTGTAAAAAAGGATATTTTTCGCTTGGGAGAGAGACGGCATAGGTATCAAAGACAGTCTCGGGAGCAATTTCGGTAAGATTTTCATAATCCAAAAGAGATATCTTATCGAGCATATTGTAGAGAACGATATCCTTATCTATGATATTTTTGAATTCGCTTGGGATCCTCTTAAGCTCGATTTTGAGATTTTTCCTATACACAGAAGGAGAAATATTCACGTAGCGCATAAAAAGCTTGGAAAAATAGCTTGAATTTTCAAATCCGCACGCAAGAGCGATATCGGTAATGGAAAGATCGGTGTTTATGAGCATGGTTTTGGCATGCGCTATCTTAAGCTGATTCTTATATTCGGTTATGGTAATACCCGTCTGCTTTTTGAAGCTATGCATCATATAATACATGCTCATTCCGATCTTCTGAGCTATTTCCTTTATTGAGAGATCGTATTTTACGTTATCAAGAATGATACATTTAACGCTGTTCAGCATCGGAAACGCCTTTATTTCATTTGATGAGACCGATCTGACGAGAGATATTATAGAGAGCACTGTGCGAAGCTTGTCGTCTTTCGTATTCAGCTTTTCAACAAGCGCGTCGAGTCGTTCTGTCTCGATAGCGTGCATATTCTCGCAGCTTACCGGATAAAGATCAAATATTTTCCCGACTATATCGCCGGAATAACGGGTAAGAAGCATATTTGCAAGATCTATATCGTTAAGACGGTACGGATCGTCGGGTATCTTATCGAATCCGACCTTATTCGTAAGCTTGGAGATGACATGCTTGAGTCTGCTTCCCCCATTTACGAGCTTGCCGGCAATGATATCTTCCTCGGTGACCTTCGCCATAAGGATCTCCCGCGCAGCATTCGCAATACTCTCCCAAGTCTGAAAAAATGCTCCGCGCTCTCTATCGTAGGTTATATAGATAAAACCGTCATCAGCCTCCTTGACGTCGGGATAAGATACACAGTCACGTTCATCAAGCAGCAGCTTATATTTCCACGTCTTGCAATCGTCGTCTGAAATCAGCGCAGTCAAATTATTTCTACCCGTATAATTGAAATGATTTACAAGCAAAACTCTGCCCGATTTAAGACGCCTTATATGGAATCTCGAGCACGGTCCCGCTATACCGCTATCGGTACAGTCCGTCCACGTTTTTCCATTATCCGACGAATATGACACACCTATTCCGTATGCGGTGCGTATGAGCATCATAAGGCGTTTATCGGCAAGCTCAAGAATCATATGCTCGTCAAAAGAAGGCTTATCGATTTTGGGTGCACCAAGTCTTTCAAACGTCCTTCCGTTATCTCTCGTAATATATGCAAACGGTCCGTGCTCGGTCCGGTTGGTACGCGAAAGCTTTCCTATACAGATATTTTCATCCCAAACCGAGATCGGGAAGATCCATTCTCCGCTTGAAAGAACGGTTGGTTTATTCATCATAACATCATATCCGACAAAAAACTCCTCACCCCACACGAGCTCATCTGCATCGGGATCCTCGCATATAGCGGCATAGGTAGCGTGATCCGGCATAACGCCCCAGGTAAGCCACAGTCTGTCAAGAGGATCTATCCAGATGCACGGATCATAGCAACGGTGCTCATCAAGATAAGTGACCGCTATCGGCTCGGAAAAGCTCTCTCCGTCATCCGATTTAAGAAGAACGACGTAGTTACCTATCTCCTCCGTAATACCTCCGGAATAAAACACGGAGAATATTCTTCCCTTTTTCGTAACCTCAATACTCGGAATCCCCTGCCACGCACGTTTACCGGAATAATATTCTACCAGCTCGTTTTTATCTGTAATAAGCATAAAAGTACCACCTTTCAAGGTCTATTAAGATAATTTTACAAGAATCCTTAGCATTATTATATAACAAAATTGCTTTTTTGTAAAGATATCGAAGGATTCCCGTCAAAATTTCAAGCTAAGATATAAATCACGTCATATATTTCCGCATAATACAAGCACCGCCCAAGTCCTTTTGGACTTGGGCGGTGTGAGTAAAAAGGTATAAATTTTACTTTTTATTGATCGCACCTGTACCGGAAATATTGAAGATATCTTCAATAGCGCCGTTCACATTGGTGCAGTTTTCAACAGTAATAGTGCAGTCTACTGCGTGGATACCATCCTGATAAACGTCGGAAGGATTAACTGCGGATACATCAAACTTACAGTTCTTGATTGTTGCATCCGAATACGAACGGATAACACCGTAGGTTCCATTACCAATGATCGTACAGCCATCAAATGTCAAGCTGTTAGCACCACTGCCAATAGCTGCCCAACCAATGATGGTACAATCCTTATAAATGATGTCTGCGCCGGTCAATCCATCATAATGGATTGCATAAACACCCTTACCGTCAAAGGTGCAGTTCTCAAACACTACAGTGCCCTTTGCATAGTTCCAACGCTGCGCGTTGCTACCGGAGAAGGTAATATTCTTGAAGGTGGCGTTGTTCAAATTGTTATAATAAAGTGCCGTGCCGCTTGATGCGAATACTGTACCTTCGGTACCGATAACGGTAGCACCTTCACCGATGGTGGGAACCTGACCGTAATCACCGCTTCCGAGAATAACGGTAGCATCCTTTGCCTTGAGCGCATCCTTAAGAGCTGCGGTCTGATTTCCGTTTGCATCATATGCATCTGCAAGAGGAACCGCAACAACTGCGTTGTCACCAGCAATGTCGTAGCACTCATATGCGGATGCATCAATGTAGGGAGCCTTGATCTCTGACAGACCGTAGTTAGCTACGTTACCCTCTACATAAGTATTGCACTTGGGAAGCGAATGGAAGTTACGGAGGCCGATTACAGTCATATCAGCACCGGTAGTGTTGATAAAGTTGTTCTCAGCAACAGAAACCTTCAGTGCGTATGTGCACGAAGCATTGTTGTGAGGAGAAACGGTTACGGTGCTGTTTGTGAAGGTGTTGTTAACAACAGTAACGTTGTTCTTGGTACCACCAACGTAAACTGCAGTGCCGGTAGAAAGCGTATTATTGACATTACCGAAGATGTTATTCTTGATCACAATATCGCCGTTGCCCGTGCCGGGATAGTACATGTAAACATAGTATGCGGCATTCGTGTCAAAGGTACAACCGTCAATGGTGATATTGTTGGAAGCACCGGTGCTACGCTGTCTGTCATAAACAGTGATCGGGCAGTAGTTATCAGTGTTCGCATCATAGAGATTAGTAAACTTACAGTTGATGATCTGTAGGTTTTCAGCACCCTTGGAACCCTCTGCGCTGGTGATATTGGCATATACACCTCTATTATCGCTCTTAGGATCCTTAACTTCTACGGGAGCATATGCATCAAAAGTGATACCGATGATCTTTACGTTCTTCTTACCGTTTACGTTGACGTGGTCAGCGATAGCGGTGTTGGAAACGAGAGTGATATCGTCGCAAGGAATAACGATGGACATATTGTAATATTCACCGTCTGCAAGTCCGATAACGTCGCCCGGCTTAGCCGCGTCGAGAACCTCCTGAATGTTTTCGGGAGTAGCGATCACGTCAGCGGGAAGCGAATCCTCATCATAATCGGGTCCGAAGGAGTCGTTCTCGTTTGCAAGCTGGGTTGCATAGAGCTCGATTCCGAGTTCAATTTCGGGCACAACATCACCGCGATAGTTTGCCTCGTCATTAACGGTCTCGGGCATATAAACTACAAGTGCTACGTACTCGTTATCATTCTGCTTCTCAAGGCTACTGCTCTTGGAATAGCCTGCAGAAATGAGAGTAGCGCTGTCAGCCACTGCCTCGCGAGCCTCGTCTCTGTCAGCGAAAGCATCCTGCTTATCCTCAACTACACCGAACTTGATGTAATTGGAAAGCTTGAAGAGATCCCCCTCTACGTTGGTAGCGAGAGTTTCGCTCTCTACTCTTACGCCGAGGTTGTACTTAAGTGCAAGAGTTCCCTTATTGGTTACTCTGAGATAAACTATCTCAGTGTGACCGGGCTCCCACAGTACGTCGGGAATAACATCATCCGTTCCTTCGACTGATGTCCAGTTACCGATTTTACCGTCCTTGACCGTAGCATATTCAAGCTCGACGTCGAGGTTACCGGCAACGATTCTGTTCTTTCCGCTCGTTACCGAATCGGTAAACCAAGCGAAAGTGGTGCCTACGAGCATTGTCACGCAAAGCAGCATGGAGATTACGCTTGCGATCAGAGCTCTTCTGGTTGTCTTTTTCGTCATTTTCTTATTTTCCTCCTTTATTTAAATTTGAAATAACGAAATGTATAACACACTCTGTTACAAAACAAAGTGGAGATACCTGTAATAAAACTGACTGATGTTTCAATGATAAGAAAAGAGACGGCGGAAGGGATATATTTTCGTTACTTACTGTTTTAAAATAAAGATAAACTTATTTTAGCGGACCGTTTGCCGTCTTTTTTCTTATCATTGAAAAAAAACGCTGGTTTTTATAAGCAATATCGCAGGATATATTATAGCATAAATAAATATTTTGTCAATGCTTTTTTCATATTTTTCACTAAAAGATATCTAAATTTATTGACATTTTTTTCACGAGAGCTTTTGATTTATGAGAGAAAGGTAAATTTTATCAAAAAAAGGTTTACTTTTTAACAAAAGTGTTGTAAAATAGAGTTATATTTACAGAATTTCGGAGATCGACATGAAGGAACTTTTACTGCCTGCGGGCAATTTTGAAAAAATGGTCGCCGCATTCAGGTACGGAGCTGACGCGGTATATCTCGCAGGAAAGGCTTTCGGCATGCGCAGTGCCGCCGCGAACTTTTCCGACGAGGAGCTTTTCGACGCCGTTCGTTATGCTCACACAGCAAACAAAAAGGTTTACGTAACTGTCAACGTGACCCCTCACGTCGACGAATACGCAGAGCTCGAAAGATACTTATACTTACTAAAAGAGGTCGCACCCGACGCGCTCATAATAGCCGACGTCGGCGTATTTGCGCTTGCCAAAAGGATCCTTACGGATACTCAGATCCACGTATCGACGCAGGCGGGAGCAGTAAGTCACGCCGACTGCAGCTTTTGGCATTCGATGGGTGCATCCCGAGTCGTTCTTGCGCGCGAGCTCTCTCTATCCGAGATCGCTCAGATCAGGGAAAACACGCCCAAGGATCTCGAGCTTGAGTGCTTCATCCACGGTTCAATGTGCGTTTCATGGAGCGGCCGCTGTCTGCTTTCGGCAAACATTACAGGACGCGATGCGAACAGAGGAAGCTGCACTCAGCCCTGCCGTTGGAAATACAATCTCTACGAGATCGCGGAGGAAAAGCGTCCGAATCTTAGATTCCCCGTCGAGGAGACCGATCTCGGCACCTTTATAATGTCAAGTCGCGACATGTGCATGATAGAGCACATTCCCGAGCTGATGGAAAGCGGGATCTCATCCTTCAAAATAGAAGGCAGGATGAAGAGCGCATACTACACTGCCGTCTGTGCTAACACGTACAGGATTGCAATGGACCGTTATATTGCTTCAAAGCGGGATTTCGTCTACGATCCGATGTGGTTACGCGAGCTTGAAAGCGTAAGCCACAGAGAATACTGCACCGGATTCTATTTCGATCTACCCTCCGACAACGCGCAGGTCGTAACGAGGGACGGATATCTTCTCGAAAAAGCTTATCTCGCGCATGCTATATCCTACGACAGTGAGAGCGGGCGCGCCACGTTTTGTCAAAAAAACAAGGTCGTTTCGGGATCCGACATCGAGATCATCACACCCGGGCAGGTCGGACGCGCTTTGAAGGCACTCGACATGCGCGACGAAAACGGAAACGAGATCGAGTCCGCGCCTCACCCCTCGATGATATTCTCAATAAAGGTCCCCTTCCCCGTAAAAGAAGGAGACATAATAAGAGGAATGTGAACATGCATCGGAACTTTTTTCAAAAGGGCTATCAAGTGTTGACAAGACGCAATTTTTAGTGTATAATTAAGTTAGATAATAATATTTTTGCAAGTAGCAGATTGGATGTGTTTTTTTGGAATACGTACTCACCATAATAGCGGTCATCGTGGCCTCTGCCGCCGCCGTCTGGGGCGAAATGATCTTAGCAAAGAAGGACAGTCCGTTTTGGGGTCTTACCATTCCGTGCGGCGTTTTCTTAGTAAATATTCTCACTTTTTTAATAATGCTGATAGCAAAGGCTTCTCTGAAGGCGATACTGCTCGTTTTTGTTGCTATGTATCTCGTAGTAATTGCGGGTGTTGTCGCATATCTGATCTTCAGATTTCAGCATCTCGGCCGTGTCGCGGATGACACAAGGCGCAGAAACCGCGCACTTGCCGCTCGCCGCGCCGAAGCGGAAAAGCAGAAGCGTCTGCTCGAGCTTCTCAAGGGCTTCATTTGTCCCGAAAGCACGATAAACCCCGAGGGTCAGCGCGAGATCGTTCTACTCGCCAAAGCGGGTCACGACGTTGCTGAGATCGCAGAAAAAGCAGAGGCGGAGCCCGAGGAGATCGAAGCGATCCTGCTCTCCTTCAAGCGTTATTCCTCGAGGATCACCTCTGACGACGGTGCTTCCGACATAATTCTCAGTGCAGCTCAGCAGGAAGAGATACTTTCCAACATAATAAACTCCCTTCCCGAGGATCACGGTATAAACCAGGAGGAGTTCTGGACGAAGACATCTGTCCGAAGTCTTGCATCCTCGATCATCGGAACGAGCGTATCGAGCCGCATAGTAGGCGCTTATTTGCGTCACTGGGAGATCTGTGTCCCCGCAGGCAGAACGATCAAGGCACGCCGTGAAAATCCGATCGTAGCCAACTGGCTCGCGGGCGAGTTTGAGGAGATCAGAAGCAAGTGCATGGCAGAAAGCGGCGAGCTTGTATGGATCTACACTGCAAAGCCCGAGGCGGTACACGACATCTCTTCCAACATTCCCAAGGACGTTATACTCATGATCGCGGTCACGAACGACGGATTCTCAAAATTCAGAGTCTTCCCCGCCGATCAGAGCGACATATTCGCAGCCTTCACCGATGCTCTTGTTAAAGATGCAAACTGCAAATATTTCGCCGTTGTAAACGACGATTACGACGACTATATGAAGGCTCTCGGAAGAAGCAAGCTCCGCTTGCTCACTCCGCAAATCGAATTCTTCAAAGCAAAATAAGTTACAAAACGGCCTCCCGACGGGAGGTCGTTTTGTATAGCGCAAAACACTAATGTTGCTAATGTTGCTAATGTTGCTACCTTTTAATATCTTTTGCTACTTTCAACGATCTTGATATACGGTAAAATACAGACGTCTGCCAGTATCAAAATGAAAGGAGCGCTTAGAATGAACAAATCAAGCAAAGAAAAAAAGAGACCCGCCAAAGCAAGTCTTTTTGAACGGATATTCGCGTCTCAGCTTACAAAAGCGCGTTACGTAATAATTACCTGCGTAACGGCAAGCAGATTATGAGCATCAAGGATATCTCTGCCCTTCTCATTGCACTGTTTCTCGGAGGAGGCGGCAGCATGGGGATCGGCATATATTTCATAAAGCGAGCCATTGAGCAAAAGCTATCCAAGTATGAAAAAGAGGCTCGGGAGATAGCTGCGCTTAAGCGTCAGCTTGAGGACTCGGAAAGCCGATTGCATCACGCATACGGTCGCATGTTCTTTTGGATATACCGCGCCATTACTACGGGCAAATATTCACACGAGCTCGACAAGGCCTTCAGCGAGCTCGAGGATGCGGAAAGTCTACATTCTCAGGTCGAGCGCGAAATAATAACCTTGTTCAGCAGTGAAAAATAGATCCCGACAAAACAAAGTCCCTTGCGTACCATATTTACGCAAGGGACTCTGTCTATTTAACTCTTAATCAGAAATATTTCTGATTAGAAATTTACCTCAAGGTCAAAGTTGTTGTAGTAAACGTCTCCGGAGTTGGTACGCACACCTGCCCACTTTCCTTCCTTAGCGAAAGGATAAGAGGTGAAGGTAGTGGTGGTCTGGAGAGTTCCGTCAACATAGTGGCTGAGAACGAGGTTCTCGATATCCCAAATACCGGTGTAGGTGTTGTACTCACCGTAGTTGAACTCGCCTGCTTCGAAGTCAGGGTTAGTCTCCTGGGTGATTCCTTCGCCGGTGAGGTATCCCCAACCGTCGCCGATTGCAGAGTAAGCACTTGCCATAGCGCCCCACTTACCCTGGAATGCGGATGCTCCGCCACCTGCGGATGCAATGTAGAAGTAAGAAGGCTTACCGGACTCGGTCTCCCAGAAGATAGGCATTACTTCATCGTTGTTCTGAACGTTGAGGATCATACCGAAGTTCTGGTTAGGAGAGGAGGTCTCGGTCTTCCAGTTAGCGCCGTTGGAAGCGTCAACAGTAAAGGTTACCTTCTTAGCACCGAGAACGATTACGTTACTGATAACGCCGGTGGAAGCCTGACCGCCTGCGGTCTCGCCTTCATAACCGGAGTAGATACCGCCGTTGTGGTGGTCATCGGTCTCCTTGAGCTGCCAATGGTCGCCCTTACGTCCCTGAACGTCGAGTGCGTATCCGTCAACAGAAATTACGAAGTTCTCGAACTTAGCGCCGTTAGCGCCTGCACGGAGTCCGAGGAAGTTTCCTACGTTCTCAAGAGTGCCTTCAGCGGTAAGAGAAGTATCGCCTACGCTGATCTTAAGAGCCTTTGCGCCGTCCCACTCGATAACTACGTGGGTCTTGCTTCCTGCGGTGTATCCGGGAATAGCTACGCCGTTAGCGAGGTCGGTCCACTTAGCTTCTGCAGCGGGATCTACCTTAGCGAGTCTGAGCTGACCGCCCTTGCCGATAAATGCAAAGTAGTAAGGCATATCTTCCCATCCCCAAGTGGTGGGGTAAACTGCAGGAGTCTTGGTGGTATCAGCTGCGGGAGCTGCACCAAGGATGATTCCGGAGTCGGAATCAGCGCCGGTGTAATCGTACTCGATCTTGATCTTGGTAGACTTCTTATCGGTAGCGAGCTTGAAGCTGGTGATTTCAGCGAGAGCCTGATCAGCACCTGCAGTGAACACGCCGTTCTCTGCGGTGAACTTTCCAAGACGGTCTGCTACTACGATGCCGTTCATGGTGAGCTTGGAGTTCGGAACGGTGAGGGTCTTGATCTTTGCCCAAAGAAGTGCGAAGATATCGGGATCATCGTCGTCATCGTCGTCGCCAACGATATCGTCATCCCAGTTATCATCGTTGAAGATATCGTCGTTGTTATTGTTGTTGTTGTTTTCGTTGTTGTTTTCGTCGCCTGCGGCGTCGTCTTTCTTGTTGTCGTCCTTCTTATCGCCCGATCCGCATGCTACGAATGCGAATACCATGGTGAGAACGAGGAGACATGCAAGAATTCTGGTAAGTAAACTCTTCATTTTTGTTCCTCCTGAAGAAAAATGTGAACTTTCGATACAGG
>JAFTUC010000015.1 GCA_017466445.1 Clostridia bacterium
AATTCCAATATGTCGAACAGATAAGAGCAGATGGATGACCCCATCTGCTCTTTTTTATTCTCACTTATCAAAGCTCGGATTGTACGCGTAGAAATTCTTCTTGTTGTCAAACGCATCCTGCGCGATTCCGAGCGCATCACCGAATCGCTGATAGTGCACGATCTCTCGCTCTCTGAGGAATTTAAGCGGTTCCCTTATATCGGGATCGTCTATGAGTCTGAGCAGATTATCGTAGGTCACACGCGCCTTCTGCTCTGCCGCAAGATCCTCGTGAAGATCGGCAAAAACGTCTCCCTTGACTCCGATATACGCCGTAGTGAACGGTACTCCGGACGCCGCTTGCGGATAGATTCCCGCTGTGTGATCGACGAAATAGGTATCAAACCCGCTCGCCTTTATCTCCTCGGGAGTCATACATCTCGTAAGCTGATAAAGCATCGCCGATACCATCTCAACGTGTGCAAGCTCTTCTGTCGCTATATCGGTAAGAAGTCCGACTATTTTCCGATCGGGCATAGAATATCTCTGCGACAGATATCTCGTCGAAGCGCCAAGCTCGCCGTCGGGACCTCCAAGCTGCGAAATTATGATCTTCGCATATTTGGGATTAGGTGTCTTTATCTTTACCGGATACTGAAGCTTCTTTTCATACATCCACATACTCAGTTCGCCTCCATTTCCCAGGGCCACGGTGTTTCGACCCAAGTCCAGCCCTTATCCGCATCTACTCCGTGGATACAGATCGGTCCGCATGCTTCCTCATACGCCTTTTTAGCGCACTCGTATTTTTCCCGTACCGTTTTATAATATTCAAGAGCTTCGCTATCACACGGATGTCCGTCAAGATAGAGCACTGTCTCATACAGAGCAAACGACGTTTGCTGAAGCTCGTGCATAAGCTTTTGTTTTTCGTTCATTTACATCGGTCCTTTCCCACACTTTATCTTCCCGCACTGAGAAGCGGCTTATCAAGCTCCGCAAACAGTGTTCCGTGCTCGAGCGCGCACTCTACATCGTATATATATCGCCAGCTCTGCACAGGCGAATATACCATTGCAAGCGAGGACGCTATCGGAAGCTTCAGGTCATCGTGAGGCTGATCCCGAAATCCGCCCGTCCTTGCCGCAGGCGACTGAAAACACTCACTCTGCGGATATCTCGCTGCCATTCGCTGAAGCGGGGGTGTCTGCTGATAGCAGTTACCTCTGCAGTTTCTCTGATAGTTCATTTAAAACTCTCCTTTTTATTTCTGCTTTTGCTTTCAACATTTTAGGGTGCAGATATTCCGTACCCTTGTACCATAATATTCTTATCTCATCTTTTTGACACAGAAAAAGAAGGTCTATACATATGAAATCATCCTTAACTTTTCCCATAAAATCAGATATTTTCGGCAAATCTATTGATTTTTGGCATTTGGTATGGTATAATACACTAATATATTATTATCTAATGCATTTTACATACTTTTTAAGGAGAAAATAAATTGTCACTCTATTCAGAAAAGATAAAAGCCAAGACCTTACCCCTCGTTATTTTAAACGACACGGTAATATTCCCCGCCATTCCGTCGAACATACAGATCGACGATGAAAAATCTCTCGCCGCGGCGGAGGCTGCAAAGGCGGCAAACGCCAACGTTTTTGCTATCACCTTAATTCCCGGAGCGACCGTTGCAGACGTCATCGGCAAGGTCGGTGTCATATGCAAGGTAGCCTCTATCACACACACCTCTCAAGGAAGCGCCCTCGTTACACTTGAGGGAGTCTGCCGCGCCGATCTTATCGACGTACGCACGGGCAAGGAATTCGACACAGCGTCACTTGCCTGCAAGCTTCTGCGCTTTGAGGATGACGGAGTGCGCTCCGAGCTTATGCGCAGAGACGTTCTCAAGCTTTTTGAGTCCTATCCCAAGATGATACCCAATTTTTCAAAGGAGCTTGAAAGCGCCGTACGTTCGACCAAATCACCCTCGATGTTCTCCGATCTTATTGCGAGCAGCGTCATCTTCCGCACCGAAAACAAGCTGATACTGCTCAATGAATACGATCCTGTACGCCGTCTCGAGCTTCTCCCTCTTCTTATGGAGAGCGAGCTCGTTCTTCTCGGCGAGGAGGCGAAGATCCACAAAAAAACACGCGAGGCGATCGAGGAAAATCAGCGCGATTATTATCTGCGCGAGCAGCTCAAGGTAATTAAAACCGAGCTCGGAGAGGACGAGGAATACGACGAGGAGATCGCTGAATACATGCAGAAGATCGCCGACACCGAGCTTCCGGACGAGGTAAGAGAAAAGCTTATAAAGGAGACTGTCAAGCTCTCCAAGCAGCCTTATTCTTCTCACGAAAGTGCCGTAATACGCGGATACATAGACACCTGTCTCGAGCTTCCCTGGATGAAGCGCACAAACGACTGTCTCAGCGTTTCGGGTGCCAAAAAGATACTCGACGCCGATCACGACGGCATAAACGACGTCAAGGAAAGGATCCTTGAGTTCATTGCGGTCAAGAATCTTACTCCCGACATCAAAAATCAGATAATCTGTCTCGTAGGAGCGCCCGGAGTCGGAAAGACCTCGATCGGCGCATCCATCGCCCGTGCTCTCAAGAGAAAATACGTACGAGTCGCTCTCGGCGGTGTCCGTGACGAATCGGACATCCGCGGTCACAGAAAGACCTACGTCGGATCGATGCCGGGGCGCATCATCGCCGCCATCAAGCAGGCAGGCGTATCAAATCCGCTCATCCTTCTCGACGAGATCGACAAGCTGACCCGTGACGCTCACGGAGACCCCGCATCCGCTCTTCTCGAGGTACTCGATCCCGATCAGAACAAGGTCTTCCGTGACCACTTCATCGAGCTCCCCTTTGATCTTTCCGAGTGTATGTTCATAGCAACCGCGAACACGCTCGACACAATTCCCCGTCCCCTTCTCGACCGTATGGAGGTCATCGAGATGAAGAGTTATTCGGTAAACGAAAAGCTCGCCATAGCGAAAAATCATCTGATCCCCAAAAAGCTCAAGGCTCACGGACTTACGAAAAAGGAGCTTCGCATCGACGACAGCGCGATAATCAAAATTATCGAGTCATACACGCGTGAGGCAGGAGTACGTAATCTTGAAAGAGAGATCGCGTCCATTTGCAGAAAGGTAGCGCGAAGGATAGTCGAGTCTTCGGAGGACATAAAAAAGATCACTGTCAAAGCGTCAAATCTGCACGAATTTCTCGGTCCCGAGAAGATCATTCCCGAAAGACTCTCGGAAACCGACGAGATCGGAGTCGTGAACGGTCTTGCGTACACGGACGCAGGCGGAGACATGCTCAAGGTAGAGGTCATCTCTATGCCGGGAACGGGTAAGGTCGAGCTTACCGGATCACTCGGAGAGGTAATGAAGGAATCCGCAAAGATAGCGGTAAGCATCGTTCGCGAGCGTGCCGAAAAGCTCGGTATCGACGGCGAATTTTATAAAAACAAAGACATACACATCCATTTCCCCGAGGGTGCCGTTCCCAAGGACGGTCCGAGTGCGGGAGTCACGCTCGTGACCGCGCTCATCAGCGAGCTCGGAAAATTCCCCGCAAGGCGCGATGTCGCTATGACAGGCGAGGTCTCCCTGCGCGGAAAAGTCATTCCCATTGGCGGACTCAGGGAAAAGTCGATGGCGGCATATCTTGCGGGTGTAAGGCGAATATTTATTCCCAAGGACAACGCGCGCGACATTGGAAAGACCGATGTTTCGGTAAGAGAGAACGTTGAGTTCGTGCTCTGCGAAACTGTCGATGACGTTATTAACGGAGCACTTATAATGCCCGAAAAAGAGGTAGCAGACTCGGCAGAGCCTATAATCCCGATATCTCAGATCAAGACCTCGGACATAAGAGGGGTCGTACGATAAACTTTAAAGGTCGTAAAATAAAATGAAGCTTGATTTTTCAAAAACCAATCTCAAAATAACCGCAGGGCTTTCCTCCCAGTTTCCGAAGGATCAGAATCCGCAGATCGCGCTTTCCGGAAGATCGAACGTCGGAAAGAGCTCGCTTATAAACACTCTGATCGGGCGAAAGAATCTCGCAAGAGTCAGCTCGAGTCCCGGAAAAACGATCACGATAAATTTTTACGACGTTTCCTCGTCGCTCTATCTTGTGGATCTGCCCGGATACGGATTTGCCAAGCGCAATCCGGCTGACAAAGCGAAATGGTCATCTCTCACCAACGATTATTTCGTAAAGGGAGACGGCAAGCTCATCGCCGTTGCTCAGCTTATCGATCTGAAGGTCGGTCCTACTGCGGATGATGAGATGATGCTCTCATATATGCGTGAGGCGGAGATTCCTTTCTTCGTTGTTGCGACAAAGTGTGACAAGCCCAACAAAACGGAGCGTGCCAAGATGATCGCCGCACTTGAGGCTCACCCTCTTCTCGAGGGAATAGACATTATTCCCTTCTCCTCGCTTACGGGCGAGGGCAAGGATGCCGTAACAAAGCGCATCCTTCTTTCACTTGAATGAAATTTCACCGAAAGGATATTAGACGTGATACATCCTTCATACGACATAAATGCCGATGGGCATCTTACCTTTGCGGGCGCGGACACAGTCTTGCTTGCCAAAAAATACGGGACACCTCTCTATCTCATTGATGAAAACGAGATAGTAAGACGCTGCCGCATATACAGAAGCGCTATGAAAAAATATTTCTCCGAGGAGAGCGCCGTATATTACGCATCCAAGGCGCTTTCGATAAAAGAAATATACAGAATCATCGAAAAAGAGGACGTAAACGCAGACGTAGTCTCTCTCGGAGAGCTTTGCACGGCTATCAGCGCCGGATACACGCCCTCAAGGCTTTGTCTGCACGGCAACAACAAGACCGACGAGGAGATATCCGCGGCTCTCAGATACGGAGTCGGAAGCTTCGTCGTCGAGTGCACGGACGAGCTTTACGCCATATCGAGCATTGCCTCCGAAATGGGCAAGGTCGCGCGCGTGCTTTTACGCATAACGCCAAACATCGATTGCCACACGCTCGAGGCTATAAGCACGGGCAAGCTCGATTCCAAGTTCGGCGTACCGATCGAGACAGGTCAAGCCGAGGATTTCGTAAAGCTCGCGCTTTCGCTCCCATCCCTTGACCTTATAGGATATCACTGCCACTGCGGCTCTCAGGTATTTGAAATAGAGCCTTATCTCGACCAGCTCGATATTATGATGCGCTTTGCATCCGATATGAAAAAAAAGCTCGGATATTCCCCAAAATATCTCAACATCGGAGGGGGCTTCGGAGTTCGCTACACCGACGAGGACAGCGTAGAAGTCAACATTGAAAGCAATATAAAGCTCCTTTCGGAGAAGCTTTCCCTTCTTTGCGCAGAGCTCTCTATTGAGCGTCCGCACATTCTTATGGAGCCCGGTCGCTCGATAGTCGCGTCCGCAGGTGCGACTATCTACACGGTAGGATCGGTCAAAAAGATCGGAGATTTCCGCACCTATGTCACGGTAGACGGCGGTATGACCGACAATCCGAGATACGCTCTCTACAAATCGAGATACGAGGCAATAATCGCAAACAAGGCATCTTTGGAAAAGGACACCGTTTGCTCGGTCGCAGGAAGATGCTGCGAGTCGGGTGACCTTATCGGAGAGGATATGCCCCTCCAAAGCGCAGAGCGAGGCGATATCCTTGCTATCACCGTAACGGGAGCATACAACTACTCCATGGCATCGAATTACAACAGAGTTCCCCGCCCCGCACTCGTCGTTATAAAAGACGGTTCTGACAGAGTCGCAGTAAAGCGTGAGACTATCGAGTACATGCTCGAAAACGACGTATAACAAATAATTTTTACAGGAAAGTGCAATAAAAATGCTTTTATCTCTCATTATGGGCAAGAGCACACCCGAGGAGATCCTCCTCTCCCTGCTTCTGACCATCCCAACAGTTCTGATAGCCCTTTCATTTCACGAGTTCGCTCACGGATGGGCGGCTTCCAAGCTCGGTGACCCGACGGCAAAGAATCTCGGACGCCTTACTCTGAATCCCTTCAAGCATTTCAGTCTTGTCGGAAGCCTTCTTATGCTTCTCGTCGGATTCGGATGGGCAAAGCCGGTGCCGATAAACACGAGATATT
Organism: Clostridia bacterium; assembly: GCA_017466445.1. GTDB lineage: Bacteria > Bacillota > Clostridia > Oscillospirales > CAG-272 > SIG672. Next base: position 6,131 of record JAFTUC010000015.1, read on the forward strand.
TCAAGAACCCGAAAAAGGGTATGGCGATCTCCGCAGCGGCAGGACCTTTAATGAATCTTCTGCTTGCCTTCATCGGAGTTGTAATATATGCTCTCTCGATGAAGCTTTTCTGGAGACATATGTCTGCGCAGGTATTTTACGCAACAGCTCTTTTCTTCACGAATTTCTGTTATATGAACGTATTCTTCGCGGTATTCAATCTTCTCCCGATACCTCCGTTCGACGGCTCCAGACTCCTCTTTGCCTTTTTACCGGACAAGCAATATTTTGCGATAATGAAGTACGAAAACGTCATAATGATAGTCGTGCTTGTCGGTCTTGCCACGGGAATACTCGACCTTCCCTTTGAATTTATTGCGGAAAAGATACTATCAGGAATGGAATGGCTGGTTAATCTTATATTATGACAGACATCTTAACACAAAACAGCGAGCAGAGTGAGGGCAAGCTTTCCTTCAGCTTAGAGATCTACGAGGGACCGCTTGATCTTCTCCTTGCTCTTATATCGAAAAACAAAATAAATATTTACGACATTCCGATATCGCTTATCTTCGAGCAGTATATGGAATATATCGAGCGCCTTACCGAGCTTGATATGGAGATAGCCGGGGAATTTCTCGATATGGCGAGCCGTCTTATGCTCATAAAGAGCCGTATGCTTCTGCCTAAGCCTGCAAACGAGGAGGAGGCGGTCGACCCGCGTGCCGAGCTTGCCGAAATGCTTATCGAGTATCAGAAGGCAAAGCGCGCCGCAGAGGGACTCGGGCACCTTTATTCGGCTTTCTCGGGCAGATTTGCCAAGGACACCGACGACATCCCGCCCTGCGACGATATTCCCGACAATCAGGACATCGAGCTGCTTGTAAAGGCGTTTGAGCGAATGGCTCTTCGCAAAAAGCTCTTTGAGGAATCGAGAAACGACACTGTCGAGGCATCTCTTTCGGTCATTCTGACTCGCGAGCCCGCTCCCGTTACCGAAAAGATCAATATTGTAATAAACAAGATAAACATAAGCGGTCACGTTCCGCTCGACGAGCTTTTCGATGGCTGCACGAGCCGCTCAGAGCTTGTCGCGACCTTTCTTGCAATTCTCGAGCTTATGAAGAGTCAGAAGATCACTGCCGACTTCTCGGACGGTCTTGACGATCCGAAGCTCAGGCTCATAACGCCCGATGACATAACCGACAATCCGATATCGGACGGCGGTCTTCCCGAATAAAACCGTGAGGTATATTTTTAATGACAGATAACGTAATTAACACAGAAAACAGCGCAGATATCCTTGATGATGCTATCATATCGGACGCAGACACGGAGGCCTCGGTACCCGAGCTTGACACGGCGACATATGCGCGTATGATAGAGGCAATCCTCTTTGCCGCAGGCTATCCCGTGACATTCAGAAAGCTCGCGGAGGTGCTTGAAATATCGGTCATTACCGTCAAGGATGCGGTAAATGAGCTTCAAAGCTCTCTCGAGATCGAAAACAGAGGTATCCGTCTTATAATAGTTTCGGACGCCTGCCAGCTTTGCTCAAAGGAGGAATTTGAGCAGTACGTAAGGCGTGCGCTCGGAATAAGACGCGAAGGCAAGCTTTCAAATTCGTCGCTCGAGGTCCTTGCTATAGTTGCTTACAATCAGCCCATTACAAAGGCGAAGATAGAAAAAATAAGAGGAGTCGACTCCTCATACGCGGTCTCCACCCTCTGCGACAGACGTCTTATCGAGGCAAAGGGCAGACTCGACGCACCGGGAAAGCCGATCCTTTACGGAACGACAGACGATTTTCTCCGTTGCTTCGGACTTTCCTCTCTCTACGAGCTTCCCGACTACGAGGAAAAGAGCGAGCATCCCGACGAGCAGATAAGCATGCTTGAGCTCGAGGAAAATTACGAAGAGTCAAGCGACGGGGATGCCGAGTAAAAACGTACAGATCAAACAACAATTTCAGGCAGGTGAAGGAGCATGGATGATATTATCAAATATTTACCCTGGGCTATCCTTGCCCTTATCCTTCTCACCGTTGTTTTTCTTAGGGTAAAGCTTACGATAATTGTAAACGAAGAACTTATAATAAGGCTTCGCATACTCTTTTTAAGCTTCACTATAATCGGCAAAAAGAGAAAAAAGCGACCGTCAAAGCGCAGATATTCAAAAAAAGCGATCGAAAGGCGTCAAAAAAAGGCACGAAGATCGCTGAAAAAGAGACGGTCTCTGCATCTTTTCAAGGGATCCGAAAAGGAATCCAAGGGAAAGCTTAAATTCAAATTTCCCGACGATATCGAAAAGGCTCTTGACCTGCTCTCCTCCCTCTTTTCCGATCTCCTGCTTCCCGTGATCGCAAACGCGCGCGTAAGATTTAAGTATTTTCGCGTAACGGTCGCGTCCGACGATCCCGCAAGCACCGCCATACGATACGGTGTGGTCTCGCAGGGAGTTGCGTACCTTCTGCAGATCCTTTGCGAAAGCACGAAAATATCCGACCGTCAGCTCACAAAGGTCGTGATCGAGCCCGATTTTCTTGCGGAAAAGTCGTCGTTTGCGCTCCACATGACCGCGTCCTTTGGTGTGTGGAAGCTGATCGCAACGGCACTTAGCGGCGGACTCAAGGTATTTAAAAGACTTTCGGCATTCAGAGGCGCACCAACTACACAGCAAAAAAATGATAACAAATAAACATAAACTTCTAAAATCAAGGAGGAAAATCAAATGAACGAAAACGCAAAGGCACCCCAGCGCGAAAAGCTCAGCACGATAATCGAAAACGCACTTGAGAGCATCAAGGAGATCTCGGACGTTAACACGGTAGTAGGCGATCCCATCGAGACCGTAGGCGGTGTTACCGTTATTCCGATCAGCAGTCTTTCGCTCGGATTCGCTTCGGGCGGCGTTGACGGTCTCGGCAAGCAGACCACCGAAAAGACCAAAAAATTCAATTTCGCAGGCGGTGGCGGAACGGGTATAAAGATAAATCCTGTCGGATTCCTCGTTGTAAAGCCGAGCGGTGACGTAAGCTATCTTGCCGCAACACCCGCACCCAAAAACGACAGACTCGACACTATTCTCGATATGATCGAGCGTTCTCCCGAGCTTATCAAGAGACTCCGTGAGGCTCTTGCCAAGGAAAAGACCGATAGCGGAAGCGAAGCCTGAAGGTAAAGAAAGTCAGAGGCTTCTAATATGGAAAAGATAAGACTGCAGAAATTTATAGCAGACTGCGGCGTTATGTCAAGACGCGCCGCCGAAAAAGCAATAGAGGCAGGAGAGGTCCTTGTCAACGGCGTTGTCGCAGTTATCGGCGACAAGATAGATCCGATAAAGGACAAGATCCTTTGCAAGGGTGCGCCCGTCGGCAAGCACCGCAGCTTCAGATACACCTACGTTATGCTCAACAAGCCTACCGGCTACGTCACTACGATGAACGACGAAAAGGGCAGAAAAACGGTCGCGGAGCTCGTCAGCGAGGTCCCGAACCGCATATATCCGGTCGGAAGACTCGATATGAACTCTGAAGGTCTCCTTATAATGACGAACGACGGAGAGCTCACCAACGCGCTCACCCATCCGAGACATCTGATCCCCAAGATCTACAACGTCAAGGTAGATGGCGATATCACGCGCGCAAAGGTGACCGAGCTTGCCTGCCTGACAGAGATAGACGGGGTCAAGATAATGCCCGTACAGTGCGGAATAATCAGGCACAACGAAAAGACCTCTGTCATCGAAATGATCCTTTACGAGGGCAAAAACAGACAGATAAGAAGGATGTGCGAGGCGGTCGGACTCAACGTAAAGGGTCTTAAGAGGGTCGCTCTCGGAGAGCTTCTTCTCGACGTTAAGCCGGGCACGTGGAGATATCTCACGCTCGACGAGGTAAAGGCGCTCAAAAAGGCAAGCGGACTTCTTTAAGATCTACAAAGGAATTTTTCTTACTATGCTCAGAATACACGCGATACAAACAAAGGAAATTCAAAAGCAGCTCTGCGAGCGCTGCTCGGTCGAGTTTATCCCGGACGCGCTTGCCTACGCAGCCTTTGACACGCCCGAGATACCCGACGATCCGAGCTCCACAGATGTTATCACGGGAGAGCTTCTCGGAGTAACTCAGTTCGCTTTCAAAAAACAGGGCGCTCTCGTTTACGATCTTCGTTCCCCTGACGACGCTTACGATTTTGAGGCACTCTTTATAATGGCGCGTTCTATGCTCAATTTCGTCGATCTTTGCGGCGTTCACGACGCATTTCTCCCCTTTCCCGAGCGAATCGATTCCAGACTTATCTCTGCCGTCGGGTTCAAAAAGCGGGAAGACGGATCCTATTATATGGATCTTCGCGGTTTTTTTACCAAACATCACTCTTGATTCCATAAACCTTCACGATTTTTGCAAATTGGCAAAAATTGGCAATATTTACCAAATTTTACTCCAAAAGTTTGGTTGCTATGTCAATTGCATTTTTTACCAAAATATGGTAATATATGATTGTCAACAAAAGCAATCATCAAATACGGGAGTGAAAAGATATGGAATCAAAAATCAAGATACTCATAGCTGACGAAAGCGCAGACTTCAGAAGAGGCTGCAAGGAAGGATTATACGCACTCGGTTACAGAGAGATAAGCGAGGCGTGCGACGGAGAGGACGCTCTGCACAAGATCGAAAGCATACATCCTGACATCGTCCTTATAGACATATGGATGTCAAAGCTTGACTCTGTACACATAATAAAGAGTGCACTTGCGATGAATTTCTCACCGGACATGCCGCCATCGTTCATCGTCACGTCTATAGTAAACAACCAGAACATGTTCTTTGAGGCAAGCGAATCGGGAGCGGAATACTGCATTTTAAAGCCGATCGATTTTCAGAGCCTCAGTCAGCGCATATTAAGGATAACCGCCAAGAAGCGCACCTCCAAGACTCCGACGAGTGCTTCTCCCGGAATCGGAAACGATATGGAAGCACAGGTAACGAAGGTCATCCATCAGATCGGTGTTCCCGCGCATATAAAGGGATACCAATATCTTCGCACGGCAATTCTTATGACGATAAGCGACAACGATATTATAAATTCGGTCACCAAGGTACTCTACCCTTCTGTCGCAAAGCAGTATCAGACGACCTCGTCGAGAGTCGAGCGCGCAATACGCCACGCCATTGAGGTCGCGTGGGACAGAGGTGATCTCGATACGCTCAACGCCTACTTCGGATATACCATTCAGAACAGTCGTGGAAAGCCGACGAACAGTGAGTTTATCGCGATGATAGCCGACAACCTCCGACTTTCAAACAAATTTTCCTGATATAAAAAAGCAGAGAACGAACGGGAAAGCACCGCCGAAGTTCTCTGCTTTTTTTGCGAAAGCAGCTTTATGCTATAAAATTCATATTTTTTGCTCATTTTCCTATATTTTTTTCAACAAATATCTGATATAATCTTATTTGACGTTTTTAAAATGATACATATCAGGAGATTTAACAATGGATCTTTCAAAAATACCGCTTCCCCTGCTGCTCGCCGTAACAATGGCTGCGTGCCTCGGAGCGGCTATCCTCAAAAACTATTTTAACAAGAAGGTAAGCGACACAAACAGAGCGTGTCAGCTTTTCAACATCGGATCCTCGATTTCGTGTGCGATATTTATCCTTGCGTATTCGGGATTCAGGCTTGAGGGCTCGGTCTACACCCTACTTATCGGAAGCGCGTTCGGTATCGTCACGGCGCTTTCCGCGATCTTTAACTTCCTTGCGCTCAGCGTCGGACCTCTTTCATACACGACAGTCATGATGACCTCATCGACCGTAATAACCGCACTTTCCGGTCTCTTTTTCGGAGAGCGCATCTCTGTTTTCAAGTGGTTCGGAATCGCGCTGATGGCAGTCTGTGTTATTCTCGCAACACCCAAGAGCAAGGACGATGCTAACAAGAAGGCTTCGGTCAAGTGGCTGATATATTCCGCTGTTGCGGCACTCTTTTCCGCAGGAGTCGGTCTTATTCAAAAAATACACCAGAAATCCGAGCACAGCAGCGAGCTTACTCTTATGCTATTTGTCGCATTCATTTTCTCCACGCTCTTCTCGGTCATTCTGTACTTCATCTACAGAAGAAAGGACGCTCCCGTATTCAGCGCCTCTCTTTCAAAGGAGACCAAGAAAAAGCTGATAATGCTTATCCTTGCTATTCTTATAGTGGCAGGCATATCGATCGCGCTTAACAACATAATAAATCTGTATCTCGTCGGCGTGCTTGACAGTGCTATCTTCTTCCCGATAGTCAACGGCGGACATCTCATACTCACCACGCTTGCAGGTCTCGTTCTATTTCGTGAAAAGCTCACCTCCAGGCAGTGGATCGGCATACTTTCGGGAATCGCGGCAGGATTTTTACTCTGCTTCTGACAAAAAACAGATCAGAGCTCTGACCTTTATCAGAGCTCTGATTTTTTATTAAAGGCAGTCCTTTACAAACTCACCGTTATAAAGGGTATAAACGAATGTAAATCCTATATCCTTAAGATATTTTCTTGCCTCGCCAAAGCCGAAGCAGAGGGTGTCACTTCGATGGCTATCGGATGAGAGTATCAGACCGCTGCCCTCTTTTTTGAGAACATAAAGAAGATTTTCCGCAGGATACGGACTGCTTCTGAGCTCTCTTGCGATAGCTCCCGTGTTCAGCTCGAAAAGCGAACCCGAGCGTGATGCCTCGGAGACATAGTGCTCGGCGACCTTATTATATTCTTTGTTTTCAAGAAACATCGGTCTGTCGAGCTCATCGTACTTCGTTATCAGATCAAAATGTCCGATTATATCGGGTCTTCGCTCGTTTATATATCTGCAAAACGGTCGGTAATAGGCGTGTGCCATCGCTACCGCATCGGAATTAAAAAGATCAAGGCATTTTTTAAAATGATCATAACTCGAATCTATCGGGTAATAGCTTCCATCCACACAAAAATAGTGTGAGGAGCCTATTATATAATCAAAAAGCTCTCTGTACGCCGGACAATACGCGTCCTCCTCTACCCCGAGATATATCTGTATCTCGCCTTTATACTTTTCCTTAAGACGTTTGATCTCGCTTACGTAAGCGGACGTATCCTTCATACAGTAGCGAAGGTCAAATTCAGTATATGCGTGTCCGGAAAAGCCGAGCGAGTCCATCCCTTGATCTACCGCCGCAAGGACTACCTCCTCGGGAGTATTCTTTCCGTCGCAGAAGGTCGAATGTGTATGAAAATTAGCAAGCATATCTACAGAATACGGCATCAGGATCAAAGAGTAGCCAAAAATCCCGCAAGTCTGCTTGCTATAAAGGCGTGTCCCGCATCGTTCGGATGAAGTCCGTCGGGGCAATATCTTTCGCGCAGCACATCTACCTTAGGCTGAAGAGAGGAGACCGACCAAAGATCAAGAGTGGGGATCGAATAGAATTCGAGAACCTCTTTAAGAATATTTATATAGACCTTGAGAGAACCTCTTTCCTGCTTATAACCGTCTCCGCGCGGATCATCCTCGTTCAAGCGGTGAAGAGGTGTCATAAATACGATGAGCGCCTCGGGGTACTTATTTATCAGCTTTTCGCAAAGAACGTGGCATGCTCCGTAGAAGGTATAAGGAGTTCTGTCGCTCATCTCTCCGAGAGGCGCGTCCCCGTGTCCGAAATCGTTGGTTCCACCGAAAACGACGACGATATCCGCATCCGGATCCATGATGTCAACTCGGGATATAAAATCCTGATCCCATATCTCGTTCGAAGGTACTGTCTGACGTGCTATTCTCGTTCCTCCGATACCGTAGTTACGCGCCTCCGCAAGTCCGTATTCTCTTGCAAGACGCGCGTGGAAGATATTTTCAGCATTTGCAACGCCGCACCCCTCTGTTATACTGTCTCCGAGAAAATTGATCTTTTTTCCTCTGATATCCATTTTATTTTTCCTTTCAAAAGCCAAATATTTGCCTATCGGCACAAGGTGAGTATAGCAAAAAAATCAACTGTTGTCAATAATTTCGCTAAAATATTATCCGATTTATTGACATAAGCACGGTCTTATGCTATAATGTAAAAAACACTTTAGTTGCCTAAAGAAAGCGAGTGAACAAATTGACAAGCAACACAAAAAAATTCAGGATACTTATGCTGATACTCGGATCTCTTTCGCTCTTTGCCGCGGGAGTTTTCTATGCGTGGTCGATACTGCGCGAGCCGTTCGGATTCACTCAGGGTCAACTCGGAATGAATTTCACGATATCACTTTGCTCGTTCGGATTCGGCGGTCTTTTTTCGGGTCTTCTTTCAAAGAAGGTGCACCTGAAGCTCAGACTCGTGATAGGCGCTATCATGGCGGGCGCAGGATTCGTGCTTTCCACCTTTGCCTCTGACAGCATCCTTCTTCTTTACATCGCATACGGAATGCTCTCGGGTCTCGGAATCGGATTTATATACAATTCGGTGATCGGATCGGTGAACTCCTGGTTTCCCGACAAAAAGGGACTGTCCGCAGGCGTCCTTATGATGAGCTTCGGAATCAGCACGCTTATAATCGGAAAGATCGCGGACGCGCTTTTTGATATTTCGGGCTTCGGCTGGAAGAACACATACTATCTTCTTGCGGCATTTATCGTAGTCTCGGTGGCGCTCTTCACTGTCATTGCCCGTATGCCGAGCGAGAAGGACGCTCTTCCCTCTCCGAAAAAGGCAAAAAGCAACGCATCCGACGAGGGCTCTGTGCTCTCATCTTCGGAAATGATAAAGCGAGCATCCTTCTGGAAGCTGTTTATCTTCTTTACCCTCTTTACGGCGGTCGGAAGCACGATAATCGGCTTTGCCAAGGGGTACACCCTTTCGCTCGGCGCAAAGGAATCTCTTGCGGTCACGATAGTCGGTATAGTTTCGGTCTGCAACGGGCTCGGAAGACTCCTTTCGGGCGCTATCTTTGACCGCATGGGACTTCGCATAACTCAGTTCATAACGAGCGGAGTCGTCATCCTCGCGACCGCGGTTTCTCTTATCGGAGTTCTTACCTCATCGCTCATCATAGGCATAATCGGAATATGCCTTTGCGGACTTTCATACGGATTCTCACCGACGGTATCTGCTGCCTTCGTTGCATCCTTCTACGGAATGAAGAATTATCCCACCAACGTCAGCATAATAAATCTCGTGCTCATTCCCGCATCGTTCATGTCCACCTTCGCAGGTCAGATAGGAGACTACGCTATAATATTCACCGTGCTTCTCTTCTGCTCGGTGATCGGTCTTTTTATAAATCTCACGATAAAAAAGCCGTAACATAACAGCTTATAAAAACACCCCGACTTCAATCTCTGTCGGGGTGATTTTTTGTATCAGAACGCCCAATTTCCGTTTTGGAAGATCTGAACTCTTCTGCCGTCGGACGTAACGCCGACGATCGAAAGATCGGACGTACCGATCATAAAGTCAACGTGGATCATCGAATCGTTTATTCCCTTTTCGTGACACTCCTTTACGCTATATTTACCGTAATCCTTTATCACGTTTGTAAAGCCAGCGCCGAGTGCGAGATGGCACGCCGCATTCTCGTCAAAAAGAGTGTTATAAAAGAGGATCTCTGTATTTCTTATCGGACTGTCGTAAGGAACGAGCGCACATTCTCCAAGATATGCCGCGCCCTCGTCCATCGATACCATTTCCTTAAGAAGATCCTCGTTCTTCTCCGCCTTTACATCAACTACCCTTCCGTTTTCAAAGCGGAGCGAGAAATTCTCAATAAGCTCACCTCGGTAAGAAAGCGGCTTCGAGGAATAGACCGTACCCTCCGCCGAGCCTCTCATAGGAGAAACGTAGACCTCCTCGCTCGGAATGTTGGGATTGAACTCGATATCTTTGCCGAGCGTTTTTTCCGATCCGCCCATAAAGAGCGCATCGGGAATAAGTCCGACCTTAAGATCGGTACCGTTCGACGCTTTATATTCAAGATACTCAAGTCCGAGCGAGTTGAGATACGAGCATCTCGCCTCGAGATCGCGGTTATGTGCATTCCAAGCGGCGATCGGATCGTCATTTGCCCTTGAGGCGGCAAGAATCGCCTCCCAGAGCTTTTCCTTTGCTCTGTTAACGCTTTCTCCGGGAAAGACCTTTTTCGCCCAAGCGGCGCCCGGAATTGCCGCTATGCACCACTGATATTTATTTTCCATTGCCTCGCGATAGGGCTTTATTATCTTATATCTCGCCTGAGAGACCTTGGAATTTTTATTCTGATCTATGCCGCTGAGTCCGTCGGGATCATCAGACTCGAGATAGATATGCACGGGAAGCCTATCGACCTTCCATTTAAGCTTTTCCTCCTGCCATTTTTCGACCGTAGAGAGGGTCTTTACCGAGCATTTTTTCATATTTATCTTGCTTATCGGCTGAAATGTCCAGTCTACATCGACCTTCCTTGCTCCGCAACGGTAGCACTCCTCAACGAGCATCTGCACAAATACGGGATCCTCGACCGAGGCTGTTATGACGACATCCTGACCCTTTTGCACGTTTCCGCCCTTCTCGGCTATAAGTCTTGCGTATCTTCTTAAAACTGTTTTTTTCATTTTATTCTCCTTACACTGCAGCAACTGGGCGCTCTGCGGTACTACTGTTTAATACTTTACCTGATTCGATCTGCAATATTCGCGTGTCAACCGAATTTTCTTTTAAAATGACCTTTAGATTATATCACAGATACGATTTTATGTCAATAAAGAGCCTCACTTTAGTCGGAAAATTCTTTACCTCGTATAAGGAAATCAATAGACACGTGAAAATATTCGGACATCGCTATCAGCATATCGAGGTCAGGATTTCTCTTTCCTGTCTCATAATAAGAAAGTGCTTCCCTGCTGATATTAAGATCCATTGCCACCTTGAGTTGACTGTATCCCTTTTTTCTGCGTATTTGCCTGAGTCCTTCCATCTTTTGCATAAGAATTCTCCTTATCTCAATAAATTTGTTTAAAAAAACAAATATTTTTCTATTATTTGTCCTCTTTTTTATTAATATGCTATTGACAATAGTGTAACATTGTGTTACACTATTTATGTAACAGTTTGTTACATATGGGTTTTTCATGAGGGTAGGAGTCGAAAATGCGCAGATTTTTATTTTTAGCAATCATCTTATTACTTTTATTTTCGACTTTGAGAATTTTAAAAAAATTTATCCGAAAGAAACAACAAGTACGACCGTACTTTTGTAATAAAATCAGAAAGGAGTATCATCATGGAAATAGGAAAAGGAAAGGCGATAGCCGGACTTGTACTTGGAATTGTAGGTATCGTTCTCGCCTTCTTGGGAACATATTTTTCAATAGCGTCGCTTCCCGTTTCGATCGTAGGACTTTGCCTGTCGGTAGTCGGCGGAAAGCAGCTTCGTGCAAACAACACTCCGTCCGGTCTTGCAACCGCCGGTCTCGTGCTCGGAATAATTGCGGTTGTGTTCTCTGCGATAATGTTCTTCACATGCGGAATTTGCACTATCCTGTTAACGGGAGCAATTGACGAGGCAAACGATACTGTAAACTCGATGTTTGGTTCTATCTGATATAGCAGATAACGTAAAAAAATCAGGGAAAGGTTCACAAACGACCTTTCCCTGATAATCTTTAAATTCCGGGTGTTTTATATGTATTTTTCTATTTTAGGCAAAACAATCCCATTATACGGTCTTTTCTTTTACATAGGCATCTTTATATCCGCCACCGTTGCATCTTTTATATCACACAAAAGAAGCATTGCCAAATTTGACGTAGTGGGCTGCGGAATATTTACTATGATCGGCGCCGGCATAGGTGCAAAGCTTCTTTTTGTTATCGTTACGCTTAAGGATATAATAAGATACAACATTCCGATAATTGCAATAATACGCGGAGGATTTGTTTTTTACGGAGGGGTGATTGGCGGACTTGCAGGTCTTCTCATATATTGTTTTTCGTTCAAAATGAAAGCGGTCGACTTTCTTGATCTGTTCTCGATAGTCCTTCCTCTCGGTCACGCTTTTGGCAGAATCGGCTGTTTTTTTGCCGGTTGTTGTTACGGTATCGAATATCACGGTCCGTTAAGCTATACTTATACAATTACTGCGGGAAGCACACCTATTGGCGTTCCCTTACTTCCCATACAGCTTATAGAAGCATTTTTACTTTTTGTATTGTTCTCTGTTTTAATTTCCGTATTTATTCATCATCCCGAACGCAAACTCCTGTATGCCACGTTATATCTTCTTTCGTACTCGGTGATACGGTTTATACTTGAATTCTTCAGAGGAGACGTAGAACGCGGAAGCTTATGGAATCTTTCTACATCGCAATGGATCAGTATCGTCATACTGTCCGTAACGACCGTACTGTCACTAAGAGCGCAAATAAATCGCTGTCATAACAATCAGGAAAAGGAAGCACATCCTTAAATAGGACGTGCTTCCTTTTTCTGCTTTACCTATATTTACTCGGACTTTCTCCGAAATATTTTTTAAACATTTTTGAAAAATTAAACGGATCGTTATATCCTACCAGCTCTGCCGTAAGAGTGACCGATATTCCCTCGCGAAGGAGCCTTTGCGCGTGCTGCATTCTGACCTTTATAAGATAATCTCGGATGCTTATACCCATACTCGCCTTGAATATACGGGCAAGGTACCGTCTGTCAAGACCGAGCGTATCGGCAAGCTCCTCGACCGTAATATGATTCATATACAGCGAGTTTACGGTATCGACCACGCGTCTTACGTAGTGCGGATGGGTTGTACGCCCCGAAAAAAGCTCCGAGTATATCATAAAAAGCGCCGCGCTTGCCATTTCCTCTCTCGTGTCCGTTCGATCTTTAAGTGTTCTTACGATCGAAAAAGGCTCGTAAGAAAAATCAAACACTCTTCCGGGAAGAGTCTCAAATTTTCGAGAAAGCGTCCCCGTAAAGGCTATCCATATATATTCCCAAGGATCGTCCTTATCCGAAACGTATCTGGCGTTTTCATATTCTTTTATAATAAATATCTGCCCTCGTGACACATTATAGGTTCCGTCCTCGCTGTAAAGGGTCCCTTTGCCCGAAACGACATAATGGATCATCCAATACGGTCTGTGTCCGTAGGCAACATGTTCGCTTTTACAAAATTCGTATCCGCAATGAACAGGGGAAAATTCATGGAAGGATCTGTCGAGAAACGCTATTTCCCAAAATCCCGTGCTTTTTTTCTTCAAGGTGACAAAAAACCTTTCATATGTTATATTTTTGCCGTATATAGTTACATTATAACATATTAGGGTTACATAATACAATGGTGTTTACAAAAAAAATACATAAAATAATATTAAAAGGAATTATTTCCGTATTTGAAAGGAAGCATACATTTATGTTAAAGATCACTTTTATGGGCGCAGGAAGCACTGTTTTCTGCAAAAACGTTCTCGGAGACTCGATGCTCACTCCCGCACTGCGCGAGTGCGAGATCGCTCTCTACGACATTGACAGCGACCGTCTTGAGGAATCATATCTTCTCATCTCCACTCTCAACAAAAACGTAAACGAGAGTCGCGCGGTCATAAAGAAATATCTCGGAGTCGAAAACCGCAAGGACGCTCTAAGAGATGCTACTTTCGTTGTAAACGCGATCCAGGTCGGTCTTTACGATCCGTGTACGATAATAGATTTTGAGATTCCCAAGAAGTACGGTCTTCGTCAGACGATAGGTGACACCCTTGGGATCGGAGGAATTTTCAGAGGTCTTCGCACTATCCACGTACTCAAGGGCTTTGCCGCCGACATGGAGGAGGTATGTCCTAATGCATGGTTCCTCAATTACACAAATCCCATGGCTATCCTTGCGGGATACATGCAGAGATACACCAAGGTCAAGACCGTCGGTCTCTGTCACAGCGTTCAGGTCTGCTCCGAGGGTATTATGAAGCATCTCGGACTTGAGGACAAGCTTGACGGCAGGATCGAGACTATTGCGGGAATCAACCACATGGCGTGGCTTCTCGACATCCGAGACAAGGACGGAAACGATCTTTATCCCGAGATCAAGCGTCGCGCGAAGGAAAAAAATGCGACCGCCAAGCACTGGGACATGGTCAGATTCGACTATATTGACAAGCTCGGATACTACTGCACCGAGTCGAGTGAGCACAACGCGGAGTACAACTACCTTTACATAAAGGAAAACCGTCCGGAGCTTATTGAAAAATTCAACATTCCGCTCGACGAATATCCGAGGCGCTGCATTGATCAGATCGCAAAATGGCAGAGTCAAAAGGAAGAGATCATGGCAGGCGGCAACGTGACGCACACAAGATCAAGAGAATATGCGTCCTACATTATGGAAGCTATAGTAACAGGCGTTCCGTACAAGATCGGCGGAAACGTACTCAATAGCGGTCTTATCTCCAACCTGCCGTCGAACGCCTGCGTAGAGGTTCCCTGCCTTGTTGACAACGCAGGAATACACCCGACATACATAGGCGAGCTTCCTCCTCAGTGTGCGGCAATGAACATGACGAACATAAACGTTCAGCTCCTCACTATCGCGGCAGCTCACGAAATGTCTATGGAGCATGTTTACCATGCAGCTATTCTCGATCCTCACACGGGAAGCCAGCTCTCCACGGACGAGATCGTAGCTATGTGCGATGAGCTCAGAAGCGCTCACGAGGCGGCGGGATATCCCATATTCTGATATTTTTTTACAAAGCACGGTTTACCGATTCATTAAAAAAATCGGCAAAACCGTGCTTTTTGCTTTAACTTTTCACAAAAATATCTTCCATTCGGCAAGATTTTGTGATATAATTAAAGAGGAGATTTTACGAAGATCGGATCAAATCCTATTTTTCGGCATATCATAAACAAAGGGATAACGGCGGTAAACTGCAATGAACAAATCTATAAAGCACGACATTCTTGACTCGGTAAAAAAATATGAAAAAATCGTGATAATCAGACACAAGAAGCCTGACGGAGATGCGGTCGGAGCATCGCTCGGACTAAAGGAGATACTTCGCTCTTCCTTTCCCGAAAAGGACGTGCGCGTCATAAACTCTGACCGTGCGGAGAGCCTTGATTTTCTCGGAGATGAGGATCCTTCTGCCGACGACTCCTTCTATAGCGGTGCGCTCGCCGTTATAGTCGACACGTCAACCGTAGAGCGCATATCGAATCCGAAGTACACTCTATGCGAGAGGGTCATCAAGATAGATCATCACGCGGACAGCGAGGCATACGGAGACATTTCTTGGGTGGAGGGACACAGATCCTCCTGCTCCGAAATGATAGCCGATCTTTACTCCGCCTTCCCGTCCGAGTTAAGTCTTGGCAGAGACGCCGCACGGGCGATCTACACGGGCATCGTGACCGATTCGGGACGCTTCCGCTTCAGCTCGGTATCGGGTGACACGCACCGTCTCACCGCCATGCTTCTTGACACGGGAATCGATCTCGACGTAATTCACGCTAATCTGTACATGAGAGAGTTCCACACCTTCAAGTTTCAGGCTTCCGTCTACAAAAAAATGCAGATCAGCGAAAACGGGGTCGCATATCTTTATATAGACCGCGAGATGCAGGATGAATTTTCTCTCTCTTACGAGGATGCGGGAAATGCGGTCATTTATATGGAATCGATCAAAAATTCGCTGATATGGATAGCGTTTATAGAAAACCGAGATTCTTCCGTCCGTGTTCGTCTGCGCTCGCGATTTGTTACCGTTAATACTCTTGCGGAAAAATACCGTGGCGGCGGTCACGCCTGCGCCTGCGGTGCTACCGTTTACAGCAGAGACGAGGCAGAAAAGCTTGTAAAGGAGGCCGATCTGCTTCTAAAAAAATACAAAGAAGAAAACGAGGGTTGGCTATGAACATACTTATAACTAACGACGACGGATACCGCTCGGAGGCTCTTATACGACTTGCGCGCTGGGCAAAAAAGCTCGGAAGCGTGACTGTAGTATCACCCAAGACAGAGCAAAGCGGTCGAAGTCAGGCGATAGAATTTCACAAGCCGATCGAGATAAAAAAGATAGATCTCGATCCCGAAATAGAGGCGTACTATGTCGATTCCACTCCTGCGGACTGCGTTCGTTTCGCGACCGCCTCACTGAAGACAAAGTTCGATCTGATACTTTCGGGAATAAATCACGGCTACAACATTGGGGACGATCTCGTATATTCGGGAACAGCGGGAGCGGTATTCGAGGGTGCAAGGCTGAACATCAGCGGCATCGCTCTTTCGACCGACACGTCGACCTATGACGTCGCATTTGAAAATATAGACAGAGTATTCGATTTTATTTTCAAAAACGGTCTGCTGAAGCACAGCTGCATATACAATGTCAACATTCCGCTTGCGGCAAAGGAAATAAAGGTCACGCGGCAGGGCGGCATGTATTTTGACGACAATTTCACCCCTCTCGGAAACGACATGTACATGCAGGAGGGCGATCCGATACCGCTTATCGGATGCGATCTGTCAGTCGATATCGACGCGGTACGAAACGGCTACATTTCGATCACTCCGATATCCGCGGCGCGAACGAATCTTGAAGCGTACGAAAAGATAAAGGATCTTTAAATCAAAAAAAGTCGGGATGATGTTATCATCCCGACTTTTTGACTTTTAAAATCACAGAACGAGCGAGGGAGCGGTATACACTCTTGCGGCAAGCTCCTGATTGAGCATATAGAGGCTCTTGGGATCACTTCCGAAGAGCTCCATCTTAGTGATCATATCGTTTGCGTTGGTCTCCTCCTCACCCTGCTCCTTTACGAACCAGTCAAGGAACTGCATGGTGCGGAAATCCTTTACCTCATACGCCGCCGCATAGATATCGTTGATAAGCGAGGTAACGTACTCCTCGTGCTCAAGACCTGCCTTGAGCACGTCCATATGGCACTCAAAGGTCTTATCGGGCTTCGGAATAGCCTCAAGCGTTACCTTCTGATTCTCATTCTGAAGGTACTGATAGAAAAGCATTGCGTGGTCGCGCTCCTCCTGAGCCTGGACCTTATACCAGTTTGCAAATCCGTCAAGTCCGGCATCCTCGAAATAATTTGAGAAATCGAGGTAGAGATATGCGGAATAGAATTCCTTGTTGATCTGCTGATTTAACAGCTCGTGTACTTTTGCATTCATCATAGTATTATTTTCCTTTCATACGTGCGCCTATATCGGCGCATAAAAATATTCTTGATCGCTCATAGGCATTATATCGCAAATTTATGAATTTTTCAAGAATCGACTCTGCGTTTTTTATTTACCGCAGGCGATTTTATGGAAGCTTCGCTCGATCGATATACACCGGGGCAGAGCGCCGAGTCCAAAAACGAAATTCATATAATCAAACGATATTTTTCTTGTAATATTTCTTGATTAATCTTTTGGTTTTTCTTGTTTTAGAAATTTCACCATTGACGAAAAAGGCTCTTTTTTTATTTGTCGGATACGCAATCTCGTAGTGCGGAGGTCCACCGCCGCCGCTCCAGCTTCCATACAACGCAATGCTTCTGATCGAGCTCCATTCGATTTCTTCTATTTGCCCCCAAAGATATATTATCTTAACGCTTTCTTCGGAAAAAACATAGTATACGGGAAATATAAGGAAACCAAATACCGGAAGTAATGCCGCAACAAAAAATCCGACAGTCAGGCCGATTTCTTTTTCATGTATGCAGGATACGGCTAAGGCTATAAAAGTCACAAACAGTCCGATAGGAAGCCATAGATGTGTATTGATTGCAATTTGCTTTTTTTTATCCATATCCACACCGTCTTTCTTTTTTATTATTATCATTATAGCATGGTTTTGTAAACATTTCAAGCGTTTCGCCGGTTCGAATCTGTCCACGGTTTTGCTTCTGTGGAGAATCTATATCCAAAAATGCATTCGCCGATTTAGATGCAAAACCGTGTGTGGCTGATTTAGATGCACGCCGATTTTGCAGAGGGTAGACTACCCCCTTGGCGATGATGGGAGCTGCACTTGACCGCTATCTTTCGTGGCAGAGCGCCATGCTTGCAACAAACGCTATGTAAATATACTATGCGGTTTCCCAGTCAAAGATTTTTGCTTTTTTACCATTGTTGTTTATTCGATAAATAATAATCCAAGAGAATGCATCTGAAAACTGTTCTTCGGTAAAACCAAGGTCAGTATTATCTTGAAATTTCTCTAAGGATTCATCATTTTCAACTTTAACTTCCAAAGATACTGCTTCTTTACATTTTAGCTTGAAATGCGGTTCGTATTCTATGGTAGCTTGATCTTTTTCGTTGGTCATACCATCATAACCGTGCATTCTGCTATCAAAAAGCAAATACTCTTTTTCACACTTAATACACTTGGATTTTATGACAACAATTCCGGAAAAATACGGACGATCGGGAAGAAACACCTCTTCGCGTCTGCGTACAAATCCTTTGCCAGGTTCATATTGTTCATATAATTTCCAATGGTGGAGGGTGCCATCTTCATCCCGTGTACATGTTGACAACCCGCCTGAAAACATTTCATGCAAAGCATCATAATAAGGCTTTTCGAGTAGCATTTCCTCTTTGTTCATATAATTTTGATATACCAAAAATTTTTCGCAACCACAAGTGCAGCAAATCCCGAAATGCGTCCACGTTTTCTGTTGCTTTTGAAGTTTTGCTATGTGTCTTATATATCTTGGGATCGGAATAGCCATAAAACCACCGCCTTTCTTGACTATATTATACCACAATTTTGTAAACATTTCAACCGTTCCGCAAGCGATTCTTGCAAAGGCTCCCTCCGGGGGGGAGCTGGCGCCGTAGGCGACTGAGGGAGAGCGCGTTACCGTAAAGTTTAATTGAATTCCAATGTTGCGCAGGCTCCTTCCACCACTTCGTGGTCCCCCTTCCTCCCGGAGGAAGGCTTTCGCCGGTTCGAATCTGTCTACAGCCCCGAAATGCCCGAAATGCATCTACAAAATTTCAAAAAAATTTATAATAAAAATGCTTTTCGCTTCAG
This sequence comes from Clostridia bacterium, assembly GCA_017466445.1. Classification (GTDB taxonomy): domain Bacteria; phylum Bacillota; class Clostridia; order Oscillospirales; family CAG-272; genus SIG672. The sequence goes on from JAFTUC010000015.1 coordinate 25,128, forward strand.
CGAAAAGCTACCTTACTTCTTCACTATTCACTATTACCTCTAACCTTGCCAAATCCCCGAGTTAGTGAAAAGTGAAGAGTGAAAAGTGAAAAAGTAAATCCCCAAGGACAAGTCCTCGGGGATTTGTGATGTGTGTCCGATTTAGATGCACGGATTTTTATGCGAGGGTAGAATAAATACTTGGCGATGATGGGAGTTGCAATTGACCGCTATCTTCCGGGGTAGAGCGCCATGCTTGCAACGACAACCTATGTAATATACCTTTTTGTTTATTCTCAACTATTGATTAGAAAATTATTTACCAATTCAGTTATCGGTATTTCATTAACAAATTTCTCGATATCTGTCAAAAAGCGTTTCTTTTCATTTCCTGTTTTACATGTATAAAACTCAAGAATATTATCTGCAACATATTGCAATTTTACATCAAAGAACGGTTTTAACTTTTTCTCTGTCTTTTCTTTGGTGTTGTTAAGTAAGAGATCTTTCGTTCCGCTTTCCACCAAGTGATCATATAAGTACATGGCTTTGACTGCTTGCGTCACTTTTCTTTCAACGTGCAAACCACACTTTTTGAAAACAGAATGTTTCCAACCTGCAAGAACCGTGTTTGTAATTGGAATTTGGGAAATGGCGTCAATTATGTATTCACGTGATAACGAATGTTCTGCATTGAGATTATGCTTGGTTAATATATCGTAAACTTTTATTGTCAATTTATAAGCAACCGTAGAGCCCCATAAATATTCATCATATTTATGGTGTTCATAAGTGGTACTTAACTCTTTAATTTGATTGGACAAAGCAATTAACAACACTGCCAACGATTTGGAATCTATTTTAAACTCCGCATTGATATGTATTAACCTCAGTAGAATTGCGGAACTATTTAACGCGTTTGTACCACTATCATTACCAATGATTTTGTTCACCGCGGAAATAGCATTGTAGTATTCCTTCAAAAAAGCATCTGGTGCATTATTTTGAATAAGCTGAGCTTTTTCGAGATTTGGCATCTCTATAGGCTTAAGCCCATATGTAAAAAGCGAGGTATCGTTTTCGTTTATAATCGAATCAAAAAAATCTTTTGCACTATTCATGAGCTCCACCGCCTTTCTTTGCCTTATTATACCACAAATTTGTAAATTTTTCAACCGTTCCGCAAGCGATTCTTGCAAAGGCTCCCTCCGGGAGGGAGCTGGCGCCGTAGGCGACTGAGGGAGAGCGCGTCGCTGTAAAGTCCAATTAAAGTTCAAAATCACGCAGGTCGAAAGTGGTTACCCCATCCGTTTTGTTCTTAAAATGCAATGGAAAGAGGCTTTCCTACAGGAATGGCATAAGACTTTCCTTTTAGGATAAGAGTTCCGCCATCACGGTTTGTTTCTACCGTACAGGAGTGGGCATCCATTTTTACCGACACCTCACCGCCCTCGGGAAGGGGAACCTTGCCGTCGATGTGCTTGTACATGCCGCGGCTTGGCTCTACTGCAAAGGTCTTATATCCTACAGAGGTAGGATATACACCGAGACAATAGCGTCCCAAAAGGTAGATAGGACCGCCGCCCCATGCGTGGCAGAGAGAACAACCGTACTTCATTCCATACATTCCGTAATGCTCAATTCCCTCGTGCTCGGGGATATATTGCTCCCAGATAGAGGTTGCACCGAGCTTGACCATACCGCCCCAGTAGGATTCTATCTTTTTCTGTGTAGCAGAAAGTCTGCCCATCTTACAGAGAGCGCAAAGCTCAAAAAATGCAAAATAAGGAGTGGTTATCTGCGTAATGTCGTCGTTTTCAAGCACCATTCGGGTGATCTTTCTTGCGCGCTTTTCTGAAACAAAGCCGTACAGGATGGCAAAGATGTTGGCATGACGCGTGATGTTTTCACGGCCTGTCGTATAGCAGTCAACAAAGCCACCGCGATCCTCGCGCCAGAAGTCTCTCATAATATTGCGTTTTAGTTTATCAGCTGCTCTGCAGAAGGGAGTGCTATCAAGACCTACAAGCTCGGAGAGAGATGCCATTGCGTTTCGGCATTGCCATAGAAGGATCTGCTCGGCACAAAGGTCACCGCCCTTGTCGATATCCGACCAGTCAATGAATATCCAGTCCCCGTCACGTTCGCAAACGTAGCCCTCCTCGTTAAGACGGCTCTCAATAAAGTCATAAAGCGCCTTAATACGAGGATAATATATCTCTATAAACTTTTTGTCCCCCGTCGAGAAATAGTAGTCATATGCACCGATGATAAGATACATGGAGTAATCATTTATCGTATTGATGTGTTGCTCGTAGGGAGGCTTTCCGAGAAGCGCGACAATGGTTCGCTTGGTTATCTCGGGGTCAAAGAAGAGATAGTTGTTTGCCATGTAAGATTGATATGCATCGCCGGACCAGCACCAACGGTCGCGCTTGATGCCATCCAAGAAAAATTCGCGGGAATTAAGGTGGAGCGTGTAAGCGCATATATCCCATATTTTCTTGATGTTTCTGCGATTACAAGAGAACGACGCCTTGTCCTCAAGGAGATAATATTCATAATCGGCGACAACGGAGGTTGGGATTTTGCCGTCGGATTTTATGCAAATATATCTAAAAGCTCGGGGAACAAGATCGTAGTGTGCCTTTCCACTGACGGTCTCGCGTATCAGTGCTTCTTCGGGATCGGTAGCCTCGTCGGGAGACTCGCCGTAAACCACCCGGATAGTATCCGCCGGATCTGCATCAAAGCGTACAACACCAAACATCTCACGACCGAAGTCATAGAGCATACCTTCCTTTGTGTTGAGAGCCTTGACGGGCTTCTTGGTATCATATTTGAATGGGAATACCATCGGATCGCTGTCGGGAGAGGTATATGCGTTCCAAGTACCGACGGGGATGTAGTCTCCTGCCGTGTGATTTGCCAGCCAACTCCCGTCTGTGACGAGATATTTGGAGTTAATATAGATGCTGGGAAATCCCACCTCTGCCAATGCCGCGACCGTTACACAATGGTCGCCTGCCGAAACGGTTATGTCGGTGTTAGCAGGAAAACGGCGGCGGTCGATGTTTATGTAAGCCTTTTGCTTTGTAACAAGACGGATCGTGTCCTCACCGTCCGCGTGATAGTCTTTTTTGAAGACCACCGAGGGGTAGGGGGAGGAAAGTGCCCACATACAAGGACATTCCGCACCGAACTCCTCACGCCGACCGTGAAGCTTCAGGCTGTGATATATCTCAAAATCTCCGTTATACCATATCCACTTAGCCTTGGACGTTTCAAGAGGCGTTTCGTCCGCATAGAGCTCTGAAATTTCGAATTTTTCTTTCAAAAAATCACTTCCTTTCTATATGAATGATGATTATATCATAAAAATTTGAATTTTTCAACCGTTTCGTAAGTCCGAATCTGTCTACAGACCAAAAATGCCCGAAATATATCTACAAAATTTCGAAAAACTTTATAGTCAAAAAAGCGGAGAAATCTCTCGAATCTCCGCTTTTCTCGTTTTTTCGTGCCTGCATCTAAATCAGACACTCAACATGTGATGTAACGCCGATTTAGATGCAAAACCGTGTGTGGTTGATTTGGAAGTACACAGATTTTGCAGAGGGTACACTAACCCCTTGGCGATGATGGGAGTTGCACTTAACCGCTGTCTTCCGGGGCAGAGCGCCATGCTTGCAAACGATAACCTATGTACGAAACAACATTAAAACAGAGCAATGCGATGTACGATGGGATAATACGTTTCCCAATCTACCTCTTTTTTTCTGAGTTGTGTTACAATGTAAATCGAGTTGTCTGATAAGATAAGAGGATCGTAGTCATCCCGAAAGCCTTCCAATTCCAATGAGTCCAAGATGTTCCCATCATAATCTATTCTGCTAATGACTGTTGTTTTCTTTTTGCGCATAGCAAAATAAATACTGTTATTTACTTGTAGAAAAGTACAAGTGCCTTTGGTATTAAAATCAAAAATAATCTCTCCACTATTGATATCCAAAGAATAGAAATGTCCTCCCATCCCTGCCGTACCAAAGATGATTCTATCGTTGTTTTTTATAATATCTGTATATAGATATCCTCTCAAACTCTTTTTCCATAAAAGTTTATCATTTTTGAAGCAGGCATATCCCCATTCTCCGTGATGAGTTATGCGATACTCTCCAAAAACGAAATCATCTTCGACATAATGTTCCGGCGGCTTTCTTGTAGTATAAAGCTCCTTGTTTTTTGGCCCTTCATCATAATTTTGATTACAACCGATTATTTCTCCATTATCAACATCAAATGTTATATCGGATATTTGGGCAATGTTCGATGGATAGAAAAAATAATATTTTAAATACTGACCTTCTTTGATCAGGGCACCGTAAAACCAAGTGTTATAAATAGTTGGCAAGCTTGTTGTCCAGAGATGATTCAATATAAACACCACCTTTCCAACCACTATTATACCACAACTTTGTAAACATTTCAACCGTTTCGCCGGTTCGAATCTGTCTACAGACCCGAAAAGAATGAAATCGTGCGTTGCACGATGAAATCCGAGCGGGGCTCGGATGAAATCTTCGGCCTTCGGCTTCAGATGAAACTAAATCCGCCTCCATCTCCTGCCGCAAGGCAGATTTCATCGCGAAGCGATTTCATCCACCGAAGGTGGATTTCTTCCGCCAACGGCGGATTTAGTTGAAAAAAGCAAGTCTTGCGACTTGCTTTTTTCTGTGACGTGTGGCTGATTTAGATGCATATGGGTTTTGCAGAGGGTACACTAACCCACGGGCGTGTATGGGGGCTGCACTTGACCGCTATCTTCCGGGGCGCAACGCCATGCTTGCAACGAAGCCTGTGTAAAGTTGACCGGGTTACATAATTAACATACTTTTTCTGCTTTTAATGGTAAAAAAATATCTGACTCTTCGCCTTTTACAAAGCCCTTTAAGTTGTATTTTTTTATCACATCTATCACTTTTTGTGTACAGATAAATATGTTCGGATAATCAATCAATTTGCAAATATCACATTGATTCCAAGATGAATGATCAAGAACGGATTCTCCGATTTTCTGACGGCTCCAGTTATATGAGCCACAATCGGAGCAATAATTCTTTTTCTTGTAATGCATAGCACCATAATCCAAGGAAATACTTCCATTCACATACAGATAGTAATATTGAGGTTTTTCGGCTGCAACTTCATCATTTACTTTATCATCGTTGATCTCTATCGGTTCGGCTATATATCCGGAGATATTTTCCGTTTTGAATGCTTCAAGTGCTTTTTCGCTTACAATCAAGCCACACTTATCATCAAAAGGAATCGAAACAGATAAACAATCGGGATATCTTTTCCCACCCTCCAAAAGCATTTTTGGGGGCCAATATTCAAGTTGGCATTGTTTAACTTCTCGACCGCAGGTTTTACATTGGCAAGTATTGATTCTGAAAAAACTATAATCCATAAGTACATATTTATAACGATTTGATGGATGACTTGATAAACAATAAAACAAAGAAAATCCCTCCTTTCATATCATTAGTGATATTATACCACAATTTTGTAAACATTTCAACGGTTTCGCCGGTTCGAATCTGTCTACAGACCCGAAAAGAATGAAATCGTGCGTTGCACGATGAAATCCGAGCGGGGCTCGGATGAAATCTTCGGCGTGCCGCCTCAGATGAAATCGAAGCCTTGCGGCTTCGGATAAACTAAATCCGCCTCCATCTCCTGCCGCAAGGCAGATTTCATCGCGAAGCGATTTCATCCACCGAAGGTGGATTTCTTCCGCTAACGGCGGATTTAGTTAAAAAAAGCACTTGCCTGCGCAAGTGCTTTTTTCTGTGATGTGTGTCCGATTTAGATGCAAAACCGTGTGTGGCTGATTTAGATGCACACAGATTTTGCAGAGGGTATGGTAACCCCTTGGCGATGATGGGGGTTGCACCTATCCGCTATCTTCCGGGGCAGAGCGCCACGCTTGCAAACGAATCTATGTAGCTATACTTTGAATATCTTATCTATTTGAATAGTATTGTCTTTTTCAACAAAATATCCGTCAAAATCGTTTTTTCTACTCCAACCCCTAATCTTAAAGTGATCGACTATTTGAAATAACTTTGTTAAACCGTAATATCCGGTATCTTGTTCTAAATAATCATACGATAAATTGCTTAACTCTTGTGCGCTGATTTGTCCACCAAATCGACGGCCTTCACCACAAAAATATTCTATTGAAAAAACATCTTCACTTAAAATTGAATCTATCCATTCTTTTGCACTTTCTTCATCAGTTAGGTGAACGTGCTGAAATGAAAATGAAAGCATATATGGTGAGAATTCATCCGCTTTATCATATTCAATGTATAGATGATTTTCACTATTGGGGTTATATATAATTGCAGATTCCAAATCATCTGAAATGTCAACGCGATACTTTGAAGTGTAGGATGCGAGGAAAGATAAGTTTTCAAGAGATTTCATTGCAAGCTTGCGAACATGACCGTCCATATCAGATAAGAAAACGGAAAGATCATATCCATATTTTTTTGCGACTGTAATTGCTAATAATCTGATCTTTGCAAATTTATCACAGCTGAATAATTCAAATAATTCTTTTGATTTTGAGGGTAAATAATTGTTAGCAAGCACCTCTCCGATAACTTCTTTTTGAACGCATTGTTCGGCTTTTACAAAAATCGACGTCAGTTTTGTGTAATTCTCTTCGCAAATGTCAAGTGTATTCAATGCGCGTACGGCTGTGTAGAGGTTTGGTAAATGCTTGGTAACAACAGAAAGCAGCAGCGAATCAGAAACTTTGATTTGGTGTTCGGATATAACCATCAGTCCGTTTTCCACAAACAAAAAATCTTCAGAGGTGATCGCGTTTTCAAGAAAACCGCCTAACTCAACGGCATTAGGGTGACGAAAAATCGTTTTCAAGATATACAGTCGGCGGTATTTATCTTTGTCGTTTATGTAAGGTTTCATGACCTCGTAGGCAGCGACATCGTTTTGATAAGACAACGCTTCGCATGCGAGAGAAAAATCCTTCATAATAGGAGAAGATAACATTTTGCTGAGTTCTTCTACAGAGAGTTCGTAAGGAATACGAGTCCCATTTAATATTTCTTTTTTCATAAATTCACCGCCTTTCTTTGCCCTATTATACCACAATTTTGTAAACATTTCAACGGTTTCGCCGGTTCGAATCTGTCTACAGACCCGAAATGCCCGAAATGCATCTATAAAATTTCGAAAAAATTTAAAGTTGAAAAAAGCGGAGAAATATCTCGAAATCTCCGCTTTTCTCGTTTTACTTAGTTTCTTTAGCCGTGTTGATAGAGGCAATCAACACTCTTTTAATTTCCAAGCAGTCGTTCAATAACGATGCTCCCATATCTTCAGTTATGTACTCGGACATCGTGAGTAATTTTAGCCAATATTCTGTTTCAGCGGTTTCTTTTAATGCAATGTGCATTTTAGAAATAAAATCCGCTTTACTCTGACCATAATTAGCTTCGTTTATATTTGCACCAATCGAGGTGCCGCTACGTATAATCTGCTTTGAGATAATTGTTTCTTTTTTCGTTTTGATGAGATACTGATGAAGCTTTATAATACGTGAGGCAAAAGCGATCGATTTATCAATTAAAATATTCTCTTTCATAGCGCACCTCCGATACAAAAATATTATAGCATATATTTGTAACTATTTCAACAACATTATTCATTATTCATTAGCGAAGCGGCTTCATTATTCATTCTTCATTAAAAAATCCGCGTGCGAGATGAATGAATAATGAATGATGAATAATTAATAATGAATAATGAATAATGAATAATACAAACAAAAACCCGCATTCTTGCGAACGCGGATTTTTGTTTGACAGGGATAGCTGGACTCGAACCAGCGAAATGCAAGAGTCAAAGTCTTGTGCCTTACCACTTGGCGATATCCCTTCGTATGTTTTTCCTTTGTGATTATATCACAGCATTTTTACTTTGTCAAGTAAAAAGTTAAGCCGCTTTTCGCCTTTTGGGAAAAGCGGCTTCTCTTTTCGTCTGTAAGGATCAAATATAAATTACTTGATTTCAACCTTAGCGCCGGCCTCTTCGATCTGAGCCTTGAGCTTTTCAGCCTCTTCCTTGGAAATGCCTTCCTTGAGTGCCTTAGGAGCAGCCTCAACGAGGTCCTTAGCGTCCTTAAGTCCAAGTCCGGTGATCTCACGAACAACCTTGATAACGTTGAGCTTGCTTGCGCCAGCATCGGTAAGGATAACGTCAAACTCGGTCTTCTCTTCTGCTGCGGGAGCTGCTTCGCCTGCACCTGCAACTGCTGCGCCGCCAACTGCGACTGCGGAAACGCCGAATTCTTCCTCGAGCATAGATACGAGCTCGTTCATTTCAAGTATGGTGAGAGTTTTGATCTCTTCAAAGAGATTGGTAATCTTTTCAGTAGCCATTTTTATATACCTCCAAAAAATGTTTTATTTTTAATATTATGTGTGCGGATATTTTTTCACCGTCTGCGCTCCGCTACGCACACAGCGTGTTTTCTTTGAGACTTACGCCTCTGCGGGAGCTTCTGCGCCCTCGCCGTTCTTGTCGACGATCGCCTTCAGGCAGATAGCGAGCTTCGAAACGGGGCTCTTCATACCGCCCATGAGCTTTGCAACCAGAATGGGCTTCGGCGGGATCTTAGCAAGTGCTTCGACCTTTTCGGGACCGATAACAGCACCGTCTACGTAACCTGCCTTGAGCTCGAAGGACTCGATCTGGTCAGCGTACTTCTTGAGGATCTTTGCGGGAGCAACTGCATCTTCCTTGGAAACTGCGATAGCTACCATTCCGCTGAGATACTGCTTGATGTCTCCGTAGCCTGCGTTCTCGCATGCACGGCCGGTGATAGAGTTCTTGTATACCTTGTACTCTACGCCTGCCTCACGGAGCTCCTTACGAAGCTTAGTATCGTCCTCAACAGTGATACCTGCATAGCTTACGACAACACCCGATACCGAATTCTGGATCTTTTCGGTAAGAGTAGCAACGTCAGCCTGCTTCTGTTCAAGAATCTTAATGCTTGGCATTGTGTTTTCACCTCCTGAAAAAAGAAAAATCCTTCCGAAAACGTATGCAACTGCTTGCACAGTGCATGCTAAGGGAAAGACGGAGTCGTGGCATGATGCCGCGTAATATTCACATCTATACCTCGGCAGGAAAGCTGTGCTTTTACTGAAACCTGCTGTCTTCGGTTTGCCTTGTGATTATATAACACTTTTCGGCTTTTGTCAATACCTTTTTGCAAAGTTTTTTATGTTTTTTGATGTTTTTATCACTTTTTTTCAAAAAAATCCGCCTTGCATATGCAAAGCGGATGTTTTTTGAAATCAGCCGAGTCTCTTTTCGAGTGCGGCAAGCTCCTCGTACATCTCTGCGGGAACGTGGTCGCCTACGAGCTCGTAGAATTCCTTGATATTTACGATATCTTCCTTCCACCATTCGGGCTCTACTCTGAGAAGCTCCTTAATGGTAGCCTCGTCGATATCGAGACCCTCAAGCTGGAGATCCTCGATCCTCGGAACGTATCCGATAGCGGTCTCGACCGCATCTACCTTATCCTCGCAACGGTCGAGTATCCAGAGAAGGACTCTCATATTGTCGCCGAATCCGGGCCAAATGAAGTTTCCGTTATCATCGGTACGGAACCAGTTAACGTGGAAGATCTTGGGAGCGTTGGGGATCTTCTTGCCCATCTCGATCCAGTGAGCCCAGTAATCGCCCATATTGTAGCCGACGAAGGGTCTCATTGCCATCGGATCGCGGCGAACTACGCCGACTGCGCCCGAAGCTGCCGCGGTCGTCTCGGAAGCCATGATGGATCCGACGAACGCGCCGTTCTGCCAGTTAAAGGACTGATATACAAGCGGAGCGGTCTTCGCACGTCTTCCGCCAAATACGATAGCGGAAACGGGAACTCCGACGGTGCTGTTGAACTCAGAAGAAATGCAGGGGCAGTTCTTTGCAAGTGCGGTGAAACGGGAGTTGGGATGTGCGCCCGCGGTAGCCGCCTTGTTATTCTTATCGTACTTTCTGAAGTCCCAAGGATTGCCCTTCCAGTCGATAGCGTTTGCGGGAGGATTATCGTTAAGACCTTCCCACCAAACGGTGTTGTTGTCAAGATCGTGAACGACGTTCGTGAAGATGGTGTCGCGCATAGTGGTAGCGAGAGCGTTGGGGTTAGACTTATCGTTAGTTCCGGGAGCAACTCCGAAGAAGCCGTTCTCGGGGTTAACTGCGTAAAGCCTTCCGTCAGCACCGACTCTGAGCCATGCGATATCGTCGCCTACGCACCATACCTTATATCCCTTCTTCTTAAGGAATTCCGGAGGAATAAGCATAGCGAGGTTGGTCTTTCCGCAAGCCGAGGGGAATGCGGCGGTAATATACTTAACGTCACCGTTAGGATACTCGATACCGAGAATGAGCATATGCTCTGCCATCCATCCCTCTTTTCTTCCAAGGTAGGAAGCGATACGGAGAGCGAAGCACTTCTTTCCGAGAAGAACGTTTCCGCCGTAGCCCGAGTTTACCGACATAATGGTGTTATCCTGAGGGAAGTGAACGATATATCTGTTCTCTTCGTCAAGATCTGCCTTGGCGTGGAGACCCTTTATGTAGTCTGCGCTATCGCCGAGAGCCTCGAGAACGTTGGTTCCGACTCTGGTCATAATGAGCATATTAAGAACGACGTAGATCGAATCGGTAAGCTCGATTCCGTACTTTGCGAAATCGCTTCCGACAACGCCCATCGAGTAAGGAATAACGTACATGGTTCTTCCCTTCATTGCGCCCTTATAGAGCTTATGAAGCTTTGCGTACATTTCCTCGGGATCCATCCAGTTATTGATGTTTCCCGCGTCCTCCTTAGTGGGAGTACAGATGAAGGTTCTTCCCTCTACTCTTGCTACGTCATTTACAGCAGTTCTGTGAAGGTAGCAGTTAGGAAGAAGATCTTGGTTGAGCTTGATCATCTCGCCCGTTGAGATCGCCTCTGCCCTGAGAGCCTCTGCCTGCTCCTCGCTTCCGTCGATCCATACGATCTTATCGGGGCATGTAAGAGCGGCCATTTCGTCGATCCAATTGGTGACAAATTTATTGTTTGTCATAGTTTTGCATCTCCTTATCCTGTTTATAAAAATATTTTTTTCTTTCTTAAGTGACGCCGGGCATCATTCAAAAACATCCTGCGCCACTATATATTATAGCGGCAGAAATCAAGAATTTCAAGTGTTTTTTTCAAAAAACATTCTTATTTACAATTTGGAAACACCTTTTTCTCTTGCATTATAAAAACACCGACACTATGTGCCGATTTTTTCTTTGATACTGACACATTTTTTGAAGTGTGATATAATTTAACAAACCAAACATTATTCTATTCTCGCACCTGCTAAACTGTCCTCATTGCAAAAACAAGCTTCTGCAATTCCCAAAGCAATGACTTAGCCGGATTATTTCCGGTGAGTCAAAATTTGTATTTTTCGAGTCTTTTTTCTATATTCTCACAAGCTACCGCATGTTACAATTGAATTAAATTATACCCAAAGGAGATTTATTATGTCTAAGATAACAATAAGCATGGACAAGTCTCTCGGAAAGATCAAGCCCATGCACGCAGGCGGTCAGCCTCCCACGACCTCTAATGCAAGCGACTGCTTTTTTCATTATATGACCGAAGCAGGTATTCCCTACTCTCGTCTGCATGACGTAGGCGGTGCATTCGGATGCGGCAAATATGTGGATATTCAGAATATTTTCAGAAACTTTGATGCCGATGTTGACGATCCTGATAGCTATGACTTTGCCTTTACCGATCTGCTTTTGTCTCAGCTTGTCAAGGCTAATGTAGAGCCATATTTCCGTCTCGGTGAAACAATCGAGAACGCCGCGTGGGTAAAAACGTACCGTCTTGCTCCTCCCACGGACATGAACAAGTGGGCAAGTATTTGCGAGCATATAGTAAGACACTATACCAAGGGTTGGGCAAACGGATATCATTACAAGATCACATACTGGGAGATCTGGGGTGAGGCGGATAACAATCCGTGGCTGTGGACCGGTACCCCGGAAGAGTATTACAAGCTCTATGAAATAACAGCAAAGCTCATCAAAAAAGAGCATCCGGATGTAAAGGTTGGTGCTTACGGTTGTTCGGGTCTTTACGGCGCGTGGGATCCCGAAAGCAAGGATTGGGAAGGTCTGGCAAGAACTCACCGTCTTCCCTTCTTCCGTAACTTCTTCAAGCACCTGAAGAAAACGGATACTCCTATCGATTTCTTCTCGTATCACAGTTATTACAATACGAAAAACACGCTAATACACGACGAATATATACACTCACAGCTTGTTGAGCTTGGATACGGAGAACTTGAAACGCACATTAACGAGTGGGACCCCTACTGCGAAGAATTTGGAACGGCCCATCACTCGGCTGAGATCGCCGCTATGATGATAGCCATGCAGAACTCTTATCCTTCGCTTTTATGCATTTACGATATGAGAACGAACAATGCTCCTTACTGCCCTCTCTTTAATCCCATTACTCACAAGCCTATCCACGGATACTATTCGATCGCAGCATTCAACAATTTGTATAAACTCGGCTCGCAGGTAGAGACCGTTTGCGATACGCAGGATCTGTATGTACTTTGTGCAACTGACGGCAAGAGTAACTCTTTACTTATCTCCAATATTACGGGAAAGGCACAGCAACTCGATATAGAGGGTGTCGATCTCTCGGAGGCAAGATATCACGTGATCGATCAGGAAAGACTTCTTTCGTGGTCGCCCGCGGTAAATTATATCGAAAACAACGCAGTTCTGCTTATCGAGTGGTAAAAAAACGGAGTAAGCAAAAGCAGTAAGCAACAGGCTTTAGGCACCCTTGCTTACTGCTTTTTTGTTTTTACTCTACCCTGCCGATATCCTCGAGAAACGTGCCGAAATATTCAAGCTCCGCCGCTCTGCGTGCCTCTGCCGCTTCTTCGAGTGTCTTGTATGACCCGAAGTTAAGAAGCTTACCCTTGAACTTCAGTCTCGCACGGTAGCGTCCTGTCTTTTTATCAAGCTGAACTCCTCTGACACCCGTGGAATTTGCCGCCGTCGGCTTCATATTTATGATCCTTGAGATCTGGGTGCCGTCAACGTATCCTGCCGACAGTCGCGCGTTTTGCGAGGCATACGCGCCCTGACATGCTTGACACATGCTCTCATCCTTGTTTTTCAGCGTATCAGTCGCCTTATAGGTGATCGCGCCGCATTCACAGCGACACTCCCACATAGGCGTCGTCCTCGATCCCCTCGGATTTCTTTTATCCGAGCGTCCGAGAACCGTAAGCCTTCCGAATACTTTCCCCGTAAGATCGGGAGATTTCTTGCATCCGCAATTTGTACTTCTTCCGCTTCGAAGATTTCCCGTCGTCGCAATATGCTCGCCGCCGCATTCACATCTGCAGAGCCACTTTCTGTTTCCGCTTTTATCGGACTCAAGCTGCCCTACTACCGTCAGCTTACCGAAGCGTTCGCCTATCAGGGAGGTACATTCTCTCATATTCATCCGTCCTTTTTACGTAAAAGGTATCCTTATACGGTAAGGTCGATATCCTTACCTTTGGTTATATAGTGAGGATTTTTCTCGGCATTCTCGTATCCGTAGTATGAGGAGGTGCCCCAGTGATCATCAAAATCGACCCTTGTGTCAGCGGAGATCTTCAGGGTGAATATTACTCCTTCCCCATTTTTTTCAATTTGCTGAGTATGATATTTATCGCCGTTCAGGGTCACGATGCAGAATCCGGTTTTGGCACTGCTTTTGTCAGCCGATACGATCTTCACAGTATAGGTTCCGGAAGACAGATCGACAATTCCCTGCTCATTTACAGAAAAAACGTTGCCGTCCGAATCACTTACGCTAATTTCAGATTTAAAGTTTGCCGCTTTTATGGTGCTGAAGCTCGAAGAAACACTCGAGGAAAAATACGCATATGCAGTAAGGCTCATGGCTATCAGACATAAAACTATTATGGCAACCGTAAGCGCAGTCCGACAGAGCATTACTTTTTCGCGAACCCTTCCGTCCTTGGGAACATAGAAAAATTGCCTATACAACTCCTTCAACTCACCCTCCCCTTTCATGATTTCCACCTTGCATCAATTCTTCTGCTGATCCGCTTTAACAATAATACCGAGATCCACTCTCGGAACGGTGTCGCCCCTATAATTCGCCTCGTTGCCTACCTCCTCGGGCATTCTGACTACAAGAGCGAGATATGCGCATTCTCCTGCTTCAAGAGATGCGACTCCGAGATTATCGTAATTCTGAAGCTTCATAGTCGCGAGTTTGCTTGCTTTTTCCCTTGAAGAAACCTTTTCCTCCATTTCGGCTTCGCTTTCTGCCGCAGCAACACCGAATCTCAGATACTCATGGATCCAGAATTTTTGTCCGAACACATTGGTAGCTACGGTAAAATCGGTAACACTGACCGCTGTATGAAAATCAAATGCACGGTCACCCGTATTTTCCACCTTAAGATACACGACCTGAACGTATCCAGGCTCGTAGAGAGCGTTTTCATCAAAAATATCGGTCCTGCCGTCGATCTCCTCCCATTTACCGTCATCGGTCCGATGTGAGACGGTCAGCTCAAAATCGGCAATGTGAAAAATATTCGTTACCTCCTCAGAGGTATCGGAAAACCACGCCAGAGACACACCCGCTCCGAGCATTACCCAGATCAGAAGCAGGCACAGGCTGAGGGCTAAAGCGAACTTTTTAAAGATGTTTTGTTTTGCGCTTGATTTCACGCTTTATTCCTCCTTTTTACAACTCTTCCGAATTTTCGCCGTTCTCCTTATCCTTTTTATGCCATACCAAAAGGAGAATAATCAAAACAAGAGAACAGATAATAACGGATATGTACAAGCCAATATACTTATCGCCGGTCTGCGGAGCGTCGGGATCGCTATCCTCTATCGGAAGCTCTTCGACCATAAACTCCCAATCGAGATATCCCGCTTGGCTCTGAAACTCGTTACCGAGCTCGACAGGCACCTTCAAAATAACGTCGAGATTGACCTCGCCGCCCGAATATAGCGTGCCGAGACATACCCAATCACTAAGCTGAGCACTTTCGTTTGCCGCGGCGTCAAACATATACGCCATTTCGTTATCCTCGCTCTTTTTCACCTTAAGTCCGAGCTTTGAAAGAAATTCGTCGGAGTCGGTATGCGCACCGAGCGCACGGATATAGATCTTCACCTTCACCTTATTATCGGCATCGTTTTTGACGTTGATTCTTTGCATCAAAGTATCGCCGGGCATAACGTCCTTGAAATTCGGAAAAAGGTCGCTCGGAGAATGATCTCCTCCGGGTTCAAATACAAAATTACCCGAATTTCCGCTATAAGTCACCTTTCCGTTTGCCGCATACACGGGCAAGAGTGCAAAAAGCAGCATTACACAAGCGAGAAGCACTGTAAATATTTTTTTCATCTATGCGCCCTCCTTATTCCGCAGGCCAACCGGAGGCGGTATAGCTCTTACCGTCTGTAATCGGGTTGTTTTCACTCTGTACGGCTTGCGCATTGACAGTTAAGGTCAACGTCTTACCGATATAGCTGTTGTCCACATTTGCGCCGACGATCTCAACGTGAGAGAAAACGTTTGGCGTGGTCTGTCCGGGCTCTACGATACCTTTATAATAATACCAGCCGTCATGAAGCTCCCAAAGCTTACTGTTTATATTCAGCTTGAAGCAATCGCTTGCCGAAAGCTCCGTGGAATCGACGCCGTAAACGATCTTAACGCGCAGATAAAAGGGATGATCGCATATACTTTCAATACTGACCTTTTTACTGACAACGTCACCGGGCATTATATAAACGCCCTCTTTCGGAAATTCGTTTCCCTGATCGGTAGTTTCATGGATAATGAATCTGATATTTCCCGAGGTCACGACGTTAGTGCCTTTTCCAACGGTCTGATAATAAGCAAGCGTATTATGACTGAGCAGTGTAAGAATAATGGCAATAAATGCGACTGTAGCCATTCTTATCTTGATTTTTCCCAACAGAACGTCCTCCTTTTTGGGGGAATTTGCCTTTTCTCGGCAATCAAGGGACATAAGCGTTTTTCTTATGTCCTTTGATTGCCGCCCACTCCCCACATGGAGGAGTGGGTGGACTTTATATTAACCTACGTAAACACTCAAGCCGTCAGCACCGTTGAGGGTGTATGCGCCGGTAGGAGCGGTCAGAGCCACGTCCTCTTCAAAGTCACCGGCGGTGACGATCACCTGGTAATCACCCGTGGTGGTCAGGGTGTTGCCGTTCAGGGTTGCAGCATAAGCACCGGTAGCCTTGCGGAGAAGAACAGGAGCTGCAGCAGTGATGTTGCTGTTCTCAACGCTCAAAGTGTAAGCGCCGGAAGCGTCAACACGTATGCCGTAGCCATACTCACCAGTAGCTTCGATGTTGCAGTTATTTACAACAATACCGTTGGAGGTACCAAAGGACATACCGTTCTTGCAGTTAGTGGCAGTCACGGTGTCAACGGTAATGCCGCTGATGCCGGTACCCCACAGAACGGAGTGCATTCCGGTGAAGGTGCTCTCTTTAACAGTGATGTTATATGTCTGACGCAGACGCAGACCAACAACGTCGCCGGCACCGGTAGCGGTAAAGGTACAATTCTCAACAGTTACATTGTGAGCATAACGCTTAGCAGACTCAGTGCTGTTTGCGCTGATGAAATCGAAAGCGGTGTCACTATCGGTTACAAAGTTGATGTTTCTAAAGGTAAGGGTCTCAGCACCGTTGTAACGTGCCTGGCCTTCAAGATAAATGGTGCTGCTAACAGTATGACCGTAACCGTCGATGATTACGTCAACGTCTGCAACCTGAAGAGCTGTAACATCTGCGGTGATGTCGCTGCCCAGAGCGATAATGTCACCGTCAGTAGCGTTTGCAATAGCATTGGTCAGTTCGTCTGCAGAGAAAACAACGTCAGTTACGTCTTCAGCTACAACAACCCAGTTAGTGCCAACCTTCATAGCCTGATAGCCGGTAGCAACCCAATTGGAAGGATCAAAGCCGAAGGTACCGCCGGTGATGATAACATCTCCGGTGCCCAGGATACCAGCAGTATAACCGCTGCGAGTAGAAGCCTTGCCGAAGGTACCGCCCTTTACATATACGGTCGTGCCGTCACCAGCATAGATATAGGCACGCTTTTGATTTTGAGTTTTATTGAAATCAAAGTTACCGCCGTTGATGGTAAGGGTAGATCCGTTGCCTACAACATAGAAAAGATAACGACCGGAAGTGTTCTTGGAATCAACTTCAACGCTACCGCTATTGAAGGTAAGGTTCGCACCGTCGGTAACG
>JAFTUC010000016.1 GCA_017466445.1 Clostridia bacterium
CACCACGGTGTGGTGTCAGAGCCCGAGCGTGACCGAGCCGAAGCGAGACGGGGGACCGCGATAGCGTGACGGAAGGAGCCTGCGTGACTTTGGAGTTTTGATAAGCTTTATTATAACGCGCTCTCCCTCACCCGACTCCGTCGGGATCTCCCTCCCGGAGGGACCTTCTTATGTTCATCTATGACTTGTCGTTTTTCCTGACAAGCACTGCATTTGTGGACACAAATGCAAATACGGCATACCTCTTTCGAGATATACCGTATTTTTGAAAACTGTCCTTTAGAGTGACGCTCTAAAGGTGTCTCGTTTTTTGTAAATTTGTTTCTGTGATTTTTTTCAAAAAAATCAAAAATTTTTTCAAAAACCCCTTGACAAATCTATATATATGTGTATAATATAAACAGTAACAGTAATCATTACTATTAAGGAGGTCGAAACGATATGAGAGATACCGTACAGAAAAGGGAAATACTCACCTTTCTCAGAGCAAAAAGACAGCATTACAGTGCTGCTCAGATCTACGATGCGGTTCGCACAAAGGTGCCGAATCTCAGCCTCGGTACGGTCTACCGTAATCTCGGTCATCTTCTCGAAGACGGCGAGATAATCTCGGTCGAGACCTCCGATAAATGCGTGTACTATGACGGCTTCATTCAGGACCACGCGCACTTCGTCTGCGACGGATGTAAAAATATATTCGATTTCCCGCTTAAAATGGATATAGCAAGCGAGGTTCTTGACGCGGGATTTTCGGTAGAGTCCGAGAAGGTTGTCTACTACGGAAAATGTAAAAATTGCAGAGATGCAAGAATATAAAATCAAAAATTATTTTTTATTTAAAAGGAGAAAAAAGGTATGAAAAAGTTTGTATATTCGGTTTGCGGTTACGTTCACGAGGGAGACGCTGCTCCCGACAGATGCCCCGTATGTAAGGTTCCCGCTGAAAAGTTCAAGGAGATGGAAGCAGACGCTCCTCTTGCAGCAGAGCACGAGTACGGAATCTACGCTACGACCGTAAAGAATAACCCCGATATCAGCGAAGAGGATAAGAAGTACATATTCGAGCAGCTTATGGCTAACTTCAACGGAGAGTGCTCCGAGGTCGGTATGTATCTCTGTATGGCAAGAATCGCTCATAGAGAAGGCTACCCCGAGATCGGTCTCTACTGGGAGAAGGCAGCATGGGAAGAGGCAGAGCACGCTGCAAAGTTCGCAGAGCTCCTCGGCGCAGATCTCGAGCCCAACATGAAGGCTACCACCAAGGATAACCTCGCATGGAGAGTTGACTGCGAGTACGGCGCTACCGCAGGTAAGTTCGACCTTGCTAAGTGCGCAAAGAAGAATAACCTCGACGCTATCCACGACACCGTTCACGAGATGGCAAGAGATGAGGCAAGACACGGCAAGGCTCTCGAAGGACTTCTCAAGAGATACTTCGGCTAATTCGAAAAATCCTTACCACACAAGGAAATATTTTGAAGAGCGACTGTTTCGGTCGCTCTTCTTTTTTGCGTTTTCATACTTTCTTTTTTGGGCTTTTGAGTCGTGTTTCCAACGAAAGTTGTGGAAGGTTATTGGAAGTTTTGCCCTCCCCTCTTCCCTTTCCGGGGTGATTTTTGGAAGTTGGAAATTTGGAAGTTTTGGAGTAAATATATTATAGCAAAAAAGCCCGCTCTTGTAAGCGGGCTTTGAGGTTTGTTTGCGAAACAGTTGCGAATTCATTTGTTAAACAACAATCCTACAGCTACCACCGCCTGTTAATTCCTTGGTAACAACAATTTGTTTATCGATCTTTGTCTTCAACTCTCCAACATGCGAAATGATACCAACAAGGCGATTGCTATCGGTCAATTCCTGCAGGGTTGCGATCAAATGATTTTATAGATTGAAAAGAAGCAGATTTTATGGTATAATAAAGACAAGATAATAAATGGTACAATTTATCGCAGTAAATCAAATAGAAAAGGACGGAACCATGAGCGTCATAAAGAAAAAAGAGACAGGGGAGTTTGATCTTGATGTCGATTATTTTATCAATAGAGTTGATTTAAAAAAGCCTGAAAAAGAGCATACGCATAGGTTCATAGAGTTGGTCTATACCTTAAGCGGTAAGGGTGTTCACAAAATTGACGGAACTGAATACCGTGTGAAGAGCGGAGATATGCTTATCGTAAATTATTACTGTTCCCATTCTGTTAATCCGATAGAGAATTTCAGTTATGTGGACATCATGCTTAAGCCCGAATATGTAAACGATACGTTGAAAGGTACTGAGGATGTTTTTCTGCTGCTCAATCTCCGAGATTTTTCCGATTTTTCCAACAGTATTATAAAGGATAACTTGTTGCTGCATTTTGACGGCGAGGAAAGGAAAAAGATAGAATTTTTGCTGGACTGGACAAGGGAAGAGCAAAGCAATAATGCTCCGGCAAGAAATCTTATCATGTATTCGTCTCTTTCCATGATTTTGAGTCTCGTATTTAGGAAGATGACCGAAAAACAAAGCGTGAGGGTTTCGCTAAACGAACATCTTCTCACTTATATGGAACGCAACTGCGCGAATCGGTTGTCAATAAACGAGATAGCTGCAAGCTGTGGATATACGACAGAACATTTCTCAAGAATATTTAAAGAATATGCAGGGCGTTCTCCAATGTTATACATCAACGAATGCAGAATCAACAAGGCAAAGAAGATGCTGACGGAAACGGATAAGCCAATCGAGGCAATAATATACGAATGTGGTTTTTCAAACAGAACTGCCTTTTTTAAGAGGTTTTGTGAAAGCGTGGGCGTAACGCCGTTGCAGTACAGGAAAAATCAAAAATGAATACTTTTTGTATCATAAATATACCTTGTTTCAAATCCCGCGGCGCGATATAATTAAATAAAAATCAATTATGCTGCGGAGGTACAAAATGAAAAAATACGACGTTGCGGCTATAATATGGCCATCCTACACAGGCGATGAGAAGAGAGCCAGGATATTCTGGCCCGAGGGTTACGGAGAATGGCAGACGGTAAAGGCTGTTCAACCTAAATTTGAAGGGCATAAGTGGCCAAGAAAGCCCCTTTGGGGATATGTGAACGAGGCTGATCCCTTCGTTATGGAAATGCAGATCGAGGCTGCTGTAAGCCATGGAGTCAATACGTTTATCTACGATTGGTATTGGTATGACAATCAGCCGTTTCTCGAGCAGTGCCTTGATAATGGATTCCTTAAGGCGAGAAATAACCATAAGATGAAGTTCTATCTTATGTGGGCAAATCATACGGCATCGACCCTGTGGGATACCCGTACTGCCGACGATAATTTTCCTGTATGGGATGGGGCAGTGAACAGAGAGATATTCAACAATATCGTTCACAGAACCATAGAAAAATATTTTAAGCATCCGTCCTATTACAAGATTGACGGAAAACCCGTATATATGCTTTTTGATCTTGAAAACCTTGTCCGTGGACTTGGCGGCGTTGAAGAAACTTGGAGAGCTTTGGACTATTTCCGTGAGGAGACCGTAAAGGCGGGATTCCCCGGACTTGAATTGCACCT
The DNA here is from genome assembly GCA_017466445.1 of Clostridia bacterium. GTDB lineage: Bacteria > Bacillota > Clostridia > Oscillospirales > CAG-272 > SIG672. Next base: position 3,554 of record JAFTUC010000016.1, read on the forward strand.
TACTATCAGAAGTCGAGAGTACATGTCGAAGATGCTTGACGATAAGACGGATATACTTACCTTTATAAATAAAACGGGATTTGACGGCGTGACCCATTACCAGTATTTTGATTTTGCAAGGGATTTCATGCAGAACGGTAAGCCCTATTCCGAGATTATAGATATCGTTAAGACTGAATGGCAGTATATTAAAGAAAACGTTAATTCCGTATACTATCCGCACGTATCAGTGGGCTGGGATTCAAGCCCGAGATTTAAGAAGTTCCATCCGAGATTCATTACAGATAATACCCCCGAAAACGTTCAGAAGGGATTTGAGCTGGCAAAGGCTTATGTTGATGAAGGAAACGGCTTACGCGCTCCTCTGATCGTGGTAAATGCATGGAATGAGTGGACAGAGGGTAGTTATCTTGAACCCGATGACCTTTACGGCTACGGATATTTAGAAGTCATTAAAAAGGTATTTACTTAATTTGGTGCTAACACCGCGACGAAGCTCGCCATGGCAAGGCTCTCGAAGGACTTCTCAAGAGATACTTCAAGTAATGCTTAAAAGCTAATAAAATCAAGGCTTAAAGCACCGAAGAGCGACCCAACGGGTCGCTCTTTTTTGCTTTGTATTTGGAAAAAATCATTGGTCTTTTGTGACCTGAAAATTATTTTGAAAATGCTTGACTTTTTTACCACCCTGTGTTAAAATGACGGTGAATCGGGCATATTTCCGATCAAAAAATCGTCTAAATGGAGGTTTATATGAATCGAAGAATCGGTTATATCGGATTTGGCTACATTGCGGGAGGCTATCATTACACAACAGCGATGAGGGAAGACGTTCCCTTTGTCCCCACAGCTGTATATGACATCAATAGTGATGCCCGTGCGCTGGCAGAGGAGCGCGGCTTAAAAACCTTTGATAACCTGACAGATTTTCTTGCATCGCATCTTTTTGACCTTGTAGTCGTTGCCGTTCCCAATCAGTATCATTGCGAATATACCTGCGCCGCTCTTACGGCGGGATATCATGTGCTTTGCGAAAAGCCGGTTGCAATGACCGTTTCGGAATTAGAGAAAATGATTGCATGCGCCGAGGCGGCCGGCAAAATGTTTACAGTACATCACAATCGCCGGTTTGATACGGACGCACTGATCGTAAAGGAAGTTTTGGCTTCCGGAAAGCTCGGAACTCCGATCACGGTAGAGGCGCGCGTTCACGCTGAAAACGGGGGCGGACAGACGTTCGGTTGGCGAATGTTTTCAGATCACGGCGGCGGATTTTTCGGGGATTGGGGTATCCACGTTTTGGATCAGGTGCTTGATATTGTTCGCTCTCCCATCCACTCGGTGTATGGAGTGGTGAGAACGCTCCGTACTCCTGATGCAGGCGAGGATTATACGAAGATCGTCATTACCTTTAAGGACAATCTTGTCGCACAGATAGAAGCATCTGACCTTGCGCCTCTGCCTCTGCCTAAGTGGATCGTGTACGGTGATCGCGGCGCTTTGCGCGTGAATGGAACTTGCAACGATACGGGTACTCTTCGTTGTATCGCTCAGTCACACACGGAAGAAGTTGATACCCTCGTCTATCCGAACGAAACGGTTGAAAAACGCACCTATAGCCAACTCATTGTAGATAAATGGGAGGAAACGACTGTTCCCGAAACGCCCGTTACACAGGACTGGGCAAAGCTCTATCTCAATCTTGCGGCATATCTCGACGGAAAAGAGGCGCTTGCGGTTACGCCCGAAAGCGTGCTTCGTTGCTTCCGCGTGCTTGAAGCCGCTAAGTACTCCTCTGAAACGGGAGAGGCTGTACTGTTCTGACACGTTCTGACAACTTGACTGTGTGAAGCTTGCTTTCTCGCCCGGTGGATCTTCGTCGGATGCGGCAAGGCTCTCGAAGGACTTCTCAAGAGATACTTCGGCTAATAACGAAAATTCAATAAAACGTAAAAGGCTGCGGGAAATAACTCCCGTAGCCTTTTGCTTTAGCTGATAAGTTTTTTAAAAAAGTTTGAAAAGGCGAAAATCGTTATACTATATGTTACTATTGTTATATCAATTTCGTAAAATTTAGTATATAATAGAGGTGTAAAAAATCCAAAGAAAGGTCACAAAAAAGTTAAAATTAGTGTAATTATCACAAATTGGAGCTTGTGAAAAGATCATTTGAGATTTTTTATAAAATAATTTTATGGGGGAAAAAATGAAACGAGTATTAAGTTTAACTCTCGTGCTTGTCGTTTTAATGGGTGTATTTGCAACAATTCCTGTTGTTGCGGAAGCAGCCACGCCCGCAACATTCACAGCTTCTGATCGGTATACCACATCAGAGGTTCCCGAAGCGACAGCAAGAACGTTTGAAGCCTGGATAAGCGTTTCCACAAGAGCACGTGCCGGAATTATTGTCGGTAACTATTATGGAGACGGAAATTACAACGGCGTAAGCAAAGCAAGCGTGAATTTTGAGTTGCGTGAAGGTGGGAATCCTTCTATTTGGTGGAAGCCTACCAGTTCGTCCGCATCTCAATCACTTCGGTTTTCCGATGTAGACGTTGCTACGGGTCAAAAGCTCCACCTTGCCGTTACCTTTAGTACAACAGAAGTAAAATGCTACGTAAACGGGGAACTGAAGCAGACCCTTACCGGAGATTTTGCCGATCTGGCAGCAGAACAAATGAACAATTTTGCTGTCGGCGGAGATCTCAGAAACGGGAATATTCAGAATTTCAAGGGAAATATTTATTCCGTAGCTGTCAGCTCTGACGTCAAAAGCGCAGATCAGATCGCGGCAGATATGAAATCGGTTGATTACACCTCGGATTCACTTCTTTTCGCGTATGATCTCACTCAGACCGGAAACGAGCGTCTGCGCGATCTTTCGGTAAACCAGAATCATCTTACGTACACAAATCTTTCCGACTCGACGAAAAATGCAAGCTTCGTCGAGACACAGGGACTCACATTTTCTGCCGGTGAACTTTATGAGCTTTCTAAACCTCTGAGCGAGGTTCCGATTACTTTCGAGGCAACCGTTATGGTTCCCGAGGGAACGGGAAGGGCAGGTGTTATTCTTGCCAATTACAAAAACGATGGTACGGGTTGTCTTAATCTCGAACTTCACCACGGCGGTGCTATTCGTATGTTTCAAATAGATAAAGCCGGAGTTCGTCATGACATCTACCTTTCGGGCGCTGTTCCGTCTGATGGCAAATGGCATAACATTGCCGTCGTTTCGGAGGGAACTTCGATCCACTGCTACGTTGACGGAGAGCTTGCAGGTACTACCGCCGCTACACTTACCGGTGAAATAACTACGAACAATCTTTGTGTCGGCGGAGATCTCAGAGACGGAAATGTTCAGAATTTCAAGGGTCGTATAAAATCCGTGTCCGTTTACTCCGATATACGTACATCTGATGAGATAAAAGCAGACCGTTTCGAGCTCGACACAAACGATCTGGTCGTTGCGTACGATTTCACAAATAGCGGTAACGACAGACTGCGCGATCTTTCGGGCAACGACAATCATCTTATCTATAAGAACTCAACTCAGACGGAAACCTACGTAAGCGGACTTGAATTTGTTGCTGACGACATCTATAAAGTATCAAAGCCGCTCAGCGCTGCTCCCCTTACATTTGAGGCAAGCGTTATGCTCCCCACAACGCTTGATTCTTCCGACAGAGTCGGCGGTATTCTCGCAAATTATTCGGTAGACGGCGTTAATTGCCTTAATTTCGAGCTTACCTTCGGCGGTACAGTTCGTATGTATCAGGTGGATAAGACGGGGGCTGTACATGATATTTATCTTGGAGCTTCTGTTCCTTTTGACGGAAAGCTGCATCACGTTGCCGTCGTTTCGGACGGAACACAGCTTCATTGCTATATAGACGGCGTTCTTGCAAACAGTGTAGCCAATACTCTTACGGCCGAAGTTACTACAAATAATTTGTGTGTCGGCGGAGATCTCCGTCCCGGTAATGGCAGATATTTTAAAGGAAAGATAGCATCCGTGGCTCTCTATTCCGACGTGAGAAGTGCTACCGAGATCGCTTCCGATGTTACGACTCTCGACACTGACAATCTTATTTTAGCGTATAATTTTGAAGAAGACCCCACTAAGAATGCATATGAAGATCTTAGCGGAAACGGATGTACTCTTAATCTTTATCAGACGTGGATGGACAGTTATGACGAACCGACCGATTATGCATATTCATTTGCAGTTATCGGAGATACTCAGATCGTTGCAAGAGATTATCCTGAAAACTTCCCTGACATATATGACTGGATATCCTCAAACGTAAGCTCCAAGAATATAAAATTCGTCATGGGTCTCGGTGATATAACAGATCTCGATAGCTCAGCCGAATGGGCGCTTGCCAAAGCAAATATAGCAAAGCTCGATGGTGTGGTTCCATACAGCCTTGTTAGAGGAAATCACGATTCGGCTGCTAATTTTACCGGTACCTTCCCCTCAAACGGAACGTATGCTTCCTACCTTAAGGGAACGTATGATGGAAACACCTTCAACTCTTGGCAGGAGCTCATCATAGGTGATATTAAGTATATTATAATGGCACTTGACTACGGCGCAAGTGATGATGTTCTTGCGTGGGCAGGAGATGTCATTGCCGCACATCCCGAGCACAATGTTATAATTACAACGCACGCATATCTCTATCGTGACGGAACGACTCTCGACGCAGGAGACGTATGCCCTCCCTCGACTTCCGGCGGATACAACAACGGAGATCAGATTTGGGATAAGCTTGTATCTAAGTACGAAAACATAACGCTCGTTCTCTCGGGTCACGATCCTTGCAACAATATAGTTACTACTCAAACTGCAGGTGTAAACGGAAACATAGTAACGCAGATGATTATCGACCCTCAGGGTCTTGATGCTTCTGTCGGCGCTACCGGAATGGTTGCAATGCTCTATTTCTCCGAGGACGGAAAAGATGTTCAGGTAAGATACTACTCTACTGTAAGAAATCAGTATTTTATGAACGAGAACCAGTTTGACATGGAGATAGACGTTGTTAGCTGCGCACATAATCTTATTCATCACGAAGCAAAAGCGCCTACGTGCACTGAGGAAGGAACTATTGAGTATTGGTCTTGTGCCGGAGTGTGCAAGAAGAACTTTAAAGATGCGGCAGCAACCGAGGTGGCTACAGATCTTGTAGTTCCCAAACTCGGACACACAATGACCGAGCATGCCGCAAAGGCTCCAACTTGTACCGAGGACGGAACTATTAAGTATTGGTTCTGCTCCGCATGCTCTAAGAATTTCAAGGATGAAGCAGGTGCTGAAGAGGCTAAGGATCTCGTAGATCCCAAGACCGCACATTCCATGACTCACCACGCAGAGGAGCCCTCAACCTGCATAGCAACCGGCGTTAAAGAACACTGGGCGTGCTCCGAGTGTGGAAAGAATTATGAAACTGCAACCGGCGGAGAGGTTCTTACCGATCTCGTTATCCCCGCTCACGCACACACTATGACTTACCACGCGGCAACAGGTAATTCCTGTACCGAAAGCGGAACTCTTGAGCACTGGGCATGCTCCGAGTGCGGAAAGAACTATAAATCCGAAAACGGTGGAGAAGTTATCGATAACGTAAACGTAAACGCACTTGGACATGAAATGACTCATTACACTGCAAATGATGCAACCTGCACCGAGGACGGCAACCATGAATATTGGGCATGCTCCAGATGCAAGAAGAATTTTGCAGACGCTGATGGAAGAACCGAGATCGCAGAGATCGTGATCCCCGCACTCGGACACGACATGATCCACAATGACAGAGTTGCTCCTACCTGCACCGAGCCCGGAACCAAGGAGTTCTGGACCTGCAAGAACTGTAACAAGAACTTTGCAGACAAGGACGGCAACGAGGTTATAGTAAACCTCGGAATCTCCGCTCTTGGACACGATCTTATCCACCACGAGTCCACCTCCACCTGTATGGAAGCCGGCAATGGCGAGTACTGGGAGTGCGGCGTGTGCGGACTTCTCTTCGCTGACGAAGACGCAGAGCAGGAGATCAACGAGATCCCCGCAGGCGAGATCAACGATAACCACGTTAATACTACCGACGATGCAACTGTCGGACACGACGAGTATAGCCACTGGTACGAGTGCGAGTGCGGTGACATCCTTGACACCAACGAGCATGACGAGGCCGGCGAAAACGGCGCGTGCAGCGTATGCGGATATAAGGCTCCTGCAGCTGATACCGGCGATATGACTGCTATCATCGCTATCGTTGCTATCGTAGCAGCTCTCGGATGCGGCGTAGTTTTCACCGTATCCAAGAAGAGAATCTGAGCTTTTAAATAAAGAGCTGAATGGTTCTGAAATCTAAAACGAAGGGCGCACCCGATAAGGGTGCGCCTGTTTTTTTGTCAGTTAGTGCATATTTTACCTTTAAATCTGCTTTTTACTATTGAAAAAATGCAAATTAATGTGTATAATGGTAATATAATATGAATTTGAAAGGAAGATCGCATATGAAAAATATCTTTAGACCGATCGCCCTGCTTGTGGTGATCTGCCTTATGACCTCTCTGCTTGCCTCCTGCGGCGGCAAAAAAAACACCGAGGATGACGGAGCAAAGAAGACCGTGATAACCAAGGACTACGTTATAACGGTCCCCGACCGCGATAAGGTCACATCGACTATGGCAAAGGATCTTAAGAATGACATTTTGGAGGCGACCGGTATCTCGCTCATGGTAAGCAGCGACTGGGTCGCAAACGAGTCGGAGATCCCCCAAAAGGAGATAATCGTCGGAAAAACCGCGAGATCCGAGTCGGAGGAGATATATTCTCAGCTCGGTCAACACGAGTGGACGGTCACTGCCAAGGATGAAAAGATCATCATCGCGGGAACCACGGTCAAAGCGCTTTCGGATGCGATCAGATATTTTGTCGATACCTACGTAAGCGGAAAGACTACTGTGGAAATGGAGATAAACGCAGTGAAAAACGGAAGGACCAAGCTCGTCCTCTTTGAGTGGAAGGACGGAAAGCTCATAAATACCGGCATAAACGGCGGATATCCCCGCCTTTACGCTCTGAAGGACGGCACTCTCCTTCTTGCATATGACGGAATGTACGTAAGACGTAGCGAGAATAACGGTCTCACGTGGGGTCCTGCTGTCAAGGCGAGCCTCGACTATCCCGGAACCGCGAACGCCGCGCTCTTTCAGGACGAGGACGGCGTGATCTATCTCGGATTCCGCTCGACCGGATATAATGCCGATAAGAGCTTCTTTGCAAATATCCACGTTACCTGCAGCAAGGACAACGGAAAAACGTGGCAGAAGCACTCCACTGTCTATGAGAACACCGAGCCGACAGGCGTCTTCAAGGGCGTCTGGGAGCCTCATTTCGGCATGATGAACGGTAAACTTACCTGCTTCTACGCGAACGACTCGACAAATATTATAGAGCATTACCAGAATATCGAATATAAGCAGTGGGATCCGAACGCTAAAAAGTGGGACAACAGAACGGTCGTTTGCGACGGCAAGGCGCATCAGTCGAGAGACGGAATGCCGGTATGGCAGCAACTTTCGACCGGCGAATACGTCTGCGTTATCGAGGCGTTCAACAAGGACGATAATAACTGCTTTGCGATAAAGCTGACCTGGTCGGATGACGGAAAGAATTGGTCGGAGCCCGTGACCGTAATGCGCGCGAAAAAGAAGGGCACCGCTTGCGCGGCACCCTATATAGTTGAGCTTCCGAACGGTCAGATTGTCATAAGCTGCCAGACCAACGAAAAGACGGTCGAATCTACCAAGGAAAACTATATAATGTCCACCGTTATTTCGGACGGAACCCCCGTTAAATTCATAAGCGAGGAAAATTTCAGCTCGCACGATTACCCGTGCACCGACCTCAGCGTGCTCGGTAAGGCAATGTGGAACGGTATGTACGTCCATAACGGATTTATCTTCACCTGCTCTATCGCAAATGACTCTATGGCGCAGATCAAGATAAACCGATTCAAATTTTCCGATCTTCTTGAGTGATATAAACGGTAACAGCTTTGCTTCCCGATATAGTTCGGAGAGGGAATCGGATGCTTTAGGAGTGTGGATTATGATAAAATTTATTTGTTACCCCAAATGTACTACCTGCCAAAGGGCGAAAAAATGGCTCGACGATAACAAGATCGAATATGAACTTAGAGATATCAAGCTCGATAATCCCTTGCTCGATGAGCTGAAAAAGTGGTATAATAAAAGCGGCTTGCCTCTCAAAAAATTCTTTAACACGAGCGGCCTGCTATATAAATCTCTCGATCTTAAAAACAAGCTTCCCTTGGCGACCGAGGACGAGATGCTGAAGCTCCTTTCAAGCGACGGTATGCTCGTAAAGCGCCCTCTGCTTGTCGGCGAGGACTTCGTGCTGGTCGGATTTAAAGAGGACGAATGGAAGAAAGTTCTCCAAAACAAGTGATTTTTTGCTTTGAATATGATAAAGCCTCCTTTCGTGCTGTATTAAGAGCACGAAAGGAGGCTTTTTGATTAAAAAGTGTAATGAAAACAGTATTTGCTTCGGATAAAAATATCTGACAAAGATATCGTCGAAAAAACTACCTGCCTTGAGAATATGAGATGTGTTAAAGCAGGATAGTTTGCGTTCCGTCCTTGGTAACGTAATGAGTAGTAGCGCCGAGCTGATCCATCCATTTTCTTGTCATTGTGGTGCCGTACATACGTAGCCTGCTTGAATCGGCGGAATAATATTTATCATCGAGGTAACCTATTATTTCGCTCTCTTCCCATAGCCAATCGGGAGCGCACCACATGCATTCCTTTGCGCCGATGGCGGCATAAACCTCCATTCCTACACACATGTGTCCGTGATGTGCCATTTGAACCACGTCAGCCTTAAGAAGGTGTCTGGATTCGCGGTAAAGGTGATCGCCTCCCAGAGGACCGAGGTCTCCGAGGAAGAGGACCGATTTGTTGGGTGCAGTCAGCTTGAATACGAGTGAGCTGTCATTCATAAGATTGACGGTAAGTCCCTCGTGATAGGAGTAGATAAAGTCGATCCGACACTCATCTACACAGATAGTATCGCCCTGCTTTACAATATGCGCCTTGTCGCGTATGAGCGGTTCGATCTCCGCAAATGCAGGCAGGCACTCGTTGACTTCGCAGACGAGAAGCTCATAGTCGGGAACGTCATGATTGTTTATGAGCTCGTAGGGAGGGAAGTTATAGTATATATTTTCGATATCGAAATCCTTGCCACCGTTTTCCCTAAGCTCGTGGATGAGTCCGCTTATATGGTCATAATGGGCATGCGTGAGTATCCATGCTCCTATTTTTCTTCCTCCGATATATTCTTTCAAAAGAGGCATATCCTCGGCGCGTCCGCCGTCAACGACGATGACTTTATCCTCTTTTGTGATTATGACGAACGACATCATAAATTTGCTTGTTTCGGTCAGCATATGCATTACTGTGTTTTCGTTCATGTAGCTGTTTTCCTTTCGTTTTTGTATTTATATTTTTGTATAAAAAAATTAAGTGTAAACTTTTCCTTGGAAGAAACGAACCGTCAATTGCGCCTTTATTATATATCAGAATACGAATAATTGCAAGAGAAAACTGTAATTTACTTATGATGAAAGCAGAAAATTTGGTGGAAAATAAAATCGGAAGCTTGCTAAAGCCTCCGATCTTAGTCTGTGCGACAATATTTCAACTTATTTATCATTGTCTCCCCAAATGATTTTTTCGATTGCGTAACCAACGCCGCCTTCGCTGCAGGGCGGTGCGACAAATGTGGCGTGCTCTTTTACCTCGTCGATGGCATTTCCCATCGCGACCGATATTCCTGCAGCCTTAAGCATATCAAGGTCATTCGTGCTGTCTCCCATTGCGACGGTCTGATCCTTTGCAAATCCGAGCCTCTTGCCGACCTCGAGCATTGCCCTTGATTTCGAGAATCCGTACAGATTTGCTTCCGAATAGGTCGGATGGTTGAAAATGTTAACGTACGGCGTAAGCTCCTCGGTCTCGGATTTCGAAAGCGGACGGGCGTAGACGATCTTTTGCACGTCGATATTGGGGAATCTTTCGTACATATCCTCGTATGATGATACCTCTTCAAGATAAATGAGTCCGCAGTAGCTGACCGAATGATTTACACCCTCGATCGTAGAGCGTACCGAATGCTCCTTTGAAAAATCCATGAGCCTTTTTATAAGCTCACGATCCATAAGTGTGCTCAGTACTACCTCGTCTCCGATCGAGATATAGGTTCCGATAGCGCACACGTATCCGTCGGGCTCAAGCTTTTTTATGACCTCGGGCACGATGCTCAGTGCTCTGCCCGTGTTTATGAAGACCTTGTGTCCCTCCTTGCGGGCGCGTCTTATGGCATTTTCCGTTCTCGGATGGACCTTTCCGTTTGACATAATGGTTTCATCAATATCGAGAAAAAAGATGTATTTCATAATATAATACCTCAAAAAATCCAAAATGTGACTTTGTCACAGAAGATCAGTGAAAATGTGGATATAATAAAAGCGTAAATTAAAGAAAGGAAGCTTTAAACTATGGCAGTTGTAAAAGTAAACGCAAATAATTTTGGTGAAATAAAGGCAAGCGAGAAGAAGGTGCTTCTTGATTTCTACGCCGATTGGTGCGGCCCTTGCCGTATGGTATCTCCGATAGTTGACGAGATCGCAAACGAGCATCCCGAATATCTTGTCGGAAAGATAAACGTAGATGAGGAAGAGGAGCTTGCGAGAGAGTTCGGCGTAATGAGCATTCCGATGCTCGTCGTAATGGAGAAGGGCAAGATCGTCGACAAGGCGGTCGGCGCGAGACCTAAGGTCCAGATACTTGCTATGTTAGAGGACTAAAGCGCGGAGAGCTGATTTGTTATTTATCCGCACACCGCCGCGCGAAAGCTCGACAAAGCCTTCACTCGAGAAATATTTAAGCATTCTCGATACCACTTCACGGGCAGATCCGATATATTTTGCGATCTGCTCGTGAGTGAGCGGTAAAAGATCGGATCCCGTGCGTGCCGATTCGTCGAGCAAGAATATTGCAAGACGCTTGTCCACGCTCATGAAAAGGATCTGTTGCATTACCCACATCACGTCCGAAAAGCGAGATACCGCAGTTTCGAGCGTGAATATTTTTATGCTCGGATATCTTTCGGAAAGAGAAGCGTAGGCGCTACCCGAAATGATATAGCATTCACTGTTCTCCTCCGCGTCCGCGAAAACGTCGAAGGTTATCGATCTGAGGACGCAGGATGCAGAGAGCATGCACATATCTCCTGCGTGAAGGCGGTAAAGAGTGACGTCCTTGCCGTCGTCCGACATCATATATATCCGCAGGCATCCGCTTTTTACAAATATTACTCCCGAGCACTCTTCCCCGTCGTGTACGTGTGCACCTTTTTTATACGTCAGCGCGAGCGAGTGATCGCATATAAAGCTTTTGTCGCCTGCCGACAGCTCGCTCCAGAAGGGGAAGATCTCGCTGAAAACGCTTTCAAACATTGATAAGGGCATATGTATTTCCTCTCGATACTTTAGACTGCTTCATTATATCACAGATCTCGTTATTTATCAAGCATATCGGTAAAATAAAAAATATCCGTGAAGGTCACGGATATTTTTTTAAGTATCGAAATTATTTCTCTGCATCAGCGGAGCTGTCATCCTCGGACTCATGATCGTGATCGTGATCGTGATCATGCTCGTCTCCCTCTTCCTCATCTTCGGAAACGGAAATGTCGATCGAGCCGTCTACAACACCGTCGATGTAGCTTTCAAGGTAATCATAGTTGTAGTCGATCTTGGCCTTGCCGGGCTGGATAGCGTAAACCACAAGAACTGCTACTGCAAAAATTATGCTCACGATGACGGTGAGAGTGTTGAGCTTCTTGTCAATGCTCTTGCCCTTGGCCTTGCCGAAGAAGGTCTCGGCGCTTCCTGCGATCGCTCCCGAAAGACGTGCGTTCTTGCTACTCTGGAAGAGAACCGCTATGATAAGAAAAAGTGCTATAACTATTAATACAATTCCTACTGCTATCTCCATTTTATCAAAATCCTCCGAAAATTCCGTCGTGGACGGTGTATTTGAAATGCGACCCCGATACGCGGCCGCTGTAACTTACCTTGCTTTCTTTACGCCTTTAGAAGGGTTGTTTTAAATATGACCGCTTGCAAATAACGATTACAAGCGGTCATATGAGTGGGCCATCAGGGATTCGAACCCCGGACCAACCGGTTATGAGCCGGTAGCTCTGACCAACTGAGCTAATGGCCCTTTTTTAAGGCGCATTTCCGCGTGCTTCATAGTATAACATATTTTTTCGGCTTTGTCAATATTAAAAAGCATAAAAATATGATTTTTTTAACAAAAAATATGTAAAAATTGTGTGTGGCGCGCAAAGAAGGTCACTTGAACAGCTTTTTGAAGTTGTTATAAAGAATATCCTCGCGCTCAGACTCGGCAAGAGGGAGTCTCATGAAGCGATCGAGCTCGGATCTTGCGTCCCACATAGGGAAGTCGGTGCCGAACATAAAGCGGTCGGATCCGAAATGCTCGATTATCTTCATTGCCTCGTCGTTAGAGAGAAACGCGAGAGAGCTCGACGTGTCAAAGTAGAGTCTGTCGCACACCGGCAGGCAGTCAAGCTCGTGCCATCTGCGATATCCGCCGAAATGAGAGGCTATGACCGTAAGATCGGGAACGAGCCTGAGCAGGTTAGCGATCCTTTCGGGCGTGGTATATTCGTATCTGTCGTCTCCTGCGTGAAAGAGGATAGGCATTCCTCTCTTTGCGATCTCCCTATATAGCGGGATCGCTCTTTTGTCGTCTATATCAAATTTCTGGAAATCGTTGTGGAATTTCACACCAACGAGACCGAGCTCGAGCGCGCGGTCAAGCTCGTCTGTCGGATCCCCGAACTCGGGATGCATAGCGGCAAAGCCGATAAGCTCGGGAACACCTTCGCAATTTGCGGCAAGGCGGCACTGCTCACCTATGAAATCGTTTATGCTTGTTACCTGCGAGGGGGTGACTGCGGCAGAGCAAACGAGACAGCACTCGGCACCGATAGAGCGCTCGTTTTCAAAAAGGATCTCCACATCGGCGGGGAAGCTCATATCGAGACCGTAAAAGTCTCCTATCGATCTGGAAGCCTTTTCGGCTATCTTGTGTGGAAAAATATGCGTGTGCGCGTCTGCTATTTTCATATTTCCTTGCCTTTCGCATTTGTTAGCGATGTTTAATGAAAAACAATCGGCAGAACCGAGTCTGCCGATCATTTTTTGATTCAGTTTTCGGTGTTTGTCTCGATGTAGTCGCAGAGATCGGCGACCGTGCGAAGATTGGGAAATTCCTCTTCGGGGATCGAGATGTTGAACTGTTCCTCAACGATCATAAGGATCTCAACAACGTCAAGTGAATCTGCGCCGAGGTCTTCCATTATGTCAGAGGAGCCTTCGATTATTTCGACGTCTACGCGCAGCTGCTTTGCAAGTATCTGCGTAAGTTCTTCGAAAATATTCATAAAATTATGTATCCTTCCAAAAATAGATATTTCAGGGCGACTTGCCCCAAGGGTACTGCTACTATTATATATGATTTGTTTACGAATTTCAATAGTAAATTCATACAAAACACTAAGTATTAACAATATGTTCACGGGCAAATATCATAAAAATGACTAAAATATCTAAACATCGGGAAAAATGTCGACCGAAATTCGTTTAAGTCTCGGAGCTTTCCTTTTCGAACTGAGAGTTGTAAAGCTCGGCGTATACGCCGCCGAGGGCGAGAAGCTCGCGGTGATCTCCCTTTTCGATTATGCGACCCTTGTCCATAACTATTATAAGATCGGCGTTTGAGATAGTAGAAAGACGGTGCGCGACGGTTATGCAGGTACGGTCGCGCATTGCCGCATCCATTGCCTCGTGCAGAAGCGCCTCGGTGCGGGAGTCAACGTTCGACGTCGCTTCGTCAAGAATCAGAAGAGGAGTGTCGAGGAGGATCGCGCGCGCTATTGTTATAAGCTGCTTCTGACCCTTTGATATGTTCGATCCGTTTTCGTCGATGACCGTATCATATCCGTTTGGCAGAGATTCTATGAAATCATGAACCTTTGCGGTCTTTGCGGCGCTTACGATCTCGTCAAACGTGGCGTCGTCGCGTCCGTAGGCGATGTTTTCGGCAACAGTTCCGCTAAAGAGCCAAGTGTCCTGAAGCACCATGGCAAACGATCTGCGAACGTCCGAGATGGGCGCGTTCTTCGTGTTGACTCCATCTATTCGTATTTCGCCCGAGAGCGGATCGTAGAAGCGCATCAAAAGATTTACTATTGAGGTCTTTCCGCATCCCGTGGCACCGACGAGAGCTACGGTGCTTCGCTTTTTGGCTTCTATTGAGATGTCGTGAAGGACGGTCACTCCTTCAACGTAAGAGAAGGTGACCGAATCGATATCGACGTCTCCCGACTCGGCGGGACCGCTTTCTGAGAGCCTTTCGGTGGCGTCTGAGTCGCTCGGCTCGCATTTTTCGTCGAGAAGTCGGAATATTCTCGATCCTGCGGACAGAGCGGACTGAATGTCGCTGACTATGTTGGCGGTCTCGTTTATCGGACCCGAAAATCTGCGGGCGTACTGAATGAAGGAGGAAAGCGCACCGATAGTGAACATGGCACCCGCCGCCGAATCTCTCGTTTTGACGAAGATCAGCACCCCGAACATTCCGATAAGCGATATGGTAAGATTATTTATGAAGTTTATCGAGGGTCCGAGTATGCACGCCTGATAGTCGGCGTTTCGCTCTGCCTCCACCGCCTCGCTGTTGTGCCTGTCGAAGCGCTCTATCATGACCCTTTCCTTTGAATAGGCGCGTATGGTCTTCTGTCCCGAAAGCATCTCCTCGGCGTATCCGTTGAGCTCGCCGTATTTTGCCGAGCGGTAGGAAAAGAGGGGACGCACCTTCTTTACTCTGTAATACGAGAAGAAGATCATTGCGGGGATCGTGATGACGAATATCAGCATGAGCGGAGGCGCTATGCGAAACATCTGGACAGCGCAGACAATGACCGTGATCGCTCCCGAGATTATGTGGATAAGATCGTTTGAAAGGGATGCGTTTACCGTGTCGATGTCATATGTCAGGCGGCTGACGATGTCACCCGATTGATTTTTGTCGAAATATCCGACCGGAAGATCGCAAAGATGCTCAAAAACATCCTTTCTCATGCGGTAGGCTACGTTTTTGCTCATCGATATCATAAGTATCGATAAGAGATATGAAAGACCCGCGGAAAGCGCGTAAAAGAGCACCATAAGCCCCGCATAGATGAGCACGGAGCGCATATCGACTCTTCCGGCTGCCCCTATCGAGTCTATGGCTTTTCCCGAAAGCTCGGGACCGATCAAGGAAAAAAGGCTCGAGCAGATCATAAGGAGCGCACAGAGCAGAAGAAGCCATTTGTACGCGAAAAGATATTTCATTATGCGGATGATCACCGATTTTTTTGACATTTTCGGTCCGCTGTCGCGCTGAGCACTGAAATTGTGGGGAGAGTGACGTCTATCCAAGATAAACACCTCCCATCTGCGCCTTCGCGGTGTCTCTGTAATATTCGCAGCTAAGGAGAAGCTCCTCGTGACATCCCATACCGATCATC
This sequence comes from Clostridia bacterium, assembly GCA_017466445.1. Taxonomy (GTDB): domain Bacteria; phylum Bacillota; class Clostridia; order Oscillospirales; family CAG-272; genus SIG672. The sequence goes on from JAFTUC010000016.1 coordinate 19,263, forward strand.
TCGCCCTTTTCAAGCACGATTATAAGATCTGCGTGCATTATCGAGCTGACTCTCTGAGAGACTATAAACGAGGTCGTAGAGCTGAAATTTTCTTTTATGGCATGTCTCAGCGATGCGTCGGTCTTGTAGTCGAGTGCAGAGGATGCGTCGTCAAGAACGAGGATCTCGGGCTTTCCCGCGATCGCGCGGGCGACCGTCAGACGCTGCTTCTGACCTCCGCTGAGGTTGGCGCCCTTTATGTCGAGCATGTGGTCGACGCCGTCAGGGTATTCGCTTACGAATTTTTTCGCCTGCGCTCTTTCAAGCGCCGTGTCGATGTCGGTGTCTGAAATATCCCGTCCGAACGATATGTTTTCCCTTATAGTATCGTTCATTATAAAATCGTTCTGGAAGACGCTTCCAAATCCCGAGCGAAGCTTTTCGGTCGGGATATCCTTTATGTTTTTGCCGTTTATATATATGTTTCCGCTATCCGGATCGTAGACCCTCATAAGAAGCGAGATCAGCGTGCTTTTTCCGCTTCCCGTTGCTCCGATTATTCCGAGCGTCTGACCCTTTTCAAGAGAAAACGAGATGTTCGAAAGTGCCTTGGAGCCCTCCTTGTACGAAAAGGTGACGTTTTCGAATCTGACGTGAGGAGCGCTCTTGTCGGCATCCTGCTCTTCGGATGCCTCGGGATATGCTTCTACCCAGAGCCTTGGCTCGGAAAAGAGGACCGCATTTATTCTGTTCATGCCTGCCGCTCCGGTGGAATAGCTTACGAAGATACGGCTTACCATTATCATGGCGTTAGAAATTATCGTAAAATAGCTTATGAAGGCGATTATGTTTCCGAGCGATCCGTTTCCGCCCTTGATCATAAGAGCGCCGACAACGATGACCGCCGACAGACCGGTATTAAGGAAAAGGCTGATGATCGGATTTGTCGCGGAAACGGTCATGTTGGCGCGCTTTTCGCGGCGCAGGACCTCTTTGTTGGTGTTATCGAAGCGCTTTTTCTCGTACGATGTTCTGTTCAGTGCCTTGATTATGCGTACGCCCGAGGTGTTCTCGCGTACCACTTTTGTAAGCTCGTCGGTAGCTTTGTGCTGGTCTGTGTAAAGAGGAACACTCTTTTTTGTTATCATGACCGTGAAAAAGGCGATGAAGGGAAGAGTACAAAGAAGAGTAAGGGTCAGTACGGGATCCTGTATGAAGGTGACGGTAAGACCGCCTATGAAAAGAATGATAGCGCGGATCGCCATTCTTTGCATAACGTTGACCATTCTCTGTACGTTGTAGGTGTCGGTCGTTATCCTTGCTTCGAGCGACGAGATCGAGAACTCGTCTATCTGCGAGGCATCGAGATATGATATCTTCTCGAAAAGATCGTGACGGATAGACTGTATGCAGAGTGCGGAGACCTTTGATGCAGAGCGGTTCGCGAGTACGTTGCATATGAGCGCGCAAAGAGAGCATACGATCATAAGAATGCCGTATACGGTGACGGTGCCTACTCCTGCCGATAGCATAATACCGTCTATCATTATTGCAAGTAGCCACGGAATAAAAAGATCCATGACCGTTCCGATCACCTTTATTGAAAGTGCGAACGCTATCCGCCTTTTGTACGGACTTAGATATTTGATCAGATTCTTCACTTCGGATTGTCCCTTCGTTTGGAGTAAAAATCTTACGTATATGGTTTATTATAACACAAAAAGGACCAAAGCGCAAGGGCTTTGGTCCTTTATATGCCTTATACAGTCAAAAACTTAGTCAGTGACGTAAGGAAGAATAGCGATTACGCGAGCGCGCTTGATGGCGATAGCCAGCTCACGCTGATGCATTGCGCAGGTGCCGGTAACTCTTCTGGGGAGGATCTTGCCTCTGTCGGAAGTGAACTTGCGGAGCTTTGCTGCATCCTTGTAATCTATGAAGTTTACGGTCTTGTCAGCGCAGAACTGGCAAACCTTTTTTCTCTTGCGATTGTTAGCATTCGGGCGAGCGGCCTTAACGGCGGGGGCTGCCTGAACTTCCTTTTCGTTATCCATTATGAAACCTCCTTAAAAATTCTTTTGTCAGAACGGAAGATCGTCGTCGTTCGGGATATCCTCGAATCTCGGAGCGTCGGCGTTCTGAGAGGAAAACGACGGAGTGCCGTAGCTTTCCGGTGTGTACTGCGAAGCGCCTGCCGAAGGAGCGGACTGTCTGCCCACGGATGATTCACCTTTCGAATCAACGAAATTGATCTCGTCGGCAACGACCTCGGTAGCGTAGTGCTTCTGATTGTTCTGGTCCGTCCAAGTTCTTGTCTGGATGGATCCGATAACGCAAATCGAGCTTCCCTTGCGGAAGTATCTGGAAAGGAATTCTGCCGTCTGTCTCCACGCCTGGCAGGTTATGAAATCTGCCTGCTGAGAGTTTTCGGAAGAAGTGCGGCGGTTAACTGCGACAGTGAAGGAGCATACCGGAATGCCCGATGTGGTCTGTCTGAGTTCAGGGTCTGCGGTGAGACGTCCGCCGAGGATCACCTTATTAAGATTGAAATTAGCCATTTTCAAACCATCCTTTCAAAAACGGTACTTTTACTTATTCGGGCTTTCTTACTATGATGGAGCGCATAACGCCTTCGGTAATGCCGAAGATTCTCTCAAGCTCAGCAACGAACTTGGGGGTAGCGCTGAAATCCATCTGAACGTAATAGCCTTCGCTCATATCGTCGATAAGATAAGCGAGCTTTCTCTTTCCGATCTCGTTGATCTCGGGAGCAGCCGTGTCGGATGCGATGAGATCTGCGAACTTCTGGACGAGAGCAGCCGTTGCTTCCTCAGTAAGAGTAGCGTTAAGGACGAATACGGTTTCATACTTATTTACTGCATTTTCCATTATTTACACCTCCCTATGGACATAAGACCGTAGGCCTCTTTGATTTTTATTTACCTACGGTAAGGAGAAGCGTCAGATGTCCGTTCCGGTACGGATACACAAAGACACTTCGAGTTACCATTATAATATAATTTCAAGCATTTGTCAATAGATAAATCACATTTTTTTACTGTTTTTTGCATAAAAAAATAAAAAAGCAGGGCGAAAAACCTGCTCTTTTACTGCTGTGATATTATTTGATATTGACGATGACCCGTTTACCTTCAAGTGTTGCCGCCGATTTCATAACGGTTCTGAGCGCTTTGGCAATGCGACCGTGTCGGCCGATCACCTTGCCCATATCGTCGGGAGCGACGCTGAGCTCAAAGGTCACGGAATCCTCGGTCTCGTCCGTAACGATGACCGTAACCTCATCCGGGCTGTCAACGAGCGACTTGGCCATATCGATGAGAATTTGCTTTAAATTGGCCATTTCTTACCTCCGACGGGGCTTATTTGATGATTTCGTTCTTCTTGAGAAGTGCCTTTACGGTCTCAGTGGGCTGTGCGCCGTTCTTGATCCATGTAGTTGCCTTTTCTGCGTCGATCTTGACCTCTGCGGGGTTGGTCATGGGGTTGTAATAACCGATCTCCTCGATGAATCTTCCGTCACGGGGGAATCTCGAATCTGCTACTACGATGCGGTAGAAGGGGCTCTTCTTTGCACCCATTCTTCTGAGTCTGATTTTAACTGCCATTTTTTGTGTCCTCCAAAAATAAATGATTTTATTGTTTTTTTATTTTATGTTAAAAGGGAAGCTTGAATTTCCCTTTTTTACCGAATTTTCCCGATGAGAATTGCTTCATCATCTTGTTGACCTGATCGAACTGCTTAAGCAGTCTGTTGACCGCCTCGACAGAGGTTCCGCTTCCGTTTGCTATCCTCACCTTGCGCGAGTAGTTGAGGATCTCGGGACGGCGGCGCTCCTTTTTGGTCATGGAGCGGATTATGGCCTCGGTCTGAGCGAGCGCCTTTTCGTCGACCTTCGCGTCCGCGAGCTGACCGGGCTTCATTCCGGGGATCATTCCCGCAAGCTGCTCGAGAGATCCCATGTTTCTGAGCTGCGCGAACTGGTCGAGATAATCGTCAAGCGTGAACGAGGATTCCATGATCTTCTTTTCAAGCTCTGCCGCTTTCTTTTCATCGTAAGCAGCCTCTGCCTTCTCGATAAGAGTGAGCATGTCGCCCATTCCGAGAATACGCGATGCCATTCTGTCGGGATGGAAGGGCTCGATCGTGTCGAGCTTTTCGCCCGTTCCGACGAACTTTATCGGCTTGCCGGTAATGTATTTTACCGATAGTGCCGCACCGCCTCGCGTGTCACCGTCGATCTTGGTGAGAACGACACCGGTTATTCCGACCTGCTTGTTGAACGCGTCTGCGACCTCGACCGCTACCTGACCGGTCATCGCGTCGATAACGAGAAGTACCTCGGTGGGATTTACCGCACTCCTGATGTCCTCGAGCTCGCCCATCAGCTTTTCGTCTATCTGCAGACGTCCCGCAGTGTCGATGAAGACCATGTCGTTGCCGTTCTTTGCGGCGAACTTGAGCGCTTCCTTTGATATCGTGACCGGACTTTCCTTGTCACCGAGGGAGAATACGGGAATGTCGAGCTGCGCACCGACTGTCTTGAGCTGCGTGATAGCGGCGGGACGGTAAACGTCACAGGCTACGAGCAGTGGACGCTTGCCCTGCTTTTTGAAGTATCCCGCGATCTTTGCGGCGTGCGTGGTCTTGCCCGCACCCTGAAGACCGACCATCATTACGACCGTCGGAGGCTTTGGGGATATCGTGAGCTTTTCGACCGTGCCGCCCATCAGAGCGGTGAGCTCCTCGTTTACTATTTTGATTATCTGTTGCTCTGCCATAAGGCTCTCAAGGACCTGCGCGCCGACCGCTCTTTCGGTGACCGTCTTTATAAAATCCTTGACTACCTTGTAGTTTACGTCCGCCTCGAGCAGTGCGAGCTTGACCTCGCGCATGCCCGCCTTTACGTCCGCTTCGGTGAGCTTGCCCTTGCTTCTGAACTTTTTGAAGGCGTTGCCGAGCTTTTCGGCGAGGCTTTGGAATACAGCCATTTATTTTACCTCCGGGTAAGGCTTATCAGTTTTCTGCTTTTTCAAGCGACAGTATGATACTGCTTGCGTGCTCGGAAGAGATCATACCGTCACGCTCAAGTCCTGCGATGCTCTCCCGAACGTCCCGAAGGATGTCCTTTCTCGCCTCGTAGGCCTTTTGGAGACCGAGCTTTTCCTCGTATGAGATAAGAGCGTTCTCCGCCTTGCGGATGCACTCGCTGACTCCCTGACGGGTGATGCCTGTCAGCTCGGATATCTCTCCGAGAGAAAGATCGTCGTTTCTGTACATGCTGACTATCTCGCATTGGCGCTCGGTGAGAAGCGGACCGTACGTGTCGAGGAGCAGTGAAATATTTACGCCCTTTTCGAGCATTCCGACCCTCCCCTTTCCGTGCGAGTATAGGTGTAAAGTGATTTACTTGACAGATTATAGCATACGAAAAACGCTTTGTCAAGAGAAAAATGTGTTTTTTTGCGATTCTTTTGAAAAAATATTACCTTTGTCGCGTTTTCGCACAGAGTTTTTCCTGTTTTAACTGCCAAAACGGATTGTATGATCTCACAAAAACTGCCTCCCATCTTTGTGCAGTATCACACATTGACAGGATATGCCATATATGATATACTGTAAACAGAAGGGAAACGAAGAAGGCGGATCCCGAAAATAGCCAAAGTGGCATTTGATGATTTGAATATCCGATTTGTTAGATGCATTTTGAGCGCACGGAAGGGATCTTAACGGTCTCTCTGTGCGCTTTTTTCGATGCCTCGGGACTCCGACAGCGAAAAAATATGAATTTTTTGTAAATAACAAACCTTTTTTGAAATTCAGCGAATTTTTTTGATAAAAAAGGTGTCTGTATAGGTGAAAACAATTTTGGAGGTGATAAAAATGCAGATTACAGAAGATAATCGGCAGAAAGTTTGGTAAATAGGAGGTGATAACGATGTGGTAAAATTACTTTCATAAATAATAGGTACAACAAACCCAAAAATCTTTATGGAGGTAAAAATATGAAAAATTTAATAAAGAAAATAATACCTTTGTTGCTCGTAATTGTTATGATCATGGGAATGTCGGTGCTGGGCGTGAGTGCGAGCGGATCATTCTACGCGCCCGGTATAGACTCAAACGGTATTTATTATATCATGAGTGCCGATACGGGAAGATATCTTGATATGCCGTCGACGGTTACTACAGGTGATCTTATTACGACATCGTTTATGCCCTCAAGCGGATATACTTACTCAAAGCAGTGGTATGCTACGCCGTCCGGAACGAACCAAGTATCGTTTATAGGTGCGGTAAATCCGTACGGATACGGTATGTCGACATATTACCTTTCGGTGAGCGCGTATCCGTATCCTCAGGATGTCAGCTTCGGAAGATTTACGCTCGAAAGAGTTACCTATCCGAGTACGAGTAGCTATTACGAATTCAGCGGAACGTACACTATAAAGCAGGGTACTGATTATGTCGCATCAAATTCAAACGGCAGTGTATATCTGACAAGTACTCTCGGCGCTGATTGCTTCTGGTCGTTTATGAATATTGATAAGGGTAATGCGAATCTGTTTTCGTTTAATTATCCGGATGGTAGTAATAATGGTCGATACAATTCCACCGCAAATAATGATTATTTTGAAGAAATAATGAGTGATATGGGATATGATGCTACATATTACATTAACTCATCTGCGGTAGAAGCACATACTCTATTAAATTCATCTGATATATTTGTATTCAGGGGACATGGTACAACGGGAACACTTATCTTCTTTAATTCATCCGGATATAACGTGGGTAATATATTCGCAGATGTTCAATATGCAGAAACTTACGAAGATGTAACAGGAATAACATCACGCGCTGTTGGGTCTTTTTCAAATAACGGTTTGAAAAATGTGCGATGTGTACTTTATTTGGGCTGTTCAACCGGACTTTCCATAGGCAATTTGGATGAGTATAATTTAGTGAATGTAACGTACGAATGCGGAGCACAATTTGTTATGGGAACGACCGAAACAGTAAAAACTTCTGTAAACAATGAGTGGCTTTATGTTTTCATTAGTGAAATAGCAAATGGTAAAAATATACAAACTGCTATAACTGAAGCAAATTTGGCCGCAAAAATAAAGTATGTGAATGTTTTTGGCGATAACAGTAGTACCGATGGAAGTGGAACTTCAAGCGGCGGTCAGGATTATATATATCCGATATATTATGTCGGTGATACAACCCAATATTTGAACATACCGTAAGGAGGTAAATAAAATGAAAAAACTGTTAGCACTGTCTTTGATTCTCGTAATGCTCCTTTGCTCGTGCTCTGCGCCGGGTAAGAAGGAAAACAACGATACGGGCGGCAAAAACGATACTGAGGAAGACGTTAAAAAGCCGCTGACATATACGATATATGCGGGAGGAGGCTATGATAACGTGCTTATCGGTGATGCCTCTGAGAGCGGTCGGAAATTCGCA
>JAFTUC010000017.1 GCA_017466445.1 Clostridia bacterium
AGTTCCGTCCTCGGTACAAGTTGGAGCCTTTGCGGCATGCTCGGTCATTGTGTGTCCGAGTTTGGGAACTACAAGATCTGTAGCCACCTCGGTTGCTGCCGCATCTTTAAAGTTCTTCTTGCACACTCCGGCACAAGACCAATACTCAATAGTTCCTTCCTCAGTGCACGTAGGCGCTTTTGCTTCGTGATGAATAAGATTATGTGCGCAGCTAACAACGTCTATCTCCATGTCAAACTGGTTCTCGTTCATAAAATACTGATTTCTTACAGTAGAGTAGTATCTTACCTGAACATCTTTTCCGTCCTCGGAGAAATAGAGCATTGCAACCATTCCGGTAGCGCCGACAGAAGCATCAAGACCCTGAGGGTCGATAATCATCTGCGTTACTATGTTTCCGTTTACACCTGCAGTTTGAGTAGTAACTATATTGTTGCAAGGATCGTGACCCGAGAGAACGAGCGTTATGTTTTCGTACTTAGATACAAGCTTATCCCAAATCTGATCTCCGTTGTTGTATCCGCCGGAAGTCGAGGGAGGGCATACGTCTCCTGCGTCGAGAGTCGTTCCGTCACGATAGAGATATGCGTGCGTTGTAATTATAACATTGTGCTCGGGATGTGCGGCAATGACATCTCCTGCCCACGCAAGAACATCATCACTTGCGCCGTAGTCAAGTGCCATTATAATATACTTAATATCACCTATGATGAGCTCCTGCCAAGAGTTGAAGGTGTTTCCATCATACGTTCCCTTAAGGTAGGAAGCATACGTTCCGTTTGAGGGGAAGGTACCGGTAAAATTAGCAGCCGAATCGTGATTTCCTCTAACAAGGCTGTATGGAACCACACCATCGAGCTTTGCTATATTTGCTTTGGCAAGCGCCCATTCGGCTGAGCTATCGAGATCTGTTATATCACCGAGACCCATGACGAATTTTATATTCTTGGAGCTTACGTTTGAGGATATCCAGTCATATATGTCAGGGAAGTTTTCAGGATAATCTCTTGCAACGATCTGAGTATCTCCGATAACTGCAAATGAATATGCATAATCGGTCGGTTCGTCATAACTGTCCATCCACGTCTGATAAAGATTAAGAGTACATCCGTTTCCGCTAAGATCTTCATATGCATTCTTAGTGGGGTCTTCTTCAAAATTATACGCTAAAATAAGATTGTCAGTGTCGAGAGTCGTAACATCGGAAGCGATCTCGGTAGCACTTCTCACGTCGGAATAGAGAGCCACGGATGCTATCTTTCCTTTAAAATATCTGCCATTACCGGGACGGAGATCTCCGCCGACACACAAATTATTTGTAGTAACTTCGGCCGTAAGAGTATTGGCTACACTGTTTGCAAGAACGCCGTCTATATAGCAATGAAGCTGTGTTCCGTCCGAAACGACGGCAACGTGATGCAGCTTTCCGTCAAAAGGAACAGAAGCTCCAAGATAAATATCATGTACAGCCCCCGTCTTATCCACCTGATACATACGAACTGTACCGCCGAAGGTAAGCTCGAAATTAAGGCAATTAACGCCGTCTACCGAATAATTTGCGAGAATACCGCCGACTCTGTCGGAAGAATCAAGCGTTGTGGGGAGCATAACGCTTGCCTCAAATGTAAGGGGAGCAGCGCTGAGCGGCTTTGATACTTTATAGATGTCGTCAGCAACAAATTCAAGTCCGCTTACGTAGGTTTCCGTCTGAGTTGAGTTCTTATAGATAAGATGATTGTCGTTGCCCGAAAGATCGCGCAGTCTGTCGTTACCGCTATTTGTGAAATCGTACGCAACGACCAGATCGTTTGTGTCGAGCTCGAAACGGTCTGCTTTTATCTCATCAGATGTACGTATATCGGAGTAAACGGACACGGATTTTATACGACCCTTGAAATTCTGAACATTTCCGTCTCTGAGATCTCCGCCGACACAAAGATTGTTCGTAGTTATTTCACCGGTAAGTGTAGCGGCGGTAGTACCTGCAAGCTCTCCGTCAACGTAGCAGTGGATCGAAGTTCCCTCCGAAACGACGGCAATGTTATGCCATTTGCCATCAGACGGAACAGCGCCCGAAAGGTAGATGTCATGACGAACTCCGGCTTTATCTATTTGAAACATACGAATAGCACCGCCGTGGTGAAGTTCGAGATTAAGACAACCCGTACCATCGTTTTTGTAATTGGCAAGAATAACACCTGCCCTTCCCGTTCCCTCGGGAACCATAACGGTTGCCTCGAAAGTAATCGGAACCTCGCTCAGAGGTTTAGAAAGCTCATAAAGTTCACCGGCAGAAAATGTGAGTCCCTGTGTCTCGACGAAGCTTGCATTTTTCGTCGAGTCGGAAAGATTTGTGTACGTAAGATGATTCTGGTTTACCGAAAGATCGCGCAGACGCTCGTTTCCGGTCTGAGTGAGATCATACGCGAAAAGAAGTGAATCCGAGGTGTAATCAACCGATTTCATATCTGCCGCGATCTGATCTGCGCTTTTGACGTCAGAGCTGACAGCTACGGAATAAATATTTCCCTTGAAATTCTGAATATTCCCGTTTCTGAGATCTCCGCCGACAGCAAAATTGTTCATTTGTTCTGCTGCCAGATCGGCAAAATCTCCGGTAAGGGTCTGCTTCAGTTCCCCGTTTACGTAGCATTTTACTTCTGTTGTACTAAAGGTAACGGCAAGGTGGAGCTTTTGACCCGTAGCAACGTCTACATCGGAAAACCGAAGTGATTGAGATGCGGACGAACTGGTAGGCTTCCACCAAATAGAAGGATTCCCACCTTCACGCAACTCAAAATTCACGCTTGCTTTGCTTACGCCGTTGTAATTTCCGTCTCCATAATAGTTACCGACAATAATTCCGGCACGTGCTCTTGTGGAAACGCTTATCCAGGCTTCAAACGTTCTTGCTGTCGCTTCGGGAACCTCTGATGTGGTATACCGATCAGAAGCTGTGAATGTTGCGGGCGTGGCTGCTTCCGCAACAACAGGAATTGTTGCAAATACACCCATTAAAACGACAAGCACGAGAGTTAAACTTAATACTCGTTTCATTTTTTCCCCCATAAAATTATTTTATAAAAAATCTCAAATGATCTTTTCACAAGCTCCAATTTGTGATAATTACACTAATTTTAACTTTTTTGTGACCTTTCTTTGGATTTTTTACACCTCTATTATATACTAAATTTTACGAAATTGATATAACAATAGTAACATATAGTATAACGATTTTCGCCTTTTCAAACTTTTTTAAAAAACTTATCAGCTAAAGCAAAAGGCTACGGGAGTTATTTCCCGCAGCCTTTTACGTTTTATTGAATTTTCGTTATTAGCCGAAGTATCTCTTGAGAAGTCCTTCGAGAGCCTTGCCGCATCCGACGAAGATCCACCGGGCGAGAAAGCAAGCTTCACACAGTCAAGTTGTCAGAACGTGTCAGAACAGTACAGCCTCTCCCGTTTCAGAGGAGTACTTAGCGGCTTCAAGCACGCGGAAGCAACGAAGCACGCTTTCGGGCGTAACCGCAAGCGCCTCTTTTCCGTCGAGATATGCCGCAAGATTGAGATAGAGCTTTGCCCAGTCCTGTGTAACGGGCGTTTCGGGAACAGTCGTTTCCTCCCATTTATCTACAATGAGTTGGCTATAGGTGCGTTTTTCAACCGTTTCGTTCGGATAGACGAGGGTATCAACTTCTTCCGTGTGTGACTGAGCGATACAACGAAGAGTACCCGTATCGTTGCAAGTTCCATTCACGCGCAAAGCGCCGCGATCACCGTACACGATCCACTTAGGCAGAGGCAGAGGCGCAAGGTCAGATGCTTCTATCTGTGCGACAAGATTGTCCTTAAAGGTAATGACGATCTTCGTATAATCCTCGCCTGCATCAGGAGTACGGAGCGTTCTCACCACTCCATACACCGAGTGGATGGGAGAGCGAACAATATCAAGCACCTGATCCAAAACGTGGATACCCCAATCCCCGAAAAATCCGCCGCCGTGATCTGAAAACATTCGCCAACCGAACGTCTGTCCGCCCCCGTTTTCAGCGTGAACGCGCGCCTCTACCGTGATCGGAGTTCCGAGCTTTCCGGAAGCCAAAACTTCCTTTACGATCAGTGCGTCCGTATCAAACCGGCGATTGTGATGTACTGTAAACATTTTGCCGGCCGCCTCGGCGCATGCAATCATTTTCTCTAATTCCGAAACGGTCATTGCAACCGGCTTTTCGCAAAGCACATGATATCCCGCCGTAAGAGCGGCGCAGGTATATTCGCAATGATACTGATTGGGAACGGCAACGACTACAAGGTCAAAAAGATGCGATGCAAGAAAATCTGTCAGGTTATCAAAGGTTTTTAAGCCGCGCTCCTCTGCCAGCGCACGGGCATCACTATTGATGTCATATACAGCTGTGGGGACAAAGGGAACGTCTTCCCTCATCGCTGTTGTGTAATGATAGCCTCCCGCAATGTAGCCAAATCCGATATAACCGATTCTTCGATTCATATAAACCTCCATTTAGACGATTTTTTGATCGGAAATATGCCCGATTCACCGTCATTTTAACACAGGGTGGTAAAAAAGTCAAGCATTTTCAAAATAATTTTCAGGTCACAAAAGACCAATGATTTTTTCCAAATACAAAGCAAAAAAGAGCGACCCGTTGGGTCGCTCTTCGGTGCTTTAAGCCTTGATTTTATTAGCTTTTAAGCATTACTTGAAGTATCTCTTGAGAAGTCCTTCGAGAGCCTTGCCATGGCGAGCTTCGTCGCGGTGTTAGCACCAAATTAAGTAAATACCTTTTTAATGACTTCTAAATATCCGTAGCCGTAAAGGTCATCGGGTTCAAGATAACTACCCTCTGTCCACTCATTCCATGCATTTACCACGATCAGAGGAGCGCGTAAGCCGTTTCCTTCATCAACATAAGCCTTTGCCAGCTCAAATCCCTTCTGAACGTTTTCGGGGGTATTATCTGTAATGAATCTCGGATGGAACTTCTTAAATCTCGGGCTTGAATCCCAGCCCACTGATACGTGCGGATAGTATACGGAATTAACGTTTTCTTTAATATACTGCCATTCAGTCTTAACGATATCTATAATCTCGGAATAGGGCTTACCGTTCTGCATGAAATCCCTTGCAAAATCAAAATACTGGTAATGGGTCACGCCGTCAAATCCCGTTTTATTTATAAAGGTAAGTATATCCGTCTTATCGTCAAGCATCTTCGACATGTACTCTCGACTTCTGATAGTAAGGTGCAATTCAAGTCCGGGGAATCCCGCCTTTACGGTCTCCTCACGGAAATAGTCCAAAGCTCTCCAAGTTTCTTCAACGCCGCCAAGTCCACGGACAAGGTTTTCAAGATCAAAAAGCATATATACGGGTTTTCCGTCAATCTTGTAATAGGACGGATGCTTAAAATATTTTTCTATGGTTCTGTGAACGATATTGTTGAATATCTCTCTGTTCACTGCCCCATCCCATACAGGAAAATTATCGTCGGCAGTACGGGTATCCCACAGGGTCGATGCCGTATGATTTGCCCACATAAGATAGAACTTCATCTTATGGTTATTTCTCGCCTTAAGGAATCCATTATCAAGGCACTGCTCGAGAAACGGCTGATTGTCATACCAATACCAATCGTAGATAAACGTATTGACTCCATGGCTTACAGCAGCCTCGATCTGCATTTCCATAACGAAGGGATCAGCCTCGTTCACATATCCCCAAAGGGGCTTTCTTGGCCACTTATGCCCTTCAAATTTAGGTTGAACAGCCTTTACCGTCTGCCATTCTCCGTAACCCTCGGGCCAGAATATCCTGGCTCTCTTCTCATCGCCTGTGTAGGATGGCCATATTATAGCCGCAACGTCGTATTTTTTCATTTTGTACCTCCGCAGCATAATTGATTTTTATTTAATTATATCGCGCCGCGGGATTTGAAACAAGGTATATTTATGATACAAAAAGTATTCATTTTTGATTTTTCCTGTACTGCAACGGCGTTACGCCCACGCTTTCACAAAACCTCTTAAAAAAGGCAGTTCTGTTTGAAAAACCACATTCGTATATTATTGCCTCGATTGGCTTATCCGTTTCCGTCAGCATCTTCTTTGCCTTGTTGATTCTGCATTCGTTGATGTATAACATTGGAGAACGCCCTGCATATTCTTTAAATATTCTTGAGAAATGTTCTGTCGTATATCCACAGCTTGCAGCTATCTCGTTTATTGACAACCGATTCGCGCAGTTGCGTTCCATATAAGTGAGAAGATGTTCGTTTAGCGAAACCCTCACGCTTTGTTTTTCGGTCATCTTCCTAAATACGAGACTCAAAATCATGGAAAGAGACGAATACATGATAAGATTTCTTGCCGGAGCATTATTGCTTTGCTCTTCCCTTGTCCAGTCCAGCAAAAATTCTATCTTTTTCCTTTCCTCGCCGTCAAAATGCAGCAACAAGTTATCCTTTATAATACTGTTGGAAAAATCGGAAAAATCTCGGAGATTGAGCAGCAGAAAAACATCCTCAGTACCTTTCAACGTATCGTTTACATATTCGGGCTTAAGCATGATGTCCACATAACTGAAATTCTCTATCGGATTAACAGAATGGGAACAGTAATAATTTACGATAAGCATATCTCCGCTCTTCACACGGTATTCAGTTCCGTCAATTTTGTGAACACCCTTACCGCTTAAGGTATAGACCAACTCTATGAACCTATGCGTATGCTCTTTTTCAGGCTTTTTTAAATCAACTCTATTGATAAAATAATCGACATCAAGATCAAACTCCCCTGTCTCTTTTTTCTTTATGACGCTCATGGTTCCGTCCTTTTCTATTTGATTTACTGCGATAAATTGTACCATTTATTATCTTGTCTTTATTATACCATAAAATCTGCTTCTTTTCAATCTATAAAATCATTTGATCGCAACCCTGCAGGAATTGACCGATAGCAATCGCCTTGTTGGTATCATTTCGCATGTTGGAGAGTTGAAGACAAAGATCGATAAACAAATTGTTGTTACCAAGGAATTAACAGGCGGTGGTAGCTGTAGGATTGTTGTTTAACAAATGAATTCGCAACTGTTTCGCAAACAAACCTCAAAGCCCGCTTACAAGAGCGGGCTTTTTTGCTATAATATATTTACTCCAAAACTTCCAAATTTCCAACTTCCAAAAATCACCCCGGAAAGGGAAGAGGGGAGGGCAAAACTTCCAATAACCTTCCACAACTTTCGTTGGAAACACGACTCAAAAGCCCAAAAAAGAAAGTATGAAAACGCAAAAAAGAAGAGCGACCGAAACAGTCGCTCTTCAAAATATTTCCTTGTGTGGTAAGGATTTTTCGAATTAGCCGAAGTATCTCTTGAGAAGTCCTTCGAGAGCCTTGCCGTGTCTTGCCTCATCTCTTGCCATCTCGTGAACGGTGTCGTGGATAGCGTCGAGGTTATTCTTCTTTGCGCACTTAGCAAGGTCGAACTTACCTGCGGTAGCGCCGTACTCGCAGTCAACTCTCCATGCGAGGTTATCCTTGGTGGTAGCCTTCATGTTGGGCTCGAGATCTGCGCCGAGGAGCTCTGCGAACTTTGCAGCGTGCTCTGCCTCTTCCCATGCTGCCTTCTCCCAGTAGAGACCGATCTCGGGGTAGCCTTCTCTATGAGCGATTCTTGCCATACAGAGATACATACCGACCTCGGAGCACTCTCCGTTGAAGTTAGCCATAAGCTGCTCGAATATGTACTTCTTATCCTCTTCGCTGATATCGGGGTTATTCTTTACGGTCGTAGCGTAGATTCCGTACTCGTGCTCTGCTGCAAGAGGAGCGTCTGCTTCCATCTCCTTGAACTTTTCAGCGGGAACCTTACATACGGGGCATCTGTCGGGAGCAGCGTCTCCCTCGTGAACGTAACCGCAAACCGAACATACAAACTTTTTCATACCTTTTTTCTCCTTTTAAATAAAAAATAATTTTTGATTTTATATTCTTGCATCTCTGCAATTTTTACATTTTCCGTAGTAGACAACCTTCTCGGACTCTACCGAAAATCCCGCGTCAAGAACCTCGCTTGCTATATCCATTTTAAGCGGGAAATCGAATATATTTTTACATCCGTCGCAGACGAAGTGCGCGTGGTCCTGAATGAAGCCGTCATAGTACACGCATTTATCGGAGGTCTCGACCGAGATTATCTCGCCGTCTTCGAGAAGATGACCGAGATTACGGTAGACCGTACCGAGGCTGAGATTCGGCACCTTTGTGCGAACCGCATCGTAGATCTGAGCAGCACTGTAATGCTGTCTTTTTGCTCTGAGAAAGGTGAGTATTTCCCTTTTCTGTACGGTATCTCTCATATCGTTTCGACCTCCTTAATAGTAATGATTACTGTTACTGTTTATATTATACACATATATATAGATTTGTCAAGGGGTTTTTGAAAAAATTTTTGATTTTTTTGAAAAAAATCACAGAAACAAATTTACAAAAAACGAGACACCTTTAGAGCGTCACTCTAAAGGACAGTTTTCAAAAATACGGTATATCTCGAAAGAGGTATGCCGTATTTGCATTTGTGTCCACAAATGCAGTGCTTGTCAGGAAAAACGACAAGTCATAGATGAACATAAGAAGGTCCCTCCGGGAGGGAGATCCCGACGGAGTCGGGTGAGGGAGAGCGCGTTATAATAAAGCTTATCAAAACTCCAAAGTCACGCAGGCTCCTTCCGTCACGCTATCGCGGTCCCCCGTCTCGCTTCGGCTCGGTCACGCTCGGGCTCTGACACCACACCGTGGTGTCATTCACTACCCTCGCGCCGCTTCGCTACCTCTCGGAGGGAGGCTTTGGAAAGCTACCGCCAATGGAAAAACACCACCAAAGAAAAATCCTTGGTGGTGTTCGTGTTTTCTCCGCTAAGAATGCAGAGGCGACGGTGGCCCGTTTTTTAGGTCATACAGTTTGTACTCAGATCCTCTTCCTTGATACGGTGAAAACTACGCCGCATCCGAGAACTGCTACGATAGCAACGATGGCAACGATAGCGATTATAGCAGTCATATCGCCGGTATCGGTTGCAGGAGCCTTATATCCGCATACGCTGCACGCGCCGTTTTCGCCAGCCTCGTCGTGCTCGTTGGTGTCAAGAATGTCACCGCACTCGCACTCGTACCAGTGGCTATACTCGTCGTGTCCGACAGTTGCATCGTCGATAGTGTTAACGTGGTTATCGTTGATCTCGCCTGCGGGGATCTCGTTGATCTCCTGCTTTGCGTCTTCGTCAGCGAAGAGAAGTCCGCACTCGCCGCACTCCCAGTACTCGCCATTGCCGGCTTCCATACAGTTGGAGGTAGACTCGTGGT
This sequence comes from Clostridia bacterium, assembly GCA_017466445.1. Classification (GTDB taxonomy): domain Bacteria; phylum Bacillota; class Clostridia; order Oscillospirales; family CAG-272; genus SIG672. The sequence continues at coordinate 9,379 of JAFTUC010000017.1, forward strand.
GGATAAGATCGTGTCCAAGAGCGGAGATTTCGAGGTTTACTATAACCTCTTTGCCGTCCTTGTCTGCAAAGTTCTTGTTACAGTTCTTGCAGGTCCAGAACTCCTTGGTTCCGGGCTCTTCGCAAGTAGGAGCAACTCTGTCATTGTGGATCATAGTATGCTTGTGTGCTTCAAAGTTTGTCACTGTTACTACACATTTTGCAGTATATCCACCGCCTACTGCAGTTATCTCGGCAACTCCGTTTCCTTTGGCAATAACAACTCCGTTACTATCAACGATTGCGACCTTCTCATCAGAAGAGGACCAAGTAACCTCGCCATCAAACTTGATATCCGCATCCAGATCGGCAAAAGCGGATTCGGAAGCATCGATCGTAATAGCATTTGCCATCAGAATCCCTTCCTTTTCCTCAACAACAATCTCGACCTGCTTCCAGGCAGTGTTACCTAATGCATCTGTGGTATAGCAAACTGCGTAATAGGTTCCTTCATGTGTATAGGTATGCGTAAGATTGGCTCCGGAGCTAAAACTAAGATCTCCGAAGAACCACTGATAATCCTTTACACCGTCAGCATCAGTCGCTTGTGCACTGAAATCAAAGAGCATTCCCGTGCGATCGCTTGAAACAGGGGTAACCTTAACACTAAGCACAGGGGCAGGATTGGTTTCGTCTATGGGACGCTGCTCAACTATCAAAGATTTTGCAGGATTATACGGAATATGCCAGTTTCCGTTTTCATCTATAGCTCCTCCGGCAAACAGAAGGGTATCTTTTGCGATCTCCAAGTTATATTCAACACAGTCATTTGTATTAAAATTACTATAGCCTGTGTAATTACCCTCCCAATTCATAGCGGAATACCACTTTTCAGCCATATTGCTGAGACCTAAATATGCACCAAGGATACCTCCCGCAGAAGAGGGGTTGCAATCCGAATCCTGACCGCACTGCATAGAAATACGCATTGTAGCCTCAAGATCCTGCTCGCCGTACAAAAGTCCTATAAGGATATATGCAGAGTTTAGCCTTGCATCTATATTAAGCGCCGCGCCGTTATCACCCTCGGGACAACGGTCATTGTGGCTTTCGGGATCCTTTTCCAGCATAAGCCAGCAATCAAGCCACGTGCTATCGGGATTATCTTTATAGAAGTTAAGCACTTTTTCCATCATTGTACGGAACTGAGTGCCCTTTGGAACAGAGTTAATACCGTTTTCAATAATCTCGTCAAATGTCTGAGCAGTACCTGCTGCAGCATACATAGTACCCACAAACACTCCTCCGTACACTCCATCTCCATAGTTCATAACGTGTCCCATACGCCATGCAGCCTCTTGTGCTATTGCAGGCTGTCCAAATGCTGCCATTCCCGTAGAATCCACCTCAATTTGCCAATCAATATCGTCACAGTGGACGTTATAGAGATAGTGACCTGACCAAGGAGCAGTAATGCCGTTTTTAAGGTTTTGGCGAGCTGCTGCATTCGCGTGAGCCAGCCAATACGTGGTATTTTTAAAGGTGTTACCTATGATATTCCAATTAACATTCAGTCCATTTTCTTTATATGCCTGCAAGAACGGAATCTCCACAAACAGATCGTCTTGATTCAGAACCGAGGTAATACGATCGGGATACCATACCGGAACCGCTGTATCGGTAATACATTTCTGTACGTATTGGAACTCGGTAGGTGCGCCCCACGCAACGCCTGCGGCTTCTCCCATCCATCCGCCCTTTATGCGATCGATGACATCCTTTTCGGGCACAACATATCCCAGTGTTTTATTGAACACCTTCATTCCGGTAGCATCTACGTGTCCACCATTTTTAGTTACAGTAACTCTACCTCGAATCTGTGCATATCCTTTTTTTGATACTATGTATCCGTATTCACCTTCGGGAACTTCAAACGTGCCTTCTGAAACAGCTTCAACCTTATCGTTTTCACCTAAAAGCAGAATTTCTGCGCCCTCGTCAATTTCAAACGTAAGCTTATAGCAAGGCTTATTATTCATCGACTGTATTTCGTCATAAGACAAAACACCCTTGTAGATCTTAACGTTATCAAGCAGGCACTTAGCCATCTCTCTATTGCCGGTAAGACCTCCCATAACGAACCTTGTATTTGCATCGATCTTATAAGATACTCCCGTGGAGGCCTTCACTCCGTCAACGTACAGAACACGCTCACCCAAAAAGCCGTCTTGCGTTATGGTAATACAATGCCACTTTCCGTCATTTGTCGCATCAATATGTCCTCCGCCCGTTGCGCAGTGAAAATTATTGTTGCTATCTGTCCACAGACCGATATATCCATTTCCGTTCTCGGAGCGACCTTTACCCAAGATATGGCACCAACCGTTATTTCCTTTAGTCTTTACCCACGCGGTAATAGAATAGCTATCCTCGGCAGTAAAATTCATCTCGTCCTTCATATCGGCAATAGCAAGATCGTCTACACCGTCAAAGCTCATAGCCTTACCGTACAAAGAGTCAACTAAAGCGGGACCTCCGCTGAGTGTCGCGTGATAACCGTTTCCCGATATATCCTCGATCTTGCCGTCCTTGATCTGATCAAAATTCCAAGCCGCGATCATTTCTGCCTTCTCTGTCACTGCACCACTGACCTTACGAATCTGATCAGCAGTCATAGATGAATTGTAGATGCAGACCTCATCGATAATACCTGTATAATATTCACCGTTACCGAAAGAACCGATATACAGATCACCCGAATTACTTACATTAGAAACAGTAGAGCTTGATCCCACAAACTCACCGTCCACGAACATCATACAAATTTTACTTTGGGCATCAACAGTATATGCCAAATGATGCCAACGACCGTCGGCCTGAGCGGTAGTGTTAATATTATCACGCCTGTCATTATCACTTTTTATACCGACATGATAATTGTTTTCTCCGTCTATCCAAAATCCATAATAATTTCCGCCCAGATTACGCCCCTTCGACATAATAACTTCCCACTTACCGAGACCTTTACCCTTAACCCAGCAGGTTATGGTATAGCTATCTTTTTCTGTAAAATTAAAATCCGCGCTATTGGGGATCTTAACCTGATCGTTACCGTCAAAGCTAAGTGCTTTATCGAACAGTCCGTCTACTACAGTTGCTCCTTCAATAGTTCCGTTATGGTTTCTACCCGAGCCGTCAACGGCACTGCCACTATCAAAGCTCCATTTTCCGAGCAGTTCCATTTTGGGAATATTCAGTGCTTGTATCTCCGAATCTGACAAAACACCTTTATAGATCTTAACGTTATCAAGCAGGCACTTAGCCATCTCTCTATTGCCGGTAAGACCTCCCATAACGAACCTTGTATTTGCATCGATCTTATAAGATACTCCCGTGGAGGCCTTCACTCCGTCAACGTACAGAACACGCTCGCCCAAAAAGCCGTCTTGCGTTATGGTAATACAATGCCACTTTCCGTCATTTGTCGCATCGATATGTCCTCCGCCCGTTGCGCAGTGAAAATTATTGTTGCTATCTGTCCACAGACCGATATATCCCATTCCGTTCTCGGAGCGACCTTTACCAAATATATGGCACCAACCGTTATTTCCTTTAGTCTTTACCCACGCGGTAATAGAATAACTGTCCTCGGCAGTAAAATTCATCTCGTCCTTCATATCGGCAATTGCGAGATCGTCTACACCGTCAAAGCTCATAGCCTTACCGTACAAAGAGTCAACTAAAGTCGGACCTCCGCTGAGCGTCGCGTGATAACCGTTACCCGATATATCCTCGACCTTGCCGTCCTTGATCTGATCAAAATTCCAAGCCGCGATCATTTCTGCCTTATTGCTCACTGCGTCATCAACATTTCCGTCAGAAGCTACAGCGCCGGTGTTAACATAAAAGAACAATGTCATCACCATTGTCAGCACTAGTAGCATACTGACGCTACGTCCTAACAAAATTTTTTTCATACATAGCCCTCCTTAAGTACTAAAAAGTAATAATTCAAGTGCTTTCACACTGTTTGTTTTATTTTAACACATTCTCTTTTGCAACACAAGAAACCACAAGTTGAACTTTTCACAATTTTCAGTTGTCGCTTATTGCCTATCGATAATTCAAAACAAAAAAGCTATGAGACGAAATTCTCATAGCTTTCTTTTTTAGTAAAGTTTTTGGGGAGGTTTGGAACCCCTTTTTTCAAAAAGGGGTTCCAAGAGGGTGACCCCTTGGCGTTCCCTTAATACATTCCGCCGCCCATATTGGCTGCCGCAGCGGCTGCAGCCTCTGCCGCCTTCTTATCTTCCTTCTTCTCTGCAACTACTGCCTCGGTGGTAAGAACGGTGGATGCGATCGAAGCCGCGTTCTGGAGTGCGCTTCTCGTTACCTTTGCAGGGTCAACGATTCCCGACTCGAACATATCAACATACTTTTCGCTTGCCGCATCGAATCCGAATCCCTTCTTGCGCGAACGGAGGATCTTATCAACGATGACCGATCCTTCAAATCCTGCGTTCTCGGCAATCTGACGGATAGGAGCCTCGAGTGCCTTTCTTACGATCATAACGCCGATCTTTTCGTCGCCGTCTACTGTCTTAAGAAGCTCGTTTACGTCATCTATAACGTTAAGGTATGCAACTCCGCCGCCGGGAACTATTCCCTCTTCAACTGCCGCCTTGGTAGCGTTGAGGGCGTCCTCGATACGAAGCTTCATTTCCTTCATCTCTACCTCGGTAGCCGCGCCGACCTTGATGACCGCTACGCCGCCTGCGAGCTTTGCGAGTCTCTCCTGAAGCTTTTCGCGGTCGAAATCGGAGGTAGTGGTATCGATTGCGGTCTTGATCTGAGCAACTCTTGCCTTGATCTCAGCCGCATCTCCGTCGCCGCCTACGATAATGGTGTTTTCCTTATTTACCTTGACCTGTCTTGCATGACCGAGCTGCATCATAGTTGCTTCCTTAAGGTCAAGTCCGAGCTCCTCGGTGATCACCTCGCCACCGGTGAGGATAGCGATATCGCGGAGCATCTCTTTTCTTCTGTCGCCAAATCCGGGAGCCTTGACCGCTACGCAAACGAAGGTTCCGCGAAGCTTATTGAGCACGAGAGTAGTAAGAGCCTCGCCCTCTACGTCCTCTGCGATGATAAGGAGCTTCTTGCCTGCCTGAACGACCTGTTCGAGCAGAGGAAGGATATCCTGGATATTGGAGATCTTCTTATCGGTGATAAGGATATAAGCATCGTCGATGACCGCTTCCATCTTATCCATATCGGTTGCCATATAGGGAGAGAGGTATCCTCTGTCGAACTGCATACCCTCTACTACCTCGCAGTAGGTGTCTGCGGTCTTGGATTCCTCAACGGTAATAACGCCGTCAGCGCTTACCTGCTTCATAGCGTCCGCGATAAGAGCGCCGATCTCACTGTCTCCCGAGGAGATCGCGCCTACGCGTGCGATATCGTCGGAGCCGTTTACCTTCTGCGAGCTTGCGATAAGCGCGTTTACAGCCTTATCTACTGCCTTCTGGATACCCTTACGGATGACCATGGGGTTAGCACCCGCTGTAACGTTCTTCATTCCCTCGGAAATAAATGCCTGAGCGAGAAGGGTCGCGGTGGTGGTTCCGTCACCTGCGATATCGTTGGTTCTGGTAGCGACCTCTCTTACGAGCTGTGCGCCCATATTCTCCATGGGATCGTCAAGCTCGATCTCCTTTGCGATAGTAACACCGTCGTTAGTGATGAGGGGCGCGCCGTATTTCTTATCGAGAACTACGTTTCTTCCCTTCGGTCCGAGTGTGATCTTAACAGTATCGGCAAGCTTATCTATACCTGCCTTGAGTTTGTTGCGCGCGTCTGTGGAATATACTATATCTTTAGCCATTGTGATTTTCTCCTTTTTATTTTATTCTACGATAGCAAGGATGTCGCCCTGCTTGAGGATAGTATAATCGGTTCCGTCGATCTTGACCTCGGTTCCCGAATACTTACTTGCAATAACCTTATCGCCGACCTTTACGTTCATCGGCTTAAGCTTGCCGTCATCACCGATCTCGCCGGGGCCCACTGCCACGACCTCTGCGATCTGCGGCTTCTCCTTTGCGGATGCGGTAAGAATAATGCCACTCTTGGTGGTCTCCTCTGCTTCGACCATTTTTACTACTACACGGTCGCTAAGCGGCTTAAGAGTCATAATAAATCAACCTCCGTTTTCTGATTTGCTTTAGTTTTGATTTTTGGCACTCGTGCGTTTCGAGTGCTAAACTGCACACTTATCATTGTATATATTTTCTATTTTTTTTCAATAGGTTTTGAGCATTATTCACACATAATTAACATTTAACGCCGTTTGATTGTCACTCGCAGCATATAACCGACGATTTTCGCATATTTTAGAGTATCAAACAAAGACTTCGGAAAGCAGGAGGTCACGATGGCTCTGATATCCTTCGCAAGCGATTTTATAATCTCACCCTCACTCGTTTCGATACTCATATTTTCCGGCATCTACATGAGTGTGAAGCTACGTTTTTTTCATCTGACGAGATTGCCGAGCATATTAAAAAGCATCCTAAGGACAAAAGGCGCATCAGGGCGCTCACCCACAAGAGAGGTAACTGTCGCGCTTGCGGGAACGCTCGGAGTCGGAAATCTGATGGGTGTCGCCGCGGCAATCGCTCTCGGCGGAGCGGGTGCGGTCTTCTGGATGTGGGTAGGCGCGCTTCTCTCAATGGTACTGAAATATTCGGAGATAGTTCTTGCTCTTGCCACCCGAACGAAAAAAAACGGGGCATTTATCGGCGGAGCTATGTACTATCTGAAAAGCGGAGCGGCAAGACGTATCTTTGCACTTCTCTGCATCTGCACCTCCTTTACGCTCGGCGCGATGCTACAGACCGATGCGGTAAGCGAGTGCTTTGACAGCGTTCTCGGAGTATCTCCTGTCTTATGCGGAGCTCTTCTTTCGCTCGCCGTCTTCCTTATAATAATAGGAGGGCACTCCTGGATATCACGGTTTACGTCTATCGTGATACCGATCGCGTGTGCGGTATATATTATTATATCGTGTTTCGTTATATTCACGAATGTGGGCGCTCTGCCGAAAATCTTTGCGAATATTTTTTCATCGGCGTTTACCTTCTCTGCCGCTTCGGGAGGTGTCATCGGCTCTCTTATTTGCTTTGCGCGTCCGATAAGATACGGAATATCGCGAGGTCTGATCACTAATGAGGCAGGCTGCGGCACCGCACCGATCGCCCACGCCGCCGCTGACACGGAGCATCCTGCGGCGCAAGGCTTTTGGGGTCTTTTTGAGGTTTTTGCCGACACTGTGGTTTTATGCACGTTAAGTGCTCTCGTTATTCTGATCGCCGCTCCGAATCTATCCGAGGCAGGTGCCATGGACGCCGTGCTTTCCTCATTTTCCAAATATTGCGGAAGCTCCTCCGACTATATTCTCAGCATATCGGTACTGTTTTTCGCGGTCGCGGGAACGGTCGGATGGTTCTACTATGGACTCGTAGGGCTTGATTTTCTGCTTTCGGAACACAAATATTATTCCGCATCACGCATTTTTTACTGCATCGCATATTCGTTATGCGTATTTTTAGGTGCGGTATGTCCTACCAAGGTAATGTGGGACCTCACCGATGTCACGGTCGGTCTGATGGCAATAATCAACACCCCATGTATTTTATCAAACGCAAAGGAGATATCAAGGCTCACTCTTGATTTTTTCTCAAAATGAGACAAAAAAAGGTCGCCTTGAATCCAAAGCGACCTTTTTCATTATTTAACGTATCTGAAGACCGAGAAATCCTTGACGTCGATAGAGTGAAGGTTCTTTCTTATCTTGCTTCTCGATATATTTTCAACGATAAATCCGAATCCCGACCCCTCGGAGAACTTGATCTCCGCCTTACCGAACAGTGCAAGCACCTTTTCCTCGGAAGCCGCAAAGCTCGTGGGCACATATACGCAGTAGGTATCAGATACCTTATCGTTATCCGAGAGCATTCCGGGATCTGCGATATTCCAGGTCTCCTGCTCGGAGCCCTTGCCTGCCTTTATTGCCTCGATTATATCCGAAAGGACCGCGCTCGCGGTAGGAAGCTTACCTGCGCCCTTACCGTACATCATAACGTCTCCGAGGTGCTGCGCGTGAAGCATTATCGCATTGAAGACGTCCGAAACTCCGGAAAGCGGATTATCGTGAGCGACCACGCAGGGAGCGACCGAGATATCGACCTTTTCGCCCTTCATACGTCTTGCGCTTGCGATAAGCTTAATGCTTCCGCCGAACTTCTCCGCTCTCTCGATAGTATCGAGAGTGACGCTCGAGATACCCTCACAGCTTACGAGAGACTGCGGGATCATCGCACCGAACGCAAGTGCCGCAAGGATACAGATCTTTCTGCAGGCATCATCGCCCTCAACGTCGGCCTTGGGATTGAGCTCCGCGTATCCGTTCTTCTGTGCCTGTGCGAGTGCCTCCTCGAACGACGCGCCGTCCTCCTTCATATGAGTGAGGATATAGTTAGTAGTTCCGTTAAGTATTCCGTCGATGCCGTAGATCTCGTTTGCACCGAGCGAGGTCTTCATTGTGCGGATGATCGGAATTCCTCCTCCGACGCTAGCCTCGTAGAGGTAACGTACTCCCTTTTCTCGTGCAACGTCGCAAAGGAGCTTGCCGTATGCGGCGACGACCTCCTTATTCGAGGTAACGACGCTTTTACCGGCATTGAGTGCGCGAAGAGTATAATCGAAAGCGACCTTGGTGCCGCCCATAGTTTCGCAAACGAGCTCGATCTCGGGATCATTCAAGATAATATCGAAATCGTGAACGACTCTGTCCGCGTATTTACTTTCGGGAAAATCCCTGAGGTCGAGGATATATTTTACGTTTACCGTATCGTGTATTTCTCTGCATATTTTATTACAGCTTGCCGCAAGAACGTCGGCAACACCCGATCCTACGGTTCCGAAACCGAGAATTGCAATATTTTTCATAAATCTTCTCCAAGGTAAAAATATAAAGTATATTTTATTATATCATTTTTTCAACAAATGTCAAGCAAATATTGAATTTTATCCAAAAAAAGATCTTTTTTTCTTCCCCGCGCTTGACAATATTTCATTTTAATAATATAATTAGGCAAAACATGCTATATTGGAGGGATCATGAAGATAATCACAAGCGCGTGTCTGCTCGGGTACGCATGCAGATACGATCAAAGATCCAAGCCGTGCGAGGCGGTGATAAACTTATCAAAACGTGACGGCATCGAGCTGATACCGATCTGTCCCGAGGAGCTTGGCGGGCTTCCTACGCCCCGCGAACCCTCCGAGATATCGGGAGGGCGTGTCATATCGCAAAGCGGTAAGGACGTCACGCAGCAGTTTGAAAAGGGTGCCGAAGCGGCGCTTCGGATAGCCAAGGATCACGGCTGCGTCTACGCTGTTTTGAAGGCAAGAAGTCCGTCCTGCTCGCCCTGTGGAGTTTACGACGGGAGCTTTTCGGGCAAGATCGTTGACGGAATGGGAATTACGGCAAGGATTCTCAAAGAAAACGGTATTACAGTCCTTTCAGAAGAAGAAATATAAAAAAGTCCGCTCTTCTCTCTGAATTCTTAGCGGAAAAATGACAGGCACAAAAATTTCGGCAGAGGACTTGTTTTCTCTGCCGATTTGTATTATAATGGAGGTAATGAAAAGCCTCTCCCTTTGGGAGAGGTGGGCGAAGCCGACGGAGAGGGCAAATTGTTGAACGACTACCCTCTCACCCGCTATCGCGGGAGCTCTCCCAAAGGGAGAGCCTTTGGATGCGCGCATCCTTAGTGGGATGGGCTTTGCCCTGTGTCTTTGTAATACAAAGGCGAAACTGGCGATAAAATCAGTACGTTTATGGAGGATAAGTTGTATGTCAAAAGAGTATATTTTCAAATATGCCGGTTCAAAAGAATCTTTTCTAACTATACTTAATTCTTTTCATACCGATAATAGTAGATTTTATTATTTAGATAACTATATCATAGAAGTGCTTGCTGATGAAATACGATTTGGCATAGAACGTATAGGTCACTCTGGAGGAAACTGGTTTATTTCCAAATTTGCACAAGAGAATAATCAAATTGTGTTCAGAGGAACAATTCAATACATTGGCCCTGAAAATAGTAGCACAAGAACAAAAACTCAAAAGGCATTTGACAAAGCAGGGGAGATTCTTTTGTATATTTTACTGTTTCCTATTGCTGCGATATTTTTTGTGATATCCAAAATCCTATGGCTCATAAGAAAAATACGAAAAAAAAACAATCCTGAAACAACAGAAGATAAATTATTTGACTTGATGGAAAAACGCTTAAATTGCCAAAGGGTGATAAATGAAACCAATTCATAGTCAAAACCCCCGACAGATTTCAGATGTCTGTCGGGGGTAATTATTTGTTTACTGCGTGTTGATTTGCGACTTACAAGTGAACTTCCTTATGAGAAGTTGCCTTTGATCGGACTTTTGTTTTATGTGAAACAATCCATAAAACGACGGCAATTATCTATTTTCGATATCTGCTATCATATTTATACGCGTTAAGTGCTTATCTCCCATAAACTCGGTATCAAGGAAGATATCGGTAAGCTTTATCGCCTTTTCGGTATCGATGACTCTCGCACCCATACAAAGCACGTTAGCATTATTATGAGCTCTGGTCATCTCTGTCGAGAATTCATTCTCGCAGACTGCCGCGCGTATTCCCTTTACCTTATTTGCGGCGATCGACATTCCGATTCCCGTTCCGCAAATGAGTATTCCCTTTTCAAATTCGCCCGAGGCAACTCTCTCGGAAAGCGCGAGCGCGTAGATCGGGTAATGCACCGATTCACTGCTATCGCATCCGACGTCTGTGACCTCGTATCCTCTCTCTTCAAGGTGCTTTATGACATCGAGCTTCATGTCGTAAGCCGCATGGTCACATCCGATAATAATTTTTTTCATTTTTTCTCCTTTCTCAGGGGACTCTGTCCCCTAAAACCCCTTCTTAAAAACTTTTTGAAAAAAGTTTTTAAGAATTTCAAAAACTTCTTTTCTCAGGGGACGCTGTCCCCTGAAACCCCTGCTTAAAAACTTTTTGA
>JAFTUC010000037.1 GCA_017466445.1 Clostridia bacterium
GGTAAGAACCGCACACAGCGCGTGGTTATCCATTACCGTTTCGTAGGTTGTCTGCAAATTCCCGAATGGTACAAAAAGCGTAAGGTAACCCTTGAAAGCAGACAAGGTGTAGCGGTAAACTATCTGCCAACAACGGCATAACAAAAGAAAAAAGAGCAGGAATCCTGCTCCAAATAACGAAATATAGGCAAAAAAATATCGAGTGTTCATCACTTTCGTTATGAACACTCGATATGATACGAGTGACCGGACTTGAACCAGCGGCACACTACCGTAGAACCCCAAAAGCTCGACAAGCTCGCTTTCGGGAACCCACGGCCACCCCTCTGCGCCTTACGCAGGGCGCGATCTCAACCGCTTTTTCAAAATCTATTACTAAAATAGAAAAAGTCGAACAAGCTGATGCTCGTTCGACTTTTTATCTGAGTGACTGGACTTGAACCAGCGGCCTCTACCACCCCAAGGTAGCGCGCTACCAACTGCGCCACACCCAGATATCAGCCCGCCTAAGCGGAACGATATAGATTATAGCACACCAAATTCAATTTGTCAACAGTAAAATCAAGAATTTTTCGCTTTTTTTAAATTTATTTTTGTTTATTTTGCTTCTTTTCGAGTATTTCCGATATCGCCTTCGGAATATTCCTTACCGTATCGCCTGCCGTCATACTTATACTGTTGGTCTCCCTTTGCGCATATTCACCTGCAAGTCCGGCTATATATGCTCCCGAAACGGCTACTTTCAAAAAACCGTCCGTATATCCGGAAATTCCCGCAAGCACACCCGAGAGCACGTCACCGCTTCCCGCGGTAGCCATTCCGGCACACCCTCTGTTTATTATATAAACGTCATTACCGTCCGTAATCACGGTAGAGCTTCCCTTAAGCAGCAGGACAAGCGAATACCTTTTCGCAAACTCCTTTGCGTGATATATGGGATCGGACAAAATTTCGTTCATCGAAATGCCCGAAAGCCGTTCAAATTCCTTTGGATGAGGTGTCAAAAGCGTAGGGGCATTTCTTTTTTTCAGAATTTCCATGAGATCCTCGGACGAAGCGACAGTATTCAGCCCATCGGCGTCGATTATAAGCGACATATCCTCTTTTAAAAGCAAATATCTTATGATCCTTTCGTTATCCTCTGAACGTCCCATACCCATTCCGACGGCAAGAGATCTTATTCCCTCAAGCTCTCCTTCAAGTGCGTCGGGATCAAAAACAAAACGTCCGTTTACAGAAGGAAGCGTCGCAAGCGTATTTTCGAGAAGATAGTGTGACACCGAGTTCGATATCTCCCTTGGAACTATAAGCTTAGCAACACCCGCACCGCTACGCATGGCGGCATAGGCGCATGACGCGAGCTTCATCGCCCCGCTGTAATTCTCACATCCGCCGAGAAGCGCGACGTAGCCGTAGGTTCCTTTATTGGAGAAATTCGCCCTTTCGCAAATAATATCGAAAAGATCCTCGGTCTCCACAAGTCTGTAATATTCTCCGATCGGCTCAATTCCGACATCGGCACAAACCAAATTTCCTATAACATCCTTGGCGCGTCCGAGAAAATGTCCGCTTTTATACTGTCCGACGGACACGGTAAGATCGGACATGACTACAGTATTCCCAAGACCGGAATCGGAGGAAAGTCCGCTGTTTATATCGGCACAAACGACGTAAGCTCCCTCGGCGTGAGCCGAATTTATAAGCTCGATCGCGTTTTTCTCGATGCCACCGACCTCGCCGCGAAAGCCTATACCGAAAATGCAGTCAAGTATGGACGCATAGTGCGAAATATCGGTCTCGGCAAGCGATCTTACGTCCACCGAGATCTCCTGGCACATATCGAAATAATATGCTCCATCGGGCGTTTTTTTATCTGTAAGAGTAACAATACTGCAGTCGATACCCGCCTTTTTCATAAGATATGCGACGACGTATCCGTCACCTGCGTTATTCCCTCCACCGCAAACGATCGCGACCGGGGATCTCCAAGCGCCAAGCTCAAATATAGCCTTTCCCGCCTTAAACATAAGCTCCTTTGACGGAGTGATATTATCGCAGGTATATTTATCGCTGACACTCATTTCCCTTGCTGAAAGAACCTTTTTCATTTTACACACCCAAAATACGCGCTATTTTAAGAACGAGAACCTGCGTTTTCGAATCTGTGATCTCCCCGTTCATTACCATATCTACGGCACTTGGCAGGGGAATTTCCTCGACCGAGAGGAACTCATCCTCATCAAGCCTCTGCTCACCCTTTTTCATATTTTCGGCAAGATAAAGGTATATTTTTTCTCCGCAGTAGCCGGGAGTAGGATAAAGTATACCAAGCGGCTTTAGACGCTCTGCTATATATCCGGTCTCCTCAGAAAGCTCTCTGAGACCCGCCGCATGCGGATCCTCGCCCTTTTCAAGCTTACCCGCAGGAAGCTCGGTAACGATCTCCTTATACGGATATCTGAACTGTCTGACGAATATCAGCTTTTCCTCGTCGGTAAGCGGAGCCACGCAGACTCCCCCGTTATGGTCAACGACCTCTCGAAAGGAGGTATCACCGTTCGGAAGAAGTACCTTATCTTTACGAACTCTTATTATTTTACCGTCAAAAACGGTATTACTTGAAAGTGTTTTTTCAAAAAGCTCCATATTTACCTCATAATTTATTATTTTTCGAGAAGACACATCCGCAGTAATTCTGTCTGTAGAGCGAATAGATCTTGGAAAGCTCTATGCTTTTCTTATATCCCTCGTTTTTCTTGAAATCGGAGGGAAGCCAGCTTATACCGTATTTTTCGGCAAGCTCGTAGCCCAGTGCGTTAAGCACCTGTGCATTTTTGAGCGGACTTATCGTAAGTGTAGTGGAAAAGAGGGGATATCCCATTTCTTTTGCTACGCGAGCACTCTCCTCGAGTCTCATACGGTAGCATATCCTGCAGCGTTCTCCGCCCTCCCTGCACTCCTCATATCCCTTGGTCAGATCAAAAAACAGATTTTCATCGTAACGTCCTTCTACAAAATCGACCTTACGAGGGGTAGGCATCTCGCTTATAAGACGCCTCTGCTCGATAGAGCGCTTCTCATATTCTTCCCTCTCGGTTATATTCGGATTATAATAGAAGACGGTAATATCAAGATAATTTGACAGATAAGATATCACATACGACGAGCAGGGCGCACAGCAGCTATGCAAAAAAAGTCTTGAATCCTTCGGGACACTTGCAAGAAATCCTTCAAGCTCCCTTTGATAATTTATTTTTCCGTTCATCAGACTGGTTCTCCGTTTTTTTATTTATTCTATTTTACATCGGCAAAGTAAAAAAGTCAAGTATGAAAAATGTACAGTCTCAGCTTGTAAACATTTTGCGTTTATTCTTGACATAAACGGCAATATTCATTATAATGAGATTATAATTACACCAAAAGAGGTTCGAAATGTCTGTTTGCTACTGCAATGATTGCAAAAACGCATTTATAACGAAAAACGAAAGCGAAAACGGTGCCGTATGCCCAAAATGCGGAAAAAACCTTCCCATCATTTCCGAAAACGAAATGAAAAGCAAAAGAGATGCGATCTATCTTTCCGCACTCCACAAAAAGCAGGTAGCGTTATATCCGCGCGATCTTGCAGAGGCGAAGGAATTGTTTTTATCTATCGGCTCATACAGAGACTCGTCCGAACAGATCGAGTCCTGCGACTATCTTGCCGAAAGACTTATCGAAAGAGAAAAAAAGGAAAGTCAGCTCATAGCATTTTCTCCTAAAAAGCTCAAACGGATACTTAAGATAGTTATTCCCACCGTTCTTATTGCAGCCGCTATCGTCACAGCCTGCCTTATGCTTGCCGCTCCCTTGAAATATGCCCGAGCGAAGAATTTTTACAAAAACGGAAATCTCGAAAAAGCGGCAGATCTGTTTGACGACATCCCGACTCACGCACAGAGCATCGAATATCTTGAAGATATCTACAAGCAGCTTTCCGAAAAGCAAGGGAAATTCGTTTCCTGCTCTACGCTTCTTCCCTATTTTTCGGTAAACAAGGCGGGCGCGATAACCTTTATACGCACCAACTATTCGGGAGACGGAAATATAGTTATTCCGGACGTTTTTGACGGAATAGTAGTAGATTCTATCGGAACGAACGCCTTTAAAAACTATTCGTCTCTTAAAAGCGTCTCAATTCCCGATACCGTGCTTTCGATAAATCCGTACGCGTTTTACGGCTGCAAGAAGCTTAAGTCGATCGAGCTTCCCGAAAAGGTAAGATCTATATCTCCATATGCCTTCAAGGGTTGCACGAGTCTTGAAAATATAAATGTTCCCAAAGGAGTAGCCTCTATAGGAGAGTACGCGTTTTCCGGATGCTCTTCCCTTTCCTTTCCCGAGCTTCCGTCGGGACTTAAAGAAATAAAGAACTCGGTATTTCTCGGATGCTCATCATTTGAAGATGTCATCCTTCCCGAATCCGTAGAAAAAATAGATTCGCACGCATTTTCGGGATGCTCGTCTCTTACAAGGATCACGCTTTCAAAAAGCGTGACAGTTATCGGCAAAAACGCTTTTAAGGGGTGCGACTCCCTAAGTCGCGTAGAATACGGTGGAAGCGAGGACGAATTTAAAAAGATATCTGCCGACAAGGGCAATGAAAAATTCACAGATGCCGATGTCTCCTTCTCACAGTGATATCACCCTAAAAAAAATAAATTTAAAAATTTTGATTTTTTTCGATTTTACTCTTGACAAATGATATTTGTTGTGGTATACTCATTAGGTACGAAACGCAAGAGTTCGTAAGATCAAGAAACACGCGCCCGTAGCTCAGTGGATAGAGTGCCCGGCTACGAACCGGTAGGTCGCAGGTTCGAATCCTGCCGGGCGCGTAAGAAAAAGTGTCCGTTTTTGACGGACACTTTTTTCTGCCTAACATCACATCAAAATGCCCCTTGCCGTGCACAGACAAGGGGCATAAGCTTTTATGATCTCAAAGAGCTCTGAAGGATGCGAGTTTCGGATATACGGATGCAAGATCCGCCTCAAGATCAGCGTCAAACAGACCCTCGAGCGACACACATCCCTTATAATCAACGTTTTTGAGCATATCCGTCCATTTGATAAGAGTGGGAATATCCTCATCAAGCGGCATCTTTCTGTCCGCATTAGGGCGTGCGAGGTGAGCGTGTATGAGCGTTCCGTTCGCCTTAGTAAGTCCGTCGTCAGTCTCTCCGTTAACAAAAAAATGGAAGAAGTCGACGAGCGTTCCGACGTTGGACTTCCCCGAGCGTTCGGCAAAATCAGCGCCCTCACTGACGAAATTTATAAGATTCGTCTCTCTTTTCGAAAGCGGTTCTATAGCTATTTCGATCCCGTTTTTTTCTGCGATATCTCCGCATATTGAAATCACGTCGCAAAATCTCTTTTCTGCGATCTCGCGGTCAACTCCGTCGGGGATCTTTCTCTGTCTTCCGCTTCCGATCACGCATATTTTTCCACCGAGCGTACGTGCGCGTCCGATTGCAAGCTCTGCATATTTTTTCACGAAATCAAGGGCACCGTCATCGTGGATCGAGATATTTCCGAAAAAGCAGTTGAAAGAATAGACGGGGATGTCTATTTTTTCATACGCACTGACAAGATCGGAAAACGCACCTTCCGAAAGCGATGTTACCACAGAAAGGTTCTCCTCAACGTAATCGTACCCGGTTCTTTTTATTATTTCGGCTTCCCTGATACCGCCGCAGACACCAATTTTCATATTTCCTCCGCAAAATGCTTTATTTATTTGAGTTTATCATAAAAATATTCATTCGTCAATGGAAATTATTGATTATTTACTATCTCAATCTTAAGCGAAACAGATTTTTTCGCACTTGTGTAAAAGCTCTTGTAGTTTCCGTTTCTGTTCGCGCAGATCCTATCCATATCTTTTATAGGGGCGGATGAGGTATAAATGCAGGTATATCCCTTATAGGAAACGGAAAGCGTGGAGCCATGTAATTTTATATCGGTATACTCTTCACCATCGAAATAAAAAGCAGGCAGCATATAAGCTATATCTCCGTCTCCGCTTATTTCGACGGATACGCCCTACAACTCCCAGCTCGAATGATTTAAAACCAAGTAGTTTTCTGCATGATTTGTTATGCGCCTGACAGGACTTGAACCTGCACACCTCACGGCATTGGAACCTAAATCCAACGTGTCTGCCAATTCCACCACAGGCGCGAAGCGATGAGCGCTTGCGGTGGAATTTTTCCACACACAGGCGCGAAGCGATGAAGCGCTTGCGGTGGAATTTTTCCACACACAGGCGCGAAGCGATGAGCGCTTGCGGTGGAATTTTTCCACACACAGGCGCAAGTGTTGAGCGCTTGCGGCGGAATTTTTCCATACACAGGCGCAAGCGGTACTTGGAAATTATATCACATTAACACTCCTATGTCAAGAGAATTCTTGACATAGGAGTGTTAAAATGTTTTTTCGATACTTTATTCAAGGATAACAAGCGTCGGCTCGTGGTTTAGGGCGGGTATTATTTTATCCTTAAGATCAGAGGTCGCGATACGAAGGCTTGTGGTGTTTATGCACGGATGGCATCCCACCCACTCTCCCGCAAGAACGTCTCTGTCTATAACGAGCTTCACTTTTCCCTGTTTATCGTTCATAAGTCCGAGCACGCTTACCGATCCGGGCGTAAGATCGAGAAATGCAAGCATATCCTCGGGATCCCCGAAGGAAAGTCGCGACGTGCCAAGCTGAGAAGAAACCGAGCTTGTGCGAAAATTCTTCTTTCCGGGCATCATAAGAAGATAGAATTCGCTCTTATTTCTGGTGCACAGAAAAAGATTTTTGCATATCGTAGTTCCCAGCTTTTCATCTATCTCACGGCATGCCTCCATTGACATAGCCTCTTCATGATCTACTCTCGTATATTTTACACCGATAGAATCGAGAAAATCGTAGCAACGCATTTCCTTTTCGAGTCTTCCTTCGCCGCTTTCGGGTCTTGAATTATATAGTTCCATTTTCCAACCTTCTTCACAGTATCCTTACAAGCCTTGCGATCAGATTCTCCGCATACACTCCGAAGCCAAGATCGTTCGGATGTACACCGTCCTCGGAAAAGAATGCTTTATGGTTCGGTACGAGCCCGTATCCGTCAACGTAGTAAAATCCGTGTTTTTCAGCCTCATATTCTATCATTCGGCGGCATCCGAAGAATTTTTCACGCACCTCGTCCGATTTGAAGCTGATGATAGGAATTGGAGAAATAGCGACGATCTTCGTATTTTTTTCCTTATATTCCGCTGCAACAAGATCGTAAAAGGCGTTTATATGAGCGTCGATCTCCTCGACGGTATCGTAAAATACCGGATCGTTAGCTCCGTAAGCCAGAATAACGACGTCGGGATCAAAATCAAGATGATCGAAGGTCTTTTCGTTACAATAAGCGCTTCCCACTCCCTGATTGAGCATCTCGGCATTAAAGAATCTTGCCGTTCTGGGTGCATATGAAAGGCTATCAAGGGAAGATGCACTTCCCTGCGTGATCGAATCTCCGATAAAGAGCATTTTCATATCGTACTTATGCGGCTCAATACTTGCGCCGTCATCGAGCTTCAGATATTTTATTACTCCCCTGATCTCGCGACACGGAAAGACGACGGTGATCCTGTTTTTCTCACCGCTCACGCAGAAGGAAGCATCCTTTCCGCTTTCGTGAAGCTCACTCATATCGTAGCGCTCTGCGAAAATACCGTTTACGTAGACTTCAAATTTTCCGTCCGCCGCGTCGAAGGAAATGTTTTTGGAGTCGGTATGAAAATCAAAGCAAACACCCGTAGACATAGTGGAGCGCTCTCCGACATGGTCAACGACCTTGTACCATTCCTCTATCTGTTTTTCTGTACAGCGATAAAATGAGA
This sequence comes from Clostridia bacterium, assembly GCA_017466445.1. Classification (GTDB taxonomy): domain Bacteria; phylum Bacillota; class Clostridia; order Oscillospirales; family CAG-272; genus SIG672. The sequence continues at coordinate 7,920 of JAFTUC010000037.1, forward strand.
TCCCGTTTTCGGTCTCCTTGACCGAAAGTGCTCCAAAGGTTATATTTTTTATTTCTTCAATTGAAAGATACATAATTTTTCTACTTAAAATTTTCTCCTTGATTCCTCAAAAAGGTCATCGTAAAGAGCGAACGTCGGCAGGATACGGAAGGAAAAGCTGATATTTTTCTCATCGAGCCTGTATTTTGGATCGAGCTCGGGACCGCAGGACGCCGATCCTATGCCCGAATGCATACAGTCGATATTTACAACCGTCTCCTTGAGCGGTACGAGCTCAAAATCGTGTGCCGTTTCACTTATCTGCGCAGAGGTAAAGTGCGAGCAGTTGAAGCTGAACGCCTTATCCGTGGAAACGATCGCGAGTCCGTGACCGGTAAGGTTGCTTACGCTGATCCATTCGGTATCGATATGCGCCATATTTTCCTGAGGACGTACGTAATGCTCAAAATGATCGGTGACGCTCGTCTTATAAACACCCATGGAGGAAGCATGTCGCTTGTCTATATAGCTCTCAAGCGGTCCTCTTCCGTAATACGCGAGCTTTTCATTCTCCTCAGGCATCTTGAACTCGTATCCGAGTCTGGGAAGCATTGGAGGAATCACGTCGGTCACCGAGGAAAGATGCTCCGCATTTGTATCGAAAACTATTCCCTCTCCTCTGCAAACCGTATAAAGAATATCAAGCCTCATACAAGGTGCCTTCAATACTTCTCCGCCGAGAGTAAGCATCGATCTGATCTCGACCTTGCTTTCATTGGCAGATACGATCTTGAGATCGTGATTTATCACACGCGCACTGTCATATCCGCATTCGACCCAATTACGCTTTACCTTTCGGTCGTTATCGGTAGGTGCTCTCCAGATGGTCGGAAGTACGGGGGATGCAAGCATTTCTCTTCCGTTATCGCACACAGAAACGAGTGCAGAGATCTTTTTATCAAAGCGATAAGACGTCCTTGCATCCGATACGGTAATGAACGAGTCATCCTCGACACAGGTAAGCGCTGCTGCAGACTTGCATGCAAGAAGAGGCTTCCTTTCGCTCACGTCGGGAGATACGAGCTGCTCAAATCCTACGACGTATCCGGCAGGCGCCCAAGGGTTCGTCTTATTTGTAACGAGAGATACGGTAAGCACACCGCCGAGAGTCTTATCAAGATCGGAAAGACCGAGATCAAAGATCCTTTCGCTTTCAGGAGCAATATCGATATTACAAATACGTCCCTCGCGCACGGCAACGCCTCGCTGCTCGAGCTTCCAAACAAGATCGCAATCATCAAGCGACTCGAAATGTCTGAGACTCTCAAGGGTAAATTTGCCGCTGAAAAGGTCTGCATCCTTTATTCTGAAGGGCTTTATTATCTGTTTATATTCCACAAGCGAGCTATGTATTCTGCGGTCGGGATATACGAGTCCGTCAACGCAGAAATTACCCGAGTGGCATGCCGCGGGTTCACCGTAATCTCCTCCATATCCGAGCTTGAGATCGGCATAGCTTTCCCCGAGCGATACCGAATGATCGGTAAACTCCCAAATACATCCGCCAAAGAATCCGTCATCCGCATAGATATAATCCCAGTAATCCTTAAGGTCTCCGCAGCTATTACCCATTGCGTGTGAATACTCGCAAAGGAAATACGGAAGATCTATATCATCACCCACTGCGACACCATGGGCATCCTCGGGTCTCCAGTACATATTGCTGAATATATCGGTGTGCTTATGATACTCGTGAGGTGACGCATCCTTTCTCGCGTCGTGAGGTGCGGCATGTCTTCTTGCGGCATCCTCACAGTGAACGATCACGTCGCCGAGACGGTTATGGATATAACTGTACATCTCTCTTTGATTGAGTCCTACGCCCGACTCATTTCCGAGTGACCACATAATAACGCACGCGTGATTCTTATCTCTTTCGACCATACGCTGACATCTGTCAAGATATGCGTGAGTCCACTCGGGAGAATCGGTAAGGCGATCCCAGAAGGCAACGAGACACATTCCGTGAGTCTCAAGGTCGGTCTCGTCACAAACGTACATACCTATCTTATCGCACATGGAAAGGAATCTCGGATCGTTGGGATAGTGGCTTGTACGGACCATATTGACGTTATGTGCCTTCATTATGCAGAGATCGTTCCACATATGATCAACAGGCGTAGTATATCCGAGAATATGGTGGCTGTCGTGGCGATTTACGCCCTTTGCCTTTACCTTTTTACCGTTAATATAGATAACCTTTCCTACTCTCTTTACCTCACGAAGACCGATATTCTGCGTTATATATTCATTGCCGCAGCAAATAAGCAGGGTGTAGAGCGCCGGATTTTCATCGCTCCAAAGCTTAGGAGAAGCAAGCGACAGAACACAGTCCTTTCCGGTAACACCGCTTCCCTCCTCGATAACCTTTTTATCGGGAGATATGAGCTTATACTCGTAATCAAGCGCTTTTTCGGAGTTAAGAGCGACAGTTATGTCAGCGGCTTTAAAATTATCCTTAAGTGAGGTTCTTATAAAGATATCGGAGATATGATCCTTATCTCTCGCGAGAAGGTAAACCTCTCGGAAGATTCCGGACATACGGAGCTTGTCCTGATCCTCGAGATAGCTTCCGACGTTCCATTTGAGAACGAGCACCTTGAAGGAGTTCACGCCCGCACGAAGGAGCCTCGTTATATTTATCTCGCTCGTCATATGGCTGACCGAGCTATATCCGGCAAACTGTCCGTTGACGAAGAGGTAGAAGCAGGAATCAACACCCTCGAAGTTTATATATATCTCCTTGTCAAGAATATCCTCGGAAACGTAAAGCTCGCGGCAGTAAAGTCCGCAAGGAATATCGGTGGGGATATTCGGAGGATCTATCGGAAACGCATATCCGAGATTTATGTACGCAGGCTTGTCGTAGCCCTTGCCGAACACAGTCTGCCATGAGCGCGGAACACTCATCTTATCAAATCCGTCGGTCGTAAAGCTATCGCAAAGGAAATCATCCATATTATGGTAGGATTCATAATATTTAAAATCCCAATCTCCGCAAAGAGAGATGAGATTTGTACTTTTTACTCTATTATCCTCAAGTGCGCTTTTTTCGTCCTGATAAGGAATAAAATACGCTCTCGGCTTTTCGCAGTTTACGTGAAGAGATGCGAGATCTCTATGGTAATTATAGTCAAATTTCATATCTGTATAGCTACCTTTCTTTTAGCCTTTTTAAAAAGTATAGCATATTCTATATTCAAATTCAAGTCCTTTGCGCAAATAAATAAAACTCCCCCGCCGAGGCGGGGGAATATAGAATCAAATGACGTTAGTTACGAGAGAGCTTGTAGCTGCGTATCCGTCAGGATGATCGTATGAGAATTTCATCTCGAGGAAGACCTTACCTTCGCTGTTTGTTATGATGCAAGGATCGTGAGTCTGCAAATTTTCAAGTTTCATGGACGCCAGCTTCTCGTTTAGCGCATCACGTGCTTCATCAAGTGCTTTTTTGGTAATATTCGTTTCTAAAGTATCATATTTTCCGACATTGTATCCGTTATATCCCATGACCGTTTCTCCCGAAGGATCGAAAAAGATGGAGATGCTCTCATCGGTTTTATAACCTTCTACGTATTTAACGTAAAGTATGGCGTGAAGCGGGGGTGCAAGTAAGGAATCGGACTGAACAAACGTGTACTCGTTAAATTTCTCTTCGCTCATTATTTTAAGAAGAAATTCGCGTGCCACAGTTTTAAGATCTTCTTCTTTCGCCTCTGCAAAGTCCACTTTGCTTTTGGATAAATTCTCATAAAATACCACTATATCGGTTCCACGAAGTACAGTGAATTTTTCACCATTATTTTTATTGGAATAAATATCAAATGCGTTATAAAAGCTCCCAGATGTGCATCTACTTTGCTCATATATAAACTCATCGCTGCTTCCGGCAAATTTTTTGATGCTTCCATCAAGCTCGGAAACTTTGACGTATTGAACAGAGGAATACAACCCAAGACTTTTTGAAAAAACGAAGCTCGAGTCGCCCTTTGAAATATCGGATTCAGAATTTATTTGCGAGAATATCCGCACCTCGGGTTCGGGATCTTCTTTTACTTCAACTTTCTCGTTGTTTTCTGCGTCCTGTTTATTTTCTTTATTGTTTTTATCACTGCTCCTGCAAGATACAGTAAAAGCAAGGATCATTGACAGGAGTATAAGAATTGCTAACAGTTTTTTCATTTTGTTTTCTCCTTTATTAAAAATTTAGATAGTGTGCTCCTTTGCTATAAGTCATATCCACAAGATTTATCCCATCATTATCACTACCTATACTATTAAGAAAGCCCGCTTACCACATCGGTATCACCTCCAAAATTGCTTTCACCTATACAGACACCTTTTTTATCAAAAAAATTCGCTGAATTTCAAAGAATTTCAAAAAAAGTTTGTTATTTACAAAAAAATTCATATTTTTCGCTATCGAAGTCTCGAAGCAACGAAAAAAGCGCACAGAGAGACCGTTAAGATCCCTTCCGTGCGCTCAAAATGCATCTAACAAACAGGTTATTCAAATCATTAAATGCCACTTTGGCTATTTTCGGGATCCGCCTTCTTCGTTTCCCTTACGTTTACAGTATATCATATATGGCATATCCTGTCAATGTGTGATACTGCACAAAGATGGGAGGCTGTTTTTGTGAGATCATACAATCCGTTTTGGCAGTTAAAACAGGAAAAGCTCTGTGCAAAACGCGACAAAGGTAATATTTTTTCAAAAGAATCGCAAAAAACACATTTTTCTCTTGACAAAGCGTTGTTTTTATAATACAATCACCACATAGATATCATTAAACAAACTCTGCATTAGGAGAAATAACAATGGCAAAAAAAGTAAATATATCTGTTAATTTCAGTGAACTCACGGGCAAAATAAAGCCAATGCACGGAGTTGGACAGCCTCCCAGCATCGGTCTTAATGATGTTATGTACCGTTATCTCACTCAAGCCGGAATTCCTTATTCTCGGCTACATGACGTAGGAGGCTGGTTAGGCGGAGGGCTATACGTTGATATTCCTAATCTTTTCCGTGACTTTGACGCCGATGAAAACGATCCTAATTCATATGATTTCACATTTACCGACAAGATCGTAGAAGGTCTTATGAAGGCAAACTGCGAGCCATATTTCAGGCTCGGAGTTACCATAGAAAACGAGCATATGAGAAAAGCATATCGCATCTATCCTCCCAAGGATTTTGCGAAATGGGCGAGAATATGTGAGCATGTTATACGTCACTACAACGAGGGATGGGCAAACGGATACAAATTCGGAATCAAGTATTGGGAGGTTTGGAATGAACCGGACGATTGCTACAAGGAAGAAACATCGGCAATGTGGAAAGGAACTCCAGAGCAATATTATGAGCTTTATTCGGTCACCGCAAAGCATCTCAAATCCTGCTTCGGAGACAGCATAAAGGTCGGTGGCTACGGTCACTGTGGAGTTTACGAATTTGAAAAGGACAGGAATCTTGAGGGGCTCGATCACGAAGACTCCTACATATACGATTTTGTGATTTCCTTTATGCACGGATTTTTCAAGTATCAGAAGGCGACCGGTGCGCCGATTGACTTCTTCTCATGGCATGTTTATGACCATCTCCACCATTCTACAAAGGACAATTTCCTAATCATCGCCGAGCACGCATCATACGTTCGCCGTATGCTTGACAAATACGGATACACCTCGGCAGAACATCACCTTAACGAGTGGAATCTTTGGAAAAACACAAAGCATCGCGATGCTCCCCGCGGTGCGGCAAAATCCCTCGGATTCATGCTTATGATGCAAAACACATCTACAGACGTTATGTGCATCTACGATGCGCGGATAGAATGTAGCGCTTACGGACCTTTATTTAATCCGGACACGATGTATCCATACCGCACCTACTATGCTTTTATGATGTTTGATTCGATTTACAAGCTCGGAAACGCTGTTTCGTCTAAAAGTGACGATCCGCAGGTCTTCGTTCAAGCCGCCGTAAACAACAGAAAAGGAACTATTGTTATAGCAAACGTCAACGAGCAGGAGGTATCGCTAAGGCTAAATATCAGTGGTTTCCCAACAGATGATATACAGATACTTCGAATTGACGAGGAAAACCGTTACACTCTTACAGGTGAGACCCTTGCAAACGAAGTTTTGACGCTTCCCGAAAACTCTTGCGTAGAAATAAAGCTTTTGAATATTTAAATAAATATCCACCCGCATATTGGGTGGATATTTCAGTTTCGGGCATAGCACTAACACTACGGGCTACGCTTTTATTGCCTTCGTATTCTTAACCACGATATCAACGTAATATCTCATCTATGGTCACTTTTTTTCATAGATAAATCCTCCAAATATGTTTTTTAGTTTGACTGTCAGGTCTTTCTAATTATATCATATTTGGAGGAATTCTTCTAATCGGTTAACCTCGTATGAAACACTCCGCTATGGCGTGGTTTTCGCATATAAAAACGAAGGATCCGACCTTGGTCGGATCCTTATAATTTAGGAATTATTCTGCTGTGAAACCAGCATATCGGCACCGTAAATACGGCGAAGCTTCGGTTTTTCGATTTTTCCGGTCGGATTTCTCGGAACATCGGCAAAGATTATCTTTTTGGGACGCTTATATCTCGGAAGTGCCGAGCAGAACTGCTCGATTTCCTCTTCGGTACAGGTATATCCCTTCTTTATCTGGATGATAGCCGCGGCGATCTCACCGAGACGCTTATCAGGAAGTCCGATAACGGCAACGTCGTGAACTGCGGGATGAGAGCTTATAAAGTCCTCAATCTGCACGGGATAGAGGTTTTCTCCGCCCGTTATGATAACGTCCTTCTTTCTATCGACAAGGAATATAAATCCGTCCTCGTCCATCTGTGCCATATCTCCGGTAAAGAGCCAGTCGTCGCGGAGCACCTCGTTTGTTGCCTTTTCATCTTTATAATAGCAGGTCATAACGCCGGGACCCTTTACACAAAGCTCACCTACGCAACCTTTTTCGACCTCATTTCCTTCGGGATCGACGATTTTCACATCCCATCCGTATCCGGGAATTCCGATCGCTCCGACCTTGGAAATATTTCCTATTCCGAGATGCACGCATCCGGGACCTATCGACTCACTGAGTCCGTAGTTTGTATCGTAATCGTGAGTCGGGAAATAATCGAGCCAATGTGCAATAAGGCTCTTTGGTACGGGCTGCGCTCCGATATGCATAAGGCGCCACTGATCGAGACAGTAATCCTCCTTCTTCATATCACCTCTGTCGAGCGCGTTGAGGATATCCTGTGCCCACGGAACGAGAAGCCACGCGATAGTACACTTTTCCTTAGAAATAGCTTCGAGCACGTATTCGGGCTTCGTTCCCTTGAGAAGGACCGCTTTTCCTCCTACAAGGAAGCTTCCGAACCAGTGCATCTTCGCTCCCGTATGGTAAAGCGGAGGAATGCAAAGGAATATATCGTCCTTAGTCTGTCCGTGATGCTTCTGTTCAACGATACAAGCGTGCATAAGGCTTCTGTGCTTATGAAGTATAGCCTTAGGAAATCCCGTAGTTCCCGAAGAAAAGTAAATTGCACCGTAATCGTCATCGGTTATCTCTACACTCGGAGAAGCACTTGACTGATCCGCGGTGAGATCAGCATAGCTCTCCGCAAAGGTAGGGCAAACGTCCGATCCCGCGTAAACAAGAAGTCTGTTCTTACGGATAACAGGCTCGATCTCCTCGATTCGTCCTATAAACTCGCTTCCGAAAACAAGAAGATCGACATCTGCAAGCTCAAGGCAGTATTTTATTTCATCGGAAGAATATCTGAAGTTAAGCGGAACAGCGAGCGCACCCGTTTTAAGTATTCCGAAATATATGGGAAGCCATTCAAGGCAGTTCATAAGGAGGATTCCAACCTTATCACCCTTCTTGATTCCGTTAGCTATCAGAGCATTTGCAAATCTGTTTGACTTTTCATTGAAAACGCTCCACGTTATCTCTCTACGGTAATATTTAGGCTGTGTTGTCTCAACAAGCTCATATTCTCTCCATGTAACACGTCTCGTTTCTTCTCTATCTGGATTTACCTCCACAAGACAAACGTCGGAAGCGAATTTCTCGGCGTTTCTCTCAAGTATCTCGGTAATAGGCATGTTATTCTCCTTTTATGGGTATAATACTGTTTATCTAAGAAAAATACCGCAGAGCTTATTTAACACTGCGGTATTAGGAATGCTGAATAATCTTACGCGATAACGTTTACGGCAATAACTCCGTCGGTCGCCTTGATCGCATCGAGCACACCTGCGGGAAGCTCTGCGTTAAAGTCGATAACGGTATATGCAAACTCGCCCTTGGAACGGTTAACGAAATGCTCAACATTGATTCCTGCGTCTGCAAATGCAGAGGAAACTCCCGAAATAACTGCGGGAACGTTATAATGGAGTACACAGCATCTGCTGAGTCCGCCACGCTCAAGAACTACCGCGGGATAGTTAACGCTATTTACGATATTTCCGTTCTCGAGGTAATCAACGAGCTGCTTTGCGGCCATTACCGCACAGTTGTCCTCAGACTCGTTAGTGGACGCACCGAGGTGAGGGATAACGATTATATTATCAACGCCGATGATATCGGGAGTAGCAAAGTCGGTAACGTAGCATGCTACCTTCTTATCAGCAACTGCCTTGATCATATCGGTACTGTTTACAAGCTCGCTTCTCGAAAGATTGATTATACGAACGCCGTCCTTCATCTTTGCAAAGGATTCTGCGCAGAACATATTCTTGGTATCCTTGGTTGCGGGAACGTGTACCGAGATAAAATCGCTCTTTGCGAAGATCTCTTCGTAGCTTGCCGCCTTCTTGACCGATCTGGAAAGTCCCCATGCACCTTCAACTGTAAGGAAGGGGTCGCATCCGATAACCTCCATACCGAGAGCCACTGCCGCATTTGCGACCATACCGCCGATAGCACCGAGTCCGATAACTCCGAGGGTCTTACCCTTGATCTCGATACCTGCGTATGCGCTCTTGTTCTTTTCAATAACCTTAGCCGCATCCTCCTGGCCTGCGAGGGTCTTGACCCATTCTATACCGCCGGTGATATTTCTGGACGCGAGGAGAAGCGCTGCGATAGCGAGCTCCTTAACTCCGTTTGCGTTTGCGCCGGGAGTGTTGAATACTACGATTCCCTTCTTTGCGCAGTCCTCAACGGGAATATTGTTTACGCCCGCACCCGCTCTTGCGATAGCCTTAAGGCTTGCGGGAAATTCCATATCGTGCATAGCCGCGCTACGTACCATTACGGCATCGGGATTTTCGCAGCTGTCACTTACTGTATACTTATCGTCAAAAATGTCGGTTCCGACCTTGGCGATCTTATTGAGAAGAAGTATATTGCTCATTTTAAAATATCCTTTCTAAGCATCAACGCGATTTACGCCTTGGGATTTTCTGCGGCGAATTTCTTCATGAATTCTACGAGCGCCTCAACACCCTCGATAGGCATTGCGTTATAGATAGAAGCTCTCATTCCGCCTACGCTTCTGTGTCCCTTAAGGTTTACAAGACCTGCCGCAGCAGCCTCCTTCGGGAACTTCTTATCGATCTCCTCAACTCCGGTAACAAAGGTAACGTTCATCATCGAACGGCTATCCTTCTGAACGGGAGCGATATAATAATCCTGGCTATCAAGGTAATCGTAAAGAAGTGCTGCCTTCTTAACGTTCTTTTCCTTCATTGCGTCGAGTCCGCCGAGACCGAGGATCCATTCGTAAACGAGACCTGCAACGTAGATCGAATAGCAAGGAGGAGTATTATACATAGATCCGTTCTCTGCCATAAGCTTCCAATCAAGCATAGAGGGCATTTTGGGATCACCGCACTCAAGAAGATCCTCACGTACGATAACGAGGGTCACTCCTGCGGGTGCCATATTCTTCTGTGCACCTGCGTAGATAACGCCGAACTTAGTAACGTCGACAGGCTCGGAAATGATGCAAGAGGACATATCTGCTACGAGAGGAACATCTCCGGTATCGGGAATATAGCTATACTTGGTACCGTAAATGGTGTTATTGAAGCAGATATGAACGTATGAAGCATCGGGAGAGATCATATCCTTGGTAACTACGGGGATACGGTCAAAGTTGGTATCCTTGGAGGTAGCGATGCACTTTACGTCATAGCCCATTTTCTGAGCTTCCTTATAAGCTTTACCGGAGAACTGACCCGAAACGATATAGTCTGCCTTACCGGTTCTGCCGATCAGGTTGAGCGGAACTGCCGCAAACTGAGTGGATGCGCCACCCTGAAGGAAGAGCACCTTATAGTTGTCAGGAATATTCATAAGCTCGCGAAGCTTTGCCTCTGCGTCTGCTATTATTTTTTCATAAACAGGTGATCGGTGACTCATCTCCATAACGGACATACCTGAGTCTCCGTAACACATCATCTCCGATGCTGCTCTCTCAAGCACGGGAACGGGAAGCATGGAGGGTCCTGCCGAAAAATTGTACACTCTGTTCATAAAACAATCATCCTTTCTGATATACCGAGCCAAAATAAATTATAACAAGGCACGGTAAAATTTTAACTTTTATTTATTATATATTCTTTAGTACCCGTTTGTCAATAGTATCAAGCAAAGATTGTATGATTAAACAAACAAAAATCCCCTAAATTCTGTCAATTGGTCAATTTGTCAACTCATTTTGACAATATAAGAAATTCAGGAATTCCGTTTTGTGTAAAATAGGGCGCACATCCCTGAACGAGAGGCAACATATACTCTATACACTTATCGGTAACGTTGTTTCCTTCCTCGTTTATGAAGTCATCGGGAACGTATTTTATGCGATTAGCCACGAGCTCGATCGCAACGCTCTTATAGGATACTGCATACTTTTCACCGTTTCCCTCTCTTTTTATGCACATCATACAGTCGCTGTCACCGTTAAGCGCACTCTCCACTGCCGCAGAGCCTACACCGAAGCTTTCTTTTATATCGGTAAGAGACGCGATATGAGACGCGCATCTCTGAGGAAGATTCAGCTCGACCGAACGCACCTTACAACCGAATCTTTCCTTGACAGCAAGCTCAAGTGCCTTTGCCGTTCCGTCAAGATATTTATGTCCGAAAACGTCGGTAGCGCCGCTCTGCATCCCTTCACCTACAAGTCTGCCATCAGCGAAGTGAAGACCCTCCGACACGGCAATAACTACGTTAGGATGCTTGGAGAATGCGTTTTCAACGTCCTTAAAGAATCTTTCGTAATCGAAATCGGTCTCGGGAAGGTATATATAGTCGGGTCCGATTCCCGTATTTACTGCTGAAAGCGCCGATGCGGCGGTCAGCCATCCGGTATCTCTTCCCATTATTTCGACGATAGTGACCGCCTTTACTGTATATACGGCTGTATCGCAAAGCATCTCGCTCATAACGGTGGCTATAAATTTTGCGCAGGATCCGTATCCGGGGGTATGGTCTGTAACATCAAGGTCGTTATCTATAGTTTTGGGGACTCCGACAAAATTCATATCCCAATCAAACTTATCGCAGACTGCGGAAAGCTTGGACACAGTATCCATCGAATCATTTCCTCCAATATAGAAGAAATATCGGATATTCATCTTTTTGAAAAAGTTGAAAAGCTTTATGTATTTCTCATTATTTGCTGCGTCATCGACAGGAGGCAGCTTTACTCTGCACGATCCGAGAGCGGCAGAAGGGGTAGCCGAAAGTCTTTCAAGCTTTTCATTTTTATCAGAAGCTCCGAAGATATCGGAAAGATCGATAACGTCCTCTCGCAGCATTCCCTCCACTCCGTTTCTTGCTCCGTACAGAACGTCTATCTTATCCGAGTCAAGCGCCGCAGAAATAACGCCCGCAAGCGTTGCGTTTATTGCGGCGGTCGGACCGCCCGACTGACCCACTATTGCGTTAGCCTTTTCACTAAAGATCATCTCAACCTGCTCCTTTATTTATAAATATATTGAAATTATACCACACGAACAGAGCATTGTCAATCTCTATTTTTCACACCGATATCAGAGTTTGAATTTTCATTATATTGCATCAAATTCCTATTGACATTCACAAGGAAATATGGTAGAATCAAGAAAATTTATAGGAGGCAGACATGATTTTTCTAATCTTACTTGCATCCATTTTGACATCCGCTGTGACTCAGTTCGGTAACAAAAAGCTACAAACGGTATTTCCCGAAGGTAAGACGTCATACGCGATATACGCATTTATAACCGGAATAGTTTCGTGCGTAAATTATTCTATACTGACTCAGTTCAACATTATAGTCAATCTACGTATAATCCTCTTTTCTCTTTTCTATGCGTTCGTTTGCCGTCTCGCTTATCTTGCAAACTTCAAATCCCTCAGATATCACGGTATTATCATCAGCGCGGCAATCGGACGCGTTGGCTCTGTCTTTCTTCCGATCGTTATATGTGCCGTTTTTTTGAACGAGCGTCAAGGTCTCGGAACCGTTATAGGTGGCATTTGCGTTGTCATTGCAGCCTTTCTTCCGGGAATATCCCTAATGAAGGACAAAAACAACATGCGCCAAAAAATCGTATGGGGAGTGATCACGGTAGCAATCGGACTCTCCACAACGATGCTTACAAAATTCGTAGTTGCTTACGACGGAACTATCGGACTTCTCTCCTTCTATCTCTTTACGCACCTATTTGTTGCGCTCACATCCGCCTTCACCGCCTTCAAAGAATTTATGTTCAGAAAAAACGATGCGATAAGCGAGCTCAAGGCATACAAAGCTCCTCTTCTCCTTCTCACCTTGTTTGTAACGCTTTCAAGCTCGGTTGGCGGATACATTACCAAGATGCTCGTTGACCGGATCGGAGTCATTTCAAGCACAGTCATAAGTGCGGCATCCGCCTTTCTTATCACAGCATTATCGGCTGTATATTTCAAAGAAAAGTTGACGGTAAAGCACGTCATAAGCATAATACTTTCGATAGTATCGATAATTTTACCGGTAGTACTTCTATAAAGAAGCACTATCGGTTTCTTTATATTTTTTCGACATTCTTTACAGCGTCTGTCGGCAAGGGGTGCTTTGGGTACATATGGCTTACTCGCAAAATGCGAACCCACGCGCGCTTTCGCGCGCCGTGCCGATTGCGGCGCGGAAATAAACAAAAAAACAGAGGTCAAGGACCTCTTACCGTATACGGGAATCTGCTCTGCGAGCAGAATTTTTTACTCGTGCCATCCGTGAGCGAGCTCCCGATGGCTTACTCGCAAAATGCGAACCCATGAGCGCTTTCGCGCGCCGTACCGATTGCGGCGCGGAAATAAACAAAAAACAGAGGTCAAAGACCTCTTACTGTATACGGGAATCTGCTCTGCGAGCAGAATTTTTTGCTCGTGCCATCCGTGAGCGAACTCCCGATGGCTTACTCGCAAAATGCGAACCCACGCGCGCTTTCGCGCGCCGTGCCGATTGCGGCGCGGAAACAAACAAAAAAACAGAGGTCAAAGACCTCTTACAGTATACGGGAATCTGCTCTGCGAGCAGAATTTTTTGCTCGTGCCATCCGTGAGCGAGCTCCCGATGGCTTACTCGCAAAATGCGAACCCATGCGCGCTGTCGCGCGCCGTGCCGCTTGCGGCGCGGAAATAAACAAAAAAACAGAGGTCAAGGACCTCTTACCGTATACGGGAA
>JAFTUC010000018.1 GCA_017466445.1 Clostridia bacterium
GATATTCAAATCATTAAATGCCACTTTGGCTATTTTCGGGATCCGCCTTCTTCGTTTCCCTTCTGTTTACAGTATATCATATATGGCATATCCTGTCAATGTGTGATAGTGCACAAAGATGGGAGGCAGTTTTTGTGAGATTGCACAGTAAAAAGGGCGTGCTTTTGTCAAATAATACGAATTAAATGTAAATTTTTAAAAAAAGTAAAAAAGATATTGCAAAAAGAAAATAAATATAGTATAATTGCAAGGTAAACAACTTAGAGGGAATCTCTTATGCAAATACGGAGGAATTTATGGAATTTATTGAATACAAAAGACTTGCCGCATTCTTCAAACAGAATTATAATAAGGTGACTAAGATCATGGTCCTCGTCGGAATGATAATGACCTTTGTCGGTTGCATTCCCGCACTGCTTGGATTTTTCAGAGTAGCAGGCTTTTACGATTTGAGAATGTATTTTCTCGTCCTCGGCGCCGCAGGTATCGTTTGTTGGTTTACCGGAAGCGGAAGAGTTGTAAAGGAGTACGAATTTGACGATATATTCTACAGAGTGTCGCGCGAGGTAAAGGAAAAATGCGAAGCGAAGTTCGGATATGCCGACGATCTTAAGAACGCTGTCATGTTCGAGGGCTTTGTAATAGACAAGTCGAATGCCGATGTCGTCAGAAAGTTCGGAAGTAAGAACGTTTCGCCCATGGCACGCGTGTGTTTCGTTTATTCACGTAAGGAAAAATTCTATGCGTTTACTCGCACCTTCTCTCTCGTTGAAGATTTTTGCGAGGATGCCGAGTACGATATACATTATAGCATGATCGAGAGTGCCGAGTACGTTACCGAGGATCTCGGAAATGAGGTAGTTACCAACAAGATCGTTATCAAGGATGTTGACAGAACCGTTCTTGAGGCGTACGTTATGGTCAGCGACTACGATAGCGAGACCTTCCCGGATAACGTTCTTCATAAGAAGGCACACATTATGGCAAGAATGTAAGCTTAACATTATTTTTCAAATAAAAACGCATCCGAAAGGGATGCGTTTTTTGACTTTGAAAAGATTTTTGGACCGTTAAATTTTTTTGTTTGCCATTACTTGCACTTGACATATACTCGACTCAGTGATAAAATACTAAAATACAGGTAAGGCGAAAGGACGCTTTGTTTATGAAAAAGATAAGAGTAAAAACCGGAAATGAATATGAAATAATTGTCGAAAGAGGAATACTTGACCGACTCGGTGAGCTTTGCGTGCAAACTGCCAAAGCGTCAAAAGTTATGATAGTTACCGACACAAACGTAGAGAAATTATATCTTGAAAGAGCGAAAAAATCCTTCGAAGGACTCGACGTCAAGGTGCACACCTTCGTTGTCGAGGCAGGAGAAAGGTCAAAATCTACCGAAAATCTCGTTCTTCTTCTTGAGACGCTTGCCGAAAACGAGATCACGAGAAGCGATGCGGTGATCGCTTTGGGCGGCGGCGTGGTAGGAGATCTTTCTGGCTTTGCGTCCGCCTGCTTCCTTCGCGGAATAAAATACGTTCAGGTTCCCACCACGTTGCTTGCTATGACAGATTCCTCAGTCGGAGGAAAAACGGCGGTCGATCTTAAGGCGGGAAAGAATCTTGCGGGTGCCTTCCATCAGCCGTGTCTCGTTCTTTGCGATCCCGAAACGCTCGAAACACTTCCGAAGGAGCATTTCAGGGACGGAATGGCAGAGGTGATAAAGTACGCTATGATAAACCGTCCGGATCTTGTGGATAGGCTTTATGAGTACACGCCGGGTGACAGGGATGCGCTTGACGAGATCATAGCGATATGTATAGAGGATAAGAGGGATGTCGTGTCCGAGGACGAATTTGATACGGGAATCAGGGCGCTTCTTAATTTCGGTCATACTCCCGCGCACGCTATCGAGCTTGCTACGAAATATGAAATGACTCACGGAAGCGCAGTGGCGATCGGAATGGCGATAATGACGAGAGCCTCCGTAAGGCTCGGTAAATGTGACGAAAGGGTTCTTGGCGATCTGCTCGGACTCCTTGATAAGTTTTCTCTGCCAAGCAGATGCGATTTCAGTGCCGCCGAGCTTGCAAGGGGTGCGCTCGGTGATAAAAAACGCTCGGGACAGACGATAAATGTCATTCTCGTTTGCGGAAAAGGAATATCCGAAATATGCAAGATCGGTGTTGCCGAGCTTGAAGGATTGTTTGAAAAGGGACTTGAATAAATGGATAAAAATTTCAATTCGTTCGGAAAAAATATAACCTTCGCTACCTTCGGTGGCTCTCACGACGAGTACATAGAGGCGCGGGCTCTTGGATTCCCAAAGGGCTTTAAGATAGATATGCAGAAGCTGCTCGCGTTCATGAAGAGACGTGCTCCCGGAAACGCGGCGTTTTCTACTCCTCGCAAGGAGGATGACGAGCCCGTTTTCGTGTCGGGAGTCGACGGTGACCTTGTCACAAACGGCGACGAGATGATAATACGTATATACAGTAAAAATATGCGTTCCTCGGCATACAAGGATGTACACGATATACCTCGACCCTCGCATGCCGATTATCCGGCAATGGTCAAGTACGGAGAAAATGTGGATCTCCGCGGCGGTGGACATTTTTCGGGAAGACTTACTGCACTTTTTTGCGCTTTTGGCGGAATTTGTATCCAATATCTTGAAAAAAACGGTGTTTCGCTGTTTTCGCACATTTATTCGGTAGGAAATGTGAATGATATACCATTTTCACTTGCCGACGTCGGTGAAAAAGAAAAAAGCGCACTGTCGGATAAGATCTTTCCAACACTTGACGAGAATGCGGGAGAAAAAATGCGCGAGCTTATCGCGTCGGCACGTGCTAAGGGCGATTCGGTGGGCGGAATTTTAGAATGTGCGATCATCGGACTTCCCGTAGGACTCGGTGAGCATATGTTTGCAAGCGTCGAGGCACGCATTTCCGATATGGCATTTGCTCTTCCCGCTGTTAAGGGCGTTGAGTTCGGACGCGGCTTTGAGAGTTCGAGACTTTTCGGCTCGGAAAATAACGATCCCTTCGTTACCGACGGAAAAACGGTAAAGACCTTGACAAATAACTGCGGCGGAATACTCGGAGGTATGACAGACGGAATGCCGATCGTTTTCAGAGCGGCGTTCAAGCCGACCCCGTCGATCGCGGCAGAGCAGGACAGTGTTTCGCTTTCAAAAATGGAGAACGTAAAGCTTTCAATAGTCGGACGCCACGATCCCTGCGTGGTCCCGCGCGCAGCGGCGGCACTTGAAGGTGCCGCGGCGATCGCCACGCTTGATCTCTGGCTTGATGAAATGAACAATGACGGCGGTGGGATGTCAGTGCCCTTGAACGCTTCAAACGGCGATCATAACGAAAGCCAAGGGCTTTCGGAGCTGCGCGCGGCGATCGATAGATGCGACCGTACGATAGTTGAAGCGCTTAAGGAAAGAATGAAGGCGGCGTCCGGCGTTGCGGAGTATAAAAAGAAAAACGGACTTCCGG
Source organism: Clostridia bacterium (assembly GCA_017466445.1). Classification (GTDB taxonomy): domain Bacteria; phylum Bacillota; class Clostridia; order Oscillospirales; family CAG-272; genus SIG672. Next base: position 3,507 of record JAFTUC010000018.1, read on the forward strand.
TGCTTGATAAAAAGAGGGAAGAGCAGCTGCTCGAAAAGATAAGGCTTCTTGCGGGAGATGAATACGCTGAGTATTTTGTCGAAATATACAAAGCGGTGCTTAAGACCTCCAAGGATTTTCAAAAAAATAAAATAGATAGTGAAAGTTGATTTTGGTGTAAAATTAAATGATCTGCGGATATAAAAAATTCAGAGCCGGACTTCTCGGAAGAAAGCTCGGACATAGCTATTCAAAAATAATACACGCCTTTCTTGCGGACTATGACTACGTAATGTTTGAGAAAGAAGAAAGTGAGGTCGGTGAGTTTATAAAAAACGGACCGTTCGATGCTATAAACGTTACGGTTCCGTATAAAAAAACGGTCATCCCCTTTCTCGACGAGCTTTCCGAAACGGCGAAAAAGCTCGGTGCGGTCAATACGGTAGTGCGTAGAAGTGACGGAACTCTTTTCGGAGATAACACCGATGTTTTTGGGTTTTCTTATATGCTAAGCTGCGCGGATATCGACGTAAAAAATAAAAAAGCACTCGTTGTCGGAAGCGGTGGGGCGGCAGCGACAGTTTGCGAGGTACTGAAAAGCCGAGGAGCGTCAGAGATCGTTTCGCTTAACAGTAAGACCAACACGCCCGAAAACGTAAGCCTCCATTCGGATTCGGAGATCGTGGTAAACGCTTCTCCGGTCGGGATGTATCCTAATAATGAGGGTACTCCGATATCGATCTGCGGATTCAATAAACTGAGCGGAGTTGCCGATCTTATCTATAATCCCGCGAGAACGAATCTTCTTTGCGATGCGCAGGAAAGAAAGATAAAAAACGTAAACGGACTTCCTATGCTGGTGGCACAGGCAAAGCGCGCGTGCGAGATCTTTCTTGGAGTAGAGGTGGACGACGCGGAGATCGAGCTTATAACCAAAAAAATAATGTCAGACGAGGAAAATATAGTTTTTGTCGGAATGCCGGGATGCGGAAAGAGTACACACTCCCGCCTCGTAGCAGAAAAGCTTGGACGCGCCGTTGTCGATACCGACGATGAGATAGTTAGGCTTGCAGGTAAGACCATTCCCGAAATATTCGAGCAGGACGGCGAGGACGTTTTCAGAGATCTTGAATGCAAGGTCGCCGAGAATTTCGGAAAAATGTCCGGACTCGTTATCGCAACCGGCGGCGGTATTGTAAAGCGAGAATCGAACTACAGATCCCTTTGCAGGAACGGACGTATAATATTTTTAAACAGAGATATCGGTGAGCTCGACACCGAAGGACGGCCGCTTTCTCAACGTGACGGAGTGGAAAAGCTGTATGCGGAAAGACTTCCGCTTTACCGAAAATTCGCGGATGTCGAGGTAAAGACCGACGTTAGTATAGAAAAAACGCATAATGCTATCCTTGATGCGATAGATGAAATTTTGTTTGGGAGTGATGAAGAATGAAAATACTTGTCATAAACGGCCCTAATCTTAATATGCTCGGACTCAGAGAGCCCGATATATACGGAAAAAAGACGTATAAAGACCTTTGCGAGTTTATAAAGAGCTCGTGCGATGAGCTTTCACTTGAGTGTGAGCTCTATCAGTCAAATCACGAGGGAGCGATAGTCGATAAGATACAGCAGTCGTACGGGGTTTTTGACGGACTCGTCATAAATCCCGGCGCATATACGCATACAAGCATTGCGATACTTGACGCGATAAAGGCGGTAAGTATACCTACCGTCGAGGTCCATATATCTGATGTCGATTCAAGAGAAAGCTTCAGACAGATATCCTACGTTTCGTACGTCGCAAAGGAGAGATATATAGGACTCGGATTTGAAGGATATAAAAAAGCACTTGCCTTCCTTAAGGAATATGTTGGATAGAAAAAGTACCCCGATGTCAGTTTGTCGGGGTACTTCTGTTTTAAATCGGTTATGATTTTTTGTCTCCCTTGATAAGGTACTTTTTTCCCTTGCTCAGTATAGATTCCTTGATAAGAAGGGATAAAACGTCGGATATCATTCGCTTTTTTTCCTTGTCAAAGCCGTTTATTGTAATTATCATTTCCTTTGCCTTGGCAAGACTGTTTACCGAAAGATCGGTAAGCGTTTTTGCACCTGTCGATTCTAATATCTCAAAAAGAGATTCGCAAAACTCTCTTCTGCGATTTCTGTCGCATGCGTCGAGCCAGTTTTTTATTACCTGCGCGTTTCTGAGATTGCTTTTCGAGCTCTCGGGAAGAATGTCAAAGCGGTTTACATTTATCTTCCACGTGAAGGCGTCGTGCTGATAAAGACCTTTTCCGCCCGAGCGTACCGTACGGCATGAGGTGTCATAGCTAAGAAGAAGCCCTACGACCGAATTTTCCGGAACAAAGGAGAATATCCTGCTTCGAAGAGCGAAGTAGTTGGGTGCCTCGGTGATAGATTTCGAAAATCCGGGACCGTCGAAGCAGTATATCGCGCAGATCTGCTCTCTGATTTCTTTTTTCGTGTTCAAAGCCGAGTACATGGCGAGATTTCCGCCCTTGGAATGTCCGCCCAGCCTTATTGGAGCAAGCGGTCTTGACGATGCCACTGCGGTGAGATATTTCTTTGCTTCCTCCTGAGCAGGAACTACGTCCGAATAGCTCATGCTGAAATTTTCTCTCCAGCCTACGATAGTATCGTCGGTCCCGCGAAAGGCAATAAATATATGTCTGTCGAGCGTGTCGAAGGCCGTTGCTGAAAACTGCTTGCGCTTTGCAAGGTCTATGTCGTTCACAAAGGAAAAGACCTTCATGTTTGAGAAGCGTCGGGTCTGGGACGCAAACTTGAATACGGCAAATATAGAATCGGGAATTATAAGGCCGAGAGGCTTTCTTACCCGCTTTGTGCCCGAAAAGAATGCTTTGGCAAGAGATCCCAGCGTGCCCCCCTCCGCCGAGCATTTTGAATCAACGAATTCGGATAGATCAAGATAGGATATTTCGCTGAGGATCAGCGCATCGATCTCGTTGAACGCATCGTGCGTGACCGAAATATCGCCTCTCCATTTCAGATAATCGAAAAGATTTGCCATACGATATCCTTATTTTGCGTACTGAAACGCCATTCTGTGACTGCCGTCTGCAAAATAGACCGATCCGCAGTGTATAAATCCAAGAGACTTAAGAAGCCTTTGCATGGGCAGATTTGATTTGTGTGTGTCTATTTTAAGATTGGGATAGCTGTCAAGCGCCCATTTAAGACAAAGGCGTCCGATCCCTTTGCCGCGAGCGTTTTCTCCGATGGCGATCCTGTGTACGACCGCGTACGGAAGCGAGTTCAGCCATTTCCCGTCGGTGATCCCAACATATTCGTGGTCGGATGCGTTGATACTGAAATAGAAAGCCGCAAAGATCGATACTCCGTCTGTAGCGACGTATCCGCCGCCGTTTTCGGAAAGATCCTGTCTTATAAGATCTGCGGGGGGATAATTATCCCCCCACTGATCGGGATTTCCGGCGGACTTCATAAAATTCCGTGCCTCTGCGTAGATCCGCATTACGGCATCGAAATCGTCCGAAACGGCTTTTCTTATGAATATTTTATCCGACATTATTTTTTCAGCACGAGAAGCTCGTAAGGAGCAAGCTCTACTTTTCCGCTGTACTTGTTTCCGGTAATGAGGTCGGTCATCTCTTCCTTAAGAACGATATAGCCCGTGGAGTTTCCGCATTCCGCGACCATAAGTCCCTCGCCGTTTTCGCCCTTTCTGGGAGCGACAACGAGAGTTCCGCCGATCTCATATCCCGAAACGCCTGCATCGGCAGATGCGAGCGAAATTATCTTAGCCATGTCCTCGGCGGAGGGGAAGGTTCCGAGAACGTATACTGTGCCCTTGCCGATCTTTTTGCGTATGACGGTTGCCTTGCCTATCATCGAAGGATAGCCCTCGGTGACCGTGACGAGAGCGTCGCTGTCCGCGTCAAACATCTCGTACCAGTCCTTGCCGCTGAAATCGCTTCCGTCAGACCACTTTGTCTTTATGAGAGCGTCTCTGTCGGGAGCCTCGTACGCCTGGCGGATACCAAGGAATTCCTCGAGCATATTGTAAGCGCGGTCGGGGAAGCGTGCTCCGATAGCGTCTCTTGAATCGGTCATGGGACCTACTACCCATACACCGCCGTCATTTACCCATTTTTGGATACGCTCGATAAGATCGCCCTGATCGAGAGTGAGCATAAATGGGGAGAAGAGAAGCTTGTAGGAGGAAAGATCCTTCTTGGCGCCGATAACGTCGGGACGCATACCCGCGTTGACTACGGGAGAATATACGTTGGAATAAACGTAGGAATAATAGTGGCTGCCGGAAAGCACAGGCTGAGATGCAAACATGTTCCACGATTTGGATGTAAAGTGGATAGCGACAGAGGTGTCTACCTTGGTTCCGTTTATGAAATCGGCGCACTTGTCGAGTTCCTTAGATGTGCGGGCCACCTCGTCAAATATGTGCATAGGTCTGCCTGAGGGGGCGAGAACAGAGCCGTGCATAAGCTCGTGACCTGCCCAATGAGTTCGCCAAAGCCAGTACATGGCGCTTTCGCCACCGAGCATTACCGGCATCCACGAATTGATGCGGCAGAAGCCGTAGGGCTTGAGATTCTGAGATATCGAGTCTCCGCCGTTCCAGCAGGTGGACGTCTCTGTGTTCCAGAAGGGACGGTCCTTGAAGGGACGGATGAAGTCGAACCAGAAGCGCTCGTTGTGAAGATCACGGGGATGATCGTAATGATTGTACTGGATTATATCGCACTTTTCGGTGAGAGTTTCGTAATCCACTCCGTCGACAGGCATCGTGTCGGTTCCGATCGGAGCCCTAGTGTATTTTCTGAGAATGTCAGCCTGCATTCCGATGTATCTCGAATGAGAATCACTTTGGAAGAGCAGATACTCGAACTTTATGTGAGGATTGTGCCATGCGTTCACGGGAATGCGTATCTCGCTTATGCTTGAATATTCCTGACTCCAGAGAGTAAGATTCCAAGCCTTGTTGATAGCCTCTACCGAGCCGTATCTCTTTTTGAGATGCTCACGGAAAAGAGCTTCGCATTCGGGACAGGTGCATCCCTGAAGATAGATCTCGTTGTCGATCTGCCAACCCATGATGCGAGGATCGTTTCCGAATTCCTGCGCCATCTTCTCAACGATCCGTCGGCTGTACTCGATATAATGTACGTTGTTCGAGCAACAGTGACGGCGACCGCCGTGTCTTATGTGAGTACCGTTGTCTCTCTCTACGAGAACGTCGGGATACATCTGCGAGAGCCAGATAGGGGGAGTTGCGGTAGGAGTGCACATAAGCACGTCGATGCCTGCTGCGGAGAGCTTGTCGATGACCTCGTGTACCCACTCGAAATCATATTCTCCGGGTCTCGGTTCGAGTCTCGACCAGGCAAATTCCGCTATACGCGCGCAGGATATGCCCGCCTCCTTCATTTTAGATATGTCGTAATCGATCTCGGACTTATCCCAGTCTTCGGGATAGTAAGCCGCTCCGAGAAAGGGCTTTTTGTAATTTTCCATAGTCATGTCCACCTTTCATATGGTACTGATAAATATTATAGCACATAAAAAAATAAAGTCAATATTTACCTAAAAATTGTACACAGTTTGCGAAAAATTCACAATTATGTCTTATAATTTAAGCGGATGTAAAACTTCGCTGTTAATAAGTATCTAAACCTTACAAAGGATATTATTCCGATATGAAATCAAAAATCTTCAAGATAATTTCCGCATTTGTGCTTGCGGCTGCTATGATCGCCGCAGCTATCTCTTGCTCGGACAACAAGGTCTATAAGAAGACCTTTCCCTCAATATCCGAGATCGAATACGATCCCGACCTTTATATAAAGCTTCCCGTGCTTTCCGATATCACCGTATCGAAAAAAGAGGTCGATGAAAGGGTCGATTATGCCCTTATGAGCCTACTTTTGCAGGACGCGGAGTACACTCTTTATTCCGAGGCCGGAAGCGCAGAGGCATCTCTTTACGACACCGTGAATATAAGCTTTGTAGGTGCTCCCGATGACGGAAAGACCGTTCTTGACGATAATACGCTCGAGATGCTCTGCAAGACTTCTGTAAATTTGGTCATCGGAGCGGGTGATATATATAAGCTCTTTTCGGATAAGATAATGGATTCACCGGATGACGCCGCAGACTTTGAGCGGGAGCTTATCGGTCTTTCGGTCGGAGATTCCAAGAATATAATACTTACTTTGCCCGGCGACTGTCAGATCTCCGCTTTGAGAGGGCTTAATGTCCGCTTCACGGTGAGCCTGAATACGGTGAACCGACCCGATGCGGACGTGGGATCGCTTACCGACGACACGGTGCTTCAGAAGACCGGATATCCTACTGTAAACGAGTATAGAAATTATCTTGTCGAATATTACCTCGGGGATCTCGCGTATAACGCGGTCGTTGAAAAATGTGAGATAATAGATGACTGCAAGGAGATATTCGACGTTTACGTTGATAAATATATACACGAGCTCATACTTCAGTCATACGGCGATGAGCTTACCGAAAAGGAATACAATAAGGCATATGACGAGGTGATGAAATCCTCTAAGGACAAGGCGTATGCATGGGCAACTCCCGTTTCGCGTGAAAGACTTATCCTGAACAGTCTTTTTGAGCTTTGCGAGATAAAGCTCAGCGATAAGCAGTATAAGACGCTTCTCGAGGCTGACTGGAATGAAAACAAGGAAAAATATAAGCAGACGGCAGGAGTTGAGAGCGCAAAGGAGCTTGAAGATTATTTCGGCAAGGATGAGCTTATGCTTGCATACTGCTTCGACGAGCTTCTCAGAGTTCTCCCCGGAAAAATAACGGTCGCGTAAATTTGTTTTTTTACTTGACAAGCGCTGACTGCTGTGATATAATACTAAAGTCGGTCAGCCAAGTTATGCCGGTGTGGCGAAATAGGCAGACGCAAGGGACTTAAAATCCCTCGGTGGCAACACCGTACCGGTTCGACCCCGGTCACCGGCATCGACACTTAAATAAGAGCTGCGTTACGCAGCTTTTATTTTTTGATGTACGATGATTCCAAAGATGAAGGATGTGTAAAATATGGAGAAGACAGGGCAGGGTGGCGCAAAAACGCATGTCAGAGATTTTACAAGCGGAAATATAACCTCTCAGCTCGTTTTGTTTGCACTTCCGCTGTTTCTTTCAAATCTTCTTCAGGTCTTCTATAATATGGTCGATATGATCGTCGTCGGTCACGTTCTGGGAAAGGTCGGTACGTCTGCCGTTTCGGTCGGCGGAGATATAAGCGCGCTTATGACCTTTATTGCAATGGGCTTTTCAGCGGCGGGTCAGGTCATAATAGCAAAATATATAGGCTCGCGTCAGCAGGATAAGATCGGAAAATTCGTCGGAACCATGGGATCATTTCTTGTCGTTTGTGCGATCGTTGTCAGCATCCTTGGACTTGTTTTTCAGGATGCGCTCCTTTCTCTTATGAATACTCCGAGCGACGCTTACGCCGGAGCAAAGGGATATTCCACGGTTTGCATGCTCGGACTCGTCTTTATCTACGGATATAATATCGTTAGTGCTGTTCTCAGAGGAATGGGCGATTCAAAGCATCCTTTTATATTTATTGCGATAGCCGCTATCATAAACGTGATACTCGATATTCTGCTTGTCGCACTGCTTGGTATGGGAGCTGCCGGAGCGGCACTTGCTACTGTGATAAGTCAGGCGATAAGCTTTCTGTCATGTACCTTTTTTCTTGCAAAAAGGAGAAAGGAATTCGGACTCGACATTCACGTAAAGGATTTTTTAAGCTGGAACAGACCGATGCTTTCCGATCTTGTTAAGCTCGGAGTTCCGATGGCGATAAAGACTGCGTCGATACAGGTCTCCAAGCTATTCGTAAACTCGTGGGTCAACTCCTACGGGACCGACGTTTCTGCATTTGCGGGAATAGCAAATAAGATCTCAAGCATAAGCAACCTTGTTTCTGCGGCGATGAATACAGCCGGCTCTACCATGGTAGGGCAGAATATTGCCGCCGAAATGTACGGTAGAGTAAATAAGATACTTATAAGAATTGCCGTGATAACCCTGACTATGTCCTCGCTTATGTCACTTTTTGTGCTGATCTTTCCCGATCTGCTTTTCGGAATGTTCACGTCGGACACAGAGGTCTTACGGTACGCAAAAGCGTTTATCCCGATAGCGATACTGCTTTTCTTCGGGAGCTCGCTTAGGGCAATAATGAACGCACTTATAAACGGAAGCGGAAATTACAGGATAAACTTTGCCACGGCGATACTTGACGGTATCGTTATGAGGATAGGACTTGCGCTCCTCTTCGGCGTAGCATTCAAAATGAAGCACTACGGCTTCTGGTTCGGAGATGCGCTTGCCGGATTTACACCCTTCTGGATAGGACTCGTCTTCTATATAAGCGGAAGATGGAGATCAAATAATAATAAAAAAGACACGGTGTGAACCGTGTCTTTTGTTCTTAAATTTACCACTTGGTGGCGGGATTTCCCTTCGGGAGGAAGTTTCTCGGATTTATCCTCGATTCGTCTCCGTTGCTTGCTACCTTTATGACCTCGAAATGGAGATGTACTCCGTTTGCGCTTCCGGTCATGCCCTGACCGCCGAGCTTTTCACCCTGATATACTCTCTCCCCGACCGATACGACCGGCTTTGCGTACATATGAGCGTAAAGCGTTTTGTATCCGTTTTCGTGATCGATGATAACGCAGTATCCGTATCCACCGCTATGCCATCCCGCAAAGATGACCTTTCCGGGTGCTGCCGCTACGATCGCAGTGCGCTTTGACGTTGAGATATCGATTCCCTTGTGATTTGTAGACATTCCGTCAAACTCGGCTTCTCTCTTTCCGTACTCGGATGTGATCCATCCGACCGTAGGCCATATAAGATCTCCCTTTGACTTGAAGCTTGATGCGTGAGTTGATTTTGTTCCGTATACGGTGATCTCGTCGATCGCTGCCTTAGTGATCACTTCGGTCTCGTCGTGGCGCAGCGTTTTCACGAGCTCTCCACCTATGTAGATATCCTCGTATTCTACGGTGCATTGTCCGTCGGAACCCTTGATATGTATGAACTCCTCGTCGTCTCCGTAAACAAATCCGTAATAGGTGTCGGGACGGCGGATCTTCTGATATTTTATGACCTCACTCTCGGTTCTGCGTACGGTGGTCACCGTGACAACGGGAGTGACTCCACCCGGGATCGTGGTTCCGTTTGCGCTTGTGATCGCCTTGTCTATGCTCTCGATCATTCCTACAAGCTCTTCGTCATCCACTTTGTCGAGCGAGCCGCTTGCTGCCTTGTCAAGAACGTCGCTCACGCTCTGGGCGTTTTCGATAATGTCATCCTTGCGTGCGTAAGAGGGTGCCGCGTATACGTTTGCTCTGCCTGCTTGGAGCTCGGTGTTGCTTGAAAGATAGTTTACTATGTCGACCGTGATGTCCTCAAGCATACTCTCTGCACCCGAGGGACAGTAGCCGACTATTTCGCTTCCTACGTAGAAAGCGTAGCATTCATCGTATTTTGCGGTCGTCCTTTTGAGCAGTGTTTCGTATATCGCGTCCGCACTGAGTGAGGATGCTTCCTTTCGTACGGCTACGAGCTTTATGTCGAGATCGCTTCCTATAGTATAAGGATGACCGAGCTTCTCGGTCATAAGCGATTCAACGCTTCCTGAGGCAGTAAAGAAGAAATCAAGATCGCTCGTATCACCGCAGTTTTTACCGTCAATCCATATCTCGTAGAAGAGGGAAGGATCCTTCACAACGGTCTCGCCGAGGTCTGTGCCACTCGGAGCTTTGGTGCTACTTCGGGATGCGCCGCAGCCGACGAGAGTGAAAACGAGAAGAATATTTATAGCTATGAGAGCTAAGATCGAGATCAGAAATCTTTTCGGCATAAGTGCACCTCCTTGCAGTAATTATATCCGACCGTTAAAAGCCAACATACCTTGTAATTATAACACCTCATATTTGATTTGTCAAGAGTTTTTTAAACTTTTTGATCGTATGGTAAGAAAATTACGCATTTTTTGTCCTTTTTTCTGCGGTTTTTTCGAAATTGTAAACTTATAATGAACCCGTTTTTTCTTTAGTTTCCGCTTGATACGGTGCCGAAAAATATAATGCGGTACTTGAAAAAAGGATGTTTGTGTGTTATTATGTAGAGGACCGTGTGATGCGGAGCTCTTAAAATGGGAGGACGATATGCAGGATAATGAAAAAACGCGCCCCGATGCGCTCGTAGATGATACTCATATCCATTTTATGAAAAAAGCGCTGGAATATGCCTGTCTCGCGACCGAAAGTGAGGACGTTCCGGTCGGCGCCGTGGTCGTATGCGACGGTGAGATAGTTTCGTATGGGTATAACAGACGCGAGGGAGATAAAAATGCGATCTCGCACGCCGAAATAGAGGCAATAGATAAGGCGTGCAAAAGGCTGGGAGGATGGCATCTTCACAGATGCGATCTTTACGTTACGCTCGAGCCCTGCCCGATGTGCGCGGGCGCGATAATAAATTCTCGGATCAAAAATGTCTATTACGGAGCGAGCGACAGTAAAGCGGGAGCATTCGGCGGACTTTTTGATATGAACGCATTTGCTCTCAATCACCATCCGACGGTTGTCGGCGGAATCTGCGAGGAGGAATGCTCGTCGCTTCTCAGCGAGTTTTTTGCCGAGCTTCGGATAAAACGTAAGCATAGCGGAGAAGAGCGCAAAAAATGGAAGAAGAACTAAAAAACGGTTCCGTCGTGTGGAACCGTTTTGATTATCAGGTTATGTTCGCTATAAGATCGGACATCGAATACATTCCGGCGGGCATTCCCACCATGAATTCGGCGGCGCGGACGGCACCGAGTGCAAATACCGATCTTGAGAATGCCGAATGCGAGATCGTTACCGATTCATTCTGACCTCCGAAAAGAACCGAATGCTCGCCAACTATACCGCCTGCGCGAACTGCGTGGATGCCGATCTCGTTTTTCGGGCGCTTCTCACGGCGCTCTGTGCGGTCATATACGTATTCGGGCTTTGCTTCAAGCGCTTCGGATATCGCATCTGCAATCATAAGAGCGGTCCCGCTCGGAGCGTCAAGCTTTTTGTTGTGATGCGCCTCGATTATCTCTATATCAAAATCGTCGCCCAGCATAGCGCACGCCTTTTTGGAAAGCTCGATAAGAAGGTTTATTCCGATCGACATGTTTCTCGAGAAGAATACGGGAATGCTTTTTGCGTACTCATGCATGAGAGCTGTCTCCTCAGGCGTGTGACCTGTGGTGGATACGACTATCGGAAGATGCCTTACCTTTGCGTATTCAAGATATTCGGGGAGTGCCGCGTGGAAGGAAAAATCCACGATAACGTCGGCACTTTCGCTTACCTCGGAGATCTTCGAATACACGGGATAGTCGCTTCTTCTTACGGTGTTGACGTCAACGCCCGCGACGATCCTGAAGCCTTCCTTTTCCTTTATTATCTCTTCTACGGCTTGTCCCATTCTGCCGTTTATTCCGCAAAAAATTATATCCGTCATTTTGATACTTATCTCCCTTGATTTATAAATAATTTATCAGCCTCGGATACTGACGTTCACCGAGGCTGTTTGGTTTTACTTTTTGAGTCCGAGATCCTTCATTATCTTTACAAGCTTCTCTCTGTTCTGAGGCTCTACCTCGGAAAGAGGAAGACGAAGCTCTCCCGAGCAGAATCCGAGCTCCTCCATTACCGCCTTGATCGGTACGGGATTGACCTCGCAGAAGAGAGCTCTTGCAAAGGAATGGAGCTTCAACTGAAGCGCTGCGCTTTCCTTGACCTTGCCCTCAAAGTAGAGACGGCAGATATCGTGTGTCTCCTTGGGCATTGCGTTTGCCATTACCGAGATAACGCCCTTACCTCCGAGAGAAAGCATGGGAACGATCTGATCGTCGTCGCCGCTGTAGATGTCGAATACGTCACCGAACTCGTGGAAGAGGTCTACGATCTGCGAGAAATTGCCCGATGCTTCCTTGACTCCGACGATGTTGGGATGCTTTGCGAGCTCTCTGTATACGGGAGCGGTTATATTGCATCCGGTACGTCCGGGAACGTTGTAAACTATGATAGGGCAGTCTACCGCATCTGCGATCATATTGTAGTGCTTGATGAGACCGGTGTTGGTCGCCTTGTTATAATAAGGAGTAACGGTGAGAAGACCGTCTGCACCCTCCTGCCAAGCGAATTTGGAAAGCTGTACGGCATAGTTTGTGTCATTGCTTCCCGTGCCCGCGATAACGGGAACGCGTCCGTTTACCTTTTCAAGAGTGAAGGCGAGACACTTTCTGTGCTCCTCATCCGAAAGGGTAGCGCACTCACCCGTGGTGCCGCAGATGATGATGGCGTCGGTGCCGTTTACTATCTGATATTCTATAATGTTACCGAGAGCGTCGTAATCGACCTCGTAATCCTTGAAGGGTGTGACGATCGCAACTCCCGATCCGGTAAAAAGAGTCTTTTTCATTGCTTTGAAGGTTCCTTTCAGATATTGCCGATTAATTGGCAGAGATTTTAAAAAAATATAAAATTGGGTTGAAAAAATCGCATCATTGTTGTATAATGATAGGGTCGGAGGATCGGACTGTACCCGATTTCGGCCCGACAATGCAAAATTCGCTTTATATATAATATCACAAACATTTTTTTATGTCAAGAGACTTTGACATTATTTTATGCAAACTCCCGTTTTTTTTGACATAAATACTTTGAAAGGAAGCGCTATGATATCAAACATAAAAGCTCCCACCGAGCTAAGCGTCCACGATTTTTATTACGATCTTCCCGAGGAACGTATAGCTCAGGAGCCGATAGAGCCGAGAGACGCGTCCCGCCTCATGGTAATCGACCGCGCGAGCGGAAGGATATGCGACAGACATTTTTATAACGTAATAGACTATCTTAACGAGGGAGACGTTCTCGTTATAAACGACTCGCGAGTTATCCCCGCACGTATATTCGGTGAAAAGGAGGGAAGCGGAGCTCCTATTGAGGTGGTACTTTTAAGAAGGCGCGAGACCGATCTTTGGGAGGTGCTCACAAGACCGGGTAAAAAGACGAAGGTCGGTACTACCATTATATTCGGAGATATACTTTCTGCTCATGTTGAGGATATCACCGAGGGCGGCAACCGTCTTCTTCGCTTTGAGTACGATAAAACCAAGGAGGATTTCTTCTCGGTGATAGACAAGGTGGGAATGATGCCTCTTCCTCCGTATATAAAGAAGCCGCTTGCCGATAACGAAAGGTATCAGACTGTTTACGCAAACGAGCGCGGAAGCGCCGCGGCACCGACGGCGGGACTTCATTTTACCCCCGAGCTTCTCGAGAAAATAAAGGCAAAGGGCGTAAAGATCGCTCCCGTAATGCTTCACGTCGGACTCGGAACCTTCCGCCCTGTCAAGGTCGATAAGATAGCCGACCATATTATGCACAGTGAGTATATAAGCGTGTCGAAGGAAAGCGCGGATATCATAAACGGGGCAAGAAAAAACGGAGGACGCATCGTTGCCGTCGGAACGACATCCTGCCGTACGCTCGAGAGCGCGTCGGACGAAAACGGAATAGTTCATCCGGTATGTGACGATACGAAGATATTTATCTATCCCGGATATAAATTCAAGGCAACCGATGCCCTGATAACGAATTTCCATCTGCCCGAAAGCACTCTGATAATGCTCGTTTCGGCGCTCGCGTCAAGAGAGCTTATCATGGATGCATATAAGAGCGCGGTCGAAAAGGAGTACCGCTTCTTCTCCTTCGGAGATGCGATGCTCATTCTTTGATATGGATTTAAGGAGATACACGTTTGAAAAAAAGAGTACTTGCAATAAGCGGACCTACCGCGGTAGGTAAGACCGAGCTTGCAATTTGTGTCGCAAGAGAGCTTGACGGCGAGATAATCTCCTGTGACTCAATGCAGATATATAAGGGTATGGATATCGGCACGGCGAAGCCGACCCGTGAAGAGCTTGCAAGGGTCAGGCATCACATGATAGATATAGTTCCTCCGAGCGTCGATTTTTCCTGCTCCGACTATAAGGAGATGGCTACAGAGGTGCTTGAGGATGTCCTTTCAAGAGGAAAGCTTCCGATATTTTGCGGAGGTACCGGACTTTATCTCGAAAGCGTGCTTTATAACGGAGAGCTTTCGGACGCTCCTGCCGATAAGAGCGTGCGAGAGCGCCTTATGGCAGAGGATCCCCAAAAAAGCTGGGAAAGACTCGTTTTGGTAGATCCCGAGGCAGCGGCGAAAACGCATATCAATAACCGCGTAAGAGTTACGAGAGCGCTCGAGATATACGAGCTTACCGGTGTTACGAAGACAGAGTGGGACAGACGCTCCAAAATGCAGGAGAGCCCGTACGATACGAGGCTTGCCGTCCTTTTCTGCTCGGATAGAGAGCGTCTCTACGATCGGATAAATAAAAGGGTCGATCTGATGATCGAGGCGGGACTTGAGGCCGAGGTCAGAGCGCTTGACGGCTCGATGGGAAGGACCGCCGCGGCGGCTATCGGGTATAAGGAAATGATCGAATATATAAACGGAGCATGCGAGCTTTCCGAGGCGATCGAGCGTATTAAGCAGGCGAGCCGAAACTACGCGAAGAGGCAGGATACCTGGTGGAGACGCAATAAAAACGCACGTCTTATCGATACGTGTGACGAAAACTTTAAAAATATTGTAAATTTTGTAATTTCTTTTGCGAAAAACGATTGATATATTACAAAATGTATGATATAATATCAAAATAATCGGGCTGTGTGCTTTGGCGCGAGCCTTTTTGAGTGAGTGGTGCGTATGGATCTGACGTATATAAAAAAAATAGGCTCTTACGTGCTGGTCACGCTTCTTGCGCTTGCGCTTATCGCGAGCCTTGTGTACCATTCGTTCAGAAAGCTCACAAGCGACCTTGAGCTTACGTTCTTAACTCTCGAGACACATCTTAATACGGTCGAGATGTCCGCCTTTATGCTGACGTCAGAAAAAGCTCTTGAATATCCTCAGTATACAAACGGTATGGTCATCGATCATCCGATGGGAGACAGATCGCTCGTCTCTGTCGGTGATACTGTTGCCGGGGTCTATTCGGATTCTGTGGACAAGTCGCTTGTCGTTCGTCTTGACGATGCGAGGAGGAGACTTGAATTTTATGAGGCGGTCGCACTCTGCGTAGCGAGACAGAGCGTTGACAGTATCAGCGAAAAAATAAGGAAATGCGAAAAGAGCATTTCCGAAACGGACGATCTCGGCCGTCTCGCCGAGCTTCGCTCGGAGCTGAAGGTCCTTCTTTCGGCACATTCGGCAAAGATGGATGCATCCGTGGGATATACCGAGCTTATTAAGGAATGTCAAAGCGAGATCTCGTCTCTTAACGCTGAGCTCGGGATCGCGAAAAAGAAATTCACGTCCGATCTTAACGGAGGGTATTTCTCCTCGTGCGACGGATATGAGGGGATTGTCTCGTCCGGTGAGCTTGAAAGTGCGGATTTTTCTCTTCTGAGAGATCTTGTAAACGGTAAGCTCGATCCGAAAAGCACCGATAAAAGCATTGGTAAGCTCGTTGATATGAACACCTGGAAGCTTGTCTGCCTTACCGATAAGCAGTCCTCACTCAGACTTTTTGACGGAACCAAGGTGAACGTCACGCTCGGAAATTCGGGGAGCGTTTATAAGCTTACCGTCGAGAGAGTCATTGCCGAGAGAAACAGCGACGATGCGGTGATCATTCTTTCGTGCGGACAAATGATAAGCTGCGACGATTACGCCCATTTTCAGAACGTTTTTGTAGAGCTTGAATCGAAAGAGGGCTATAAGATCCCCATCGATGCCGTGAGATATGAAAACGGTATAGCGGGTGTCTTCGTTCTGAGGGGAAGTAAGGTAATATACCGCCGCATCGAGATAGTCGGAGGCGGCGACGGATACGTTATAGCTTCCGCAAATCTTAAAAATGACGGTAGCGGAATATCACCGCTGAACAGATACGACAGGGTGATCGTGCGCGGACACGATCTTTATGACGGAAAGGTCATAGTTTGAGTATCTGAATTTTTGGCAGAGGTCCTTATATTATGACAGAGGAATACAGAAAATCTCTTGAGGCGAATTTTGCTCTTCTCAGGGAAAATATAAAAAAATATGCAGACAGACCCGAAAGCGTGAGGATCGTTGCGGCGACCAAGACGGTGGACATTGAGGCTATAAACTACGCGGCGGAAAATCTCGGGCTTACCGATATCGGAGAAAACCGAGTGCAGGAGCTTCTTTCCAAGTACGAGCTTCTCGATAAGGAACGTCTTACCCTTCACTTTATCGGGCATCTTCAGAAAAACAAGGTAAAATATATCGTCGGAAAGGTCGCACTCATACATTCGCTCGATTCGTATGAGCTTGCGCTTGAAATAGAAAAGCAGTCGGCAAAGCTCGGTATCGTTACCGACGTTCTCGTCGAAGTAAATATAGGCTCCGAGGAAAACAAGAGCGGAGCAGATGTCTCCGAGGTGCGTGAGATAGTTGAAAGGACATCTGCACTTGAGCACGTAAGAGTTATGGGACTTATGACGGTCGGTCCGAGGTGCGATAGCTTTGATGAATACTGTGAGTACTTCTCCGAAACGCGAAGACTTTTTGATTCTCTCTTTCCCGGTGCCAAAGAGGAAGGAAAGATACTTTCAATGGGAATGTCCGACTCCTACTGCGCGGCAATAAGCTGCGGCGCAAACGCGATAAGACCGGGTCAATGCCTTTTCGGAGCGAGATATTATCCGCAAAAGGAAGAAAATAATTGATATTTTAACGTGAAAGCACGGATTAAAATATAAAATCAGCAATAAATAAAATTTTATTTTTTGGAGGGTCACATTATGGGATTCAAAAACGTTATAGGAAAGATTTTCTCTCCTGAGGATGAGGAAGATATGCAGGGATATTCTTCTGCCGAGATAGCAGAGGATACCGAGCCCGAATATCAGGCTGAAAGCACAGCTGCTTCGTCTTATACCGAGCCCGCAAACGCTCCTAAGCGTGAAAGTGCGGCAAAGGCACCCGACGCGGCATTCGAGCTTAAGGTCGTAAAGCCCGAGAATTTTGCATCTGTAGGACAGATCGCAGACCATCTCATCAACCGCAGAACGGTGGTTCTCAACCTCGAGTCCACGTCCAAGGATACCGCGAGAAGAATAATCGATTTTCTTAACGGTGTTGCCTATACGCTCGACGGACAGATAAAGGCGGTTGCAAACAATACCTACGTTATTACTCCGAGCCACGTCGATATTTCGGGCGAGTCTCTTACCGAGAGCAAGCCTGCGGCATCCGTAACTCAGGCGGCTGACGATTCCGGCTTCGGCGGATTTTAAAAACTGAAACGTAAAAACGGAGCTGTTTGATCTTGAAATACCTTGCTTATTTTATCGTTTATTTTTCGTACGGTCTTTTGTCCGTGCTTCAGTTTCTTATGCTTATGCGCGCTGTTATGTCGTGGTTCGTGCAGGACGAAAGATCGCGTATAACTATGTTTCTGTACTACGCTACCGAGCCGGTGATAATGCCTATCAGATGGATCATGCGTAAAATGGGTATGGATACCGATTCTATGCTCATTGACATCCCGTTCATGGTCGCTGTGCTTGTGATCTTCTTAGTACAGCTCCTGCTTCCCACTGTCAATATCTGAGCAGAGCTATGGATGAAGCGAAGCTTTTTGAAGCCAAAATAAGCGATATGCTGGAGAAGGCGCGCAAAGGCCGCCTTTCTGTCGGTAATTTTATGACTCCCGAGCAGTGCGAGCGCGCAAGAGCCTTCCTTGAAAGGGAAAGACCTGACGTGGAATACGGATTTTTCGGCGGATATCCCGATGCCGAGCGTATGCTCCTTGCGTTTCTCCCCGATTATATGGATCTGTCTTCGCTCGATACCGAGCTTCTTTTCAGGGCGCTTCTGATAAGACCGCTCGGGTACTCTGCGCCCGATCACAGAGCCTATCTCGGAGCGCTGATGAATCTGTCTGTAAAAAGAGAGACTGTCGGAGATATTCTCGTTACCGAGCAGGGTGCGATCGTTTTCTGCACTCCCGTGCTTGCCTCGATGCTCACAGGGGTATCCTGCCCACTTGAAAGAGTGGGTCGCGAAAGGGTGTCGGTTGAGGTCGCAGACAGATCGCTTTATGAAAATTATGAGCGACAGTATGAGACACTGAGTGTCATAATGGCATCTCTGAGACTCGACTGTGCCGTCGCATCTCTTTCAGATATGTCCAGATCTCTCGCGAAGGAGAGGATCATCAGAGGGGATGTCCTTCTTAATCACGCCGAAAAGCTGTCTCCCGATGCGGAAATATCGTCAGGCGATATCATTTCCGTGCGCGGGATCGGGAAATTTGTCATAAGAGAGGTCTGCGGCGAAACGAGAAGCGGCAGACTCAGAGTCGAGGTCAGACGCTACGTTTGAGGTCTTAAAAAGGACCTATTTTAAAGAATAAAGGGAGGGTGAGCGCCGTGCTTGGGCCTTACGAACTTCAAAACAATAAATTCTCCAAAGCGCTTAAGGGCTACAGCACCGCAGAGGTGGACGAGCATATTGCCTTCATTATCGCGAAATATACCGAGCTTTATAACGCCTATAACGAGCTTGAGAGAAAGCAGAAAAAAACAGAGGCTGAGCTCGGCGTCTGCCGTAAAAACGAGGAGGCAGCCACGCAGGCACTCGTAAATGCCAAGGCACACGCGCAAAAGCTCGTGGATGATGCTGAAAGACGCTCGGAGGAGATACTTGCCTCGGCAAAGGAAGAGACCGATAAGATACTTATCGAGTTCAAGAAAAAGATAAAATCAGAAAAGGATGCTCTTCGCATACTTCACGCAAGAGTTGCTGATTTCAGAGATACCATATACAGTCAGTATCATCAGCATATAGAGCTGCTTGAATCCATATCTCCCGAGCTTGAGCCCGAGGACGATTGGAGCCTTGAGGATAACGAGTACGTCACGATCGCGCTTCATCAGATCCAGCTCGACGTCGCAAAGGCGGAGAGCGAGCACGAATCAAGGACGTCGGGAAGCAGCAGAGAAAACGCGGGCGGGCGAATAAGTGACGAGATGCTCGAAAAGCTCGTTACCGAGAGGGACAGCTTCAGCGGACTCGGAAATGCGGCGCTCGGATACGACGTTGATTCCGATCTCATAAACAGATAATTTATAACAGTGGATATTCGGGACGCATGCTCCCGTTTAAATATAAAACAGGTATAGTAACAGAACAAAACAATACATCAAAGGAGTTTCCTACTAAAATGGCAAAGGATTACACAAGTACACTTAATCTTCCGCAGACTAATTTTTCAATGCGGGCAAATCTTCCTCAAAGAGAGCCGGAGACTATAAAATATTGGGATGAGATCGGTCTTTACGATCTTATCAAGGAAAACGGAGCGGACAAGCCGCTTTTCGAGCTTCACGACGGACCTCCCTTCTCGAACGGAAGCCTTCATATGGGACACGCGCTCAATAAGATACTTAAGGATTTTATAAATAAGTCTAAGGTTATGGGCGGATACCGTATTTCCTTCATTCCCGGCTGGGATAACCACGGAATGCCTATTGAGAGCGCTATAATCAAAAAGAGCAAGCTCGACAGAAAGAAGATGTCGATTCCCGAATTCAGAAACGCGTGCCACGATTTTGCACAGGATTTCGTTGATCTTCAGAAAAATCAGTTCATCCGCCTGGGCGTTATTGCCGATTGGGATAATCCTTACCTCACTATGGATCCTTCCTTTGAGGAGAGAGAGGTGAAGGTATTCGGCGAGATGTTCCGTAAAGGATATATATATAAGGGACTTAAGCCCGTATATTGGTGTCCTCACGATGAGACTGCCCTCGCAGAGGCTGAGATCGAATATCAGACCGATAAGTGCACCTCTATCTACGTTAAGTTCAGAGTTACCGACGGACTCGGTAAGCTCGACCTCGCAAGACTCGATAAGACCTATTTCATAATCTGGACGACTACCCCCTGGACTCTTCCCGGAAACCTCGCTATCTCGGTAAATCCGGATGAGATCTACGTTGTTGTAAGAAACAACGAGAAGGATGAGGACTACATCGTAGCAAAGGCGCTTCTTGAAAAGACTATGAAGGACGGCGGCGTAAGCGATTACAGCGTGGTTTCCGAGATCAAGGGCTGCGAGCTTGAGCTTATGAAGGCAAAGCACCCCTTCCTTGAAAGAGAAAGCGTTCTCCTTCTTGCCGATTACGTTACTATGGATAGCGGAACGGGATGCGTTCATACCGCTCCCGGATTCGGTGCGGATGACTATATCACATGCAAGAAGTATGATATGGATATCATCGTTCCGGTCGATGACAGAGGCTATCAGACCGCAGACGCAGGCAAGTTCGCCGGAATGTATTATGAGGAATCCAATAAGGCGATACTCGATGATATGACCGAGAGCGGAGCACTCTTCGCTTCCGAGGTTATCGAGCACGAGTATCCGCACTGCTGGAGATGTAAGCACCCGATAATCTTCAGAGCAACTCCCCAGTGGTTCTGCTCTGTCGATGCCTTCAAGAAGGAGGCTGAAAAGGCGTGCGAGGACGTTGAGTGGATCCCCGCGTGGGGTGGAGACCGTATCACTCAGATGGTACGCGAGCGTGCCGATTGGTGTATCTCCCGTCAGCGTCATTGGGGACTTCCCATTCCCGTATTCTACTGCGAGGATTGCGGAAAGGCTATCTGCAACGAGGAGACTATAAGCTCTGTAGCGGCAAGATTCGGTGAAAAAGGCTCGAATAGCTGGTACGAGGATGATGTGACCGCACTT
Organism: Clostridia bacterium; assembly: GCA_017466445.1. Lineage (GTDB taxonomy): Bacteria > Bacillota > Clostridia > Oscillospirales > CAG-272 > SIG672. Next base: position 24,394 of record JAFTUC010000018.1, read on the forward strand.
CTCCCCGAAAATTACGTATGCCCCTTCTGCGGATCTAAGCATTTTATCAAGGAGACCAATACCCTTGACGGTTGGTTTGATTCGGGATCGAGCCACTTTGCCGTTCTTGAAAATGATAAAGACGGAAGATGGCCCGCTGATCTCTACCTTGAAGGCGCGGATCAGTACAGAGGATGGTTCCAGTCCTCCCTCCTTACTGCAGTAGCGGCAGGCGGACAGGGCGCACCGTTCAAATCTGTCCTTACTCACGGATGGACGGTTGACGGTGAGGGTAAGGCGATGCATAAGTCGCTCGGAAATACGATAGCTCCCGACGAGATCGTAAAGAAGTACGGCGCAGAGCTTATACGTCTCTGGGTCGCATCGAGCGATTACAGAGTAGACGTTCGTGTTTCTGATAATATCTTCAAGCAGCTTTCCGAGACTTACCGTAAGATAAGAAATACCGCAAGGATCCTTATGGCAAACCTTAACGGATTCGAGCCCGACAGAGACCTTCTTCCCATAGAAAAGCTTCAGGATATAGATAAGTGGGCGCTCTCCCGTATGAACGCACTCGCAAAGGCGGCAAGAGAGGCTTACGACGCTTATGAGTTCCATATCATTTATCACGGCGTAAATAACTTCTGCACCACCGATATGTCTAAGCTCTATGTCGATATCACTAAGGACAGAGTTTATACCGAAAAGGCTGATAGCGAGGCGCGCCGCTCCGCACAGACCGCTATGTGGTATATCCTTTCCGCACTCACGAGACTTATTGCTCCGCTCATCTCCTTTACAGCAGAAGAGATCTGGAGAGAAATGCCTCACCTTTCGAGCGATAAGAAGGAAAGCGTATTCCTCAGCGATATGCCCGCTTATAACGATGAGTGGAATTTCCCCGAGCTTGAGGAAAAGTGGAATAAGCTTTTTGATCTCCGTGACGACGTTATGAAGGCGCTTGAGATAGCACGCGCAAATAAGCTTATCGGAAAGTCGCTCGATGCAAAGATCACTCTCTTCCTTTCGCCTGAGACCCGTGATTTCGTTGCATCCTTTGGCGAGCTTCTTACTACCGTATTTATCGTTTCCGACGTTGTTATCACAGATACAAGCGCTCCCGAGGGTGCGTTCACCGAGACCGATAGCGGTATCGCTATACTCGTTGAGCAGGCAGAGGGCGAGAAGTGCGACCGCTGCTGGATGTACACGAAAGAGGCGATCGGTGACGGAGAAGGCAGACTTTGCCCCCGTTGCAAGCGCATAATCGACACGTTATGATGCTGATCGTATATTTCTTGATAATCGCGGGCACTGTGTTTGTCGATCAGATAACGAAGTACGCGATTCTTACAAATATGGCGGAGGGACAGTCGATCCCGATCATCAAAAACGTTCTTCATATAACCTACGTCACAAACGACGGAGCGGCTATGGGAATGATGGATAATTCAAGATGGGTATTTATGACCGTCTCGGTTATCGCGATCATCGGGATCACGGTCTGGATCTGTCTCTCGTATAAGAAGATGACAAAGCTTTCGGGTATCGCGTTTTCGCTGATAATCGGAGGCGGAATCGGAAATATGATAGACAGGACCTTCAACGGGGAGGTCTTCGGAGAGGGCGTCGTGGTCGATTTTATCGATTTCTGCGCATTCCCCGATCTCTGGAAATGGATATTCAATATTGCGGATTCGTGTGTTTGCATCGGAGTTGCACTCGTTGTTGTTGATATCATAATCGAAGAGGTCGCAAGATATAAAAGGTCAAAGGCGGAAAAGGCGTCCGAAGGAAAGCCTTTCGAGGATGCCTCGACCGGAAAAACAGAGGAAGATTAAATGACTCATATACCGACAGAAGAAGAGATCGGTTTGAGACTCGATGCTTTTGTGGCGGGACGCGAAGAACTTACGCGTTCCGCCATTCAAAAACTTATAGAGAAGGGAAACGTTCGTGTGAACGACCTTCCCTCTAAAAAGAGCTACCGTATCGAAGCCTCGGATGTAATCGAGATCGAGTTGCCTGAGCCCGAGGAGATCTCGGTCACAGCAGAAGATATCGCGCTTGATATCGTTTACGAGGATAGCGATCTTATAGTCGTCAATAAGCCGAAGGGAATGGTAGTTCATCCTGCACCCGGGAATTATAGCGGAACGCTTGTAAATGCGCTTATGTTTCACTGCAAGGATTCGCTTTCGGGTATAAACGGTGAGATACGTCCGGGAATCGTTCATAGGATCGATAAGGATACCAGCGGTCTTCTTGTCATTGCCAAAAATGACGCTGCTCATAACTCGCTCGCATATCAGATAAAGGAGCATTCCTGCGAAAGAACGTACGAGGCGATAGTTGTGGGAAATATAAAGGAAGATGAAGGGACTGTGGATGCTCCGATAGCGAGACATCCTACCGACCGTAAAAAAATGGCTATTGTCGCGGGAGGACGATCTGCGCGTACCCATTGGCAGGTCATAAACAGATATGAGGGCTATACTCATCTTCGCTTGAGACTTGAGACAGGCAGGACTCATCAGATAAGAGTGCATATGGCGTCGATAGGTCATCCCGTGTTTTGCGACGGCGTGTACGGAGGTCTTCACACGAAGACAGAGATTTTGAACGCGTCTAAAATAAACGGACAATGCCTTCACGCTCGCACACTTGGGTTTGCGCATCCGAAAAGCGGAGAAAGAATGGTGTTCGAGAGCGAGCTTCCCGAATATTTTTCAGCGCTTCTCGGTAAGCTGATCCTTAAATAACAGACCAAAGGACATAATAATATAATGAAGATAACCGATATTCACGCACATTACGATGATGCGAGATATGAAGGTAAGGAAAGAGAATTTCTCGCGGAGCTTTTTTCAAAGGACGTAGAAACGGTCATAGGCGCGGCGGTAAGCACAGATAATAGCCGTACTCAGATATCTCTTGCCGAAAAATTCGATAGATTTTACGCTTCGGTCGGCATCCATCCCGAAAATGCAAAAAATGTCGAAGATATCCAAAAAAATATAAAAGAACTGAGAACGCTTCTCGATCATCCGAAGGTCGTTGCCATCGGAGAGATCGGACTCGATTATTACTGGGAGGACTATCCCGACCGAGAAACGCAGAAGGCATATTTCAGAGCCCAGATAGAGCTTGCTCTTAAAAACGGTCTGCCGATAGTCGTTCACGACAGAGAAGCGCACGGAGACTGTCTTGAAATCGTAAGAGAGTATAAGGGCGTGCGCGGGGTGTTCCACAGCTTTAGCGGAAGCGCAGAGATGGCAAGGGAGCTTGTCGAGCTCGGGTTGTATATATCCTTTTCGGGAGTCGTTACCTTTAAAAACGCGCGCAAAACGGTCGAGGCGGCTGAGATAGTGCCTATCGACAGGATACTTACCGAGACCGATGCGCCCTATCTTACGCCACACCCGTTCAGAGGACAGCGTAACAGCTCGCAGTACGTTTCATATATCGTCGAAAAGCTTGCCGAGATCAAGGGAGTATCTCCCGATGAAATGGCAGAGATCGTTGCCAAAAACGCCGAAAGGCTCTTTAAAATACCGAGAAAATATTGATATTGACAACTTTCGACAAAAATGTTATAATTATAAGGATGTAAATTTAGGCTAAAGGAGAAAGACACTTGGCAAAGAAGGAATACGGAGATCAGAGTATAACCTCGCTGAAGGGTGCGGACAGAGTAAGAAAAAAACCTGCGGTAATTTTTGGTTCTGACGGTCTTGACGGATGCGAGCACGCCTTTTTCGAAATACTGTCTAACTCTGTCGATGAGGCACGAGAGGGTCACGGAAACAGAATAGTGACTACTGTCTTTAAGGATAATTCGATCGAGATAGAGGACGACGGACGCGGAGTCCCGATGGATTATAACGAGCGCGAGGGAAAATATAACTGGGAGCTCGTTTTCTGTGAGCTGTATGCGGGCGGAAAATACGAAAATAATAATAAGAACGCATCGTATAGCTATTCTCTCGGAACGAACGGTCTCGGAGCCTGCGCTACTCAGTGCGCTTCAAGATATATGACAGTAAAGTCTCATAACGGACAGAACTATTACGAAATGAATTTTTCGCGCGGTGAGCCGGACGGTGAGCTTGTGAAAAGAGAACTGAAGCGGGGCGAAAAGAAGCACGGAACGATAATCAGATGGCTTCCCGATCTTGACGTTTTCAGAGAGATAGCGATCTCTCCCGAGCATTACGCAGATGTTTTGGAGCGTCAGGCGATAGCGAATGCGGGGATCCATTTCATCCTTCGCGTTGAGGGCGAAAAGGGCTTTGACGAAAAGGATTTTTATTACGAAAAGGGAATAGTCGAGAGAGTTGCCAATATAGTCGGTGAAAAGTCTCTTACCATGCCTTATTTCATTACCTCCGAAACTGCCGGACGTGACAGAGCTGATCTTCCCGAATATAAGCTTAAGATGGAAGCGGCGTTCGCATTCTCAAACTATGCACAGAGCATCGAATATTACCATAATTCGAGCTGGCTTGAGCACGGAGGATCTCCCGACAAGGCAACGAGAAGCGCCTTCGTTTCAGCGATCGATAAATATATAAAGGATGCGGGAAAATACAAGAAGAACGAGAGTAAGATAACATTTTCGGATGTCGAGGATAGCCTCGTTCTCGTTACGAACTGCTTCTCGACCGAGGCAAGTTACGCAAACCAGACGAAAAAGGCTATAACCAATCAGTTCATAGCAAGTGCGATGACCGATTTCTTCAAGAGATCGCTCGAGATATATTTTGCAGAAAACCCGGTCGATGCCGAGGCGATCTCATCGCAGGTGCTTCTCAATAAGCGCGCAAGAGAGACCGCTGAGACGACAAAGCTCGATATAAAGAAAAAGCTTAGCGGAAACACCGACGTTACCAACAGAGTCGAAAAATTTGTAAGCTGCCGATCAAAGGATCCCGAAAAAAGAGAGCTCTATATAGTTGAGGGAGACAGTGCGCTGTCATCCTGTAAGCTCGGACGCGACGCCGAGTTTCAAGCTATAATTCCGGTAAGAGGAAAGACCTTGAACTGCCTCAAGAGTACCTACGATAAGATATTCAAGAGCGAGATCATCGTCGATCTTCTCAAGGTAATCGGCTGCGGAGCCGAAATAAAGAGCAAGAGCAAGGAGGTAAGCTCCTTTGATCTTGACGCACTCAAATGGAACAAGATAATAATCTGTACCGATGCCGACGAGGACGGATTCCAGATAAGAGCGCTCGTGCTTACCCTGTTTTACAGGCTTCTTCCTACGCTTTTGAAGCTCGGAAAGGTGTATATCGCGGAATCTCCTCTTTTTGAGATAACCTCCAAGGATGATACCTATTTCGCATATGACGAAAAGGAAAAGGCGGATATTATCAAAAAGCTTGAGGATGAAGGCAAAAAATACACACTTCAGAGATCAAAGGGACTTGGCGAGAACGAGCCCGATATGATGTGGAAGACTACGATGAATCCCGCAAGCAGAAGACTTATAAGAGTCTGCGAGGCGGATGCGGCGGAAACTGCCGAGCTTCTTGATATCCTGCTCGGTGATAATCTTACTGAAAGAAAACGCTTTATCGCCGAAAACGGAAGTAAATACGTCAAGGACGCGGATATAAGCTGATAAAATTACAATTTTTGAAACGGAACTTATAAAAATGTTTAAAGTGCTCAAAACTCAGGGAAGAGCAAGACTCGGACATATGACCACGGTACACGGCGATATAGAGACGCCCGTGTTTATGAATGTTGGCACCTGCGCGGCGATCCGCGGCGGAGCCTCTACCGACGATCTTCGCGACGTCAAATGTCAGGTCGAGCTTTCAAATACCTATCATCTCCATATAAGACCGGGCGACGATCTTATCTACAGACAGGGCGGACTTCATAAGTTTATGAACTGGGATAAGCCCATACTTACGGATAGCGGCGGATTTCAGGTCTTTTCACTCGCAAAGCTTCGCAAAATAAAGGAGGAGGGTGTTTACTTCCAGTCTCACCTCGACGGAGCCCGTATATTTATGGGTCCCGAGCAGAGTATGCAGATACAGTCGAATCTTGCCTCCACTATCGCTATGGCATTCGACGAGTGTGTGGCAAACCCCGCTGAATATAAGTACGTCGAGCAGTCGATCGCAAGAACGACACGTTGGCTGGTCAGATGCAAGGCTGAGATGGAGCGTCTCAACTCGCTTGAGCGTACCATAAATAAGAATCAGCTTCTTTTCGGAATAAATCAGGGCGGAACGTACGGAGATCTCAGAATACGCCATATGCAGCAGATAGCAGAGCTCGATCTTCCCGGATACGCTATCGGCGGACTCGCTGTAGGCGAGGAGGCAAGTGTTATGTACGAGATGATCGATACCGTCGAGCCCTATATGCCGAGCGATAAGCCGAGATATCTTATGGGAGTCGGAACACCCGTGAATATTCTTGAGGGTGTTTACCGCGGAGTCGATTTTTTTGACTGCGTAATGCCCAGCCGTAACGCGCGCCACGGAAATCTCTTTACGTGGCAGGGAAAGCTTACTCTTAAGAATGAAAAATTCAAGGAGGATAGCGGCCCGATCTCCGAGGGATGTACCTGTCCCGCGTGCAGAAGTTACTCAAGAGCGTACATACGTCACCTTTTAAAGGTCGATGAGATCCTCGGAATGAGACTCTGTGTCCTTCATAACCTTCATTTCTATAATGAACTTATGCAGAAGATACGCGACGCTTTAAATGAGGGAAGTTTTGACGAATTTTACAAAAAATACGTAGTTCAGCTTGACGAGAGAGTCTGAAAAAAACGAATAATATCATCCCGGGCGGCAAACAATAGATTTGCCGCCTGAACTTTATACAAACGGGAATGATAAAATGAAAAAGAATTCGTTTTTTAACGGCAAAAAGAAAAATAACGATAAAAAAAGAACTGCGGGTAATGAAAACGCTTCAAACGCAGTGTCTGAGATCAAATGCGGAAACCGTATAATGAACGAGGAATCGCAAATGGGTAGCAATATTCATATCTCTCCGATGCCGGAAAGTAAGAAATACAGCTACGGTCTGAATTTTTAAAATATAAGAATATTGGATACCGAAAAGGATCCCGCAAACGTCTGTCAGGCTTGACAGATCTGCGGGATCCTTTTGTTTACCTTTTTTTATATTTTTTTCTGCTGCTTGCACCAAATGTACATTATGAGCTTGTGGGGAAACAGCTTGGTGAGAAGGACCTGTACTCTTACCGAAAATCCGCATACCGAAACGTCCTTGCCCTTCTTCATGTCGCGGATGGCTCTTTCGACGACCTCGGCGGACTCGAAGTATTTGTTGTAATAGCTTATGGTATCATCCTTTACCGCGTGATTAAAGAACTCGGTCTTGACCCAACCGGGACAAACCGCCATGACTCTTATTCCGCGACTCTTAAGCTCTACGTTGAGCGCACGGGAGAGACTTAAAACAAACGCCTTTGATGCACCGTAAAGACCGATGTACGGTACGGGCTGAAATGCAGAAAGCGATCCGAGCTGATATATGCGTGAGCCTTCCTTCATAAACGGAAGAGTCTTGTAGGTCATTTCGGCTAGAACTCTCGAGTTGAGAGTGACGATTCCTTCGATGTCCGAATATTCCATCTCCTCAAATGAGGTGAATTTTCCGTATCCTCCGGCGTTTACGAGGACCGAAACCTCTGCAGAGGTCTCCCTTAGAAGCGCTTCGTATCTTTCGATGCTTTCAGGAAGAGTCAGATCGCATGCGAGAACTCTGATCGGCGCCTTGGTATGCTGTGCGAGCTCCTCAAGACGCTCTTTTCTGCGTGCGATGACCCAGATCTCGTCAAAAGCTTCGTCCTTGTCGAGCTGAAGAACGAAATCCTTGCCCATTCCCGAGGACGCTCCTGTAATTACTGCTATTTTCATAATTTTAAATTCCTTTCACCGGATTTTAATTTTTACTGTTTTGCCTGAGGACCTCAAAGCAGACGATCGAGGATGCGCATGCCGCAGGAAGCGCCTGCGAGAATTCCCGTCCGTAATCTATGCGTATCCGCAAGTCGGCGTTTTCAAGAAGAAACGAGGATATTCCTCTTTTTTCTCCGCCTATTATAAGTGCGAGCGGTCTCGAAAGATCAGCCTTTGCTATCGGAAGAGAGTCTTCCATCTCTGCGCATACTATTTTAATTCCCGCTGCCTTCAGAGCCTTGACAGAATCCGAGGTCAGTATGAAGGTGTCGATGAGCTCGGATGCTCCCGCAGAGGAGCGGCAAACGGTACCTGCGGAGCTCATCCAGTTGCGCTCGGGAAGAATTATAGCGTCGGCACCTGAGGCGTACGCGGCTCTTAATGAAAAAGCGAAGTTGTACGGATCCTCAATTCCGTCAAGTATGACGTAAAATCCGTCGTTTTTGAGCTGATGCGCGCTTGTGAGCAGGGGATAGGTCCTTTCCGTGCATACAGTCAGTATTCCGCCGTGAGAACTTCCTTGACAGAAGGCAGATATCTCTTCCTTTTCTGTGTAATAAATGGGAAAGGAAAGCTCGTGGCTCATCGCCTTTATGTATGACAGATGCTTTGATAGCTTCTGCTTTTTTTCACTGTCGAAGTATAGCGCGGTGATTCTGCGGTCGGATCTGCCCTCGCGGATCGCGGCGACCACCGAGCGAAATGATATCATTCCCTCGAAAAAGACCGAGTCCGATCTGCCTGTGCTTAAAATCTCATCCATTTCAGAGTGCCTTTCCTTTTTTTGATAATATCCTGCTTGCGAGTCCGAGACGGGCTCCGCCGTCTATGACTGTAAATCGGTAAGTTCCAATGCTTTTTGATGCTTCCTTGAATACGAAAAGGGCGGGCAGGAGTGTTTGCGCGCGCTCCTTGAGTACGCTTTCGTATACCTGCGATAATTCTCCATTGAAAAAGCTTTCGGTAAGGAAATCGATTTTTTTGGAAGTTATTTCAAACGGCAGGGCAGGATCGACCTTGTCTAAAGCCGAAATAAGCTTTACCGCCGCCCGAGCGCTTCCTCCCGTGACTACCATAGGTAGGCTCGGGGATTTTGAAAAAGGTGCGAGCTCTTCGCTGAAAAGATCGCAGAGAAACTCGGAAAGCTCCCTACTTTCAGGAGCGGTTATATATTTTTTTGATGAAAAACGCTTGTGCATTACGAGTGCGCCGACGTTGAGCGAAACTGAGCTTATAATATTTCCGTCACTGAACCGTACGAACTCGCAGCTTCCGCCGCCAAGATCGGCAAGAATTCCTTCGCACGGGCATCCGCTCGATGCGGTAGCGCCCGCAAAGCATAGCTCGGCTTCCTCCTTGCCGTCAAGGAGCGCGATCTTTAATTTTGATGCCCGTTTTGCCCGGCGCAGAATGATATCTCTGTTCTGAGCGTTTCTTATGCAGGCGGTCGCAAAGGTAAAAATGTTTTCCTTCTTGCAACCCATAGTGCGCGCGGAACGCTTTAAGAGACAGAGCGACCTCGAAAGGATGCGGATCCCTTTTTCGCTGAGAACGCCGTTTTCGATGTGCGCCGATAGCTTTGCGTGAACTGTTTTGGAATATATCTCGGTCGGTCTTTTCTCAGCGTCGGAAAAAACGCTGATCTTTACAGTGTTCGATCCAATGTCGATAATGCCGATCTGCATAACGAAAACTTCCTTTCTCCGTGTAAATATAAGGGCAAATACCTGCATAATATATTATACACTAAAAAAAGAAAATCTCAATACTTTTGAGGCACAAATTGTAACTTTTGGGGGTGGAAATTTGCCTTTTTTTGAAATGCTTGCCGAAATGCTCCTCACTTTTTTGCGTGTGGACGATATATCCTCGTTTCCCACACCGCTTTCTGCGGAGGAGGAAAACGAGTGCTTTGCACGTATGAAGCAGGGCGATGAGTCGGCAAGAGAAAAGCTCATACTTCACAACCTCAGATTGGTCGCGCATATCGTAAAGAAATACGCGCCGTCGGGAGACAGTCAGGACGATCTTATATCGATTGGAACGATAGGACTTATAAAGGCGATCGATTCGTTCAAGACCGAAAACGGAACAAGATTCGCAACTTATGCGGGAAAATGTTTACAAAATGAAATCCTTATGCACTTCAGAGCGCAGAAGAAGCTGCAGATCGAGGTTTCGATGAACGAGACGATAGACGTTGACAAGGATGGAAATCCGCTTACATATCTTGACATAGTGAGTATCGACGATACCGTGGCCGACGATATTTTTGTGAAGATCAGCAGCGACAAGGCTAAAAGGATAATAGAAACAAGTCTCGATGAAAGAGAAAAAAAGATCCTCGTTTTGCGTTACGGACTTTCGGGAAGAAAGGCACTTACTCAAAGAGAGGTAGCGGATAAGCTCGGTATCTCCCGTTCATACGTCAGCAGGATAGAAAAGATCGCACTCGGAAAGATTCATGATGGAATTTCGGGAAGCGGAGGAATATGATTTACCTTCAGACATAAAAAGAAAGAGACTGTCATATACTTGTTACAGAACATACTTATGATCGAAAGGAACTGTTTGATTTATGGAAATTACTGAAAAAAACGGCGATATGTCCGATATCAGCAGAGAGATCTGTGTGAGAGTAGCACAAAAAAGCAGAGAGAGCACGGAATGCGCAAGAGATTTTATACTTCCCGATATGTACGCGGATATCAAAAGGATAATAAGCTATAGCGGAAGCTTATCTCCCGAAAGCTCGTTCGTGGATGCGGGTAAGGCTCTTTATAGCGGTACGCTAAGTATCAAGCTGCTTTTTGTCGATGATGAATCGAATTTAAGATCGGTCTCTTTTTCGCAGGATTATTCGGGAAACGTGTCTCTTTCCGATGATGACGGATACGGAGATTACACTGTTATGAGCACGCCCGTTCTTGAAAATATATCGGTAAGAATGGCAAATCCGAGAAAGATAAGCGTGCGTGGAAGGATAGATCCTTCGCTTAAGATCTGGAAAAAGATATCAACAACTCCCGAAGGAACCGAGATAAGAGGTGCTTTTGGGGAAGAGTGTGAGATGAGGAGTGAAAGTGCACTCTTTATGTATCCCTTTACTCTCTTTTGCGGAGATCTTGAACTCAGTGAGGATATAAGACTCGATCAGCCCCTTAAAAATCTGATTTTTTGGGACGTATCTGCGGAAGCTGTCGCATGCTCATATGACAACGGAAGACTGTCGGTCAAGGGTGTGCTCACACTTGATATGATAGGCTCCTATGCAGACAGAGACGACGTGAAATGTATCCGTAAAACGGTCGATTTTTCTCAAAGCGTGGAGGCAAATCTTCCGGAAAATATTGAGGATCTCACCTGCGGAGCGCATATTTATATAAGATCTGCCGACCTTTCGCTTGCGGGGGAAGGCGTGGATGAAAACAATAAGGTGGAGATCGATCTCGGATATACGGTAGTTTTCTCCTGCGTTTGTGAAAGAAAGGCTATGTACGTTTCCGATGCCTATATTCCAACAAGATCGGCAGAGCTTAAGACCGATGCGGTAATGATATCCGCTCTTCCCAAAAAGATCTCCAAGCTTGTTCGCATAGAAGCGTGTAATGAGGGATCTCTTCCGGAGGATTCAAGGATCCTTTTGGTCCAGGCGGTGCCTCATATAGATTCTGTGACCGTAAGAGAGGGTGTCGGATATGCTCTCGGGGATTCGCAGGTATCGGTAAGCTATAGCGATCCGGGTGGACTCGTATCGTCTGTTTCTTATAACTCCGAGCTTGAGGTCGAGCTCGGTGAGATCGACGCTTTTGACGAATATCTGATCACCAAAAAGGTGTCCTCCGTAAGCGCGAGAAATGAAAACGGCGCGCTTTGTGTCGGATACGATCTCGAGGCATCGTTTGTCGGATGGAAAAATAATGAAGAGAATATCGTAAGTGCGATAAATGTCACCGACGGTGAGAAAAACGTAGAGAGAAAGGCGTTTACTCTCTGCTATCCCGCAAGCGGAGAGAAATTGTGGGATATCGGTAAAAAATACGGCGTTTCGATAGATCTTATAAGAAGATCGAATCGGTCGCTTGAGGAGGATCCGACACATCTTCCGAACGTTCTATTGATCCCGTCAAAAAATAAAATAAAAAATGCGTAGTAAATAAAGGCTTCGGATGATTTTCCGAGGCCTTTGCCTGTTTTTGCATAAGAATATATTACAAGGCATAATAAAATAAAAGCTTCGCAAATTATATATGTGTGAAGTTACGGCGACTGTTTTGATATATAAAATTAAAATATGAGGTAAAAGGTAAATGCGAAAAATCAAAGAAAAAACATGCCATTCCGCGAGGAGTGCAAGATCTCTGGTCGCGCTTGTACTTCTTGCTTGCATGTTTCTTTTGGGAATACCCGTGAGCGCGAGGGAAAATAAAAACGCGAGGCAGGTCCTTCTCGGCGGAGAGCTTTTCGGTACGAGGATAAGATCGGACGGTGTTCTTGTTGTCGGTGTCGCCTGCGTAGTCGGAGATGATGGGGAAAGGTGCCCTGCAAAAGAGGCCGGCATCCTTCCGAAGGATATAATAAAGAAGATCAACGGAAACAAATTGTCGGGCACTGAGGATCTCGTTAATATAATAGAGCAAAGCGGCGGAGAAAAGCTCACTGTAACTCTGATGCGTGACGGTAAGGAAATGAGTGTAACGCTTGTCGCAACCAAGGATAAAAGTGGTGAATATAAGGGCGGTCTTTGGGTGCGAGACAGTATAGCGGGCATCGGAACCGTGAGCTTCATCGATCCCGAAACAGGCAACTTTGCCGGGCTCGGACACGGAATATGCGATCCCGATACGGGAGTTCTGATCCCGGTCAAAGAGGGAAGTGTGTACGGCGTTATATTGAGCGATGTCAAAAAGGGAAGCAGCGGAAAGCCGGGAGAACTGCGCGGACGCCTTGACGGAGAGATAAAGGGAAGGGTAAGTAAGAATGATCAAAGCGGCGTTTACGGAAATCTTTCGGCGCTTCCCGAGGATGCGAGAACTGTTGACGTTGCCTTTAAAAACGAGGTGAAGACGGGAAAGGCAAGCGTTGTATGCTCTCTTGACGGTGAGGCGAGTGAATATGAGGCTTATATCGAAAAGATAATCTCCGCTGACGGTGCGGTAAAAAATTTTCTTATAAAAATTACCGACCGTAGACTTCTTGCTCTTACAGGCGGTATCGTTCAGGGAATGTCGGGCAGCCCGATTATACAAGACGGCAAGCTCGTGGGCGCTGTAACCCACGTCCTTATAGACGACCCAACCAAAGGCTACGGCATTTTCGCCGAAAATATGCTGGAAACGGCGCGATCGGTAGCGAACAAGGAACTGAAAAAAGTATCCTAGAAGAGTGTTTTAACTATCGTCAAAAAACAAACCCAAGACAATCAATTTGTCTTGGGTTTGTTTATGAATTATTTAGATGATTGATATTTTTTTACAAACTGAGTAGGAGTAATTCCCATATAATCTTTGAATTGTTTACTGAAGTAGTAAATATCAGGATAGTTACACAATTCGGCCACCTGTTTAATGGAGTATTTTTTAAGTTGTAGCAGTTCACAAGCGTGGCTGATCTTTAATTGTATAATATATTTTTTTGGTGAAATATTGTATCTTTCTTTAAAAAGCTTTTTAAAATAAGTTTCGCTAATTTCGCACATAGAAGCAAGCATTGGAACTGTAAGCTCATCGTTTAAAAAATCTGTGTTAATTGCATTAATAGCAGGTTGTATTATTTTCTGATGCAATGTTAAATTAAAATTTTCTTTATTCATTTCATCAAGGATTTTATATAGCAGCGAAAAACATTCAAAATAGTTTTTTTCTTTATCTGTTGCCCAGCGAGCGAAGATTTTTTTGAATAATGCTCCTATACTCTCATTCTTAGGCATATCTAACACAAATGCTTTTTGTGAAATTGGTTTATCGGTTTGAAAATCAATTAATATGCAATCACCGGATTTGTGGAAAACTTCATATTTTGAAACGGCTCCTTTTGGTAAAAACCTTATCGTGTTCCTTCGCGTTTTTAAAATAAGTTCATCAAAAAGCACGGTTGCTTCTCCTGAAAAATGAAAAATCAATTCATTGCAATGTAGGAACGGGTGAAAAGAAATATGGGGTTCGGGATAGATTTCTTTTCCTACTAATGCAATTCGTTCAATTTTAGTTACTATAAAATCCAAATTCATCATATCACCAAAAATAACAAATTGTTGTAATTATTATAATGCATATTAAGCGTTAAATCAAGAGGTATATGTATGAACGAAAACACTTTTGTGTCTAAAACTACAAATACACCTTTATATACATTTCTTTTTCATATAATGGAGTGTATTATGATAAAAAAGGAGGTTTTATATGGAACAACGAATCAAAAAATTGATGGATCTTACGATGAAAGGCAAAATGTATGTTGAAACGGTAAAAACCGATTTTGACAGAATGGATTTGTTATTGCCGGAACAGGAAAAAGATGTTAAAAGGATATGTGAGTATATTTTAAATCAGAAACCTTTGATAACAAAATATTCGGGTTTTACAGGGTTCTTTAATTTTGACGGAAGTGTTGTCGGTGATGCCTTTCATCGATCAGGACATAGAAAAACAGGTGAATTTTTAAGTGAATTTTATTGCAAGCACATTGACAATCTTTCCAGTATGGATTGGCAACACGGAACATCGGATTATAGAAAAGTTTTGTCCGTTGGAATTGTAGGAATTATAAAAGAAATAGAAGAATCCATTGCGAAACATACCGAAACAGAAAAGATAGAGTTTTTGAAAAGTCTTAAGAAAATAGCGAAAACCTTTATTCTATGGATGGAAAAATGTTCAGCACTCACTTTGGAATATTCAAAAAGTGTGGAAGAACCTGATTATCGTAAAAATCTTGAGAAGCTTTCAAAGGCACTTCTGAATATTTCAAAACGAGCACCAAGCAATTTTTATGAGGCTGTTTTGACTATTTACGTATGCTTTAGTATGAATCCGGATAGTTTTGGTACGTTAGACAGATATTTGTCTGACTTCTATTTTGAAGATATTAGTAACGGAGTTTTGACTGAGGAGGAAGCAAAAACATATCTTCAGGAACTGTATCTTATGGTACAAGCACATACACCCATAGAATCTTATGGCTTTACAAGGGGCGGCCAATCCCATTTTTGTATTGGCGGTAGAGATGAAAACGGTAAAGATTGTTTTAATGAGATGTCAAGGCTTGTTGTAGACAGTCTTATGGAGCTTGATACTCATATACCCCAAATTACTTTGAGATGGACGAATGATACCCCAAGAGAGGTTTTTAAATATCTTCTTGAATGTGAAAAGAATGATAAGAACAAACGAATTGCATTTACCAATGACGATAGAAGAATAGAGGCATATACCAAAATATGTGGTTTCCCTTATGAGGAAGCAATCAATTATACCCTGGTGGGTTGTAATGAACCATCCATGTTGGGCGGAATGTCAGGAAGTTCTTCTCATGGTAATCTTGCACATTCCATAGAATGGGTTATGCATTATCGCGGTGATGAAATAGTACAGGCTAAAACTTTTGAAGAATTTTATGCGATTTTCAAGGACCAACTCTATGAGGATCTGGATAAAATATATTATTACGATGATATGTATAATCTGCAGAGGGCAAAGGATATTAACTATGTCAGCTGCCTGTTTCTCAACGGTTGCATAGAAAACGGAAAAAGCATTACACAAGGCGGTGTTAATTACGCTGTTTCCACGATTATGCACCTTGGCAATGTTACGGTTATAGATAGTCTTGCGATTGTAAAACAGTTTGTTTTTGATGAAAAATCTGTATCAATGGCAGAGTTGCTCGGGGCTTTGGAGTCAAATTGGGTAGGCTTTGAAGAATTGAGAATGAAAATCTTAAAAACCGGCAAATTTTTCGGTAACGACGATGAAACATCAAACTACGTTGCAAAATGCTTCTATGATACCCTTTATGAATATATTAAGGACAAGAAAACGGTATTTGGTTATCCTATTTTGATGGGTGACCATACAGGTTATCCTTTGCATTTTAAATGGTTTGGTGAGGCAACAAAAGCAACGCCGGACGGAAGATATTCAGGTGAACCTTTAAGTTACGGTATTTTCCAGAAGGACGGCAAGGATCGAAATGGTTTAACAGCACTGATGAATGCTATCACAAAATTTGATGTAAACGGCATTTCGAGTGCAACTGTTACCAATCTTGCTTTAGATGATTCTTATGTCCGAGACGCAGAATGTTTTGAAAAAACGGTCGATATGCTTGAAACATACTTCAAAAACGGCGGTATTCATTTTCAACTTAATCATGTAAGCCGCGAAGAACTGTTAAATGCAAAAGCTACACCGGAAAAATACAAAAATCTTAAAGTAAGAGTTACAGGATATTCGGATTATTTCACGCGTTTAGAGGATGTAATTCAGGATTCTGTTATAAGAAGATACGCAAATGATTAATTTGTACTGTTTTCTTGTGCTGGTATTATAATGCAACACTAAAAAACGGTTTTCGGTGATATTGGGAGGCGAAATATGACTACTGCAATCATTTTTGATATTGAACGAAACTCATTTGTGGATGGACCGGGCATAAGAACGACAGTGTTTTTCAAGGGTTGTAATCTCAAATGTGCTTGGTGTCATAACCCTGAAAGTCAAGATTTAAAGCCACAAATGATGTTTTATCGGGACAAGTGTACCGGCTGCGGCAAATGCAAACAGGTTTGTCCTTCTCCTGGAAAATGCACCTTATGCGGCAGATGCGGGCTCTTTTGCCCAACGGATGCTCGTAAGGTATGCGGCAGGGACTATACGGTAGAAGAGGTCCTGACCGAAGTGATGAAGGATACGGGTTTCTATGACAACTCGGGCGGTGGCGTCACCTTTTCGGGTGGAGAATGTATGCTGCAAATAGATTTCCTGTTGGAAATTCTTAAAAAATGCAAAGAAAACGGCATACATACCGCAGTTGACACCGCAGGACACATCTCGTTTAAAAACTTTGAAAAAATCTTGCCCTATACAGATCTATTCCTCTATGATATTAAACTCTTTGATAGTCTAAACCACAAAAAGTATGTGGGTGTTGCCAATGAGCTTATTTTAGAAAATCTCAAGAAACTATTTGCGGCAGGCGCAAAGATATGGGTTCGTATTCCCATCGTTCCCGGAATTAATGACCGCATAGAAGAAATGCAACAAATTAGGGAGTTTCTATTAGACTGCGGTAAACCAGAAAAGGTGGAGCTGTTGCCGTATCACGCCATGGGAGAAAATAAGTATAGAGCAATCCAAAAAGAAAGTCTCAGTTTCACAGTTCCAACCAGCGAAACTATGGATATGTTGAAATCGGTATTTAATTAGTTCTTTATGTTGGTCCTATATTGACCACACTCGTGAGTGGCTCGCCCATTATCCAAAACGGCAAATTGGTGGGTGCCGTTACTCATGTACTTGTAGACGACCCAACCAAAGGATACGGCATTTTTACAGAGAATATGCTTACTACCGCACAAAGTGTGGCTGATGAACAACTGAAAGATGCATCGTAGTTAAAAAGCATCCCGATTATTTTCGGGATGCTTTTGCATATTCTGAGGGGGCTTTCCCGGTGTACAGCTTAAACATTCTTGAAAAATGATAAATACTGTTATAGCCCACGCTGAGGGCGACTTGTTCTATTGTGTCATAATCGCTCTTTAAAATTCCTTTGGCTTTTTCTATGCGGAAATTATGAAGATATTTTATCGGAGATGTGCCGTATACAGAAACAAAGATTTTTCGAAAATATACGGTACTCATCCCACAAAGTTCAGATAACAACTCATTGGTAATACTACTGTCAGAATAATTTTCGGTTATATACTTTATTGCAGGTTTTAAAGCAGAATATTTTTTAGGGTGTTGACGCTCTTGTTTAGCAGATTTAAGTAAAAACAATAAAATTTCATAAAGATAATAATTACATTCCAACCTGTGGTACGTTTTCTTTGTGCTCAGGCTTTTTTCAATTTTTGAAAAATTATTTACCAAAAGACTGTTGTCTTTTATTTCAAATGCTGTAAATGTGGTTTCCGTATTTTCGGCCTCGAATTCAATAATTATACATTCACCCGGCTCTATACATTTCCATGAGTAAGAGCATCCCTTTGGTAAGATAACAGGATGTAAATTGTCGGACAAAACTTGTTTATTGCCGACAGTATATATTGTTTTTCCTTTAATCTTTAATGCTATAGCCCATCCTTCACGATCATTTCGGTGTGTAGCAATTCCAACGGGAGAATTTAACAAGCGGTTAGCAGAAAAGACTCTATTTATCGCTAAATTAGTAACAGAATGAATAAACATAAAATTTCACCTCGTAGGTATTATATCATATAAAGTTAAGTTTTTCAAATTTTTATGTATCAAAACTGATAAAATTATCATTATTGATATTTACATTTATTGATTACTGATTTATATTGCCAATGAGGTGAATATTATATGAAAAAAATATCGGAAATTTCTGCTCCTGCAATTGCAGGCGTTATTAGGGAAAAAAAAACTACTGCCGCTATCGCGGAAATCAGAAACTGTATGTATGACGGTGCTGATATGATAGACTTGCATTTGTCCTGCCTTGAAACTGATGATGTTGATACTTTACGTAGAATAGTTAACTCTACAAAATTGCCGATTTTAGCGCTTAATTACAATCGAACAGTAAATTGGGAAGATTGCGGTCTTACCGAAGAAGAGCGTATTGACAGTTTCTTGCGAGCGGTGGAAGCAGGTGTGGCAGGTGTTGACATGCAGGGCTATACATTCCATGCACCTTCCAAAGATGGCTTTTGCGGTGAAGATAAATACTCTTTTACAAAAGGAAATCCTAAAGAAGTTGTTACAGATCCTGTAATTATATCTAAACAAAGTGAGTTTATTGAAACTGTTCACAGCAAGGGCGCAGAGGTGTTACTCTCTTGTCATCCCGGCATAGCAATGAATAGCACACAGGTAGTAGAGCTTGCCTTGTTTTTAGAAAAGCGAAATCCTAATATTATAAAAATCGTAACGAGTGCAACTAACGAGGATGAAATGCTTGAAAGTATAAAAACAATACTGCTTCTTAGAAAGGAAGTTAAAACACCTGTAAGTTATCATGCTAATGGAAACTTCGGCGGACTCACACGGATTGTCAATCCTGCACTTGGCGGTCAAATCGCTTTTTGCGTAGACAGATTTTCTGAAAGCTCAACAATGGAACAGCTTGATTTAAAGACTGCAAAAACAATTATCGATAATATAAAGAAAATTATATAGGGGCGTTGTTATCATGACGAAAGCAAAAACTATTGTATTTACAAAACTGCAAACGGCTGAACTCATTGAAAAAGAAACTGCCACTGTTACCGGCGATCGTGTCAAAGTCAAAATGGAATATACCGTTGTATCAGGCGGTACAGAGCGTGCTTGTATTATGGGAATGAATAATACACCACAACAGTTTCCTATGTCATTAGGATATTGCGGTGTCGGATATGTAACTGAAATCGGTGCAGCGGTTAAGGAAATCAAAATCGGGGACCGCGTGCTTGTCTATCACGGAATACATACAGAATATAATGTTATTCCTGAAAGCGATGTTACGAAGGTTGAAGATAATAGCATAGATTCTCTTGATGCGGCTTTTGTAATAATTGCATCTATGGGACTTGGCGGTGTCAGAAAATTAGAAGTAGAACTTGGTGAGTCTGCCATGGTTATGGGGTTAGGCTTGCTTGGAATGTTCTCGGTTCAGTTTTTGAGACTCAGCGGTGCGAATCCTCTGATTGCCGTTGACCTTAACCCTAAACGCAGAGATTTGGCTTTGAAATTTGGTGCAGATTATGCTTTGGATCCGTCAGATGAAGATTTTGTCGAAAAGGTAAAAACTATAACCAAGAGCAAGGGCGTTCGCGCGACGGTTGAGGTCACGGGTGTTTCTGCCGCTATGAAACAGGCAATTGAATGCGCTTCTTGGATGGGACGTATATCCTTGCTCGGTTGTACCCGTGTTTCTGACTGCTCAGTGGATTATTACCAGCAGGTGCACAGACCGGGTGTTAAGCTTATAGGTGCACATAACTTTGTGCGTCCCAAAGTTGAATCCTACCCGCACCACTGGACACATCACGATGATTGCCGAGCAATTTTAGATATGATTGCAACGAATCGAATTGATGTGAAATCAATCGTTTCAAGAATCGTGAAGCCTGAAGATGCTCCCCAAATTTATACGGAACTTTGCAACAATAAAGAATTCCCGATAGGCACGGTATTCGACTGGAGATAGTGATTTGAATATAAAAGTAAAAACAATATTGTTGTCATTACTTGTTATGGCGTTATGGGGAAGTCTTTTTCCTTGTGTTAAAATTGGTTATGCCGCATTTAACATCAATGCAAATTCGGTTGCAGATATTCTTATGTTTGCGGCAATGCGTTTTGCAATTTGTGGTGCTTTGGTTTGTATTTTTTGACTTTTCAGACGAAAAACAATGTCTGTACCACCGGTTAAATCGGCACTCAACATAGTGTGGGTAGGTATTTTTGCCGTTGCTTTGCATTATGCCTGCACATATATAGGTCTTTCAATGACCGAAAGTTCTAAAACCGCACTGCTTAAACAAGCCGGTGCACTGATTTATATATGTTTTTCATTTCTCTTTTTCAAGGATGAAAAATTCAGCATATTTAAGATAGTCGGTGCAATTATAGGCTTTTGTGGAATAATGGCTATAAATCTCTCTTCGGACAGTATTTCTTTTTCACTTGGTGATATTTTAATACTTTGTGCATCAATTTGTACGGTCGTTTCAAATGTTATAAGTCGTCGGTCTGCGCAGAGTATTTCACCGTTGTGGATAACAGGCATATCACAATTGTTCGGTGGTTTGATTTTATTTATAGTGTCGCTGTTACTTGGAGGCGTTTTACCACAGTTCACGGTAGTGGGAGTTTTGGTTTTCGCATATATATGCGCCGCATCCATTACCGCATACACGCTCTGGTATCACATTTTAAAAACAAACGAGCTTTCAAAATTATTTATTATAAAATTTGCAGAGCCGTTATTCGCTTGTGTTTTTGGCACGATTCTTTTGGGTGAAGATATTTTCCGCTTACAATATCTTGCGGCATTCCTACTGATATCTGCGGGAATATTAGTGGGACATTATACAGGTAAAAAGAGTGATATAAAATGATTAAAATAGGACAAATTGGAATAGGACATAATCACGGCGAGGGCAAAATGCTTGCTGTACAAAAATTTCCTGAGCTTTTTGAGGTTATAGGCTATGCGGAAGAAAACGAAGAATGGGTAGAAAAGAGAGGAAATCTTCCTTGCTACAAGGATTTACCGAGGTTAAGTGTCGAAGAAATTATTGAAAAGTCAGATGCTATTTTGGTTGAATGTGATGTCTGGAATTTGACAAAAACAGCTAAAATGTGTATCGATGCAGGAAAACACGTTCATATTGATAAGCCAGCAAGCGGAACATTGGCTGAATTTGAAGAGTTTTTAAATATTGCTAAAGAAAAAAACCTTACTGTTCAAATGGGGTATATGTACCGCTATAATTTTGCAATTCAAAAGCTTATGGGGATGATAAATTCGGGAGAACTTGGTGAAATTTATCAGATAGACGCAGAAATGAGTACATATCATTCAAAGGAATACCGAGAATGGCTGAAACATTTTAAGGGCGGTTCTATGTATATATTTGGTTCTCATCTTATTGACTTGGTTGTAAGCATTTTAGGCGAACCGAAAAAGGTTTATCCTTTTATTAAGCAAACCGGATTTGAAGGTGTTTATTCAGATGATAACAACTTTGCTGTTTTGGAGTATGACAAAGCAATTGCAAGAATAACTAACCTTTCCGTAGAAGTAAATGGTTGGGGAATGAGAAGATTTGCTGTTATGGGAAGTAAAGGTACTGTTGAGATAAAACCGATTGAACTTAATGTGGAAATGACTATATCTACAACGGATATTGCATCAAATGCTTATCAGGATATGAAAGAAAAAGTCGATATAAAAGATGTTCCTACCCTTTCACGATATGATGAAATGATGAAGGATTTTTATAAGTCGGTTGTAGGTGAAAAAGAAAATCCATACTCCTATGAGCACGAATTGGCCGTTCAAAAAACTCTATGCAGAGTTGTGGGGGAAAACTGATATGTCAAAGATGCTTATAAAAAACGGAAAAGTCTGAGACGGCGAAAGATTTTATTTTGCCGACGTTTTAACAGAGAATGAAAAGATAGCTAAAATTGCAGATAAAATATACGAAGCTGCCGATTTTGAATATGATGCAAGCGGCAAAATCGTGTCTGCCGGACTTGTTGATATTCACGTATATATGAAAGGACTTGCTTCGGAAAAGTTTGGCATTGAGCTATTGCTGACGGTCAAGTTGTTTACAGAGATTAAAATATTGAAAGGTTGGATTTTAAATGAAAAAGGTAGCATTTATTACAGGAGCAGGAGGATACATAGGCGGTGAAACTGCAGTTACTCTTGCAAAGCAGGGAATTAGAATTGCGGTGTGTGATATAAACCCAGAAACTATTGAAAAAACAGTTAAAAGAATTGAAGAAATTGGCGGAGAGGCGAAAGGTTACGTCTTTGATGTAACAGACTCAAAAGATGTAGATAGAGTGGTAGATGAGATTGTAAAAGATTTCGGAAGACTCGATATTATGGTACATATTGCAGGTGGTTCTGCCCGAATTGCAGGCCCTGATGCTAAATATGTTTCTCTTGTCGAACAGGAAGATTACGTAATTGATAAAGTTTTAAAGGTTAATTTATACGGCGCATTTTGGGCAAGCCGTGCCGCTGCACGAGTTATGATAAAACAAGGCGAAGGTGGCAAGATAATTAATTTTTCTTCGGCTGTCGGCATTAACGGATTGGCAGGATGTGTGGATTATGCTGCTTCAAAAGGCGGAGTAATATCTCTTACCAAAGCGCTTGCGAAAGAGCTTGGTCCGTATAAAATTAACGTTAACTCTGTTGCTCCGGGAGTGGTACAGCGTCCGGGCGAAGATACTGATACAAAAAGAACATTAGAAACAAATTTACTTGGTGAAAAATGTTTAGCCTCTGATATTGCAAATCTTGTCGAGTTTCTTGTATCTGACAAATCGAGGTTTATAACCGGTCAGACATACGTCTGCGACGGCGGTCGAACACTCTCTATGAAAGGAACGGACTAATATGAAAGCAATGCTTGTAGATAGTAATAATAATCTTGTGTGGTCGGATGTTGCAGACCCTATTATAAAAGATGATGAAGTCCTCGTTAAAATTTATGCTGCGGCACTGAACCGTGCCGATCTGCTTCAAAGACAGGGTAAATATCCCTCGCCCGCAGGTTGTCCCGAATGGATGGGACTTGAGATCGCAGGTGTGATCACGGAAATCGGAAAAAATGTGACAAATTGGCATGTCGGAGACCGCGTTTGCGCGCTCCTTGGCGGAGGCGGATACGCAGAATACGTGGCGGTCAAGCACGATATGCTCATGCCTGTTCCAAAAGGACTTTCTATGGTTGAGGCGGCGGCTCTCCCCGAGGCGTATGCAACATCCTACTTAAATCTCTTCATCGAAGGACATCTTGAGGCTGGGCAAACCGCATTTATCCCCGCGGGAGCAAGCGGACTCGCCTCGGTTGCCATTCCTATGGCAAAGGCATTTGGCGCAAGAGTCATTACATCTGTGTTATCCGATGAGATCGCCGAGAAGATCAAGCCTCTCGGTGCTGACGTGATCATCAATTCCACGACTCAGTGCGTCGAGGAGATCCTCAAAGCGGAGGAAGAAAACGGCACACCCGTGGCGGTTTCGATGGATTGTCTTTCGGGAGAAACACTTGGAAAGAGCTTACCGTTTATGGCAAGAGGCGGTTATTGGATCGTTATCTCTACCCTTGCAGGAATTGAAACTACAGTACAATTAAGACCTTTGCTTACAAAGGGTTTACATTTAGTAGGCTCAATGCTCAGAAATCGTACACCCGAATTTAAGGCATATATTTTAGCGGAACTGGTAGAAAAGGTATGGCCAAAAATCGAAAGTGGCGCAATTAAGCCATCTATCTATAAAATTTTGCCAATTGAAAAAGCAGAAGAAGCACACACTATTTTAGAACGTGGCGAAAATGTCGGCAAGGTAGTGTTACGAGTTTCCGAAGAAAGCTAATTTGTTGGTGCTATATTGACACGTGCGTGAGCGGTAGCCCCATTATCCAAAACGGCAAGCTCGTGGGTGCTGTGACACATGTGCTTGTAGACGACCCCACCACGGGATACGGAATTTTTATCGAGAATATGTTAAATGCCGCAAATATTCCCATGGCAAAGGCATCATAAAGTGGTAAAACGGGAAAATATATGAAAAAAGTTGTCCCTTTTGTAACACGCCAAACGAGTGTGATATATTAGGGGCAACCGTTTTTTTGTTGAGCACAAGAATTATTGCATTTTCCGCTGAGGCTTTTCGTGATACAAGGTCTGCTCTTTATTTACAAGACGATATTCTTTCATGCCGATACCGAAATACTGCTTAAAACGACGTCGCAGATGGCTTTCGTCGTCAAATCCGACCGCCTGTGCGATATTGGATACAGAAAGCGATCCCTCCAAAACAAGTGCTTCCGCTTTTTTCATACGGAGCTCGCAAAGGCGATCCGAAAAGCCAATACCTGTGCAGCTTTTGTATAAGGAAGACAGATAATTCGGTGTAATTCCCAGCTCCTTCGACACCGATTTCAAGGTCAGCTTTTCCGAATATCGTTTTGCAAGGATAGACTCTGCTTTTAATACATAATAATTAACATATTTTCGGTGATTGGCTTTTAAGTCTTTCCTTACAAGCTTATCCAACACGGCAAGCAATTCATAAATCAATGAGGCGCAGATCATCTTTGAGGATGCATCCTTTTTCACATTTTCAGAGATAAAACGATATATTACTTTTTCAATTTCCATCCAATCTTGCATGGAAAGATCGGAAATCATAAATGGCAAAAGCAGTGCATCTTTCTCTTTCAGATCCCGCTCACACAATTCCTCGACCGTGTAGGTTATCTCATCAAATTCCACCGCCACCGATACGATCTCAACGTTCACGCCATTTTCCGCACAACTTTTTATATCGCTGTTTCCAAGGATACACGAAAAGCTTTTTCCAAACGCGGTAATAGGCTCTTGATCGCCGATCTCAATGGTGCGACAAGATGCTTTACAAATAGAAAATTCTATCATATTGGGCCTGTTTCGGTTTTTCCAATCGTAACGATCTACGGATGTTTTACATGCCCAAACCGGAAGGGGCAAGCTTCGTGGCAATTTCAATCTATAGCCGTACATTTCGATTCCTCCATTCTCTTGAAATTATACCATATTTCAATTGAAAAATCAAGTTTTTGTATAATATTTGCATTTTTTTGTAGATATATCCTTTACAACAAAATAATTGTGCGATACAATCTCAATTGCAAAAACTTTTTTGATTAGGAGCAATTATATGAGCTATAGGGTTTATCCTGTCATCCCAACCGAGCCGAATTGTGATGACTATCGTGTTTTTATAAACGGGAACGAGGTTAAATTGAATACCGCACGCGTATCCGCCGTTCCCTTCAATCGCCGTTGGCCCGGGCATCAACGGCAGCTCGACCAAACCGAAGAGATCCAATTTTTATCTCTGACCTCCGACGAGCCGCTCTCATTTGAGATCATACCGTCGACACCGTTTGAGAGCGTCAAGATCCGCCCCCGGTCACTTGGGATCGTTCCGCGTATCGAAAACGGGATCATAAAATTCACTCTTGACAAGCCAGCTTATTTTACCGTGGAGCCCTACGGAAGAAATCACGCATTACATATTTTTGCCGACCCGATGCCATCCTACAGTGTAGATATTCACGATCCCTCGGTCATTTACTTCGGCGCAGGCGAGCATGATGCGGGAATTATCGAATTAAAAAGCAACCAGACGCTATTGATCGACGAGGGGGCGGTGGTCTATGCGTGCATTCGCGTAGTGGATGCCGAAAATATCAGGATCCTCGGCAGAGGCATTTTGGATAATTCCAAAAACAAAGAAACTATTTTGTTTGAAGCCAACGAAGAGCATAACAGTGCGGCGGTGAACAACGCGGTGCGCGAACATACGATCCAATTGGAATACTGTACAAACGTAGCGATCGACGGCATCACGATCCGAGATTCTCTCGTCTACAATATCCGCCCTATTGGTTGTGAAAGCCTCAGCATCAAAAACGTAAAGATCATTGGTTGTTGGCGTTACAACTCCGACGGAATCGATATGCACAACTGTAAAAGCGTGCATGTTTCGGATTGCTTTATCCGCACCTTTGACGATTCGATCTGTATCAAGGGATTCGACTGCTATTACGACGGCGACGTGGAGGCTGCTGTTCATGCGGCAATGTACCGAAACGGAAAAGCTTATGACGTTTTCAAAGATGTTGTAGTGGAAAGCTGTGTAATTTGGAATGATTGGGGAAAATGTCTTGAGATCGGTGCGGAAACAAGAGCGAAGGAGATCTGCAACATTAACTTCCGCAACTGTGATCTCATCCATTTGACAGGTGTTGCACTTGACTGCATGAACGTGGATTACGCCGACGTTCACGATGTGACCTTCTCCAACGTTCGTATTGAAGCCGACGAGACCGTTCCCAAACCGCTGATTCAAAAAAACGATGCCGAGCGATACGTAAATACCGACACGCAGTACATACCCACCACGGCTTGTGTCGAGGTAGTGTACCACCACGAGTATTCCGCCGGCGGCGGCCGCCGTGGAAAAAACAGAGATATCCGCTTTGAAAACATTCATCTTTTGAGCGATAAGCGCCCGCGGTTCTTTTTCCAAGGATATGACGAGGCACACAAGACCGAAAACATTCTGGTATCCAATTTTTATCTCAACGGGGAACTGATTGCGGAACTTCCGGAAGCCAATTTCAATATTGGAAATTATACGAACAACATTCGATTCACATCCGATCCGTACGTGCAAATGAAAAGAAACACCGTTTCCGCGCAAGGACAACTGCCTCGATCGAATTTTATTAAATTTGACTTTCCCGATCATAACGGACCCGTGTGATGTTTGTGGGAAATTCCATTACGCTTCACGGTATACGGCCGCAGATTGGTTGGTATCATGAATGGGGTATGGGATTTTTATAGAAAATATGTTAAATGCCGCAAATATTCCCATAGCAAAGGCGTCATAAAGCAACAAAACAGGAAAATATATGAAAAAGTTGTCCCTATTTGAACATGCTCCACGATGAGGTTCAAATAGGGACAACAGTTTTTTGTCCTAAGTGATTCAATTTTGCGTGTTATCCTTATTATAACATACTACTCTCCCTTGGATAATACCGTTTGTTATACGCATCGTTTCAACCTTTTTTGTTTTTGCAACCTTTTCTCAAAGAAGACGGACAAACGGAAAATTTATCCTTAAATATTTTGCAGAAATGGCTGTAGCTTGAAAAACCGAGATTTTCCGATATTATTTCGGCAGACTCGTTCGTCAAAATGAGGTCATCATATGCGCGGAGTAGCCTCTGTTCGTTTATATATGCCTTGAGTCCCATACCAAAATGCATTTTCATAAGCCGTGAAAGGTGGCTTTGGCTATAATTTGACAGAGAAAGAAACGCAGGAATCCCCATTTTTAGATTTTTACGTTTTTTCATTTTCTCCACTGCCATAAGAAGTTCTTTTGGAATGTTTGATTGACGGAATTGATCCTTCGCATAAATATATGCGTGCAACAAAGATGACAGGATCAGCGTACAGTCACTTTCCGAAACTATGCGGTTTTCTCTGTAAATATCGTATAGCTTGGAAACGCGGGGGAAGGTGAAGGTGTGAGGGTGTTGCTCGAAGAAGATTCCATACGCACTTGATACCAGCTCAAAATGCTCACGTCTTACAGATAGTGAAATAATCTCTATATCCTCACTCTGTTCCACAAAGCAATGTTCATCACCCGGGCATAAAAGCATGACCGTTTTTTCTTCTGTCAATATTTCTTCATCATTGACGATTTGCGTTCCTCTTCCTTGCAAAAAGCAGATCAGCTCGTAAAAATCGTGCGAATGATAAACATTCGTTAGTTTTCTGTCTTTTACAAATTGAAAAATATTATTTTTATTTTCTCCGTGAACGATCGTGTCAAATTCATACAATACCGATGTCAATACGGCCACCTCTTTTCGACATAGTAAGGATTCGCATTTAATTGTATCAAATACAACCAATTTTGTCAATATAATGCTCAAAAATCGCATAATGATGGTGGGTTTCCATATTCAAAAAACACACGGATTATGATAAAATAAATAAAAATATTACCAAAAGGATCATTCATGCTCGTTTTATTACTGTTTTCCATTTTCGCAGCCTCACTGAACAGCGCGGTCCTGCACAAAGCCGATCTGACAGAAAAAGGCGCAATATACAAATTTAATTTGTTCGGTACGCTGGTGTGGTGCGTATGCCTTTTCATTGCAAACGGCGGAAGACTGCACTTTGACACAAACGCTTTGCTTTGGGGATGCATATACGGTGTTACGCAGGCGCTATTTATCCTGTTTAAGACTGCGGCTATGAACAGCGGTCCCGTTTCGATCACAACATTGATCGGTAACTGTTCACTCGTCGTATCGGTCGTTGTGTGCTTTATTCTGTGGAATGAGCCTATTTCTCTTGCAGATATGATAGGACTTGCTCTGTTGATGCTTGGACTTACTTTGGCTACTTATAAAAAATCAAGCGGGACGTTCACGAAAAAATGGGCGGTGTTTTCCTTTCTGTTCCTTGTTTTGGGAGCGGGAGTCGGTATCACCTTTAAGGCGTTCTCAAAAAGCGGCGGCACGGCGCACACGTCGGATATGATGATCGTTGCCGCGTTTGTCATGCTGATCTCTTATACAGTAATCTGCCTTTTTGCCGGTGGCTTTGCTTCAAAATCGAACAACTGCACAAAAAAAGAGAAACGTTTATTTATCATTCTCGCGCTCGTTTCGGGACTGTTAAGCTGTCTTTATAACAGACTGAATATCTATCTTTCGGGTGCGCTCGACGGTGTCATATTCTTTCCATCCTTCAACGGAGGCGTCGTCGTGTTATCTACTGTCGTCAGTATGATCATTTTCAAGGAAAAGTTATCCGTAAAGCAGCTTTTGGGTCTATTATTGGGTGTATCTGGTATTTGCATAATCGGCATTCTTTAAATTTTACTATAAACCATAAAGGAGAAACAACAATGATTGAATTTCAACACAAGCTGCCCGCAATGAACATAAACGGTGTCCGTTGCGGCACGTATAACAACCGTGAGCTGGGCTTCCCCTCGATCCTCACCACCACCGATCCAAAGCTCGGTCTTTTCTTGCATCAAATGCAAAGCAATATTTTTGCCGACAGAAGTCTGGTCTTTATTGACGGAAAAATTTTGATGACCGACAAAAACTGGATCCGTGATCACGTTCACGTGATGAAGGCAATGCGGCATTGGGAATATGACCTGAAATCCTTTTTGGATTTTATCATTGAAACACAACGAAAGGACGGTCAATTTTACGAGCTGATCAAGCAGGTCGATGACAGGCACTGGGCACTTGTGGATGAGGATTGCTACGTCATGTATCCCGACGATAACCTTTCTCTCGTTCGCTTGGAGCTTGAGGCTGACATTGAATATCTGGTGGTGGAAGGCGCGGTTTATCTTTACAAGACAACGGGCGATGATGCGTGGCTGAAAAAGGTTTTACCAAAGCTTGAAAAGGGCATTGACTATATGATGTCCGACGAAAAGCGCTTTGATAAAGAGCACGGTCTTGTAAAAAGACCGTTTACCATCGACACGTGGGACTTTACAGACGAAAATAAACACAGAAAAATTGCTCCCGATTCCCCCATGTCGATTATGCACGGCGATAATTCCGGCGTTTATCAGGCAATGAATCAGCTTGCTTGGCTGAACCGCCGACTTGAAAACGAGGAAAAAGCGCAGGAATGGGAAAGTCGCGCAGAGGTGCTGAAAGAAAATATATTCAAACACCTTTGGAACGGAAAATTTTTCATTCATCAGCTTCATTTGAATCACAACGGTCTTGATAATCTTGAAAACGAGCGCCTTTCTCTTTCCAACACCTATGATATCAACAGAGGACTCACCAATACTGAGCAGTCCCGCACCATCATTGAGGAATATATGGCAAGACGTGAACGAACCGATTGCTTTGCGGAATGGTTTTCCATTGACCCTCCTTACGAAAAGTTTCATACTTGTGAAATAGGTCGATATGTCAACGGCGCGATCTCTCCGTTCACCGCCGGCGAGCTTGCAAAAGCAGCATTCAATAACGGATATGAGGAATACGGATGGGATATCATTCAACGCTTCATTCAACTTGTAGAGCGTGACGGAACCATCTACTTCCTTTACGATACCGATGGAACACCCCAGCCCGAGGGCGGTCCCAGCGCGTGGGGTGCCGCCGCTCTTGTCAGCGCGGTTGACGAGGGGCTCGCCGGTATCAACGACGTTGGCGTGAATTACGATGAAATTTTCTTTGCTCCGAAATTCCCCGTAACATACTATACCGAGCTTCGCTATCTGACAGGATACGAGGTCACAAAGACGATGGTTGACGTGCGATATATCCTGAACGATAAGGGGATGCGCTATGACATATATTCGCCTGCAAAGAGGATCCGGGCGCATATCCTTCTGCCCAAAAATAAAAAATGCAAAACGCTCCTTATAGACGGCAACGAATACGCTTTCACGTCCGAGCTCGTTGGTGAATCCTCATATATCAATTTTATCACCGAGGCAAACAAAAAAATATCTTTTGAAATTTTGTTTTCTGATTAACAGCGGTGTTATATATATCATTTCTAAAACTGTGAATTTTCCGTTAAAAAGTGTTGTCCCTACTTGACCACACTCGTGAGTGGCTCGCCCATTATCCAGAACGGCAAGCTCGTGGGAGCGGTGACACATGTTCTGATCAATGATCTGACAACCGGATACGGAATATTTATTGAGAATATGCTCAATGCCGCGCAAATGCCCATGGCGAAGGCATCTTAAAGGCAAAATTGAATAAAAATGTTGTCCCTTACGGAACGTTCACCATGAGTGTGTTCAATAAGGGACAACAGTTTTTTGTCCGAAAAATATTAAATTTTGTGTATAAATGTGTTGTCCCTATTATAACACACTGGTGTCCCTTGGATGATACCGCTTATAGTATTTTATCATCTCTTGAATGTGTTTATTTAAAGTATCTGTACAATATATCCTATTTACTCACCGTAAATGTATATCCCTTCAAAATGAATCTCTTCATCAACCGAGTGTAACCAATCCAATGCAGATTCTTCTTGCTCAATGCTATAAAAAATAATATATTTCATACCGATAGCAGACTCGTCATTCCAATTTTCCACGCAAACGTTAATTATCATTATATATTCTTTTTGCGTTGCGTTATCGACAATCTCTTTGTGCCACTCAAGATTTTTTATGTAATCATCGTCTTCTACTGACTCGTATGTTGCGGGATAACTTTCGCTATCTGTATTTTTGTAAGTAATGCCTGCGGGAAAAAGATTAAAGATTTTTTCAACCTCCAAATCGGAGATGTTTTTTGCACTAGCTGATGAAAAAAGGTTTTTGACGATATCTTTATCCTTTGAATTGATACCTGTTTCTATTGCATCCATAGTTTTACGGATATTGTTTTGGTCTGAAATTTCTGTCCATCCACACGAGGTTAAACATATTATACACAAGAAAAGTGCTATACATATCTTTATGCGATTTTTTCTTTTCATTATAAAAATCCTTTTTATGACTTAACTTATAATAATTTTACGTTCTATCTGTTTCCGCGCGGTCAAAGCGAAGTTTGAAGTGGAATTGTTCGGGGTAGGAATCAACATCTTCAAGTAAGATATCTAGTTCATATCTGCCATTTGCCTCGATCAGCTTGTCCGCAAGCCACCAAATTTTCTTTCTTCCTGTCAATTCCATGCTTTCGGGTAAAATTTTGTAATTAAAAAAACGGATTTCCTTGATACGAAAATCAAACATTGCTCCTTTGGCATCAATTTTCAAGAGAAGCATATTTCGATCATATTGATTCTTTTGAACCGCATATTTATTGTAATCAAAGGAAAATTCATAGGTTTCTACGCCAATAATACACGCATCATGCAATCCGCTTTCCCAATACCAATCGGGCGGATTTTCGGGATATTCTGTTTGAAATATTTTTCCTTTCTTCATAAAAACCTCCCGCAATACCACTCTTTCATCTATAATTATACACCCTTTGTGTTCTAATGTCAACTGAAACTATTTGTGAATAAATCGTAAAAAACTGTTGTCCCTACTTGACCACACTCGTGTCGGGCAGCCCAATCATCCAGAACGGCAAATTGATGGGCGCCGTTACTCATGTACTTGTAGACGACCCAACCAAAGGATACGGCATTTTTATTGAGAATATGTTAAACGCGGCAAATATTCCCATGGCAAAGGCGTCGTAACACTAAATTTGAATAAAATGTTGTCCTTATTATAATACACTTCTATCAGGTGTTATTTTAAGGACAACAATTGTTTTTTGGAAAAGATGTTGTCCTTGTTATAACACACACGTTGCGGAATCGTGCAAGGGATACGTGTGGAGAAATTCACAAATTTATGATATAATTATAAAAAAGTTCCAACCTTTTTCAAAATCCGTGTCTATATGGGTGAAAGCTTTCAATGAGGTACAAACAAGTGAACAGACAAGACGCCGAAAAAATCATAACTGAATATCTGAAGCCCATATTTGGCTTTGCACTTAAGCGGTGTAAAAATGCACACGACGCGGAGGATCTGTCGCAGGATATCGTGTTAAAAGCGTTCCGCGCACTACTCATTAAGGACGATATCGGAGATGCTAGCAAATTTCTTTGGACGATTGCACATAACGCGCTCAGTAATTATTATAGAGATGCCGCCAAAAGCGTTATTGGCGTATCTATTGAGGAGGTAGCGGAGATCATTGCCGATCCCGACTCAATGTTGGCAGATGACGACAATGCTGATACTATCCGTAGATTGCAGAGCGAAATAGCATATCTTTCAAAACTCCAGCGCAAGATCATAATTGCGTACTATTTTGAAAATCGCAAGCAAGCCGATATTGCTAAGGATTTGGATATTCCTCTCGGCACAGTCAAGTGGCACTTGTTTGAAGCAAAAAAAGAATTAAAACGAGGTATGGATACTATGAGAAAAACAAGTGAACTGAAATTTAATCCGATAAAATTTGACTTGTGCGGTTTCAGCGGTTCTGTCGGTACGAAAGGCTCTCCCGCAAAATTTTTCGATTCCCTTATTGCGCAGAATATTGAATATGCAGTTTTGAAAGAAGCCAAAACAGTCAATGAAATTGCAGAAGAACTGGGAGTTTCTCCCGTATATGTGGAAAATGAAGTCGAACGCCTTGAAGAATATGGACTATTAACTAAAATCGGTGACAAATATCTTTGCAACATACTGCTTGAGGAAAGCACAACCGAACTTAATCATTTACACGATCAGATGTATTTGAAGGTAGCAGACATATTTGCGAATGAATTGTTTGATGAACTGATAAATTCGGGAATATTGGATGATGGCAGAATATGGGGAGGTACGACGGAACCATTTAGCTTTACTTATGATCCGCCTAAGGACAAAAACTTTATGTTGTGGGCACTCATCCCGTACATTGCAGCTGTAAGCGGCAGTGAATTGATGGATGAGAGCACAACATTTGAGGAGGCCGCTACCACACGACCGGATGGTGGGGAGAATATTTGTTATGCTTCGATTATTCCGCACGATGTTGCATCTCCGCTGTACTTTGATAGTATGAAACGTTTTTGCGGCCCTTGTTGGAATGGTTTTGGTGAAAAATTCAAGGTATGGACGATTGATTCCGAATGGTCGAAAAAACGTGTCGATGAGGATTATCAGAGAACCATCCATCATGATTTGTCGTTGTTAAATATTTATTTGAATGGTGATACTTTATCCCCTGAAGGCTATGCGTATCTTTGTGAAAGAGGATATATTTCAGTGCTGACACGGGAACGTGGATTGCTGAGTGATGTCAGCGCAGGATTTGGCGACAGTTTTATTTCCAGTGAAGATTTGGGAGACTATAAAATTAAATTCCGCTGCCTCTGTCTTTCTGATGCAGAAATAAACAGACAGCTTATAGAGATCGGTGACCATATAAAAGAAAAGCATCGAACCGAGTTTGAAAATTTGAAAAAAGCTTATGTCGATGCAGTTCTTAAAGAAACCCCGAAACAGTTGCAAACCATGAAAAAATACGGTCTCCAATGTACTTTTTATAGTGATGGGTGGTTTATACTGCACTGTATTAAAACCTTGATTGCCAACGGTAAATTAAAAGAACCCACGGAAGATCAGAAGAAGTCGCTAACAACGATTATTATTCAAAAGTAATAAAATATGCCGAGAGTAGCCATTTGGCCACTCTCGGCACTTTTTGTGAATTTTTCGTTAAAATGTGTTGTCCCTGTTATAACACACAACTCTTCCTTGGACGATACCCACTGCACACATCTTGATATTTCACTTAAAACATTACAGTACAAATCGTTTTCGTCCTATTGGTTTCGGTATTCACTTGGTGACATACCCATAACCGACTTGAATTTTTTTGAAAAATAGATGTAATCTAAATATCCGCAACGTTCCGATATCTCGGTAAGCGATAGCTCGTGATGATAAATATCTATCAAAAAGCATGCGTGCTTGATCCTGATTTCAGTCAAAAATTCATTTGGTGTTTTCCCCGTGATCTTTTTAAAGCCGGAACGCATATAATCTTCGGAATAACCGCTATTTGACAGAATTGACGCGAGGTTGATCTGTGGATCAAATGCGTTTTTCGAAATTTCCAAAATGATGTTCGAAACACGTTTATAAATTCTACTGTCGATCTCAAATCTTTGCGAAAGAAAACAAGCGTATGCTTTACAGAGGGATGAAAGATAGTTACCGTTTCCATGGCGGTTATCGTAAATTAACTGAGCAATTTTTTTCCCTTCTTGTGTCTCATTATCCCCAAAAAACCTTACAGAGTCAAGATGCCAATATTCCTTGAAATCACCTTCAATGGAAATATTCTTAAATCCATTTTCCGATATTGAGCCGTGTTTTATATTCGGTGGAACTATCACGATCGTTCCGTCTTCAAACGGGACATCACCGGACTCGGTGCGCATATATCCTTTGCCTTCTATATACAGCATAATTTCATAATTCTTATGTGTATGCATCGGATACCGAACGACTCCGTCCGGTGTGCAGTTGATTTTAAAGCTCATAATATCACCTCATTTTTATTATACCATAAATCTATCTTTTGTACAAGTTTTTTCTTGAATAATCATATTTGTTACAATTGTCAGTGTGATATAATTTGTATATCTACGATCAGAAGGAGGAATTTATGAAAAAGATAAAAGGGCTTCAAAAGGGTATGGGGATCGGCGGATGGCTGACCAATTACAAGCGCTTTAACGTTTTGCCGCAGAATAAGAGAATGATGATCACTGTGGGTGATATGGAGCATTTTGAAAGCTATATCACTGAGGCGGATGTTGCATATATCGCTTCTCTCGGAATGGATCATATTCGTTTAGGTTTTGACCAAATCGTTTTGGAGGAGAGTCCGTACTTATATAGGGAAAGCATTATAAAGCTGCTGCAAGATTTTGTTGATTGGTGCCGCAAGTACGGACTTCGCCCGATTCTCAATATGCATAAGGCTATCGGTAATTACTGCGATATTTTGGAGGAAAGCGGTCTTATGCAAAACGAGGAGCTGCAAAAACGCTTTATTTCACTCTGGATAAGACTTGAGGATGAATTTGCAGATCAGAACGACGTTGCTTTTGAACTACTCAACGAGGTCGTCAATGCAAGCGCGGACGAATGGAATTCCCTTGCTGAGAAGACCGTAAATGCGATACGCAAAAAAAATAGAGAGCGTCTTATAATAGTCGGAGGTATCGAGTGGAATAATCCTC
The DNA here is from genome assembly GCA_017466445.1 of Clostridia bacterium. GTDB lineage: Bacteria > Bacillota > Clostridia > Oscillospirales > CAG-272 > SIG672. The sequence goes on from JAFTUC010000018.1 coordinate 60,602, forward strand.
CGGGACTTCCGAAGATAAAGCTCTATGATGACGAAAATATTATCTATACCTTCCATTGCTACGCACCGTACGAATTTACTCATCAGCAGGGCGTCCTTCAGTCAGGAGCGCTCCTTTATAATCGCAAAATGCCATATCCGTGTGACGATATCGAGCGTTACCGAGATTTTTACCGTCTTTTTGACAGTCGCGCATTTGCTTATCCCGATCTTGAGCGTATGGATATCGATTTTCTTTATGGGTATCTCGGCGTCGTTAAGGAGTGGATCGAAAAACATCCCGACAAGATCGTTTGGTGCGGAGAATTCGGTACGATCCGTCACGCAAAGCTCGAATGGCGGGAGAATTGGATGAGGGATATGATTATAGTACTGAACGAATGGGATATTCCGTATTGCGTTTGGAATTATTTAAGCACTCCAAATGATGGAAATCGCTTCAGCCTTGTGGATGACGACAACCGTAAAATTCTTAGTGAAGAGCTTCACAGGATCATTCTCGGAGAAGTATAGTGCCTTTACTGTTTTTAGGTTTGAGCGTGGTATTGTCCACGGGACGCAATCTGTTTTCCAAGAAGCTGTCTAATATTCGGTTTGGAACAAGATCTTTCTTTTTGTGTCAAAGCGTTTTATTTCTGTGCGGAGGCATGGCTCTCGTTCTGCTTGGAAAGATCACTTGGAACGGTTTCGCCGCAACTACCATTGGATACGCCGTCATTTATGGATTTTTGTTGATCCTTGCACAGTGGTTTTATACGGCATCACTTGACAAGGGAAACACAGCGTTATGCTCTACGGTCTATTCCTTGGGATTTATCCTTCCCACGCTTTCGGGGGCAATTCTTTGGTCAGAGCCATTTTCGCTTCCTGACTTGTTTGGTGTTATGTGCGCCGTTTCGGCAGTAATTGTTTCGGGCGTGAAACCACAATTGAAAGAAAAAAAAGGAAAATCATATTATTTTATTCCTCTTGTTATAGCCATGCTTGCCTCAGGCGGCTTGGGAATCGTCCAAAAGCTTCAACAAAAATCTGACTATTCAGATCAAAAATTGCTCTTTTTATTGATTGCATTTTTGCTTGCCGCAGGAGCTTCACTGCTTTTTGCTTTGTGTTCAAAAAAGGAAAGGAGCGCAACATTTCGTCCGCAAAAGCTCGCCGTCGCATCTTGTATCGGCGTGTGCTTCGGATGTTCTAATTTGCTGAACACAACGCTTGCGGGATTACTCCCCGGCGCTATCTTTTTCCCTACACTGAACATCTGCGTAATTTTACTGTCTATGCTCTGTGGAGTCGTTTTTTTCAAAGAAAGACTCTCAAAAAAAGATGTTTCGGTTTTGATTTTAGGCGGAGTATCTATCCTATTGCTAAATTTCGGTTAAAAACCGTTGCCCCTTCTTGACCACACTCGCGAGCGGCAGTCCCATTATTCAAGACGGCAAGCTGGTCGGCGCGATCACCCACGTGCTGATAAACGATCCCACCACCGGATACGGCATTTTCATTGAAAATATGCTGAATGCGACACAAATGCCCATGGCAAAGGCATCGTAAATGCAGAATTGAATAAAAATGTTGTCCTTATCGTAACACACCAAACGAGTGTGATATAATAGGGACAACAGTTTTTTGCGATTTTTTATGTAAATTTTATTGAAAATGTGTTGTATCTTATATAACGCTCTCCCATTCCGTAAACTATACCATAACTTATACATATTGCTCATGTAAAATCGTTTCAACATGCGTCCTTCGGTATTCGGTAGGAGAAAGACCTGTTTTGTTTTTAAAAAGTCTCGAAAAATATAATGGATCGCTATATCCGACAGAATTGGATATTTCCATAATATTTGCCGTGCATTCCCGTAATAATTTTTTTGCCGATTCTATCCTTTTCTCGATTAAATATTCTTTTGGAGAGATTTGATATCGATCCGAAAATTGTCTGGTCAAATATTCGGGGGAAAGATACAGCGTTTGCGCGATGTTCTGCATCGTTATCTTCCTTTCAAAATTATAGTCAATGATCCTTTTTGCGCTTTCCGCTATATCGACGTTCAATTTATGCCTTGCGTCTTCCAACAAAAGAGAGAAAAACCGATATATCAGCGCTATTTGGCAACACCGCGCATATTCACTCTTCTCTCCTATCTGTTGATATAAATCGTCAAGCAACCGTTCCATTTCGTAATATTCTCCTACCTTAATGATTGGATTGGCACCGTCAATAGAAAGAAGCTCCATATATCTTTGTACGGTTTGTCCATACAGACCAACCCATTGGATGCTCCAAGGCGTTTGTGCGATGTAGTGAATCTTCTCTCCGGGACACATAACGAGAAGGTCGTGAGCCTTCAGATGAATTGTCCCACTTTTGTGAAAAAAATCAGCTTCCCCCTCGTTTACGAGGACGAAGAGAAAATAATTTCGTATTTCCGGACCGTAGCTATGATTTTCGGTCCTTATTCTTTTACCGCAATCATACATCCCGATATCGTTATTCTCGTACAGGTCGCTCTCCAACCGAAATAAAGTTTTATCCATCATATCCCCCCTTACATACAACATAAATTATATCATAAGATATCAAAAAAGTCCATATTGTTTGTAAATTAATCTATTGGAAAATAACCGATTGCGTGATATAATTCTTCCAAAGGAGTGGAACATGGATTTTTTGATCGTTTTTATACTTTGTTCTCTTGCTACCGCAAAAGTATCGTTACAAAGTCGTTTTAGTAAAAAGCATTTAATTACAAGCTCAGACGCTTCGTTTTTTAACGCAACCGTTTTTTTGACCGCCGCGCTTTTGTTCTCTCCCAATATACCGGATACATCTTTTCAAACGTGGCTGTTTTCCATAATTTTTGCTTTGTTTACCGTGTTGTTTCAGCTATCGTATACCAAAGCGCTTTCCATAGGCAACGTATCCTTAACTGTGATGATCGTAAATTTGAGCATGCTGTTTCCCGTAGCCATATCTGCTGTAATCTATCGAGAGTCCTTATCTTTTATACGCCTGATCGGAATCCTTTTGACGGTAGCATCGTTCGTTCTGTGCATTGAATTAAAATCAAAGACTTCTATATCGTGGAAATGGTTTTTGCTTTCCACCTTTGCCATGCTCTCCAACGCCGGAATTTCCATAACGCAAAAGGTATTTGGAAGCAGTTCTTTTGCTATCGAAAAGGAATCCTTTGTTGCCTGTTCTTATTTGCTCGCGTTTCTTATCGCAATACTCGTTTGCGGTGTCGGCATCCTAAAAAAAGAGCCCACAACCGTTTCCAAAAAAATCCCGTGTTATTTATTTGCTACATCGATAGGAATCATTCTTGCTATTTTTCAATGGCTGAATACTTATGCGATCGCAACGATTGACGGAACGTTCTTGTTCCCTATGTACTCGGGAGGTTCTATCCTTTTGTCGTCCTTGTCCGGTATCTTCCTTTTCAAAGACAAGCTGTCTTTGCGACAAAAGTGTAGTATTCTTATCGGTATATTCGCTATCATCCTAATGAATTTTTAACGGAGGAAAAAATATGTACGACACACATCTATCAGAATTTCCGCGTTTTGACGGAGAAACCGACGACTCTTCTCGAATTCAACGCGCCATAGACGCAACACCCAACGGAATTCTCTGCATTCCCAAGGGAGATTACGAGATCGCGACCCCGCTTTTTATCAAAAATCGTTGCTCCTTGGATATGCATCCTGCCGCAAGGCTGATCGCCACGGAAGAAATGGATTTTGTGTTGACCTATGACGGAAACGCAAATTTTCATGAATTGACACTGTATAACGACGACGGCACGATCTACGACAATCTCGGCTTGTTTATCAAGGGGGGCGATATCGATGCCCGCGGATTGGCAAGCTGTCTTCTGGTCGCAAACGCGCATCACTACACGCTCTCCAATATCAGCCTACATAACGGAAAGAAATATGGTCTGTGCGTCGGCGGAGATCTCGGCGGAAGGCTTTATGAATTGGTCGCAAGCAACGTCTATTGCAAGTGTACTATGTCGGGGCTTAGCGGCAATATCGGTATTTATACCAACGAGCACGACGGTCATTACACCGATTGCTTCGTCGTGGATTATACCACCGGCTTCAAGGCGGTCGGCAGTGCCAATCGATTGACACGGTGTCATATCTGGGGCGGAACGGTTCCTCCGAAGGGCAAGAGCATGAAGGAATGGTCCGAATTTTACGGGAACAACAAAAAGCGTTTGATCGCCGAGCAATATACCGATGCGCTCGACGCTGCCATTCTCGAATACGGCGTTCCCGAAATGCTTGTGGATTCCATAGCATTTGAACTTTGCAGCGGTATCAACGTGCTCGACGGATGCTTCGCAGACACCGCCGTGATCGGGTATCTCGTCAAAGAAAAAAACAACATCATTACAAACAGCGGATTCTTCAACAACAAGCTCATGGGACTACGCCATACGTTGGCAATCAAAAACGAATCGTCAGAACTCATCGTAACCAACAGCTTCTTTACCAACCCAACGGGCACGGATCGTTTTTACGAGGGAGATCCGAACGCCGTGGTATGGGAAAACAACAACGCAGAAAAAGGAAAAATCTTTGAATCGTATTTTGCAAATCAAAATCAATAAATCCGTTGTCCCTACTTGACCACACTCCTGAGCGGTTCTCCTATCATTCAGAACGGCAAGCTCGTCTGCGCGGTAACGCACATTCTCATCAACGATCCCACCGGATACGGCATTTTCATTGAAAATATGCTAAATGCCGCGCAAATGCCGATGGCGAGGGCATCATAAAGCAACAAAACAGGAAAATATATAAAAAAGTTGCCCCTACTTGAACATGTTCCACGATGAGGTTCAAATAGGGACAACAGTCTTTTGTCCGAAAATTATTATTCTTGTAAAAATGTGTTGTCCCTGTTATAACACACTACTCTCCCCTGGATGATGCCGTTGTTTGAATGTCTATTTCAACATTCTCATCGGTAATATCAAGACACCATCTGTCAACAGACCATTCTTTACCATCGCAGGTAAATATATAAGACTTAATTTGAGGCACTATACCATTCACTGTTATGTCCACAGACGAAAATTTATATCCCCAAACGTGCGTTTCATCCTTGAAATAATCAAACAGAATAAATTGCTCACTATCACCATTTAATATCATCGTGTCCGGATCATCAATCGCGATTTCTTCGGTGTCACCTGCATAATGAAACTGTCCTTCCTTGTTTGTAACAAAGCTTGCTTGGACAAGTGTATCTCCGTTAGAAACGAAAAGCATATATGTTTCGTCATTTATTTGAAACTTGTCTAAAATGGTTGTTGGCGTCAACCTTTGAAGATTGTCTGAATTCATATTCGCCTCTATTGCCAAAGCTTTTTCCGGTGTATCCTGCCATCCGTTACCGACATAACAGGATGTGGCAGATAACATGAACGTCAAAGATAATATAAAACATAATATTTTCTTCACGATATTTAAATCTCCATTTTCATATTCAAATTATACAACGCCATCATCCAACAGAAAGTCTATCACGCTGATATTGAGAACTCCGTTATCATCATAAAAGCGCTTACTCATATCGTGTCTGACAACGATTTTGGGGAAAGAATCTCCTGTCAACGAGAAAGGCTTCAATTCGCTTTCTTGCTTTTCCTCGGTCAGCATTGCGTATGCCGATTGGATATAGACCTTTTTTCCGCCCTTAGTTGCGATAAAATCGATCTCGCGCGGCACACTGATCTGCTTCCCCTCCTTGTTGCGCTCTCTTGTGGTGATCACGCCAACGTCAACCGAATATCCGCGAACAACAAGTTCATTGTAAATGATATTTTCCATAATATGCGTCATTTCGGGCTGGCGGAAACCGATTCGCGCGTTGCGGAGTCCAACGTCCTCGCAGTAATATTTATTGGGATAATTAAAATATGCACGCCCTTTTACATCGTAGCGTTTGCTTTCCGAGAATAGGAAGGAATCAATCAAATGATCAATATATGCCTTGACGGTATTTTGTGCAACGTCGATGTGCTGAACAGTTTTCAAGGTATCTGCAATTTTAGTGGGATTTGTAAGTGAGCCAACCGATGAGCAAAGCAGATCCAACGTAAGAGACAGCACGTCCTCACGCTCTACCTTTTTTCTGTCAACAATATCTTTTAGATACACCTCGGCAAAAAGCGAAGAAAGGTATTTCATTTTTGCGGCATCATCGGGGCGTGAAATCACAAGTGGCATTCCGCCGTAAAAGGCGTATTCGTCAAAAGCGTCTCTCTTATCTCCACCAACTGCGGAATAATACTCCGCAAACGAAAGGGGATGAACGCGAATTTCGTCACTTCTTCCACGAAACTCGGTTAAGATATCCGAAGAAAGCATTTTTGAATTGCTTCCGGTTACATAGATATCTAAATTTTCAAGGCTGTTAAGTCCGTTGAGCACGTCGTAGAAGGTGACTTTTTTACCACTTGGGTTATAGGGATTGTCTACGGCATCCGACATTTGGATTTCGTCCACAAACAGATAATATTGATCTTCACTGTTTTCAACAAGTCCTCTAACGAACGCAGAAAGTTCAAGCGGGTTTCTGTATTTCAGATATTTGTCATTATCAAGCGCAAAGAACAGAATATGATCTTCCCCCACGCCATGCTCTTTCAAATAATTCCTAAATAAAACGTTCAAAAGATAGGACTTTCCGCAACGTCTGATTCCCGTTATGACCTTTACCATTCCATCCCAGCCAAACTGTATGAGCTGACTTAAATATCGTTCTCTTTTTATTTCCATATAGTCTCCTTAATGATTTCTTGATGATTTTGTGCACATACTTTTCAATGAGATTATAACATAATTATTGTTTCTTGTCAATATTATATTGAAAACTTACTGCACAAATACATCTTTTCTTCAAACAACCCTCATTAAATTCTTGGAAATATAAACTTTTAGTTAAAAACTGTTGTCCTTATCGTAACACACTCCTATTAGGTGTTATTTTAAGGACAACAACTATTTTTGGGGGAAATGTTGTCCTTATTATAACACACTACTCTCCCTTGGATGATACTCAATATGTCTATAGTGTGGAATTGCCTTTTCTCATTTTGACGATTTGTATTTTTTGATAAATTGTGTAGGTGTAATTCCCATATATTGCTTGAATTGCCGGCTAAAGAAATAAATATCGGAAAAATTGCAAAGCTCGGCGATCTGCGAAACCGTGTAGCGTCCAAGGCGAAGTAGGTCGCACGCATGGTTTATCTTTAGCTGAATTATATATCTCTTTGGAGAAATGCCGTACTTTTCTTTGAAGAGTCTTTGAAAATATGATTCGCACATATCCGATGAGGCCGCAAGCTCTTCAAGAGAAATCTCTTTTTTTAAAAACTCGGTATGCATAAGAGATATAGCGGGGGCGATTTTATCAGAGTGCCTTTTCGGTGAGCGATTTTCCTTTTTTATCTCTGAAAAAATACGGTACAAGAGTGACATTGCCTCGAAATAATAGCCTTGCTCCTTACTTACCCAAACCGCAAAAATTCGCTTAAAAAGAGATGATAGTTTCTCGTTATCAAGTGCATTGATTACGAAAGCTACGTCTGATATAGGGCGATCTGTGTTAAAAAATATATCAATGCACTCGCCTCTTTCGTGGCGGAAAACCTCATATTGAGTAACCTGCCCCTTCGGCAGAAATCTGACGCTTCCCGAGGCGTTGTCAAGCTCTTTTCCGTTAAAATACACCGTGGAATGTCCTGAAAAGTTAAAAATCAGTTCGTTGCTTTGTAAATCGTGCTTGAAGGTTGTTATCTGTTCGGGATATTCGTCTTTTCCCACCAGAATTACACGATTTATGCCTGTAATCACAAAAGAATTGTCCATTTCCGCTCCCTCCTCTTTATAGATTTTAGCATTGAGTTGGATTTTTGTCAACGGTTCAGCGCAAATTTTGTGCGTAAAAGTACAAAATTAATATATTATCTATTGTTTATCCACCGGCTGTTCGCTATACTGAACATATAATTCTTATTTGGAGGTTTCGAGATGACTGACAGAATACAAAAACTGACCGAGCTTACTCTTGCCGGAAAAATGTATCCGGAAGCAAAAAGCACCGAGTTTGAAAGAAATGATATTTTTCTTTCCGAGTGCGAGCGCGACGTAAAACATATTTGCGAGTATATTCTTAATCAAGAGCCGATGATTACCGAGTATCAAACAATGACGGGCTTCTTTCGCTTTGATTCATCTGTGGTTGGCACCGCCTTTACCCGTTCGGGACACAAGAATACGAAGGAGCTTATGAATAATTTCTATTTAAAGCAGGTTGACGGACTTCACGTGCTGGAGTGGCAACATGCTACAGCGGACTATAAAAAAGTGCTTGAATCGGGCATTGTCGGAATAATTGACGACATTGACCACTCTCTTGAGCATCACACGGTACCGGAAGAGCGAGAGTACCTTTTAGGACTCAGGAAAATAGCCGAAGCGCTTATCGCTTGGTGTGAAAAATGCTCGGCGAGGGTGTCCGAATACGCTAAGACGGTCGAAAACGGAGAATATCGCAAAAATCTTGAAAAGCTTTCGCTGACGCTTCTGAAGGTTCCAAAGAATGCTCCTACAAGCTTCTACGAGGCGTGCCTTACGATATACGTTTGCTTCTCCTGCGCCCTTGACAGCGTAGGCACGCTTGACAGATACCTCTCACGGTTTTATTTTGATGACCTCTCAGCAGGCAGAATAACGAGAGATGAGGCAGAAGAGTATTTGCAGGAATTATTTCTTATGCTTCAAGCAGCAACATCTATCACTTCGTCTAATTTCACGAGGGGTGCTGAGAGCCACTTTTGTGTCGGTGGATATCTCCCCGACGGAAGCGACGCATACAATGATCTTTCAAAGCTCATTCTGGAGTCTCTTACCGATCTGCCCACATACATTCCGCAGGTAACGTTACGCTGGACAAAAACACAGCCGAGAGATGTGTTGCGCTTTGCTATGGATTTAGAAAGAAGGGATAAAAACAAACGAATCGCCTTTCAGAACGATGAGAAGAGGATACAAGCATATACTGAAATATGTGGGTTCACATACGAGGATGCAGTAAGCTATACCACTGTCGGCTGTAATGAACCTGCGTTTCCCGGAGGAATTGTTGGTGCAAATACAAAATTAAATCTGCTGAAATCTATGGAAAGAGTTTTCCATAATGACTATGAGGAAATTACGGCTTGCAAGAGTTTTGACGAGCTTTACGGGATATACGAAAGAGAGCTTTTCGCAGATTTAGATAAACAAATAGAATTTGATAACAAGTGCAATGCGGTAAGGGCGAGAGATGTCAACTACGTATCCGCTCTCTTCTTCAACGGATGCATAAAGAAGGCAAAAAGTCCCACGAGAGGTGCGGCAGACATTGTCGTTTGTTCGCCGATAGTCTTTGGAATCACCAATGCGATCGATTCACTGATAGTTGTAAAGCAGTTTGTCTATGACGAAAAAATCATTACTATGAAAGAACTCATTTCGGCTTTGCAAAACAACTGGGCGGGATATGAAGATCTTCAAGTGCTTATCAAGAAAAAAGGCGACTTTTTCGGAAACGATACCGAGCGTTCAAACGCTATGGCGAGAAGATTTTTCGATAGTATTTCGGAGCACCTCAAGGGAAAAAGAAATCTTTTCGGTTACCCGATACTCATAGGAGACCTGATCGGTTATAATCCACACCACAAGTGGTTTGGCGAATGTACTAAAGCTACTCCCGACGGAAGATATGCGAGCGAAATGCTGAAATTCGGATTCGGACAAAGCGGCGGATATGACAGAGAGGGACTTACGGCGCTTCTCAATTCTATTGCAAGAGCCGACGAGCAGGGTGTCCGATGCGGCTCAACCGTAACGAACGTTACCCTTGACGAAGCTCTGATTAAAAACGATGATAATTTTGAAAAAACCGTAGATCTGTTCCGAACCTACTTTGAAAACGGCGGAGTACATTTTCAGCTCACCTACGTTTCAAAGGAGGATTTGATACGCGCAAAGGAAACGCCCGACGACTATAAGCATCTGCGCGTTCGCGTTTCCGGTTTCTCAGACTATTTTGTAAAGCTAAATGAAGCAATACAAGACGATATTATCGCAAGAACGGAGCAAAAATGAAAGCAACAATATTTGATATAGAGCGAAACTCTTATGTTGACGGACCCGGGATCCGTACCACGGTATTCTTCAAAGGATGCAATCTGCGCTGCGCTTGGTGCCACAATCCCGAAAGTCAGCGTTCAAAAAGCGAATGGCTTTTGTATCCCGATAAATGTATCGGATGCGGACGGTGTGCGGGTATCGGAGAGGTTGATACCGATTTTGTCTGCTTTTACGATGCAAAAGAGATCTGCGGAAGGGAATATACCGTCGATGAGGTCATGCGCGAAATCCTGAAGGATAAATCCTTTTACGATAATTCAGGTGGCGGAGTGACCTTCTCGGGCGGAGAATGTATGCTTCAGATCGATTTTCTCGAGGAGATCCTCAAATCCTGTAAGGCAAACGGCATCCATACCGCGGTTGACACGGCAGGATGCGTTCCGTACGGGTACTTTGAAAGGGTGATCCCTTATGCCGATCTCTTTCTATATGATGTCAAATGCTTTGACAGTGAAAAGCACCAAAAATACACGGGTGTCGGAAATGAACTGATAATGGAAAATCTTCAAAGGCTTTTGAAATCGGGCGCACCC
>JAFTUC010000019.1 GCA_017466445.1 Clostridia bacterium
AGACTAACTGCTAATTCATCAAGGTAATCAATGTGTCCGTGATTTGCACCGTATAGAGTAACATAACCGTCTTTTTCTGCAGTGATGTCTTGTCCCATAAAAACAACTCGTTCGCCTTTTTTGAGGTACTGCTTGTGTCCGTTTTTCATTAGGTCATTATACTCATCTACAGCCGATTGATAATACTCCTCAAACAGTTGCTTTGCTTTTTCGATATTACCGAGATAACCGTAAACCATGCATTCTTCCAAAGAAATAAGATGATCCATATTATCTAACAACGGATATTCCTTTCTATGTGCAAGGATAGCATCTCGGCTATTCAAGATTTCATATGCGGGCAAAACATATTGATCAATTTCTTCAATAATGCTTTTTATAATTTTGTCTGTCTTCTTGTGAAGGTCATACCAAGTTTCCTGCTTGCCGCTAACGATTCCTAATCGTGAGCGAATTGTACACTCATACTCGTGGTAGTATTTTTTCTTTTCTGCTTGGGGTTGAAACGTTCTTTCGGAACATTCCGGAATACGAATTCCCAAATTCACACAAAGGAGTCCGCTCATTCCATGCGAAGGCATACCGCTTTGAAAATGAATGACTTGCGAAATATCTTCCGAAACGAAACGGTGAAGTGTGCGCCCGTGTTTTTTGAACCCATACGGTTTAATGTGTTCATATACCGTTGCTTCAATTTCATCAACAATTTGAGTTGTATTGATTTCAGTTTTCTTTTTCAAAAAATCTAACATTTTACCACGCTCCTTTCTTTACATCATAACCGATTGCAACTATTCCTTTTCACGCTTTCTCCATTGTGTGTTGCAAAAGTGTTGCAGAAGCATTTTCCTAAATTGCATAAATGACCGAAAGCCCTGTATTTGCAAGGGCTTTCGGGAATTTGTAAGCCGGTTTATTGTTTTGATTTTATAGTTGTAACAGTCGAAACTAACATTCTGCGAAGTTCAATACACGCACTTTGCATTTTATTAAACTCATTTTCACTAATTGAGTTAGTTTCATAAAGAAGCTCAAGCCAGTATTCGCTCTCGTTACATTCTTTTAGTGCTATTTCAAATTTAGAAATAAAATCCTTTGTACCTTGTGCATACTGCGCTTCGTGAACGTTTGCACCAACCGACGTGCCACTTTTAAGCAACTGATTGATTAAAACGCCTTCTATTCTGTTTTCTCTTAACTGTCTGCAAAGAAAAACGATATCTTTGGCAAATGCTTTTGATTTATCTCTCAAAATACTGTCTGCCATAGTTTTTCTCCTTTTTAGTTATGAGTTTAGAGTTATGAGAGTTCTTCGCACTCGTTATGATATGATTGCCTCGTTCCTTCAACTGCACCGAAGGTGCATTATAACTTGGCGAAGCCAACCATAACTCATAACTTGCCCAAAGGGCAATCATAGTTGATTTTGCTTTGCAAAATCACTCCCACTCGATCGTGGCTACGGGCTTAGGTGACAGGTCGTAAAGCACGCGGTTTACGCCGGAAACCTCGTTTAAGATGCGGTTTGTGATCTTGTGGAGAATAGCGTAGTCGATCTCCTCGATAGAGGCAGTCATTGCATCAACAGTATTGACCGCGCGTATGATGACAGGCCAGTCGTAGCATCTTGCGTTGTCTCTTACTCCTACCGAACGGAAATCGGGAATTGCCGTGAAATACTGCCATACCTTGCCGGCAAGACCGTTTTTCGCAAATTCCTCGCGAAGGATAGCGTCAGACTCGCGTACCGCCTCGAGACGGTCACGGGTTATGGCACCGAGGCAACGAACTCCGAGTCCTGGACCGGGGAAGGGCTGACGGTAGACCATACTGTCGGGGAGTCCGAGAGCCGCGCCGCAGGCACGAACTTCGTCCTTGAAGAGCATCTTGAGAGGCTCTACGAGCTCGAATTTAAGATCGTCGGGAAGTCCGCCGACGTTGTGGTGAGCCTTGACCGCCTTTGCGGTCTTGGTTCCGCTCTCGATGATGTCGGGATAGATAGTTCCCTGGGCGAGGAAGGAGATTCCGTCGAGCTTTCTTGCTTCTTCCTCGAATACGCGAATGAATTCTGCGCCGATGATCTTTCTCTTCTGCTCGGAGTCTGCAACGCCTGCGAGCTTGTCGAGGAAGCGGTCGGTAGCGTCAACGTAAACGAGATTTGCGCCGAGCTCCTTGCCGAATACGCTTACTACCTGCTCGGGCTCGCCCTTTCTGAGAAGACCGTGGTTTACGTGTACGCAGGTGAGCTTGTTTCCGATAGCCTTGATAAGGAGAGCGGCAACGACAGACGAGTCAACTCCGCCCGAGAGAGCGAGAAGCACCTTTCCGTCTCCCACCTGTCTGCGGATGAGCTCGACCTGGTCGTTTATAAAGTTTTCCATATTCCAGTTTGCCTCGGCTTTGCATTTGTTGAATACGAAGTCGGAAAGAAGAGCCTTTCTTTCGTTTTGATCCGCAGGGAAACAGGGAGCACCTTTGTGATCGAAGGCTAAGACGGGGATGCTGCTTGAATATACAGCCTCGGAGGCGTCTATCTCGATACCGTTAACGACTCTGTTTGCACCGCCGTTCAAAATAATTCCCTTTACGTTGGGAAGCGCATCAAGAGCGTTCTTTGTAATATCGTGGGGGTGTATCTCCGAGTAAACTCCGAGATCGCGGATCTCGCGCGCGAGCATTGCGTTTTGTTCGCTTCCGAGGTCGATGATAAGAATCATATCCTGTTGCATATAGGTTGTTCCTTTCTGCCCGTAAGTTGGGCTTAAAAATAGATTTTTTATATAAAAGACCGTATTCCTGCCGATTTTTTCGGAAAGGATGCGATATTTTGCGTTTTGTGACGGGTACGCATGATTTTTGTGCTTTTGACCAAGCTCTCTTGAATATAGTATAACTGTACTAAAAAAAGGAGGGATGACTGTGAGAGAGTCAGATCTTAGAAGAAGAGAAAGGATCCGCTCCTTTTTCGCCTCTGTGAAGCGATCATTAATGAAAAGAAGGAGAGACAGACGCTTTCTTTGGCGGATCGCCGTAATTCTTTTGTGCGTAGCTACTGTTTTTGTCAGCACCGTGGGAATATACAAAAGGTGCGCTCCGATAGCGCTCGGTGCGCTCGAAAACACGGTGAGCGCGTGGCTTGAGGAGATCGTTAACGAGACCGTGAGAGGTGAGCTTGAGTCCAAAAAATACAGATGGGATGATTTCTGCATCAAGAATATCGGTGCTGACGGAAGCGTATCGTCGATAAGCATAGACACGTCAAAGGTGAGCGTGCTCTGCTCGGACCTCGTATCTCAAATAAATAAGGAGATACGGTCGAGGGGACACGTGACGATAAGAATTCCGATAGGAAACGCGATAGCCCCGAAATATCTGTCGGGCAGAGGCTTCAAGGTGAAGATACGCGCGTTTCCGTACGTTTCTGTAAGTGCAAGCGTGACAAGCGACATAAAGGAGGCGGGTATAAATCAGATCCTGCACAGTATGAAGGTCTGTGTGAGATCGAGCGTTGTGGCTGTCTGTATGTCGGATAGCGTCAGCTTTGTAAACGAAACTAAGGTGATGATAGCCGAGTCACTCGTTGTCGGAAATATTCCGATCGTGACTTAGGACGGGGAAATCTCCTTTGAAAGGAAGTATTCGTAGGAGTCGACGAGAGCGATGAAGCTGGCCTCGATTATATCGCAGGATACGCCTATCGTCGAAAATGATGACGTCGAGTCGGAGGAGTCGATAAGAACTCTTACCTTTGAGTCGGTGTTCTTTCCGAGATCGATAACGCGTACCTTGTAGTCGTTGAGATGCATGAGATCGACCTGCGGATAAAACGCGTGCAGAGCCTTTCTGAGCGCTCCGTCGATAGCGTTGACCGGACCGTTTCCGTCGGCACAGGAGAGCTCGGTCTTACCGCCTACCTCGATCTTTATCATTGCGCTCGCCTGCTGCTCTCCGTCGGGAGCGGGGAAGTCGTCGTTAGACTTGTACATTATGACCCTGAAGGGTGATTTCCAAAGCCCGAGCTCCTTCTTTATAAGCAGCTCGAAGCTTGCGCTTGCACTTTCGTACTGATATCCCTCGAATTCACGCTCCTTGAGTCTTGCGGTAATAAGCTCGACCTCGGGCGAGGATTTTGTCAGATCGGGGATCAGATGACCGAGCTCGGCAAGTATCGTGCTCCGCCCGGATACCTCGCTGACGAGATATTTTCTCGAATTTCCGACCGCCTCGGGAGGAATGTGCTCGAAAGAGGACGGACATTTCTGTACTGCGTCTATGTGCATGCCACCCTTGTGGGCAAAGGCGCATTTTCCTACGTACGGATGCGTGTGGCGAAGTCTTACGTTGGAGATCTCCGCGATCTGCTTTGCGGTCAGGCGAAGGCTTCTGAGATCTACCTCGCAGTCCATGCCGCATTTTATCGTAAGAGCGGGCATTATAGCCGAGAGATCGGCGTTTCCGCATCTTTCACCGAAGCCGATGAAGGTACCTTGCACCTGGCATGCGCCCGCGAGGACCGCCGCGATCGAGTTGGCTACCGCGCACGCGCAGTCGTCGTGACAGTGTATGGACAGACGCGAGTCGGGGAATCTTTTTGATATTTCGGACACCACAGAGGAGATATCGTGCGGAAGAGTTCCGCCGTTCGTGTCGCAAAGAGTCAGCACGTCCACACCTGCCGATACCGAAGCGCTCAGGCAGGAGAGCGCATAATCGGAGTCCTCAAAATACCCGTCGAAGAAATGCTCGGCATCGAAGATGACCTCCTTGCCGCAGGATTTCAGGTAAGAGACGCTTTTTTTTATGTATGTAAGATTTTTTTCGGGAGTTATGCCGAGAATATCGATGACCTGGCTCTTGCGGCATTTTGCGACTATGGCGACCGCGTCCGTTCCCGATGCCAAAAGAGCGCGTATCCCGGGATCGTTTTCGGGATCCTCCGATCTTGCCGTGCTTCCGAAGGCACAGAGCGTCGCGTTTTTGAGCTTTACATCCTTCATTTCTTCAAAGACCTTAAGGTCCTTGGGATTGGAAAAGGGATTGCCCGCTTCGATGTATCTGACGCCGAAGCCGTCGAGCAGGGATATTATTTTTTTCTTGTCGTTAATCGAAAATGAGATGCCCTCGCTCTGAGAACCGTCGCGGAGAGTGGAGTCATATATCTCGATCTTGCGCGGAAGTGATTTGCTTTCGGTGTACATTTCGTGATTCCTTTAAAAATTATTATGATTTACTGTTCCAACGTTCGTAGTAGAACAGATATTGCTGCGCTATTCCCGCGTTGTTTCCGAATGATGTGATGTCAAATCCGTTCGGATAATATTTCGCAAAGACCTTTCTGACCCATACGTCTATCGGAAATGCGTCGGGCTTGTCAAATCCGAAGAGAAGGGCACAGGATGCGACCTTCGGACCGACACCCTTTATCTTCATAAGCTCCGAAAGAGCCTCTGCGGTCGGTAGAGAAGCGATACTGTCAAGATCGATCTCGCCCGAGGCGACCTTTTCGGCGGCGTCACTTATGTATTTTGCGCGAAATCCGGTACGAAGCTCGAATATCGCGTCGGTTCCCGCGAGCGCGAGAGCCTCTGCGGACGGGAATGAATAGAATACCCTTCCGTCCTTCTCTATCGGCTCGCCGTAGCGCTCGGAAAGAGCGTTTATTATCTTTTTTATTCTCGGAATGTTATTATTTTGGGAGATTATAAAGGAGCAGAGAGCCTCCCAAGGATCCTGACGGAGTATCCTTATGCCCTTTCCGTATATAGCGGCATTTTTAAGAACCTCGTCGTCTCCCGAGGTAAAGAAGGAATTTATCTTTTTGTAATCGATATCGAGCGCGAGATATCTTCTCCAGATGCTTTCAAATTCGTCGAGCGTGCAGTCGAGAGTTATCGCGCCGTCCTCTTGAGAGAGGGTAAGAGCTCTTTTGTGCGCGATGCCGAAGACCGTGTTTTCCGAGACCTTGTCGAATCTGAAGGTCTGACCGCAGTCAAACGTCTGCGAGATGTCGAAAAAATCCTCGTCCTCGATACGTACAGAGCTTTTGAGATCGATTATACGCACTGTATTTAAATCCTTTCTTTTAGCACTCAGGTGAACAGTCCGCCGTTTACGCCGAGGATCTGACCCGTAATGAATGAAGATGAATCGGAAGCGAGAAAATATACGGCGTTTGCGATATCGACATCGGTGGCATTTCTGCAAAGGGGAGTGTCCGCGGCAAGAGATTCGAGCACTTCGCTTCCGAGCGATCTTGTCATGTCGGTCTCGACAACACCGGGAGAAACGCAGTTTACACGTATTCCCGACGGACCGAGCTCCTTGGCAAGTGCCTTGGTCATGCCTATAAGGGAAGCCTTGGACATTGAATATATGACCTCGCACGAGCCGCCGACCTCACCCCACATGGAGGATACAGTGACGATGCTTCCGCTTTTTTTTGATATCATTTGCGGAATGAATGCTTTTGCTACAAGAAATGCGCCCCTGACGTTCGTATCCATCACGCGGTCATATTCCTGCTCGCTCACATCTTGAAAAAGCCCGTAGGAGGCAACGCCTGCGTTGAGAACGAGAGTGTCGATCCCTCCGATAGCCTCGGAGGCTTTGATAAGTCTTGATATCTCGTCGCTTTTTGAGACGTCCGCCTTTACGGTATCGACGCTCCTTGCGCCGAGCGACAGGCACTCCGAGGCAAGCGAAAGAGCTTCCTTCTCGGAATTTTTATAATTTATGATAACAGAGGAGCCCGCTGAAGCGAAGCGCCTGGCGCAAGCACTTCCGATGCCCCTTGATGCGCCCGTTATAAGAACTCTTTTCGGCGTGTCTGACATAAGCAAACTCTCCCCCACTATCTTTTATAAATGATATTTTATCATAAAAATATTTTAATTACAATAATTTTGAGATGACATTTTGCCGATTTTTTAAAGAAATATTTATTTTTTTTGTAAAAAACGCACTTTCTATTGAAAAGTCGGTCGATCCGTGATATAATTTATAAAAAAACGAAGGAAGGTTACTTTTAATGATAGTAAACATTAAGGAGATATATGAAAGACTTTGCGACAGCGAGGATTGGGATCCTATAGTTTTTGAGAATCACCGAGGACAGAAGCTCTGCTTTGAGCAGGTGGCGACTCTCGATTACGAGGGCGAGCATTACGCATATCTTTATGAGATCGACGAGCACGGCGAGCACGTACACGATTTCCCCGCAGTGCTCGTTCTTGACGATGAAAACAAGACTCTTGATTTCGTTACCGACAACAAGCTCGTCGAGGACATATCCTACGAGGTCGTCCGCATGCGCAGAGGAAACGGCGAGGACGGGGAGACAGATGAGCTTTATGACGAAGATCCCGACGCGGACGAGTTCTACGATATGGATGAGGAAATAGAAGACGAGAATCTCTAAGGCTTCTGTCAGTTTAGCAATTTATTTGCTTAAATGACAAGATAACGTGCGTTTACATAGTGACTAAGTTTGACAAATTCAATATTTTTAGCACTCTAACGCAAAGAGTGCTAACTATTTACATTTAGGAAATAAAATATACTTTTTTCGTTAACAACTTCGGAGTAGAATAATAATGTCCCGAGGGGCGATGACCACAAGGATCCACGGTCGGTCGCCCGAACGAATAATAATATCAAAACGGGATAAAATATTAAAAAACACGGAGGAAAAAACGATGATCGGACTTACACCTTACTACACAAGAAGCGTAAACGCATACAACCCCTTTTATGAGCTCGACAGACTCGAAAGAGCCTTCTTCGGTGACAGAACACAGCCTGTCGCGTTCAGGACGGATATAAGCGAAAAGGATAACGCTTATATTATCGAGTCCGACCTCCCCGGTATCAGCAAAGAGGATATCGATATAAATATCGGGGACGGAGTTCTCACTGTCAAGGCTGAGAGGAAGCTTGAAAGCTCGGAGAATGATAACGGATACATCCGCAGAGAAAGAGCGTACGGCGTATTTGAGCGCAGCTTCAATATTTCGGATATTGATGCCGAAAAGATCGACGCCGAGTTCAAGGACGGAGTGCTTAAGCTGACGCTTCCCAAAAAGCAGATCGAGGAGCCTGTATCAAGAAGGCTTGAGATAAGATAAAATAAATAAAAGATCAGCAGAGAGATCTCTCTGCTGATCTTTTATTTATTTAAGATACCAGGTGAGCGGAGTTATGTATATATCGAAGATATCGATATAATGGATCGGAATTACTCTTTCCCAGTTGTGGCTTACGGCCTCGTCGTAATACTCGAATTCTATTACGCAGGAGCCGTCGTGACGCTCGTATTTTATAAGATTTCCGTCATCATCGTACGAATATTTTTCGTAATCGGGGATCTCCTTACTCTTTTCCGGCTCGGCGTCTCCGACTGCCGTGTACGCAACGTAGGTGACCTTTTCAAAGCGTCCGTCCTTGCCTATTATGTACTCGCGGTAGGAATCGGTGCGGGTGATGACGCCGTTGTCATTTCTTAAGGAGTGACCCTTCGATCTGGTAACGGTTTTGGTGTCCGCATCGTAGGTAAAGAGCTCGGACTCTGTGTCAAGAGACGGAACGCCGTTTTTGTCGTAGCTTACCTTCCAGCTCTCGGTCGGTTTGTCCTCGTTGAATATCTCGGTTATTTTTTGATCGTCATCGTATATGAATACGGGAAGCTCAATATCATTGCTTAACCAGAGGATCGAAAATTTCTTGCTTTCGGGATCGAAGATGCCCTTGTAATTTTCGATCGGATCCTTGAAATAATCCATATAAGACTCGAAATTGCAGACGTTTTCGTCCCAGCTTACATTGCAAACGACCGTCTCACCCTCGTACGTGACGGTCACCTTTTTGAGTCTTTTAAAATTGACAGAGTCGGGATCCTTATCCTTCTTTCCGCTATCGTCCGAGCCGTCTGACGGAGCACATCCCGCAAAGGCGAGCAGGAGTACGGATATCAAAAGAAGGATAGATAATAGTCTTTTCATCGCTTTTTTCTCCTTTTTATTACATATAACCGCGTCTTACATCGAAAACGTGATCTATCATACGAAGCCGTGCCATTATAGATTTAAAATGCTCGATATTCTTGCATCCAACAACAAGATTCACCGTAATATCGTTGTCTCTGCTGTGTGTGTTGATCTGATAGAGCATTACTCTCATCTCGGCGATCGCGGAGGTTATGCTTGCGATAAGCTGGATATCGTTTTCGGCAAACACCTGGATAAACGATTCGTAAAGTCCGTCCTGCTTCTTCTCCTCGGGAGCCTCCTCCCAGAATATGCTGATAAAGCGGTCGACCTTTTCGGGCTTTTTGAGACCGGAAACTACGTTTATGCAATCACGCTTGTGTACGGACACTCCGGAGCCGCGGGTGATGAATCCGATTATCTTGTCGCCGGGCAGCGGATTGCAGCATTTTGCGAATTTTACCTCGCAGCCATCGAGTCCGTCAACAATGACCCCGCTCGAGGAGGTCCTGCGTCTGACCGCGGTCTTTATCTCGACATCGGGCACGCTCTTTTGTGTGGGTACCTGCTCGATAGGCTTTACGACCTTGTCAAATTCGTCGCGAAGCTTCGTTTGTATCTTGCTTACGCTGAGACCGCCGTATCCGATCGTGTTGAGAAGATCGTCGACAGTTTGAAAGCCCATTCGCGAGGCGATCTTTGAAAGTATCTCGTCGCGCTGAGCTGCATTATACGGTCTTCCGAAGTGACGGAATTCCTTTTCGATCTCGCTGCGTCCGACGACGATGTTTTCGGGACGCTTCTCCTTTTTGAACCACTGCCTGATCTTGTTTCTTGCCTCGCCTGTTTTGACCGTGTTCAGCCAATTACGCTTGGGTCCCTTTGAGGAAGAGGAGGTCAGTATCTCAACTATATCTCCGTTGTGGGGACTTCTGTCTATAGGCGATATTATTCCGTTGACCTTTGCGCCGATCATGCTGTTTCCGACGCCCGAATGTATCGCGTAAGCGAAGTCTATGAGAGTAGCGCCCTGGGGAAGAGCGACAACGTCTCCCTTTGGGGTGAATACGAATACCTCGTCATGGAATATATCGACCTTGAGGGCGCGTAAGAATTCGTCGGGATCGCGCGTGTTGTCCTCGGTCTCGATAAGCTTTGCTATCCATTCGAGCTTTGTATCGATCTCCTCGGAGCTTCTTCTGTCGCCCGACTTGTATTTCCAGTGTGCGGCGACACCGTATTCCGCGATCTGATGCATCTTTCGCGTTCTTATCTGCACCTCAAAGGGGATTCCGTCACGGCCTATGACCGTGGTGTGGAGCGACTGATACATATTAGGCTTGGGAGTAGATATATAGTCCTTGAAGCGTCCGGGGACCGACTTGTACGCATCGTGTATAAGACCGAGCACCGTGTAGCAGTCAAGCTCTGTCTGAGTTATTATCCTTACCGCGTAAAAGTCGTATATCTCGTCAAAGCTCTTGTTCTGATTGAACATTTTACGGTAGATACTGTATACGCTCTTTACTCGTCCCTCGAGCGAATAATCGATGTGGTATTCATCAAGCTTTTCGGAGAGCATCTCCTTTGTACGGGTTATAAAGTCACGGTTCTGACCGTATTTTTCATCTATGTCCGCCTTGACCTCGGCATATCCGATCGGATCGAGGAAGGAAAGCGAGAGATTTTCGAGCTCCTGCTTGATACGCTGCATACCGAGTCGGTGTGCGAGCGGAGCATAGACCTGCATGGTCTCGTGCGCAACGTTTCGTCTTTTTTCGTCGCGGCGGACCGAAAGGGTACGCATATTGTGGAGCCTGTCGCAAAGCTTTATGAAGATGACTCTGATGTCCTTCGACATTGCGAGAAACATCTTGCGAAGGTTCTCCATATGCTCCTCTTCCTTGTCATCGAAGGGGATCTTTACGAGCTTCGTGAGTCCGTCGACGAGCATTTCGATGGTGGAGCCGAATTCCTTTCTGATGCTTTCAAGAGAGACCGAGCAGTCCTCGACAGTGTCATGAAGAAGTGCGGCACAGATGGAATCGGTGTCAAGTCCGAGTGAATATACGATCTCGGCTACCGCTATCGGATGTATTATATACGGCTCACCGCTTACTCTGTACTGACCCGCGTGAAGCTTTTCGGCAAACAGATATGCCTTTTCTATTTTTGCAATGTCATATTTGGTCGGATTTTCGCTGAGAAGCGCCTTTAAACGGTCAAAATTTGAATTATACTGTTCTATAGAGCTTAAACCGTTATCCATAGCCGTGTGCCCCTTTCATTTTGATTTAACGGATCTGAATTATTTGTCTGCGAGAGATCTCATTTTTACGTAGAAGGGAGATCTTTCGATATCTATCTTGTTTTTGACAAAATTTACGCTGAAACGGAAATTTTCATCACACTGATCGGAGAATTCAATGCTGACGAGACCGGTCTCGTTAAGCACCGAAAGAACTGTCATAAGCTTGCAGTATGAGATCTTTCCACCGAGACTGCGTATTATCTCGCGTATTCCCGTGCAGTCGTCACGGTAGATACCGGGACGGCGCTTTAAATAAAGGTAGACCTGTGTGAAATCCTCCCTGCAGGGCAGGATATCGTCCTCTCTTTTGTAGGTCTTCCCGTCGAGTATGTCGCGGTAGAAACGCTTTTCCTGCTCGCTTATTCTGAAGGGAAGAGCCTCTGAGACCTTGAGATCCCGTACTATCATCTGCACCTCGGTGACTCCCCTGAATTCGTTTATTCCGATAGTAAAGGCGAGATCGACCGTGTCTCCGATATATATAGGAAGGGAAGGACGCGAATGTCCGAAATAAAGAGCGCTCAGCGTGACGCCGTCCTTCTCAACGATAAGCTTCGTGTGCTTCTGCGCAAGCGAGATGACGTCCTTTACGCTCACGTCCTTCATAAAGAAGAGCGGACTCGGGTTTGAAACTCCGTACGGCTCGAGTAAAAGAAGCTCGTTTGCCTGCTCTACGGTGATGTCGGAGGGATCTATATAGGCGTCCGCCTCTATAGGGGTCACGCATAGCTCGTCGGAGACGTTTTCCCGTACGTAATCGTTGATGCGCTTTTTGAAAGCCTCGAAATTACCCCTCTCGACGGTAAGACCTGCCGCAAGCTCGTGACCGCCGTACTTTACGAGCAGGTCGCTGCAGTAGGTGAGCGCGTCGACGAGATTTATTCCGTTTACGCTTCGTCCCGAGCCCTTTCCGATGTTGTTTTCGTCAAAGGAAACGAGGATAGAGGGCATTCCGAAGCGCTCTGTGATCCTTGATGCTACGATGCCGATGACTCCGTGATGCCAGTTTTCCTCCGAAAGAACGATCACCTTGTCATTTTCAAAATCGAAGCTGCTGCGGATCTTTTCCGCCGCCTCGTCGATTATTCGGTTCTCCTCGGCCTGACGTCTGCGGTTTATTTCGCAGAGCTCGTTTGCCATGTCGAGCGCACTCTCCTCGCTCGAGCCGAGAAAGAGTTTTACCGCCTTTTCGGCGCTTTCTATGCGCCCTGCGGCATTTATGCGCGGCGCTATGTTGAAGCTTATTACGGATGACGTGATCTTCTGAGGCGCTTTGGACTTTTTGTCATTTCCCGCAGCTGCCGAAAGAAGAGCCTTTATTCCGACCCTCGGGCAGGTGTTGAGCAGGGAAAGACCCTCGGTGACGAGAAGTCTGTTTTCGCTGATCAGCGGCATTACGTCAGCGACCGTTCCGATGGCGACGAGATCGACGAATTTTTTCGCACCGATCATGCTTCCCGTCCGTCTTTTTTCGAGAGCGCAGATCAGCTTGAAGACTACACCGACTCCCGCAAGCTCGCAGAAGGGATAGGCGCTGTCATCTCGCATAGGATTTACTACGGCGATCGCCTTAGGAAGCTCTGAAAGACATTCGTGATGATCGGTCACGACGACGTCGATACCGAGAGATGATGCGTACAGTATCTCCTCAAGTGCGGTCACGCCCGTGTCTACCGTGATCATAAGAGAGACCTTTTTTTCGGAAAGCTGGAATATCGCGTCGTTGTTGACTCCGTATCCCTCGGTGCTTCTGCTCGGTATGTAATATTCGGGCGAGAGTCCGATCTCGCAAAGATAGGTGTAAAGAATGCTCACCGACGTGACACCGTCAACGTCGTAGTCACCGTATATCACCGTTTTTTCTTTGTTTTTGGCGGCCTCGAGTATTCTGTCTACCGCCTTGTCCATGTCGGGCATGAGAAAAGGATCGTAATAGCTTACGGACGAGGAGTCTATAAATGCGCGTGCCTTTTCGGGTGTGTTGTGACCTCTGTTATATATGAGCAGGGCGGTGAGCGGCGTTACGCCAAGACTTTCGGCAAGAGCGACGACGTCGGGATCGCTTGCCCTTTTCTGAGAGCGCAGAGCCCATTTTTTTTCGTTAGATGCGGTATTTTCGTAAACGTTTGCCATTTATCCTCCGAGTGGATGTGAAAAAACTACTATGATTTGTAAAAGACGCCCGAACACTCGTTAAGGGCGTCTTTTATTTTGCGTGTTTGTCTGCTTGGATCTTAAAGAGGAGTGACCTCTCCTCCGATAGACGGAGTGTTGTCGCTTATCTGCGAGGCACCCACTACTACCGTGTACGGCATATCGAGAATGTAGATCGAGTCTCTGAAATTCTCTGCTACCAGAAGTATTACCGGGATCTCATCGCCCTCCTTGGCGCTCGTTGCGTCCGCGCTCGCTATTATGCAGGAAACGGGAAGCTTTGATCCGATAAGCGAGGGATCGGCAGTCGATGAGAAGCGTACGAGTACGTTTATGTCGGTCTGCGCGCTGAGTCCGCTTGTTGAAAGGAGCTCGACGTTTTTAGCGGGGATCTTGACGTAGGTGTGCTTTATTTCGGATACGAATATGCTGACCTCCGCCTCGGTGACCTCGCTTCCGTCGGTAGCTACCATACGTACTCCGTCGGGAAGAGAAATATCACTTACAGTGAAGCTTCTGTCGGTAAGCTCTTTTGTCTCGTCTATGTCAGCGACCGAGATATACGAGATCTTTTCTATCGCCTCGGGAGAGCCGATAAGAGTAACAGACGAGGGAGATACGCTTACGTTACTGTCGTCGAAATATCCGTGCTTGCCGCTCGCAGTGAGCTTTACCGTCTTTTCCATGTATATAGAAAGCTTTACGGTCAGAATATCGGTGTTCACCTTTACGCTGAGGTTTTTGCTCTTTATCTCGTCACCGAATTTGTCGATGAGAATGACCTCTGCGGCTACCGTCTGTCCGTTAGTCGCGTTTCCTATGCTCGATGTGCGTACCTTTATGCTGTCAACAGAGTCAAGCTCAAGCGTGGGACCGCTTACGGTCGCCTTGGTCGCGTTTACCGTGCTTTTGTCGAAATGGCATCCCGATCCGAGATTCCACCCGAAGAGCTCAACCGAATCGGACGAGATCATGAAGATCTTTTCGCTCGATTTGTCCACGGTGACAGTCACCTTTTCGACTGTCTGCGCGGTAAGAGTCGTCTTGTCGGGAGTCGTTATGTTGACGTTCAGGGAATATTCGCCCGGCTGAGTGATCGACTCGAGTGATATTTGCGCCTTTATGTCCGACTTGGAAACGCTTCGTACCTCACGCTGACTTCCCATTATAGTGACGTTGACAGTATCGATGCTTATCGACTGTACCACGAGCCCGTGCTGTTTTATCTGCGTGTTGTCGTATTCTATATCGATAAGATTAAAGGTCTCCTCTACGGTTATGTTGTCAAGACTTGTCGCGTAGAGCCAAAAGGTAAAAGCAAGAACGAGCGATACTATCCAGAGTATCCATATTCGCCTTTTCTTGGGACCGACACCCGCTATATTTGCCTTTTTTATGTTACTCAAATCTGCTACCTCCAAACGGACCTGCCGTTTTCAGTTTGTTTGCTGCCTTGCGTGATCATTTCTTTTTGAATATGTTGAATATGCCTCTTCCGGAGGTCTTTTTAGCTTCGCTCTCGATGATCGAGTCCGGGTTTATGAGAACGCTGCCAAGCTTGTTTTTCAGCGAGGAATAATCGTATCCGCGCTGAAGATCGCCGTCTATGACGGTCGATATCGTTCCCGTCTCCTCGCTGACGACCACGACTATGGCATCGCTTATCTCGCTTATGCCGAGTGCGGCACGGTGACGGGTTCCGAGATCTCTGAGTATGTCCTCACGCTGAGAAAGAGGAAGAAAGCATCCCGCAGCATAGAGCCTGCCGTCTCTGATGACGACCGCTCCGTCATGAAGGGGAGCGCCCTTGAAGAATATGTTCCTGATGGCGAAATCGGAAAGCTCTGCGTCGAGAACAGTTCCGCTTTTGATGTACTCTCCGAGCTTTGTGGAGCGCTCGATCACTATGAGAGCGCCCGTCTTTTCGGAGGACATCTCGATAGCCGCCGTACAGATTTCCTTTACCGATTCGGTTATCTTTTGCTGGTTTTTCGAATCCGTGAAGCTCTTGAAACCCTTAATCGGCTCGCCGCCCACCTTTTCAAGCGCGGAACGGAGCTCCGGCTGGAAGATTATGAAGAGGACGATAAATCCGAACTGGAAGAAATATTCAAGAAGGAAGGTGACTGCAGTGAGATTGAAGAAGCTGCATACGAGATTGAATAAAAGAAGTATTCCCACGCCCGCCGCGAGCTTTCCCGCACGTCGCTCTCTTAAAAAGTTTATGGCGACGTAAAGGAGGATCGCTACTATCGCGATGTCGATGAAATCCTTGAAGGATATCGATTTTATGATATCAAGGTAGGATAAAAGGATCTTTTTCATGAGTCGCTCCTATCAGACTTTTGCTTAATATTGTATGCTATGACCGGAATGTCAGAGGACTTATTCGGGAAAAATTATTTCGTCGTGACCGCATCTTTTCATTTCGGAAAAGAAGTATGCCGAAAGAGGTAAGTTCTCGAGCCTTTTTGACTTTCGTATTCTTTCACCGAGGAAGAGTATCGAGGTCGTAAGCTCGCTCTCAAGCTGGTAAAGCTCGGTCTCGGCATTCTTTATGGAGTTGCCTCTTTCCTTTTTTAAATCCTCGCTTTGCGAAACTGCGTCGATAAGAAGCGAGAGCTCGGCATCAAGCGAGATGTTTATGTCGCAGAGCTGCTGAGGAGTCGCATCTTCGGGAATGGGAAAATCCTTTTTGTCGGGAATCGCGCTTCCCGAAAGAAAGAACATGATGCCGTGTATCCTCTCATAGACCTCGATACGCGAAAGAGTAAGCTCGCGAATCCTGTCTGTTGAAGTGTCGATGTCAGAGAGCACGGTACTGTAGTAAGCTCTCATAAGCAGCACAGTAAGTACCGAGCATGCGCCCGATATGAGTACTGTTAAAAGTATGGGGAGCCACAAGATGCCGTCACCTCCGTTTACTGTGATATGAAGCTCCGATATGCCAAAGGCAATTCTTCGTTAACATACATTATATAATATTATTTTGCCCGTGTCAACATGTATTACAAAAAATATAGAGAAAAGTTTTCACACTTTGCGTCTTTTACGGGTCAAAACGGCAGAAAAGTCGCCAAGCAGATAAATAATGCGCACAAAAAGCGAAAAAACGCTTAAAATTTCAAAAAATCTATTGACAAATCGGGCAAGTTGTGGTAAACTCGTTATACCTCTGCGGAGAGGGCTTGTTTTTTTGCGCGTAAAATTATGCGTTCCGGGATGCGTAAGGTGCGCTTTGCCCGCTGAACAGCTCCGTCTGAGGGAGGTAAAATCTATGAGCTGCATCGGAGGGATCCGGTGCCGTCGGGTACTCTGCCGACGGAAGCTCAAAAATAATTGGGAGGTGCCGACTTGAGAGTAAAAATTACAATGGTGTGCAGTGAATGCAAGCAGAGAAACTACAATACTATGAAGAACAAGAAAAATGACCCGGACAGACTCGAAATGAATAAGTATTGTCGCTTCTGCAGAAAGCATACTCTGCATAAGGAATCGAAGTAGGAGGTTTTGAAAAGTGGCTGATAAGAAGATCAAAAACAACGTCGAAACCGACGAAAAGAAGAAGGCTAAAGAGCTTGCAAAGGCTGAAAAGGCCAAGGCTAAGGAAGCCAAAAAGGCAAAGAAAGCGAATACTGCGGGATTTCTTCGCAGCGTTGTTGCCGAAAGAAAGAAGATCACTTGGTACGCAGGTAAGCAGAGCGTAAACTCTACCGTAGCGGTTATAATCACTATGGTGATCTGCGCAGCGATCATAGGCGTGGTTGACTGGATCCTCGGACAGGGTGTCAACTTTGTAGGTACTATCGGAGAAATGTTCAGATAATCCGATCTGTATTACAGCTCGCCAAAAAAATACCGCACGGTCCGGCGCTGTGCGGCAGAATGAAAATCCGCCGGAGAAACGGTAAGTGTAGCATAATTTATGTCAGATATCGAATATACGGAAGAACTGAAATGGTACGTTGCTCATACCTATTCGGGATACGAAAATAAGGTAAAGAGCAATCTTGAAAAGATCGTTGAAAATCGCGGTCTTCAGGAGTTTTTTGAAGATATCCGTATTCCCGTGGAAAAGACTACGGAAACAGACGGAGAAAAGACCAAAGAGGTCGAAACTAAGATTTTTCCGTGCTACGTTTTTGTGAAAATGGTTATGTCTGACCTTACCTGGCATGTCGTACGAAACATAAACGGAGTTACCGGCTTTGTCGGACCCGGATCAAGACCCGTGCCGCTCACAGACAGAGAGGTAGCGGAGATGGGACTCGAAAGCGCGGATGCTGTCAGCATCGGAATTGCTAAGGAGCTCCCGTACAACGTCGGAGACAGCGTAAAGGTCACCGCAGGATCCTTCAGCGGATTCATCGGAACCGTAAGCTCTATTTCCGATGACAAGACCAAGGTTATGGTAATGCTCAATATGTTCGGACGAGAAACGGCAGCAGAGATCGATGCCGAATCGCTTGAGATACTCACTTTCTGACAGAGGCGATTAAAAACGGTCATTGCAGATCACAAAAGGATGATCTGTGCAAATATGTGGGAGGAAGAAAATTTTTCTTACATTCTTCCGACGTATAACCACATTTTGGAGGTATATTACTATGGCAAAGAAAATAGCAGGTTATATCAAGCTTCAGCTTCCCGCCGGCAAGGCAATGCCCGGTCCGCCCGTAGGTCCCGCACTCGGACAGTACAGCGTTTCGATTCCTAACTTCACCAAGGAATTCAACGAGCGTACCAAGGCACAGGCAGGTCTCATTATCCCCGTAGTTATCACGGTTTATGCAGACCGCACCTTTACTTTTATCACCAAGACTCCGCCCGCAGCAGTTCTTATCAAGAAGGCTGTAGGTCTTGATTCGGGATCGGGTGTTCCCAACAAGACCAAGGTCGGCAACATAACCAAGGCACAGCTCAGAGAGATCGCAGAGCTCAAGATGCCCGACCTTAACGCGGCATCCGTAGAGGCTGCAATGAGCATGATCGCAGGAACGGCACGCAGCATGGGTGTCGTAGTTGTTGACTGAGAAGGAGGGAATTAACGATGGCTATAAAAGGTAAAAAGTATCAGGACAGCGCAAAGCTGTTTGAAAAGTCCAAGCTTTACGACAAGGCAGACGCTATCGCGCTCGTATGCCAGACGTCCAAGGCTAAGTTTGATGAGACTATAGAGGTTCACGTTCGTCTCGGCGTTGACTCCCGTCACGCTGACCAGCAGGTAAGAGGTGCGGTAGTTCTTCCTCACGGAACCGGTAAGACCGTCCGTGTTCTCGCTCTCGTAAAGCCCGAGATGGAAGAGGCTGCAAAGGCAGCAGGTGCTGATTACGCAGGCTCTGACGAGTATATCGAGAAGATCCAGAAGGAAAACTGGTTCGATTTCGATATCATCATCACCACTCCCAACATGATGGGTGCTATCGGTCGTCTCGGCCGTGTGCTCGGACCTAAGGGTCTTATGCCTAACCCCAAGTCGGGAACAGTTACCATGGATATCGCACGTGCGATAAACGAGGCTAAAGCAGGTAAGATCGAGTACCGTCTCGACAAGACCAACATTATCCACTGCCCCATCGGAAAGGCATCCTTCGGTGCTGAAAAGCTTGCTGAGAACTTCGACACTCTTATCGGAGCTATCATCAAGGCAAAGCCCGCAGCTGCAAAGGGACAGTATATAAAGAGCTGCGTTCTTGCATCTACTATGGGCCCCGGAGTTAAGGTTAACTACTCCAAGCTCGGCAGCTAATCAATTTAACTGAGACAATGGGGGTTGCATTATTTGTAACCCCCGTTTGTTTTAAACTCGAATTTTCTGATAAAGGGGCGTAAAAGGTGCCTGAAAAAAATGTCGAAAAAAAGGGCGTGTCCGAAAAAACGCCCGATGCGATCGAAAAAAACAATCTGAAAAAATTCAAGCTGATAGACGGACTTTGCGCGTACGTTGTCTCGCTTGCCTTTTTTGCCTGCGCTTACGGATTTCTCAAAAATCTGATCGGAGTCTGGGCGATATATTTGGCGTGCGTTCTTTCGGTCACGGCGGTCATCTTGCTTGTGAAGCTTACGGGGCTCAGAGCCTCGTCGGTTTTTAAATTTTCTTCGCCGAAAAAGCTTGAGACACTCGGATGCTCGCTCGCGCTTGCGTCTGTTATAATCATCTCTATGCCGCTGATACTTCTTTCTCAGCTGATAGCACCCGGACTTGCACTGACCTCGTTTAACGTGTATTCGGTGTCAAACAACACTTTTTCGGTCATAATACTCACAATTTTGCTCGCGATATGCGAAAATCTTCTTTTTGACGGCTATATATATTCCCGCTTTAAGGCTATAGATAATATTGCTATCCGCGCCGCCGTGATCGCACTGATGGCTTCGGCTATGAAGCTCGATCTGTACGCGCTTCCGTGCGTGCTTGTTGCGTCGCTCGCCTGCTTTCTCCTCAGAAGGTTTACCGGTTCGCTTACTCTTCCGCTCGTGCTCAGAATATGCAGCTCGATGTTCGTTACCGCTATGAGTGCGGCATCTGCGGGAGCTTCCGAGCTTTTGGGAGAAGCGATGGGAGGAGTGCAGGTTACAGGTATGTCGCTCATATTTTTGGGGATCGCCTGCCCGTGCGTTACCGGAGCGTTCGGAGCGTTCGGAAGACTTGATGGCAAAGGAAAGACGGTCGGAATAATTACCGGCGCCGCCGCTATAATCCTTGTTGCGATCGGAAGCGGTATCTCGTCGCTCTGAGCGGCATTTAAATTTGAAAATCACCCCGTAAAAACGGGATCTTATACATTTTCTGTACGGAGAAATGCTTATGCGATACGTTATAGACGGATATGAGCCGAAAAGGCTTTTCGAAATATTTGAGGAGATCAGCAGCATACCGAGAGGATCGGGAAATGAAAAGGGAATTGCCGATTATATCTGCTCCTTTGCAAAGGATCTTGGACTTTTTTGCCTTCGCGACCAAAATAATAACGTTTTCGTCAGAAAAAATGCGGGTAAAGGATACGAAAACGCTCCCGCATTTCTCCTTCAGGGGCATACCGATATGGTGTGTGAAAAAAACGCCGTGACGGTCCACGATTTTGCGACCGATCCCATAAAGCTTTATGTTGACGGAGGCTTTCTTAAGGCAAAGGGTACCACGCTCGGTGCGGATGACGGAGTCGCGGTGGCAATGATGCTCGCTCTGCTCGAATCGAGCGAGGATATGCCGACGCTCGAATGTCTTTTCACCGTGGAGGAGGAGACCTCACTTAAGGGTGCCGAAAGCTTCGATTATTCGGTGGTTACGGCAAGAAAAATGATAAATATGGATTCGGAGGACGAGGGTGTCGCGGTCGTTTCGTCGGCAGGCGGAGCAGACGTCCTTCTGGAGCTTTTGACAGATAGGATACCTTGCCCCGACCGCCCGATAAGGATAAAGGTCACGGGACTTATGGGCGGTCATTCGGGATGCGATATCCATACCTGCCGCCAAAACGCAAACAGGCTGATGGGCAGGATACTTTCACGCCTTTATGCAAGAAAGCCGTTCAATCTGGTCTCGATAAACGGCGGAAATATGAAGAATGCGATCGCACGTGAATGTGTTGCCGAAATATCGGTGATCGATCGCGAGATCATTGAAAATGAACTCGATATTCTTCGCGCGGAGCTTGAAGCCGAGCTTTGTGAGGAGGATAAGAAGCTCAAGATATACCTCGACAAGGGAAGAGCGTCTCAAAAAATGCTCACCTATAAGGATACCTCGTCTGTGATCTCTCTTCTGACGCTCACTCCAAACGGAGTTTTCTCGATGTCTCCCGTCTTTGACCGACTCGTGCGCACCTCATGTAACTGCGGTGTCGTCGAGACCTCGGAGGACTCTGT
Organism: Clostridia bacterium; assembly: GCA_017466445.1. Lineage (GTDB taxonomy): Bacteria > Bacillota > Clostridia > Oscillospirales > CAG-272 > SIG672. The sequence continues at coordinate 21,316 of JAFTUC010000019.1, forward strand.
AAGGATATGGATAAAAACGAGATCGTCACAAAACTCGGAGCATGAGTATCTTATATCGGTCTTAAGACGCTTCGGAACGGTCTTTGGAGCGAGATTCGAACTCAGCGGTGTCTACGAGGCTTGGGACTACGTTGAAAATTCACCCCTCGCACGCGACTTTTTGAGAATATACAGTGAGCTTTTCGGAGAGCTCGGCATAACGCCGAGGACAGAGGCGATACACGCGGGTCTTGAATGCGGAACTATAATATCGAGGCTCGGAGGATGTGACGCGATCGCGATCGGTCCGAACGTCTACGATATCCACTCGCCCGACGAAAGACTCGATCTTGAAAGCTTTGAGCGCTTCTGGAAACTCGTTCTTGCCCTTATAAGAGCATAAAATAGCCTGAATTTAGAAATTAACGGCGGAAATCCGCCTTGAATATGGAGGAAAAATGAAGATCATACTCGTTGGTTGCGGAACGGTCGGTCTCTCGCTCGTGGCACCGCTGCAGAGCGAAGGACACGATATTACGGTTATCGACAGTGACGCAGGTGTAATCGAGCATATAAGTAACACCTATGACGTTATCGGATACGTCGGAAACGGAGCGACCTTTGACGTTCTGCGCTCTGTCGGAGTTGAAAACTGCGACCTTCTCATAGCAACTGCCGATTCGGACGAGCTTAATCTGCTTTGCTGCCTTTCCGCGCATAAGCTCGGTGCTAAAAACACTATTGCGAGAGTCAGAAATCCCGAATATGCGGGTCAGCTTTACGAGCTTAAGAATGATTTCGGTCTTTCAATGGCAATAAATCCCGAGCGTGCGGCGGCTGCCGAGATCGCGAGAATACTCAGATTTCCGTCGGCAACGAGCGTAGAGATATTTGCAAGAGGAAGAGCCGAGCTCGTTTCGTTCAGAGTTCCGAAGGGAAATCTTTTAGTCGGAAAGCAACTGCGTGAGCTTCCCTCGCTCGGTCTGTCCGTGCTCGTTTGTTCGGTAGACCGCGGCGGAGAGATATTCATTCCCGGAGGTACGTTTGTGATAAACGAGGGTGATAATCTCTACGTTACAGGCTCCCCGAAGGATATAAGCAGATCCTTTAAGAAGGCGGGGATCTATATAAATCCCGTAAAGAGCGTGATGATCGCGGGTGCGGAGACGATAAGCGATTACCTCGCCGATGCACTTGCTCAGCATAATATCGGTGTCAAGATAATCGAGAACGATAAGACCCTTTCCTCCGCTTTTGCGAAGAAATACCCGAAGGCGGTCGTGCTTGAGGGTGAGCTTTCCGATCATAGCCTTCTCGATGAGGAGGGACTTGATAAGACCGACGCTTTCGTGGCGCTTACAGGACTCGATGAGGGAAATATTCTTTCGGCACTTTACGCAAAGGAAAAGAAGGTTCCCAAGATCATAGCGAAGGTCGCGGGCGATAATCTTTTCTCAATGTTCAAGGGACGTGAGATAGACACCATCATCTCTCCCAAGCACGTAACTCTTAACGAGATCTTGAGATATGTAAGGGCGATAGCCGCGAGTGGATCGGAGGGAAGCATCCTTTCTCTTTATAAGATCGTGGGAGGAAAGGTCGAGGTGCTCGAGTTCGAGGCGGACGCCGATATGAAGGATGTAATAAACATTCCGCTCAGCGTTCTCAAGATAAAAAAGAACGTCCTTATCGCGTGCATAGTCAGAAGTAATAAGGCACTCGTTCCAAAGGGGTCTGATATGATAATGCCCGGGGATAGCGTGCTTGTGGTAAGTGCGAACGGACGTATAACAGGTCTTGGCGATATAATTGACGAAATAAAGTAAAAGAAGAATTGCGTAATGAATAAAAAAATGATAGCGTATCTTTTGGGACGCATCCTGCTCGCAGAATGCTTTCTTATGATACCTGCAATGGTAGTGGGTGCCATATATAGCGAGATCTCGGCGCTTTCCTTTCTGATACCAATGACTATCCTGCTTCTCGCGGGACTTATATTCGGCTTCAAAAAGCCGACAAATACCGTAATATATGCCAGAGACGGCTTCTTCGTCGTTGCTGCAGCGTGGATACTTATGTCCATTATCGGCGCACTTCCTTTCTACATAAGCAGCTTTGGAAGATTCGGCGGGGTTTCGCAGTTCTCCTCTATCTGGGACTGCATATTCGAGATGGTCTCGGGATTTACCACCACGGGAGCATCGGTTCTTTCCGATCCGGGATCGCTTCCGAAATGCCTGCTCTTCTGGAGAAGCTTTTCTCACTGGGTAGGCGGAATGGGAGTTCTCGTGTTCGTGCTCGCCATAATGCCGATGTCCGATTCGATGCACCTTATGAAGGCGGAGGTTCCGGGTCCGGTCGTCGGAAAGCTTGTTCCCCGTATGCGTCAGACGGCAAAGATACTTTACGCCGTATATACCGTTATGACGCTTGTTCTGATAGTCCTTCTGTGTATAGGAAAAATGCCTGTTTTTGATTCGATTTGTCATGCATTTGGCACAGCGGGAACAGGGGGCTTCTCGGTCAGGACAGAAGGAATAGCATTTTATAACAGCGCATATATAGATATTGTTCTTTCGATATTTATGCTCCTTTTTGGTATAAACTTTAATCTTTTTTACCTCATACTTATAAAGAAAGCTAAGGAAGCGCTGAAAAGCGAGGAGCTCAGATGGTACCTGGTAATCGCGGCACTTGCGACCGTTGTGATCGCTGCGAATATATTCCATGAGTATCATTCGCTCGGAAGCTCTCTAAGATATGCATTCTTCCAGGTCTCTTCGATAATAACGACGACCGGCTATACTACTGCGGATTTCGCTCTCTGGCCTGCGCTGTCGCAATCTGTGCTGGTACTGCTGATTATGACGGGTGCGTGCGCCGGTTCTACAGCAGGAGGGCTGAAGATAAGCCGAGTCATACTTCTTTTTAAGAGTGCCAAACAAGAGATAAAAAGGCTTCTCCATCCGCGTGCGGTAACTACGGTACGGCTTGAGGGAGCGTCTGTAGAAAATTCGCTGGTAAGGAATACTCTCGGATATTTTACTATATATATTTTTATAATAGTAGTATCAACGCTCCTTGTATCAGTTGACGGATTTGACTTTACGACTAACATTACCGCTGAGCTCACATGCTTCAATAATGTCGGCCCCGGACTTTCGGGAGTCGGACCGATGAGTAATTTTTCTGCATTTTCACCTTTTTCCAAGATGGTGCTCTCGCTGAATATGCTGCTCGGACGTCTTGAGATATTCCCGATAATAGTTCTCTTTTCGCCCAATCTTTGGAAGAAAAACGGATAAAAAATACGCCTTGCGCTGAGCGCAAGGCGTGATTTTTTAGTAAGTAAATATTACTTGCTGACGTGAACGTCGAGCTGGCTGTAAGGAATCTGGATTCCGTTCTTGTCGAACTCAGCCTTGATGGTCTCGGTGATGTCGAAGTATACGTCCCAGTAATCGGAAGCGTTTGTCCAGCAACGGGAAACGAGATCGATCGAGTTCTGTCCGTGAGCGGTCATACGAACCATAGCACCGGGCTCGCCGAGGACCTTTTCGTGCTTCTCAAATACATCGAGAATGATTTTCTGTGCGAGAGCAAAGTCGGAATCGTAGCTGATCGAGAAGGTGAAGTCAACACGGCGGATATCCTTGCGGCTGTAGTTGATAACGTTGGAGTTAGCAAGCGCGCCGTTGGGAAGGATAACGGTTCTGTTGTCACCGGTTCTGACGGTGGTGTGGATGATACCGATGTTTTCAACGGTACCCGAAATGCCCTGAGTCTCGATGAATTCGTCGAGCTTGAAGGGGTGGGTGAGGATGATAAGGATACCGCCCGCAAAGTTGGAGAGCGCACCCTGAACGGCAAGACCTACTGCAATACCTACAGCAGAGATAACAGCCGCGATGCTCGAGGTCTCGATACCGAGGTAACCGAGCATGCAGATAACGATAAGTCCCTTGAGACCGTAGTTGAAGAGAGCGACAAGGATCTTTGCAACCATCTTGTCGGTGCCCTTCTTTTCGCAGGCATTTGCTATCTTTTTGCTTATCTTGCCAACGATGAAGAAGCCTACGAGGATAACGATGATCGCAAAGACAATCTTCAGACCTTCGGTGGTCAGCCAGTTAAGAAGAGAGGGGAAGAAATTTTCCCAGTTCATAGTGAAAGCCTTCTTTCTTTAGTTTATTTTCGCATAATCGCGTACATCAATATTAACACAAAAACACCGAAATGTCAACAGAAAAAGGAAATTTAAGCAAAAATGTCAAAAAGAGAGCGTTTCGCTCTCTTTTTGATCGGTCTTTAGGAGTACATGGAGTTTACCTTCATATAATCGTAGATCATCTTTCCGTGCTCCTGCTCTTCCTTTTGAATGTGATTTATAGTGTTTCTAACACTCTGATCACTGAATTCAAACACGCAGGTGTCGTAAAGATGTGATGCGTGCTTTTCTCCTGCGAGAAGGTCGCTGCAAAGGAAGCAGTCATCCTTCTTTTCGGGAGTATCGCCCGACTTGTAGGTCGCTGTGAAGGTAGTGGGACAGCTCGTACCTCCCGATGCGGAGGAATCTAAAGAGGATGAGCTCTCAAGCTTTGTCAGCGTGTCAAGATGACCTCTTTCGACCTGCGAGATGCAGGAGAAAAGATTTTTGAGCTGCGGATCGTGAGCCGATGCTGCGTGACGGGTGTATTTGTCGATGCAAAGCTGCTCCTCGTCCTTCATGTCCTTTAAAAGATCCTTTTCTTTTTGCGTAAACTGCATAAAAAATCACCTCACGGATATTATCGTCACAAAATAAACGATTTATCCGTAAGGCGGAGAATTTTTACTTTTTTGTGTCCTTGAAGCCGATCCTTCTGCGAAGCTTTGAAAAATAGAGCACGGCAAATTTCGAAAGCACGTAGTCAAACATAACAGTAGCCGCATTGGCAAGCAGAAGCATTACAACATAGATCCACCACGCATATCCCTCTCCCGGGAAGAATACGAGCTCTGAAAGGAGGGTGATCACAACGGTCGCTACGTTTACAGATACGATCTTGACAGTCCATGCGAGGACAGGGCGCAGCCTTTCGGAGGTCAGCTTTATTATTGGATAAAGTCCCACGAAGCAGGCAAACATCAAAACTGCGGCAGATGGGCGTAGGATTCCCGATAGAAGCGAGGTTGCAAGCCAGACGGCGATGGCAGAGCTGAGACCGATCTCTATTATAGCGATAAAGACGGCGACCGAAGCAAGCGCGGCGAAGGTGAGATCGAGATCTCCCAAAAGAGAGCCGAGCGAAAGGATGACACTTGCAATAGCGGCAAGAAGCGCATCAAGAACGATTATCTTGGTCTTTTTCATAGGCAACGGATAAAGTCACCGCCGCACATCTCACACATGCAGTCGGCGCAGATGAGGGCGCTGCACATATCGCAAAGGGAAGCTCCCGAGTTCGAGCTCGTTCTTCTGTACTGATCGCCATAGGAATTGCTTCTTATCTTGAGCTCGTTCAGAGCATTTCTGTATTCATCGTTGTTCGGGTCGAGATAACAGGCGGTCTCGAGCATACGGATCGCCTCATACATATATCCTCTTTGCATAAGCAGGCAACCCTTAAGGAAGTGCCATTCGGCATTTCGGGCATTTTTTGGAATGCTTTCAAGCCTTGCGTTTGCCTCGTTGTAATTTCCTGCGTTTATAAGTATGCGTATGCTTCGCAGATCCTCGGATCTGTCCTCTCCTCCGTAGTAATCGGAATTCGTACGGCTTGAGGATGAGGAAGAGCGCGATGCGGAACGCGAGCGCTGGATCTCGTCGTAAGCCTCGTTGATCTCCTTCATCTTTTCCTGAACGAGATCGGAGAGCGGACTGTTGACATAGTTATCAGGGTGGTACTTTCGTGCAAGCTCGCGGTAAGCCTTTTTTATCTCCTCGTCGCTGGCGTCACGTGAGACGCCGAGAACCTTGTACGGATCGTTCATCTGAAAAAACCTTTCTTGCGACGCTCATGCGTCTTAGTTGTTATTTGTCCTTTTTGTGCAGAATGCTTGCTATCCTTTCGGGCATTCCGATATAAAATATGTTGCGTATTATCTCAAGTAGACCGTCATCCTCGATATTTATGAGATCAAGTGCCTTTTCAGCCTCGGAAAGCTCTAATCTGAGCGCCGTTTCTATTGCGTTCTTGAAATTTTCACACGAGGTGTCCTCACCCGAAGCAAGGAAGGGATTGTAGCTTCCCGAGTCCTTGTCCTTTTGGATGTCGTCGAGCGCATCGGCAATATAGATCCACCGACCGATACGGTATCCTACCTCGTAAAGGCAACGCCTGTCAGAGTCCTTGACAGCCGTTTTCGAAAAGACCTCGGCAAGAAGCTCTCCGAATATCGACGCTCCGTCGTACACGCTTTCCCTTTTTTCCTTTTCGCAGAGCGAAAGAGAGGATAGCTTTTCGCGTATCATTTCGTCTGTATCAAGATATCCGAGGGAAAGTATCTTTTTTCGCGCGCCTGCGGCGAAGGGAAGAGCAAGAGATGATAAAAATCTTTTTTTGAAGCTCTCGTCCTTGTCTGTTTTGTCGTCAAGAAGCTTGTAATAGACAAGCAGTATTGCCGAGTCTGCGACACGCTGCATGGCATCTCCGCCGTCAATTACCGCTTTTTTTCTTAAGGGATGGGCAATGCAGCGCTTCTTTTTAAGCACCACGTTTTCCTTTTCGGTAAAGGCGATGGCGAAAAGTGAGGGGAGAACGAAATCGTAGCTCAAAGAAAAGGTCGTGAAAAAGCTGCGCTTTTTTATGTGATGGCAAAGACCGCAGTAAACGCTTTTGTAGAACTCATAGTGCTTGACTCTGAGCTCGCTTGTCTGCGCTTTAACGTATCCGAACATAAAAGATTTCCGATCCCTTTCACCTTAGTCTGAACAATACGTAATCATTATATCACAAAGCTCAGCGTTATTCAATTGAATTTTTTGTAAATTTGTAAGGCTTTTTGAGTTAATATACGGTAAATAACTTTTTATATTTCAATTAAAGCGTAAAATTAATAAAAATATTGTTGACAAAAAAGAGAAGAGATGCTATAATCAAATACAGAATGTACATTGCCGCATTTTGCTTGCGGCCACAGAAAGGAAAATTTCCCTTGCTTGGGAATATAGGTTAAGTCCGATATGAAAAAAATCGCTCTTCTGCTCGCGCTTGTTCTTATGCTTACAGTGACCCTCGTGTCCTGCGGAGGCAATTATGATGACGGAGCTCCCGATCTCGGAGATGATAAGATTCCCGAAAATGACGATGCTTCAAATGATGTGAAGGCTGATGTTCAGTATGACTGTAAGTATGAGGCTTATACCTACAACGTACATAACGGAAAGACCGTTGAAATAACCGCATACGATTTTGATTATGTCGGAGACGGAGCAAGCACCGCTGCGGCTAAGGACGAGGAAGAGATCGAAACGGTCGAGATCACCGTTCCCGATAAGATCGACGGACTTCCCGTGACCAAGATAGGAAGCCGTGCTTTTGCAAGTAATAACCGTCTTGCAGCCATCACTATTCCCGAGGGAGTTACCGAGATCGCCGACGAAGCGTTCTGGTTTAACGACTCGCTCGAGTCTGTTGATCTTCCCGAGAGCCTCAAGACGCTCGGAAAGAGAGTTTTCAACTATTGCCCCGCACTCAAGACCCTTGATATACCCGAGGGCGTTACCGAGATCCCCGCAGAGCTTTGCGACGAGTGCCTCGCTCTTGAGACTCTGACCATCGGCTCGGCAGTTACCAAGATCGCAAGCAAGGCGTTCAATAACTGTATCGCTCTTGAAACGGTCAACTTCGACGGGGACGTATCCGCTCTCACTATCGAAAACGGAAACGATGCGCTTAGCGAGATCCTTCTCGGTAAATAATCATATTTAAAACTAAAGCCGGGGTCATCCCGGCTTTACTGCTTTTGAGGTGCATAATGGAAAATAAAAAAGAAAAAATAACGCTTGACAGAGAGATCCTTCTCGAAAGCGTTTGCAAGGATATTGTTTGGGGCGGCGAAAGACTTTCGAGAGAATTCGGTAAGGGAGACGGAAATATTAAGCGGATCGCCGAAACGTGGGAGCTTACCGCAAGACACGACGGAATGAACAGGGTTCTCGGCGGCGAATATTCGGGAACAGAGCTTTGCGAATTTGAGGGGATCGAAAATTTTCCTCTGCTCGTAAAGCTTATAGACGCAAAGGAATCGCTTTCTCTTCAGGTGCATCCCGATGATGAGTACGCTCTTAAAAACGGCAACGATCTCGGAAAGACCGAGATGTGGTACATAGTGGACGCGCTTCCGGGAGCGCAGCTCGTTTACGGACTTAAAAACGGGGTCACGGTAGATAGCTTTGCCGAGGCGATTTCCAAGGACTGCATAAGCGATACCCTTAACTACGTTGACGTTAAAAAAGGGGATGTCTTCTTCATTCCCGCAGGATGCGTTCACGCGATCGGCGCGGGAATACTCATAGCCGAGATCCAGCAATCGTCGAATATAACTTACAGAGTGTACGATTTCGGACGGGGCAGAGAGCTGCATATAAAAAATGCGCTTGACGTAATAAGACCGTATACGGGCGATGAGATCGACGCTATACGCTATGAGTGTGCAGATGACGTAAGCGAAGATATTCTTGCCGATTGCAGATTTTTCAGGGTAGAGAAAAAGCTTTCGAGAGACTGCCGTGAGATCGTGTGGGATGAGGAAAGATTTATGCACGCGCTCGTTTTGTCGGGTAGCGGAAGGATCGGACGTATAGACGTCAAAGCGGGAAGCAGTGTTCTTATCCCGAAGGGAACGGAGAAATCATCGCTTTGCGGCGATTTCGAATTTCTACTTACCCTTGTAAAATGAAATAGAAGGACCCTTGGATAGATACCCAAGGGTCCTTGATTTTTAGTTTCAACATCTTATGCGTGATATCCCTTTTGACGAAGAAGCTCAATGACCTTGTCGGGCCGGTTTGTCGTAATAAGATGGGCACCGCACTCGATCGCCGTGTCTACACTGCTTTCGTCGCATACGCACGCGCCTGCCCAAGGCTGAGGCCCAAGCTCCTCCATCATTGCAAATCCCTCGGGAGTTGCGATGTTAAGTGAGTTGAATGACCCGAACATGCAGGTACAGTAAGCGTATTCATACGGACTTACGGTGATCTTTCCTTGCATTACGGTCATCGGATAGTAAACGTGCTGACGGTATTTCTTGCCGTAGGTCCTGTATATGTACTCGTTAAGATCGTTTGAGAAGGAGTTGATAACCACTCTGTCGGTAAAACCGTAGCTGTCTATCACCTCAAGGACTCGGTCGCATACCTCGTATGCCTTTTCATTTTCGGAGGGATATTCCTTGAGCTCGATATCGAGAGTGAGGTTGGGATATTTTGCGAAAAGATCCATCGCTTCGGCAAGAGTTGGAATACGGACGTTCTTGAATTCTTCTCCCTTTTTGATGCCCGCATCAAGCTTTTTCAGATCCGCGAGAGTCATCTCGCAGACCTTTCCGGTTCCGTTTGTGGTGCGGTCGACCGTGCCGTCGTGGATAACTACGAGCTCGTTGTCGAGGGTAACTCTTACGTCAAACTCTATCTGATCTACGCTAAGATCGAGAGCTGCCTGAAACGCAGGAAGCGTGTTCTCCGGATAAGAGTCGGAAAATCCGCGGTGTGCCGCCACGTATACGTTATTCTTGCTTTGCTTCCAATAATTTATCATGTTTTTGTCAGATCTCCTTTATGAGTGCGCACGCGTGGATGGGAAGCTTTACACAGGGAGCAGAGGTCACCTCGAAAAGCTCTCCGTTGCGCTCGCTGTCAACAAGATAGATCTCGTATTTTCCTTCCTTGCCGAAATCGAGAGAGATCTCTTTTTCGGGAGCGTTGTCGTTTTCCGAATAGTTGGTCAGCATGCAGAGGATCTTGCCGTCTGCATCAACGCCGCAAAGCGAGTAGATGCTGTCGATCTCGTTTTCGCTCCTGATCTCGGCATCCATATCGTAAAACTCACCGAACCACTTCAGCGGATAGTAAGCCTTTAGTGGCTCGTAGGTGTAGAAATCGAATATTCCGCAGAATGCCGACGGACGGGTATCGTAGTACATGAGCATGTCTATCGGAGCGCGCTGAGAAAGAGCCATCGTCGAGAGAAGGAAGCCTGCGTTCTTGAGTCCGTGGATCATCTTTATCGAATAAAGGAAATCGTCCGTCCATCCCTTTACGTAGTTGTACTCGTTTAAGATGCTTTCGGCATCGCCGTAGCCGTATTTGTCAAGCAGGACCTTGACCTTTTCGCCACGCTCTACGATTTTTTCGGGAGTGGTTGCGTAGATGTGCCATGAGAAAAAGTCGATCGGGACTTCTCTTTTCTGCATCTCACGAAGGAAATCCTCACCCCATTCAATATGGCCTGCAATAGCGGGACCGCCGATCATAAGCTCGGGGAAGCTTGCCTTTAAGTGCTTTGCCGCGATCTCGTACATATCAAAGAACTGAGCCTTGGTGCCGCCCCAGGTCCTTTTGTTAGTCGAATCGTCTCTGTCAAGATCGGGCTCGTTCCAGATCTCCCAGTATTTGATACCGAGCTCAAAGCCGTTTGCCCATCCGTAATTATAGTGCATGATGATATGCTCGCATATCTCAGCCCACTTCTGAAAATCCTTAGGAGGAAGGATTCCGTATTTCTTTATCTGATGCTCGATAGTCTGTCCGAGACGGAAGAAGGTCTCGGTTCCCGCTGCAAGACATGCAAGGATAGACTCGTCGGTGCAGGGGAATTCGTAAGACGCGGGATCGTTTACGTCCGCATCGAAGTTGGGAAATATTCTTGTTATGTCGTGACTGTACGGACCGCCGTATATTCCGAGAACACCCGAATCGTGGTTACGGGAGTAGGGAATACGCGCCGCCTTGTAGTTGTCATAGTTGCTTCTGAACTGATCGTTTGCGTGTCTTTTGTACCATGGACCGCCGTTTGTTGCGTTGAGAATTTTGAATTTTCCGAGCTTTTTTGTCGGATCAAACCTAAGAGTGTTCATAAACGTCTCCTTGATAAAAGTTTTTTCGGGGTCATCCTCCCCTGCACCCACATTATATATGTCATGTCCCGAAAAGTCAATAGAAAAGTCAATATATTTTTCGGTTTTTCGGACGGTTTTCAGCTTTTTGGATAAGACCCGCCGATCAGTCGATACGTACGGTCTCTCCCGACGGGATCATATAAACCCTTCCGTCAACGTCCATCCATACGTCTGTAAGCGAGGGGTTGTAGACAAGATGTCCGTCGGCACTGTGCGAAAGATTCTTGTACGCCTGAACGTACTCGTATATCTCCATGTTCGTAGCCGCCCAGATCTCGTCGCTTTTCGAGAGCTTTTCGCAGATCGACTCTATGAGATCCCAGTTGCCGTCTCTGTCAAACTCGAAGCTGTGTCCCCAAATGTATAAAAGACGTGGCGTTCTTATAGCGTGATATACGTTTTCGGAGAGATCGAGTGCGAGGAATTTGTCGACGTATTCCATTATCTGAGGATTTTTGTGGTGTGCGCTCGGCATCCACGCGTGAAAATCGGAGGGGAGCTCGAAGGCGTCATTGTCACCGGCAAGAGTTCTCGAATATACGATGTCAAGCTCGGTGAGATAGCTTTTTATAGTCTCATAGCTTCCGAAATTGCCCATTCTGGTAATTCCCGTGTCGGGATATGCCATTCCGCGGATTATGCGTCCGCATCTCTTTTCGAGCTCAATACGGCAGTCGAGCACGTCACGTATGCCCTCGATCGGTCTCGTGTTGCCGTTTGCTCTGTGAAATGCTCCGTGGACGGCGATCTCGTGTCCCTTGGAGAGAAAATACTTCTCTATCTCCTCTGAGGAAAAGCAGGGAGTGGACGTGAAATTGAAGGTTCCCTTAAGCGAGTATCTGTCGAATATTTCGGCAAGACGCTTGTCTCCGGGTACTCCGTCATCATAACTGAACGTAACCGCTTTTGCTTTTCCGCTTGGATATCTCATAAAAATGCTTCTCATAAAATCACCTCGTGCTTCGCGGTCGATATTCCGACCTGATTTTGAGTAGATTTTACCACATCTTACCCTTTAAGTCAATACTGTATTACGAGCGATTACTGTAAATATCTGCTCAGGGTGAATCTCGCAAGACGGATGTGCTTTCTTGCTACGGTATAGGACATTGCGAGCTCACCGTCTGCAAAGTACTGAACAAACGGATAAAAGCAGCTCGAATGCATCCTTGCCTGCAAAACGACCTCACTGTCTGAAATGCTTTCGGTGTCGATCCTGACTATACCGATGTGCTCGCGGTCGATAGGTGCGTGGAAGAGATAAAGCTCGCCGTTATAGAGGATAAAATCACCTCTCGATTGGCAGTCCTCTATCTCAACGGCTCTTTCCCAACTTTTTTTATTCAGATCGTAGGCGCTGAGAAATCCGCATTTGTTTGTATCCTGCTGACGTACAAAATAGTAGACCTTGTCACCGAGCACGTAGGTGGCGTTTTCCCATCTTGAATCGTTTGTAAAATCGGGCTGGGACACGTATTCCCAAGTGATCAGATCCTCGCTTTTAATGATGCAGGTGAAATCTCCGCTGTAGGTGCCCGTGTAGCAGTATTTTTTTCCGCTTTCAATGCGATAGGACATTTTTTGCATGATACCGATGTCGGAATATGTCTTTTTGCACGGTATCCCGTTCTCGGCAAGAGCGCTCTTTATACCGCTTGTTGAAAAATCGTTTACGATATCACCGACCCTGAAGCGATTTACGCCGATTGCCCCAAGCTTTTTTTCGGAAAGAGAAAACGGACAGTAAAATCGGTAATAATTATCCTCTGTGCGCGCGGTCCACATTATATACAGCGTGTCACTGTCCTTTTGCATAAGGATGGTATCGTAAACCATGTCGATGACCTTGCCTCCGACCGTGTCGCCCGTGGTCTGAAGATCGATAAAGCTCTTATTATCGATATCGTTTATAGGCGCGTAGACGAGCCTTGCAGTTTGATTTTTCGGATCCTCGGACGGCTCCTTCGTATTTGCGTAGTAGGTCATGTAAACGGTGTCGCCGGAGACATGGAAGGTCGATACGTGCGCCATTTTGTCGGCGGGGTCCTCAAAATCGGAAATAAAACTATCCTCGATCTCTCGCGCAAACGCATCCCCTTTTTCTATCGCCGTTTGATCCGCGTCTGCCGTTATTCTTCGCGCTACATCGCTTATCGGCGCTCCCTCGGATATTATAAGAGGCTTTTTTGTGGGATAATCGCTTGAAAATACACTGTTTTTCATTTTTTTCTCCTTCTTTTGCAAAGAAAATTATGATCGAAGCCATTGAAAGCGCTTCGTTTATAATGCCGATGTATGAGCCTATGTAGATATCGTAGATCGCGAAGGCGAGCGATACGGGGATCGATATACACTTTGTCAGACGCGGATCGTCTATCCATAAGGAAACTGTTACGAAGGCGGATGCCGCGATCGGTAGAATGTTAAACGGGGAGTGGAAGGTCGTTATGCCGAGCGAGAAGTTTATTAAGATAAACAGAAGCGGCCAAACGGAGAGGCTTGCCCATTTTTGGCTTTTTCTGTTTACAAAAACAAGCTCTCTGAAAATTCCGACCGCATTCGGTATCATCCCCGCAAATGCGCCGAGACATAGATAATGTGCTACCCAGAAAAGATCGGCAGAAAGCTTTGCTATCAGCATTCCTTTTCTGCTTTTTTGCTGATATATCGTAAAAAGCGAGATCATTGCACCGATCCCGAATATTTGTGCTACCGTGCTCATACGCTTACCTGTTGCAATTCCTGTTTCTTTGTGATATAATAATTATATTGGATAAAACAAGGTATTTCAATACATCAAATTGGATATTTCTGACACTATCTTGCATTTTGAGGTGAAAAATGGATACACGCCACGAGCAATACGGAAGTCTTGTGAACGGACTTCCTTTCGTACTGCATATCGATCTTGAAAGAAGCGGATCAATACGCAGTGAAAACAGTAATTGGCACGAAAATCTCGAGCTGCAGATCTGTACGCAGGGGAGCGGAAGCGTTATGCTTGACGGTAAGAGATATAGCTTTGAAAAAGACGATATCGTTGCGGTCAACGCAAGTGTCCTGCACTATACTGGGACCGAGACCGAGCTTAGATACACCTGCCTTATAGTGAGCAGCGATTTTTGCAGATACGTCGGACTCGATCCGACCGGTACCTTTTTCGAGCCGATATTCAGGGACGGGGACATTGCGAGGCTCTTTTACGAGCTTGCGGAAATATATAAAAGCGATAATACCCCCTGCCGAAATATGAGGCTCAGTAAGACCTTGCTTGAGATACTTATCCGACTTTCGGAGCGCCACACCGTGCAGATCAAGGAGAAAGACGGAGACTCAAGGCGCTTTGATACGGTAAAGGCGGTGATTTCCTATATTCGTGAAAATTACAGACAAAGGATCACCGTAGACGAAATAGCAAAAGAGGTGCTTTACGATAAGTATGCCCTTTGTCGGGACTTCAAAAGACTCACGGGTCAGACTCTCATAGAAAATCTGAATAATTACAGGTGTATCAAGGCACTCGACCTTCTTTGTGCGGGATACGGAGTCGCCGATGCCGCGTCTCTTTGCGGCTTCGAAAATCCTTCCTTTTTCACTCGTACCTTTAAAAGGTATATGGGCAAGCTTCCGTCCGAGTGCAAAAAGAGAAAATAAAAAAGCTTTATCGCAAGGTACTTCCGACAGCATGGTGTCTTCGGTATTAAACGATAAGCCTTTTCGAGGAAAATTATAACATAATTCAGCCTTGTGTCAAGATAGGGGCGAAGATATTTCGATGCGGACTGCACGAAGCGTCAGATCTCGGTGATGGCTCGACTTTGGGTTTTATTCCCTTCGGTTCTTGTACTGTAAGGGCGTTTTGCCGAATTTGTTTTTAAAACGCGAGATGAAGTATGAGCAGCTGGAAAATCCGGAGCGCATACAAGCCTCGGTCACGCTTGCGCCGCTTAAAAGTAATTTTGAGGATAATGCCAATTTTTCCGATTCCAAAAATACGTGCGGGGATACGTGTAAATGCTTCTTAAACCATCGGTCAAGAGTTGCGTCGGAGATGAAATGGCGTGTGGCAAGAGCGCGCGTGCTTGGAATATCCGCAGCGTTTTTACGGATGTCGTTTAAGATCTCCTGCAAAGGCTGCGGGAATGCATTATTTTGCTCGACCTGCTTTTTCGTGAGCTGCAGTAATGCGAGAAATTGCAAAAAATCCGCCGCCTGCTGTAAATGAGATCCCTTCGAATCTGTCATCGAGAGCAGCAGATTATACATTTTTTTCTGCGTTTCCGCATCAAGGGACAGTATGGGTGCGTGCAAATTTTCCAAAAAATCAAGTAGCGGCGATTGCTTACCGTCATCGATCCATATGCAAAAATATTCGTACTCCTCGGGCTTTTGAAACACTCCGACATGCAGCTCGTTTCGCCGGGAAATAACGATATCCCCCTTTTTAAGGGAATATAGCTGTCCGCTGACCGAAAAAGAAAGTGTTCCGCCGATATGGACAATGATCTCGGTGTAATCGTGTATGTGTATCGGATCAAGACCCGGTTCGTCGGGAGAAATGAAACGTCGGTCGTGGCGTACGGCAAAGCGGGAATCGGATAATTGAAGGGGGAATTTTTTTAATGACGGAATAAAAGTGGGTTCGTACATATCATACCTGCTTTGAGCAATATCTTGTATTTTGTGTGAAATATCTTATATAAATATTGTATTTCCTATGATATAATACAGTATAAACATAAAAAAGTCAAGAGTCGGAGGGCAGAATATGAATTTTTTGACAGAGCAAAAACGTTTTTCCTTTAAGCTCGACGGTGAGGATTGCTGGGAGCTTCCGTACCGTAAGGAGATCAGGAAAGAAGGCAATGAGGTTATTAGTGCTTATACTTTTGAAAATGGGTTAAAGATTACGAACATTGCAAAAAAATACGAAAAATTCGGTGCGTACGAGTGGGTGAATTATTGGGAGAACACCTCTGAAAATCCCACGGGAAAAATCACCGAGCTTTTCGATTGCGATTGCTCGGTAGATTTTCCGTATGAGAAAGCAACGGCTTATCCTTGGGAAGTTGCGCTTCCCGATATGAAAAAAGCGACGAAAATACATGCGCCGATCGGTTCAAGCATCGGATGGCAGGAATTTTATGCGGATGCGGACGAGATCATGTATAATCTTCCGACGTATCATTTATATTCCAAGGGCTCGCTGCTTTTGGAGCATCTGGCACTTGAATTTCATAACGAGGGCGGAAGATCGAGCAACGGACACGCTCCCTTTTTCAACGTACAAAAGGAAGACTGCGGTGTGATTGCGGCGATCGGCTGGTCGGGACAATGGCTTGCACGCTTTGAACGTGATGAAACACATCTGTTTGTAAAAACGAAAATCCAGGATACTGCCTTTGTTATGCTGCCGAATGAAAAATTCCGTACCTCCTCCGTGGTGATCATGCCGTATGTCGGCGATGAAGCGGACGGACAAAATAAATGGCGTAGACTCGTTAAAGAGCATTTTAGTATCATAGGCGAAAACGGGCGTGAAAAGAACGGACCGTTTTCTATAAACTTTTGGGGCGGAGAACCGTCGGAAAGTGTTTTGCGTAAAATCGAACAGGAGAAAAAATCCAAGATCCGCGCGGACTATGTATGGATGGACGCGGGTTGGTTCGGTGCCCGTACTCGTCCCACGGATGGCGACTTTGGACAGGAGGAGTGGGTCTGGCATAAGCAGGTCGGGGATTGGTGCGTGAGCCCGTACGTGCATCCTAACGGACTGCAAGACGTTGCAAAAGCGGTAAAGGATGCAAATATGAAATTTTTGCTCTGGTTCGAATCGGAGCGGTGCGTGAAGACCGCGCCCATGGCACAAGCGCATCCCGAATACTTTTTGTCTGTGCAGGGAGATAACAACCTGCTCTTGAATTTAGGAAACGAGCAGGCGTGGGAGTATATTTTTAAATCGCTTTGCGATACTATCGAGAGCTTGGATATCCGTTGCTGCAGGCAGGATTTTAATATGGATCCGCTCGTATATTGGCAAACGAACGAAGAGAAAGACCGCGTGGGTATTAACGAAATTAAATATATAAACGGTCTGTACCGCCTTTGGGATGAGCTTTTGGAGCGTTTCCCGAATATGATCATTGATAATTGTGCTTCGGGAGGCCGCAGGATTGATATTGAAACGATGCGCCGCAGTATACCGCTTTGGAGGAGCGATTCTCAGTGCAAGCACGAGATCCCCGTGGAAATATGGCAAAATCATCATTTGCACTATAATACATGGCTTCCTTATTCGGGTACGCATACTTGGTTTATCAGTCCGTCCGGCAAACCTGATCTGTATCTGGCACGCAGCTCATATTCTGCGGCATCTAACTTTGCAAGCGGACAGGTAAAAAATGATGATGATGAAAGCAGTGCAGCGCAAGCGTGGCTTGATGAAAGAAAAAGAGAATATCTGTGGGTACGGGAATATTTTAGCGAGGATTTTTACCCGCTGACACAGTCGAGCGCGAAAAAGGATACTTGGTGTGCATCGCAGTTCAATCGTCCCGAAAAAGGTGATGGGATCGTGCAGATTTTCCGCAGGGAAGATTCGCCTTACGAAAATGCCAGATTTCTGCTTCGCGGTCTGAAAGAGGATACGGAGTATGCCTTTACCGATATTGATAGCGGAGAAATAACGGTTATAAACAGCAAAGATATTAAGGAGACCGGATGGCTTGTTACCTTGCCGCAAAGGCGTAGCGCGAAAATTTATAAATATGAGGAGGTGCTCGTATGATCGTTAGTATATGTGCACCAAGGGTATATGTCAGGATTCTGTGATGGGTAGAAAATTGGGTATAACGCTATTTTTTGCCCTAAAAATGCCCTTTAAATGCCATTGCACAAATAATAAAAAATCCCGTAGTTACGGCGAAAATGCTATAACTACGGAATTTTATTGAGTGGCTAATAACTATAATTTTGATACAAGGTTCAATCAAAAATATGTTCTTTTATTTCTGCCAAAATCGACTTTTCAACATTGATCGTTTTTTTGAAAAGCCCTTTGACCGTAAAAGGCGTATAAAAGGAGACCTCTATTCCATTTTGTGTAAAAATATAAGTTTTCAAAGCATCCGTTTCGCCGCCTGACGCCAATCCAATTCGTGTGCTATAAGAAAACAAAGCATATGTAAAAGCCTCGTTTTTCAATTTTCCAACGACAGCAGCGTACGCCCTATCAACATCGACGGAGCCATCTCTTGATTGTAGGCTGACAAGCTGATTTGAGTCGGGAATCATAAGCATAGGAATTAAACAACGGTCTTGCTTCAAAATATCGGCGCTGGATGCAATATGATTGTTCAGTAAATCAATTATGCTTTCTTGTACGGCGGTATCGAGTTCTGAAAAATTCATAGTGGAGACTCCTTTCGTCTGATAAGTATATTATATCATATAATTACAAAAACCGCAACCCCTTTGTATCAGAATTGCGGTTTGTGTTTGACGGAGAAGGAGGGATTTGAACCCTCGCGCCGCTATAAACGACCTACACCCTTAGCAGGGGCGCCTCTTCGGCCTCTTGAGTACTTCTCCTCGGTCGCAACAACAATTTTATCACATATTAAGCCATTTTACAATACTTTTAATTGTTAAATTTATGTGAACGCCGTTTTTTTTGGTGTTGCATTTTTTGTTACGTTATGGTATAATCCTTACGTGATCCAAAGTGGCAAGGAGGCGTGAGATATGAACGGTCTGAAAATATCCTTTTTCGGAGGATTTGATATCTGTTTGGGCGAAAAATCGCTCGATATGAGAACTTCTCCGAGACAGCTTAGACTTCTTTCGCGCCTTATACTGATCGGAGAGCGCACCGTCGACAAAAGAGAGCTCGCCGATCTCTGCTTCGGTTACGGCGGATACACGGGGCGTCACGAGGCATCGCTTAATGCGTTGAATGCACTCGTTCATCGGTTAAGGGAAACTCTTTCACGGCTGCATCCCGATCTTGCCGACTCGATAATTTACGAAAACGGCGGGTACAGGATAAAATTCCCGATAGGTGTTACCACCGACACTTGCGACTTTGAAGCTCTCGGATCGAGAGCTCTCGGATCTACAGATCTGTCCGAGGCAAAAAAATACGCCCTTGAAGCAATTTCACTCTATAGGGGAGAATTTCTTGGCGGAATGCTCTACGATGCTTATGTCAGATCGCTTGCCGAAAAATACGCGGCAATGCACATGCGTCTCGTCGAGTTTCTCTTCAGGATTCTTCGATCGGACGGCGACCATGCGGAGATATGCAGGCTTTCCGAGCGTGCGATAGCAATATCGCCCCTTTGCGAGAGCTTCAGATATGAAAAGCTTCTCTCCCTTTGTGATATGAAAAAATACGCCGAGGCAAGAGAATTTTATGACGCTACCGCTTTGTTGTTCGCTCAAAAGCTGTCGATAGCTCCGAGCGAGCGCTTCAGAATGCTCGGTGAACGTATTCCGAGTGTTAAAGAAAACGGAGTCACCGTTATTCTTTCTCCGCAGATGTCGGAAAAGATCCCCGAGATACGAAGGGCGCTTTCGAATATAACCGGTCTCGATGAAAAGAGGATCGAAATACTGACAAAGCGGTGAATTTACACTTTATTATAAAAAAGTCCGATTAAAAGGCAAAAATATGTATTATCATTGATTATAAATCAGAAAAAACAAAAGAGGTAAGAAAAATGGAAGAAAATAAAAACACCTTTGAAAAAACCGAGGGAGGTATATCGGTACAGACCTCGCATATATTTCCCGTTATAAAGAAATGGCTTTATTCCGAGAAGGAGATATTCGTGCGCGAGCTCGTTTCGAACGCATCCGATGCGGTCACAAAGCTTAAAAGACTCAGCTCTCTCGGACAGTATTACGGCGAGGACGAGTCATACCGCATTACCGTAAAGCTTGACAGAGACGAAAAGACTATCACAGTATCGGATAACGGAATCGGAATGAACGCCGAGGAGGTAAAAAAATACATCTGCAATATCGCGCTCTCGGGAGCGCTCGAATTCGTTGAAAAATACGAGCAGGGAGACGCTTCAAACGGAATAATCGGACATTTCGGACTCGGATTTTATTCTGCCTTCATGGTCGCGTCCACGGTCGAGGTAGTGTCCGCTTCGATAGACGGATCTGCGACTGTTAAGTGGGTCTGTACCGAGGATGGAGACTATACTCTTGAGGCTACCGATCCGAGATCCGAGCACGGAACCGACGTTATCCTGCATCTTTCCTCCGAGGGAGACGAATACCTTTCGGGCAATTCTCTTCGCACCGTGCTCAATAAATACTGTGCGTTCATGCCTGTAGAGATCTTCTATGAGGATAGCGATGACAAGGTAGAGGATGACAAGGAGAAGGAGGAAAAGCCGATAAACGATGTTTCTCCCCTTTGGCAGAAGGCACCGAGTGCATGCACCGAGCAGGAGTATGACGATTTTTATACAAAACTTTTTGCCGATTACAGAAAGCCTCTCTTCCAGATCCATATAAATGCGGAATATCCGCTCAATTTTAGAGGAATACTCTATTTTCCTCCGATAAGAAGCGAATACGATAATCTCGAGGGTCAGGTTAAGCTTTACTATAATCAGGTATTCGTTGCTGACAATATAAAAGAGGTCATCCCCGATTTCCTGCTTATGCTTAAGGGAGCGCTCGACTGTCCCGAGCTTCCGCTCAACGTTTCGAGATCCTACCTGCAAAACAGCGGATACGTTTCAAAGATATCCGCCCATATAGTCAAAAAGGTTGCGGATAAGATAAATTCTCTTTATAATACCGAAAGAGAAAAATTCGACGAATACTGGAAGGATATCCGTGTTTTCGTCGAATACGGATGCCTCAGAGATAAGAAATTCTATGACAGGGTCAAGGATTCTCTCCTTCTGCGCCTCAGTGACTCGACTCTCGTCTGCGCCAAGGACTTTATAAGCGAGGCAAAGGAGTCGCGTGACGGAAAGATCTATTACGCCACCGACGCCGTCGCTCAGGCGCAGTACGTCTCAATGTTTGAGTCGCAGGGAATAAAGGTCGCGCTTGTCGAGGGACCGCTTGATTTTCAGTTTATAAGCATGCTCGAGTCCGAATATTCGGTCAAGTTTTTGCGTATCGACGCCGATCTTGCAGACGCTCTTAAGGGCGAGGACGAGGAATTTTCCGACGGCGCGCTTGTCGAGATATTCAAAACGGTCAGCGGAGCGGACGGGCTCAAGGTCGAGTACGTCTCGCTGAAGGATAAAAATATCCCGGCGATACTGAGTATCCCCGAGGAGCAGAGAAGAATGAGCGATATGATGCGCTATTATATGCCTGGCGGAAACGATCTTTCGGATCCTCTTGCGGGAGCTACGCTTACGCTCAATTCGTCAAGCTCTCTTGTAAAGACTCTTTCCTCGATAGAGAACGGAGACAAAAAGACCGATGCCGCAAGACAGATATGGTCACTTGCACTGCTTGCGCAGAGAACACTCACCGCCTCGGAGCTTAAGGCATTTCTTAATCAGAGCTATGCCGTGCTCGAAGATTCGCTGAAAAAATAACGGTGCCTGAAAGTATTTATGGAAGATAACGTAGCCAAGGATATAATACTGCGCAATATGAGGGAGGCAAGAGACTCGCTTGAGCGCAGAGACCGAATGTACGACGCGCATATAAAGGAGATCGCGTATCTCCTTGTCGATGAGGCGTGCCGTGACGGAATAGACGATCTCGGTAGTCTTTGCGATCGCATGCGCGAGCAGTATCTTGAATTTCTCTCCCTTGCTTCTCCCGACGGAATGGATAAGGATTTCGGTGTCCGCTTTTGCGCATGGGCCTCTGACGAGCTTGTGAAAAGAAAGGCGGTAAGAGATTCTCTTCCGTATTTTGGTGAGCTCTTCGGTAGGGAAAGGGTGAGAGTATCCCGACTCCCCAACCGACTTGCGGATGAGGCATACGAAAGATTTGCAGAGCGTATCGAAAATCTTACGCCGAGCATCGCTGACAATATAGTTGATGTGTGCGAGGAGGTCGCCGACTCGCGAAGCGAGCTTTGTATGCTTCCCGTTTACGCCTCGGCGGACGGGCTTATGCATACCGTGTGCCGACACGTCATTAAAAACGGGCTCTTTCCGGTAATGTTCTGCGACGTTCCGACGGACGATGAATTCTTCGTAAGATTCGCTCTCTTTTCGCCGTCCATGTGTATGACGAAAAATGCGGACACCGCTGTCGTGACCGTTATAGGAAGCGATCCTGCCGACGTTTTTCTGCTTCCGCATGCTATATCCGCGTACGGCGGAAGGTCGGTCGATATCATTTCTCTTGCATCCTCTCTTTACGAGGGCTCGCGCGCCTGGCAGATAATCTTCTCTGTAGACGGGGCGGATATGCTCAGGATATACGTTTTTCTCGCCATGCATTTCCCGAGATTTGAGATAAACGGTATATGTGAGATAATAAAGGAGGAAGAGTTTTGACGTCCGATCAGCTGAAAAAATATTTCGACGTGCGCTCACGGTGTGCCGAGGTCTTTGATAGCATTCCTTCGACGAATACATATCTTAAGACAAACAGAAGGGATGCGGGAACTCTTGTCCTCGCCATCTCGCAGAGCGCGGGTCACGGTCAGTACGAAAGGGTCTTCGAGTCCCCTGCGTCCGGTCTTTATATGAGCATTTGTGTCGATTATCTTCCCGGAATACCGATGACGCTTGCTGCTGCAAACGCGGTAACGGATGCCCTTTATAGCCTTTTCGGACTTTCCTGCTCGGTAAAATGGGTCAACGATATAATCGCAAACGAAAAAAAGCTTTGCGGTATACTCTCCGAATCGGTCTTTTGCGGCGAGGAGTTTTATACCGTTATAGGATTTGGTCTGAATATAAAAAAGGGCGTCCTTTCCGATGGGCTTTCATCTATAGCTATCTCTCTTGAGGAGCTTTTAGAGGATGCTCTTCCCGAGGATACCGTCGGAGCGCTCGCGTGCGAGATCGCTGACAATCTTGAAAGGGAACTGACACTCGGTGCCGATATCATATTTGAAAGATATAAAAGCAGATGTGTTACAGAGATACCCGAGAACGCTCTCGTTTTGTAAAACCTAAATGCACGAAAGCACCCGACAGACCGTCGGGTGCTTTTTGATCGATTATTTTTCGAGAAGGTTTGCGATGATGTAGTCAGCGCTCTTTTTGTTGACCTCGAAGGATCTGCCCTCGGGGCATCTGTCGTCCTCGACGACGAAATACTTGACTCCGCATCTTTCGGCGGTGGGAATGATGTCCTTGAAGTTGATGTTTCCTGCGCCGATCTCGATGATCTCGGGTGCCTCGAGAGTCCATCCCGCAACGAGAGGATACTTGTGACATGCCTCCATGTCCTTGAGATGGAGAATGTCTATTCTTCCTGCGAGACGCTCGATTGTTGCGCGTACGTCAGCACCGCCGTGCTGCACCCAGTATGTGTCGAGAACGAAGGAGGTGCATACGGGATCAAGCTTTTCTACGAGATGATCGAAGATCGTCTTGCCGTCAGAGCACTTCTTAAACTCGAAGGAATGGTTGTGATATGTGAGCTTGTATCCGCGCTCGTGATAGATCTTTGCAGATGCGTTGAACTCGTCGATGAACTTGTTAAGCTCCTCAAGGCTCTCTCTGGCGGGAATGGGCATTCCGCCGATACCGATATTGGTCGTGCCAAGGGCCTTGTGATAAGCGATGGTACCCTCGACGTCATTCTTTATAGCATCGAAGCTGTAATGGGTTCCGCAGAAGCTGATGCCTGCATCGCTTGCCGCCTTTGCGAACTCATCGGGAGTCATGTAAGAATAGGCGCCTGCGGTGTGGACGTAAGAATATCCCATCTCGGCAAGAGCCTTGAAAGCCGCCTTGGTGTCCTCTGCGTTTGTAAAGTGGTCGCGTACCGAATAAAGCTGTATTCCAAACTGTTTCATTTTTTTATCTCCTTTTTAGTGATCGTGTTTATTATATCGCACAAAGATTTCTTTTTCAATAAAATATTTGCCTAAAATTTGTACTATTTTGACATTGGGGTTAAATATGCTGAAAATACTCCGTATTCGGAATGTCCAAATACGGAGTAAAAGTTATTTTTAAGAATCACTGAGTGCTGTAAAGCTTTATATAGTCATATACTGTATTTATAAGCTCCTTGCCGTTATAGAGATCGGCTTAAAACAGACCGTCAGCTACAGATTCGTAAGCGCAGAAGGTCGTATTCCCATGATTTTGAAGGAGGGAAGCGGGAATCTGAGGGGTGGGAGTATCGCGAAGCACGTGCTTTACGATTCCGTGCTGCCAATCGCGGTTGAGGGCGATGTAGATCCTCTTGGAGCTCAGAATAGGCTTCATCCCTACGGTGATGCACCATTTTGGCATACCGCGAAGGTCTCCGCGCTGATATCCGTAAGCGTTTATCGTCTGCGTCTCACGGGAGATGGGAAGAACTCTCGTGCCAAGATTTGCGTATTCTTCTGCGGTGATACTGTCACCTGCTTCGGCAGGCTCGTTGAAGGCGATATGTCCGTTGATTCCGAGACCTCCGAGGCAAAGATCGACGCCACCGAGACTATCGATAAGCTCATCGTATTCCTTCTCCTTGCCGGGCTCGGGGAATTTGCGCTGAGATTCGGGCATCAGAAGCTCCTTGTCTACTCTTGAATAAAACTCGTCCTGCATGCGTTTGTGGAAGCTCATTTTGTTGTTGAAATCGATCTGAGTATCGGGAGTTATCAGATATTCGTCCATGTTAAAGAACCAAACGTTCTTAAGGGATACTCTGAGCTGATTTACGAGTCTTGCAAGTATCGGATACTGATTTGTAGGGCCGACAGGTACTATCATTACGGTCTTTTTGCCGTCGGCGTTGTTTTTCATGATTTCTTCGAGCATAACGAGAGCCATGTCGAAATATACGTCCCACTCTGTCGCTACGGTCTTGAAGGTTATGTTGTTAACTTTGGTTTCCATTTTGTTTTATTTTCCTTTCTGAATTATATTTCCGTCCAGTATCAGATCGATAAGCTCGAAATTTGCATTGAGAATACATATGTTTGCTCTCTTGCCGACCTCAATGCTTCCGATCTCCTTGCCTTTGCCTATGATCCTTGCGGGCGTGAGCGTTCCCGTTTTAACGGCGTCCACGATCCCGATACCCGCATCTATAAGATTTTTCACCATCGCCCGTACGGGAGTGATGCTTCCCGCATATTTTGTACCGTCAGCGGTCACGGCAACTCCGTCGCCTATCCTGAACAGCTGTGCGTCATCGCCTGAACCGAGCTTGTAGAGTCGGTCATCCTTTTCAAAGCCGGCGCACCTGAGCGAGTCGGAAACCACAGCCACCCTGTCCGCTCCCTTTGCTCTTATTATAAGTCTTGCAAGCTCGGGCGGAATGTGTCGGTCGTCCGCGATTATTTCGGCGGTGAGACTGTCGTCTGTAAGTGCGTATTCGCGCAGACCCACGTTTCTGCGTCCGTCCTTAAAGCGAAGCTCACTCATAGCGCAGTACAGATGGGTAAGGTGAGACATTCCCGCCCCGATTGCGGGCATAAACTCGGGATATATTCCGTCGTCGTGACCTCCCGAGACTACGATCCCGACATCTGTCAGGGCCCTTGTCATTTTATCGGCACCCGGAAGCTCGGGAGACAGGGTAACGGTCCTTATTATGTCCGCGTAATTTAGAATATAGGAATAATCGTCCTTGTCGGGGATGGCAAGATCCTCTTCCTTTTGAGCGCCTCTGTTTCTTTTTGAGAGATACGGTCCTTCAAGGTGAACACCTGCGATGAGCCTTGACTCTCGCGCGCCCGATCTAAGATATTCCCTTGTAAAGTCAAGGAAGGAGATTATGCTCTCCCTCGGTGCGGTACACGAGGTCGCGACAACAGAGGTGGTACCGTTGTCAAGATGGAATCTGAGTGCGTCGGAAAATGCCTCGGGCGTGGAATCCATAAAGTCGGCACCGTATCCACCGTGGGTGTGGATGTCCACAAAGCCGGGAGTCAGATACATTCCCTTGGCGTCCAAGGTATCGGTGTCCGAAAGATCCCTGCCGATGCTTTGAATCGTTCCGCCTTCTATCAGAATATCCGCATCATCCGTTATTTTTTCGGGAGTTATGATTTTTGCGTTTTTTATAACCATAATTATCCTCTGCTTTGCTTGTCATACGGTCAGCTTTTTTTATCCGAAAGCAGACCTTTTGCTATTTCCATATTCAGGTCGTATCCGCGCGCGCCAAGGTGAAGGCACTTGTATGCGGCTACGGCACTTGCAAAATCACAGCACTCGGCAATACTCATATTTTCACAGTATGCCGCTATAAACGCGCCGTGAAAGGTGTCGCCTGCGCCGTTTGTGTCGATCGCCTTGATGCTACTACTGTCGTAGTGACATACCGAGCCGTCAGCGTAATAATATCCGCCGTTTGCTCCGTCGGTCACGACGAGGATCTCGGGAAAGTAGCGCCTTTGCAGCTCGAGAAGGGCAGATGCGACATCGTCCTTTCCCGTGATCCCCTTTGCAAATTCCGCAGAGGGGATAAGGATGTCGACGAGCGGTAAAAGCTCTTCTATTCCGTTATATAGACCGCCTGCGTCCAAACTCACCTTGACGCCCGCTTCTTTTGCGTACTCGGCGGCCTTGACAGCGCATTTTATATAGTTTCCGTCGAGATGAAGTACCGACGCGCCGTCGATCGCTTTGTATTTTATGATCTCGGGATCGTCAGGAACGCTTCCTCTGTCGAAAAGGCAGGTTCGGGTGCCATCCCTTTCCGAGATTATCACGTGCGAGACAAACGAGGATGCACCGCTGAATGTGGTAGTATTATCAATCCCTATCCCGAACGATCTGAGCTCCGATAGGATCTTTTCTCCCGAGGAATCATCGGCAAAGCTGCCTATCATCTCGACACTGAGTCCGAGTTTTGAAAGGACCACGAGCGCGTTGCCGACCGGACCGCCGCCGCAAACGGATATTTTGTTTACCTTCATTTTAGTGTCTTCTTTGGGAAAACTCTCACATTTTATGAGTGTGTCAAGAACGTTCGCTCCGAGTCCGACTATTTTTTTCATGCCTTCCCCTTTGCTCCGAGAAGCTCGATCTTTGAGATCGCAAAGCTCTTTACACATTCGATAGGCTCTCTCATAAAGAGATCCACCGCGTATATTTTTCTGTCTACCTCAAAAACTCCGTCAAGGAAGGAGTAGCAGATGTCGGTGCCGAAATTGATCTTGCGAATTCCCGCTTCGATAGCGAGTCTTATCTGATCGTCGGGAATACCGCTTCCTCCGTGAAGAACGAGCGGAGTGCCGACTTTCTGCTTGATCTCTCTTATCCTGTCTATTGCAAGCTTCGGAGCCTGCTTGTATCTTCCGTGAGCCGTTCCGACCGCAACGGCAAGAGCGCTGACGCCGGTAGCTTCTACGTATTTTTTTGCCTCCTCTACGGTCGTGTAATCGGTGGGAACACCGTCTGCGGCAGAGCCGATGTGACCGATCTCACCCTCAACTCCGATGCCCATCGCTGAAAGAATCTTTACCGCCGCTGCGGTCTTTTCGATGTTTTCGTCAAGTGAAAGAGCGGAGAAATCGACCATTATACCCGATGCTCCGTTTCTCAGCGCGATAGATGCCGCCTCGTAGCCCGCACCGTGGTCAAGATGCATGCAGACCGGAACGGATGCCATTTCTGCCGCCTTGAGAATGATGGGCGCAAGATAGTCGGAAACACCGGTGGTCGCAAGCCTCGAATAGAACTGCATTATAACGGGAGAGCGAGTCTCCTCCGCCGCTTTTATAACGCCCATTACCGTTTCCATATTGTATACGTTAAAGGCGGGGACGGCGTATCCGCCCTCGTCGGCATTTTTGAGAATAGTTTGTAAATTCACTAACATCTTGATCTCCATTCTGTCGCTAAGGGCGACGTTTTAATTGTCTGAAAATAAATTTTTTATATCTTCGATTATACCGTAGTCGCTGTAATCGAAAATTCTTGCGTTTTTGTCCGAATTTACGGATATTACCGTTCCCGCACCCGAGATCCCCGAGGTGTGCTGGACCGCACCGGATATTCCGAATGTCACGTAGACCCTCGGAGAGACCGTCTTTCCGGTAAGTCCTACCTGATAGGAATAGGGCATGACACCGGCGTCACAAACGACGCGGGAGCACGCAAGAGTCGCGCCGTACACATCGGCAAGCGCACGGATCCTTTCGACGTGTCCTACAGCGCCTCTTCCAACTGCGAAGATGATATCGCTTTCCGATGCCTTGCTGCTGCGAACGGTCGCAAAGGACATAGGCGATCTGCTTGCTATGTCGGCGGTAACGTTTCCTCCAAGAGCGGGGCGGGTCATTATAAAGGTGTCTCCGTCTCGCCGAAATGAGATGCAGTCGGCGCATATTCCGGCGCCCGTGATGACCGCTACCCGGGATGCGAGCTGCCGATGCCATTCGGAGGCCTCGAAGAGCACCACCTCAGCACCGAGATCTGTCAGCTCCCTTGCGATCTCATATGGAGCTTTGCCGCCCGAGTCGAGCCTTATCGCTTTTTCGGAATATTTTTCGGCGATGTCCCCGATATTTCCGAAATAATATATCTTTTCCGTTTTTTTGACGGTGGCATCGTTTGAGCTCTTTTTGGGAGATGAAAGTCCTTTTTTGATCAGACAGTCAAGGCTTTCAAGCGTCTCAAAGCTGCAGCTTCGCCTTCCGACCGAGCTTTCATAGGACCGTATCACCCTCGTAGGCGATCCGACAGTACCGCACCTGCTTTTATCAAGCGAAAGCAGAGAGTTATCCCAGATCTCGACAGTACCCTTTTTTGAAAAGATAGAAGGGAAGCGCAGAGATCTTATGCGCTCAAAGGTCACTATTGCACAGTCTGCAAGAAGGGCGCTCTCGCCGCTTCTTGTCCTGATATTGCCATCGCAAAAGTCCATAACTCCCGAGATCACGCTTATTCCGAGATGCTCAGCGAGCATCGGAGGAACCTGACCCGTGTCTCCGTCGATGCTTTGTCTTCCTGCGAAGATAAGATCGGGAGAAAGTCTTTTTATAGCCTCGGAAAGCAGGTAGCTTGTTGCCTGAGTATCGCTTCCCGCGTATAGAGGATCGGATATAAGGATCGAGCGAACGCCGAGCCGTGTGAGGTTTTCAAGCACGGGAAGAGCAGAGCGGGGAGCCATCGACAGAGCCGTCACGTCTGCACCCCATTCAAGAGCGCATTCGAGTGCGGACTCATCGAAGGGACTTATTTCTCCGCCGGAAATTTTGATAAGTACCGTGACCTTCATTTTAATCCTTCAGATCGGAAAGGAATTTTCCGATTTTTTTGTATTTTACGAAAAGCTTTTCATATTTTAACGTGTTTTCGGGGATCGGCCGGGTCTCTCCCGTTATTTTCTGAGTGTGAGCCTTGGCATCGTCAAGATCCTTGAAGTATCCGATCGCAACTCCCGCGCACATGCATGAGCCGAGCGAGGAATCGTTTCTTTCGGTCACGACGAGCGTGAGACCGAGAGCGTCGGCAACTATCTGACGCCAAAGATCGCTTTTTGCTCCGCCGCCGATGGCGAACGCTCTTTTTCCGAGCATAAGACCGCGTTCCTCCAGATAATTCTTGCAGTCGAGAAGGCTCATCGCCACTCCCTCCATTACCGCTCTCGCAAAATGAGCCTTGGTATGAGAGGCGCTGAATCCGATAAAGCTTGCGCGCATGCTCGGGTCCGCGTACGGAGTAAGCTCGCCCATAAGGTGGGGATTGAATACGAGTCCGTCGCATCCGATCGGTATCTTTTCGGCAAGCATATCAAATTCAGTGTAATCGCCGCCAAATGTGTCTCTGAACCATCTCAGGGATGATGCGCAGGACTTTGTTGCGGCGCCCGGATAGCAAAGTCCGTCCTTTAGGTGTGAGTAATTCACGATGTTACGGTCGGGACAAAAATCCTCCGAGATCACGCATATGCGTCCTGCGGTGGCAAGCTTCAGGGTAACGTCTCCCTTGCTTGTCGCTCCTGCCGCAAGCACCTCCATTGCGGTGTCGGTGGCTCCGCATATGACCGTAGTACCTAGTTTGAGTCCCGTGTCGCGTGCCGCATCCTTTTCCACCTTGCCGACCACGCTGAGAGGAGATACTATCTTGGGCATGAAATCTCTTGTAAGTCCGGCAAGAGAAAGCAGGGTGTCGTCCCAATCGCGTTTGTCAAGATCAAAGAGCATGCTTCCCTCTGCCTCAATGTGATCGGTGACGAGATCTCCCGTGAATTTTCCCCGTACGAAGTCCTTTGCAAAGGTGACCCTTTTTACTCTTGAAAAAACTTCGGGATAACTGTTTTTTATGAACATTATTTCGGGAAGTGACCATATAGTGTCAACGTAGTGCTTGCACTTTTCGAATATCTCCTCACCGAATTGGGATTCCAGATATTTTTTCTCACCGACAGATCTTGTGTCCGTCCAGTATACCGAATTGCATACGGGATCGCCTTTTTCGTCAAGGAGCACCGCCGTGTGGGTCGCCGCATCAAAGCAAAGGCACTCGATAAGAGAAGGATCGATGCCGCTGATGACCTCACGGATGTTTTTAACGGCGGCAGAGTACCAATCCATCGGATCCTGCTCTGCCATTCCGCCCTCACCGTAGAAGGTCGAATATTCGGAGGTGGCAGTTCTCACGACCTCGCCGTATTTGTTCATAAGCGTCGCCTTGCTTGCGCCGCCGCCAAAATCCACGCCTAAAACGTACATATTCTTCTCCCTGTCAGCTGACCGTCCACTTGTGGCATTCCTCGGATGAGCTGAGGAGACCGCGCTTCTTGCCTGCCATTATCCACAGACAGTAGTTTTTGTATCCGGGAGCGACGGTGAAGGGATGATATCCCTTGGGAATAGCCACGAAATCTCCGTTTTCTACCTTGTAAACCACGTCGATGTCCTTTTCGGGTGTGTATACAGCCTGAAAGCCAAAGCCCTGCGGCTTGTCAAATTCATAGTAATATATTTCGTCGAGCGCACCCTCTCTCGGAAGATCGTCAACATCGTGCTTGTGAGGGGGATAGCTTGCCCAGCTTCCGTCCTCTACCCAGAATTCGCCTATGTAAAGGTGGTTTGCGTCTACCGTTTCGGGAAAGGTGAAGGCGACCTCGCGCACGAATGCGCCCTTGCCGAAGGTCTTTGTTGCGACCTCGTCCTTCTTTATCTGATAGGGAGCGTAATATTTTTCGGCGGGAGCCTTGCATACCGCTATCTTCACCTCGCCGCAGGCGGTGACGGTAAAGGGGGTGTCCTTTCCGATGTATGCGCTCTCTGCGGCACCGTCGAATACGTTTTCTCTGCATCCGACCTCGTCAAAGCAGAAGCCCTCTCCGCAGATGCGGCATTTTCCGTATAATACCACGAGAACGAATTCCTTGCCCGGCTCATCGACTATGTAGCTTTTTCCGTCCTCAAGCTTCAGCATATCCGCCTCTGCGTAGTAAAGGGAGGAATTTTTGCTTGTAACTACTCTTTCGTATCCGTATTTTTCGGTATATACTTTTTTAAGATCCATTTTTTCTACCTCTTTTTATCACATATTTTCGAGAAGCATTTCCTCTACGGTTATTACACGGTATCCGTCGGGGCAGCTTGCTTTGAGAGCGAGATATTCGTCGGGATTTTCGGTGACAAGAGTCTTGCAACCCATATTGATAGCATTCTGCCATCTTCCGAGGGCGACGTCTCTCATTACCTTGGGCATATATTCAGCCATTATGAGATGACCCGCAAGATTTGCCTCCTTGCCGATGAGAAGCATTTCACGTGATACGCCTGCCGCGTTTATAAGAGCTCTGCCGCTTTCGGTATCGTCAAGCTCGCGCGCGTAAGCGTAGCTGTCCTGAAGGGTGTACTCGGTGCTTCCCTTGATTACCTTTATCTTACCACATTTTATAAGGGATAACAAGTACTCGTTAAAGGAAATAAGCTCGGCGGATATCTCGATCCCCCACTCTCTGTATTCGTGGCGGATAAACGCCAGATCGCAGGGATCGTAAACAACGATCTTTCTGTATTTGTTTGCATGCTCCGCAAATGCCCTTGCGGCATTCTGTGTTTCCTGAGTTTTGCCACTAAGGAACCACATCTGAAGGCCCGTGTCCTGAATTTTTGTAAACGCCGCCTTTTCTCCTGCGGAGGATATGAGCGAGAGCGCGCGGGCTACACATTCGGGAGCCCTTAGTGAGGCGCTTGCTCCTGCAAGAAAGAGCAGATCGTCGCCGTCCGAATAAAGTGCTTCAAGCTCGCTCGGCATTTCCATTCCGTATACGTTTCCGTACTGCATATATTTCTCTATAAGGGAAAGTATGTAGTCGGGAGCAAGACCCGAAAGAACTATCTCGGTCTTTGTCTCCTGAACGAAGACCTTTGGATCAAATCCGGTCATGCAGTTGTTGGTGCAGGCACCGCAAAGCGTGCATTCGTAGATGTTGTCGACCACCTCCGAAAGCTCGGTCGATCCTCTTTCTACCATCGATATGGCAAACGAACGGGCTCTTGCGGTGTTCCTCTCCTGACCGGTAGCGTTTCCTATGGGGCATATGTGTCTGCACATCCAGCAGAATCTGCAGTTGTCGATTATGTTTTTTGCATTTTTCGTTACGTTCATTTTTTGCCTCCCATTACAGACCGAGCTTGTACGGATTCATGATCCCGTTGGGGTCAAGAGACCTTTTGATCCCCTCAAAAACCTGCATAGCGGGACCGTACTGCTCCTTCATCATTCTTCCGAGCTTGATTCCCACGCCGTGATGATCGTTGACTACGCCTCCGTTAGCAAGCGCTGTCCTGATTCCGAGCGTCCAGATCTCGTTGTGAAGACGCATGGCCTCTACGGGATCCTCGGGTACGTACTCGCCATCGATTATAAATCTGTCGTACATCATGGCACCCCACTCATACCAGTGTGAGAAGTGTGCGATGAATTTTGCGTAGGGATATTTGGTCTCGATCGCTTCCTTCATTGCCCAGTATATCTTCTCGATCTTGTCGTAAGGAGCGATAGTGTCCATCGTTCCGAACATCTGAGGAATGTCCATCATATGTCCGGGATAGAAGAAGGTTATCTTTTCATTCCACCATTTTTCTCCGTATTCGCTGCCAAGATCCTCGGCTCCGTACTTAGAGAAGGTGTCAAGCAGGATCTTTTCCTCGACGTCAACGAGCTCCTTTACACCCTCGTACGCTATGTTCATAAATGCGCCCGGCTTTGATACGCCTACTATCTTCTTTATAAGGCTGGCGGTCTCCGCTTCGTCGTAAAGACGCATGACCGAGGGCTTGAACTTTTGAAGCACCTCGCGGGATGCGTTGAAGGCGGAGGTCATATCCTTGAAGAGGAAGCCTCTGAATCTGCGGACCTCGGGCTGCTCGAAAATACGGATCTGTGCCTTCGTGATAACGCCGAGCGTTCCCTCCGAGCCTATGAATATCTGGTTGAGGTCGGGGCCTGCGGCGTGCTTGGGGGTTGCCGAGGTGTAGATTATGTCGCCGTTTGGCAGAACTACCTCCATCTGGAGCACCATGTCGTCGATCTTGCCGTATTTTGTGGATACGACTCCTATGCCTCGGTGAGCAAGGAAGCCGCCTACAGTAGAGCAGGTGAGAGAGGAGGGGTAGTGCATGGTCGCAAAACCCTTCTCGTTTGCCGCCCACTCTATGTGCTTGTATATTGCACCCGTGCCGCACTCGATGTACATGCCCTCGGTGTTGACCTCGTAGATCTTGTTCATTCTTTTGGTGTCGAGAATGATCCCGCCCGCTACGGGAATAGCACCGCCCTGAGAGCCTGCACCGCCGCCCCACGTTGTGACCGGTATCTTGTAATAGTTTGCTATTTTCAGTACCTTTGAGGTCTCCTGTGCGTCGGCGGGAGAAACTATAAAATCAGCCTCAGGCATTCTTCTGCCTCTGTCGACCCACATTCTGGAAAGCCAGAAAAAGTCGGCGCTGTGAGTAGCCTTGTCGATTTCCTTGACCGAACAGTTTTCTCTGCCAACGGCATCCTCAAGCTCGGTCAAAATCTGTGTAAACAAAAAGTCGTTCATATGCACCTCGCGAAAATGGTTTTTATTTTTCTTTGCTTTGCTTTAAATGAATTATAGCACATATGAAAATTAATTTCAAGTACTTTTGAAAAAATATATTTAAAAGCAGAGATTGACTTTTTTTATCGGATGTGCTATACTGATTATGAAAATGGTTTTCATAAATTACGTGTAAAGGTGAAAAAGTGGGAAAGTGGGAAAGACTATTCTTAACATAAAGGTAAATTACGATAGCCTGAGCAAGACCGAGAAAAGGATCGCGGACTTTCTTATCGAGAACCCCGATAACATTCTTCCTCTGTATATAACAGAGCTTGCGGAGAGCTGCGGAGCGAGCGAGGCGACTATCGTCCGCTTTGCTAAAAAATTCGGATTTGAAGGATATCAGCAGTTAAAGCTCGCTATAGCGAGGGAAGAGCATACGGCGCCGGTGAACGAAAACATCACTCCGAGCGATACGCCCTACGATATTTTTACAAAGGTCTGCGACGACATATATTGCTCGCTTGAGAAAACGAAGAAGGCACTCGATCAAGAGGCTCTGCAGAGATGCTGTGACGCTATTCTTTCATCCGACGATATCATAGTGCTCGGTCTTGGAAATTCCGCTCCGATAGCAAGCGACGCGTCGCATAAGATGCTCAGGCTCGGACTTCGTGCTCATCCCTATACCGATAACCATATGCAGGCGATCGCTACGGCGCATGCAAATGAAAGAACGGTCGTAATAGGAATATCCCATTCGGGAGCATCCGAGGATATACTTGACGCTATGCGCATAGCAAAAAGTGGCGGAGCCTTTACCGTCGCTATAACGAATTATCAGAAATCACCGATCGAGGCGGTAAGTGACGCTGTTCTTTATACGGTGTCGGATGAGACAAATTACCGTATCCTCGGGCTCAGCTCGAGAATATCCCAACTTTCCATAATCGATACCATATATTCATATCTTGTCTGCCATATAGATAACGCTAGGGACAGTATCGCCAAAACCGAGGCGGCACTGCAGACCAAAAAGCATAACGAGAATAAAAAGCAGATAAAAAGACGGGATCAGTTATGAAAGCAACCCGTCAATATCCGATAAGTAAAGCTCGGACACGTTACGGATTTTTACCGAAACGACGTGTCCGAGCTTTGGTTTACATAAATCTGATGAATGCATAACCTCCGGAGGGAAGGGTCAATTCATATGCATCGCCGCAGGGTAGCAAACTTCCGTCACTTTCCAAAAGCTTCGGAAGTGCGCCGTTTTTAAATACGACCTTAGACGTACGGCTGCCCTCGGGTAGCTTGATCTCCCCGTTTTCTACAGTCCGCTATTGACAATTCAACCTAATTGCTGTATAATACAATCAATATAATATCACACTCACACAGAGGATATATTTTTATGAAAACAATGCTTTTTTTCGATGATCACCGTCTTTTCGGCCGTGACGGACTTTCCAGACGTTACGGAGAAGTAAAGCTCGAATCATCTTTCAGCGACGGATATACGAGCACAGATCACCCTGCCGCTTGGTGCTTTAAGACGGACGACGGGACTTACAAGCTTCTTTACATGGCTCAAGGAACTACCTACCGACATTTGAAGCTCTTCTGCTGCGTAAGTAATGACGGTATAAATTTCACACCCGCAAATCTTGCCATAGAAGGAACGCAGTTTGATCATGAGATCCCTTTTCCGGCTCTCGATGCGCCCGGGTGCGAGATAGCCACCGTATACGAGGACAAGAACGCGAGCGATCCGTCTCTTCGTTACCGCATGCTCTTTGCCCGCTACGACGACGCGAAGCTGAGATGCGAGGGCAACATATACTCCTCAGCCGATCTCATAAATTGGACTCTCTGTGAAGGCTCGTGGAGCGACGGAACAGAGCCTATCGCAAGCCTTTTCTACAACGAATACACAAAAAAATACACCTCCGTCCTTCGTCCCTTCTGGGGAATAAGACGTATAGGATACAAGACCTCCGAAAACATGTCCGATTTCGGAGAATTCAAAAACTGCCTGATCTCGGATGCGTGTGATGCACCGCTTGACGAGCTTTACGGAATGTACGCCTTTGAATACGACGGAATGTTCATAGGCGCCATCCAGATCTACAGCGATCTTCACGGCGAATACAACGCAAAATTCCACAACGGAAGTATTTACACTCAGCTTGCTTATTCTTACGACGGCGAATACTGGATGAGAAGCCTGCGCACTCCCTTCATAAGCGGAAAAGACAGAAATCCCTCGCGTCCTCTTGCGTGGACGTCCGGATCGATACGGCTTGACGACGGCGACCTTCTGATATACGGAACCTCCTCCGAGTACGAGCACGGCCCCGCATTCAGAATCTTAGGCACAGGACGCTTGGACGTTTACAGGGTAAGAAAAGACGGATTTGTAGCACTTTGCACCGAAAAAGGTGAAAGCGGATCTCTTATCCTGCGTGAGCAGCTTTGGAAGAGCGGCGAGATGCATCTGAATCTCAAAGCGGCAAAGGCTACCGTTGCCGTACGCTGCACAGATCACGATCCCGGAAACTGTCTTTCAATTTCCGAGCCGATAGAAGGATTTACGCACGAGGACTGCGTTCCCTTTTCCGGCGACAGCAAGGACTGGATCCCCACATGGAACGGCGAACGATCTATGAAGGATCTTGTGGGAAGGACTATCGTTATCGAGATACGAATCACCGATGGAGAAATCTACTCTATGCGCGGAGATTTTATCGATCTTTACAACACCGAGGCTGTTCGCTACCGTATACTCGGCAAACTCCCGAACGACAGATCATAATATGAAATTTCCGCACGGTCGGCGTTTTTCTATATTTATCCATTTTCATTACCCTTCCAATTACAACAAAAATCGGCAGAGAAAGCAAATTCTCTGCCGAATCTTTATGTCCGTTATTTCTCCGCTAAGATCGCGCAGAAGATCCCGGTATTTTATTTTTAATTTATCAGACAAGGCTCTTTCCGTCTCCGTCCTTAACGAGACCGCAGTCGAGCATTGCTTGCCATGTGGTGGGATGATAAGGATGGTAAAATCGGAAACGAAATGGGTATAGGAGCAAACATATTTTCCGCTGCTTTCCCGTCACTCACCTTGCCGTTTGCGCTATACGTGATCTCCGGCAATCGAACGCTGCCGTCATACATAGCCTGTGCCGGAGGAATCAGCTTTTTTCTTTGTTGCCCATACGATAACGATCAGCCTTTCGTTTTTTATTTGATCAATGATCTCTTGACTCATATTTTATTCCTTCCAAAGCTCTCTGCTAATATTTGGCGTAAGTTGAGCAAGCATTCCGCCGTCCACTACGATCTCTGCGCCCGTGGTATTGCGCGACGCATCACTTCCGAGATACCATGCCGCATTGGCAACATCCTCGAAGGTAGCAATATCCTCGATCGGCGTATAGTTGGGCAGACAGTATTTTACATTGTTCACGTTCTGCTCCCAACGTACCGTCTTTATCATACCCGGGAGAACACAGTTGGAGCGTATGCCGTATTTTCCCCAGTCTACGGCAAAAGATTTTGACATAGCGTTAATAGCGCTTTTGGAAGAGCAGTAAGCGCATCTGTTCTCGGTCACTCTTACCGAGGAGTGTGAGCCTATGAACACTATTGCTCCCTTGCCCTTTTCCTTCATCTGCTTTGCCGCTTCTCTTGCCATAAGGAAATTCCAGCCGATGTTGGTGGTATATACGCCCATAAATTCATTGATGTCAACATCAAGGCTTACTTGACCAATTCCTAAATTGGCAGCATTCAAAACAAGGGTATCCAACAAATAACCGCTTGCTCTGATATCGTCGAAGATTGCCTTTACCTCATATTCGTCAAGTGTCACCGTCTGATATACATATCCTTTGGCAAATACACCGTATTTTTCGCATAATTTTGCCGCTGCCGAATCTGCTTTTTCTTTTTCGCGACTGCCTATAAACAGGTCGTACCCTTCTTTTGCGAAGCGCTCCGCAATGGCAAATCCGGTTCCGTCATGTGCCCCTGTTACAAAGACCGATTTTTTCATATGTACCTATCTCCTTTTCAGTTACCAATCCGCAACGCTGCCGTCCTCAAAATACTGACGGGGAGTTGTCCATTTACCGTTGTATATCTTTTCCTTGATTGCTTTTTCGTCAAGTTCAACACCAAGCCCCGGCTTTGTGGGAACATCGATATAGCCATCCTTGATGATAAACGGTTCCTTGATATATCCTACTCCCAAATCCCCTTTATCAGGATTACCCGGATGCTCTTGCACAAGGAAGTTTGGTGAGCATGCGTCAACCTGCAAGCAGGAAGCCAGGGAGATCGGTCCCAAAGGATTGTGAGGGGCAATGGAACCAAAATAAAGTTCCATCATAGTGGCTATCTTTCGTCCCTCAAAGATTCCTCCGCAGTGGCAGATGTCGGGCTGCACGATACTTACAGCCTGCTTTTCGATCAACTCTCTATACTGCCATTTTCCGAAAAGTCGCTCTCCCGCGGCAATCGGGATTGTTGTAGAGCGAGCGATGTTTGCCATGCAGTCTACGTTTTCGGGCAGACAGGGCTCTTCAATAAAAAACGGCATATAAGGCTTTAATTCCTCGGCAAGTCTGAGTGCCATTGCAGGACTTACTCTGCCGTGAAAATCAATAGCAAGGTCAACGTCCCAACCGATATGCTCTCTTATGCGAGCAAATCGCTCGACGTGCGCTTTGGTATTTGCAGGGGAATCCACCTGCTTGATAGGCGGAATGATAGAATACTTTAGCGCCGTATATCCGTCGGCAAGACGCTGATCTGCAATATCAAGCATTTCCTCGACCGAAAACTCGCCTACAACAGCAGTGCGCTTGATATGAGTGTACATTCTGATCCTGTCACGGCATTTGCCGCCGAGCATTTCATATACCGGACAGTTGTAATATTTCCCCTTAATATCCCACATTGCTTGCTCGATACCGCTTATGGCGGACAACATAAGCGGACCGCCGCGATAAAATCCACCTCGGTATAGTGCCTGCATATGATGCTCGATCATCATGGGGTCTTTGCCGATAAGATATTCCTCAAATTCCTTGAGAACAGCCTCCACCGCAGTACAATGCCCTTCAAGAACGGGCTCTCCAAGACCGTATATATCGGTATCGGTGTGCATCTTCAAAAACATCCAACGGGGTCTTACTTTAATTACTTCAAGCTTCGTTATTTTCATATCAGCTTTATCTCCTTGTAAAATTCGGGAACAATTTTGTTCTCATATTCAAAACAATTCATATCTTTTTCGTCAAACAAACCGCAGTGCATAGGCACGGCAAATGCTCCTATTCTTTCGCAAAAACGCTTTGCGTCTGTCATGTTCATATTGTTGCCCACACCGTTGACGGGCAGAAATACATAGTCGATATGTTCGGGAAGATCACTAAATATCCGTTCGTTATACAGGGTGTCGCCCGTCACGTAATAGGTCTTTCCCTGTGCAGCGATCAACACGCCGATGGCACAGTTATCGGAATGCTCCGCGTATACAGCCTTAAATCGAACTCCCTTTTCTGTCCACTCTGTTCCGTGATTGAACTGAACGTAGTTGTTTTTGATTCCTCCAAATGCCTTTCGCACTTTATCCCACGCATTTCCCGAGGCCAATACGCAAACCTCGGTATTTTCCCCAAGATAGTGCTTCAAGGTGTCGGGGTCGGTGTGGTCGAGATGATCGTGTGTCAGGACGATCACATCGGGTATTATCTCGAAAAAGCTTTCGTCAACAGGCACTCTTCTCCAAAAATGTGGCTGTATCGCTTCAACGCTGTCCGAAAGATAAGGGTCGATCATGATTTTGATACCGTCCGATTCAAACAGTAGTCCCGCTTGACCGAGCCAAGTGATTTTCATACTCATAGTTCCTCCAAAAATATTCTTGAACGGTAGATCTTGCTCTCTCCTGCATTTAAAAAGTCAAATCCGCCTTCTTCTCTTGAGAAGGGCGAATTTTGACAGTTGGCAAGGCAGGTCTGTGGCTCAAGACAAATGTATCCGTCGTTACCGCCGTTGTATATAAGACGAAAACCGTATTTTTTATCGTTTTCATAAACCATACTTAATCCGATTTTCACATCTGTAAGCGTCATTTTACCTTGCCCTCTGTAGTGGCGGCTTGTCTTTTCCTCAAAGGGCTTGTATGTACCCTCAGATAATGAAGCCGACGTAGCATCGAATTCGGGCTTTATGCCGGTAGGAAGGTAATTTATCTCCATACTACGCTCATATTCCTCGGATATATCGGCAAAAACGCGAATATCTTCAGGGCGGCTGTTATTGGTAAAAAGAGTATTGAACGTTGTGTGAAATCCGAGAAACAGTGGCATACTGTACTTTGACATATTGGTGACCGTTACCGTGTGG
The DNA here is from genome assembly GCA_017466445.1 of Clostridia bacterium. Classification (GTDB taxonomy): domain Bacteria; phylum Bacillota; class Clostridia; order Oscillospirales; family CAG-272; genus SIG672. The sequence continues at coordinate 61,936 of JAFTUC010000019.1, forward strand.
TAAAAGCTATCGTCTTTAAATTCGTATTCCATCACGATCTCAAACTCGTGTGGAAAAGTGAGATACGGTGATTCTGACGTTGCAACGTAGCGGCATTTAATCTTGTTTTTACAAATCCCGATTGGTTCAAATTTCGTTTTGTGAAGTTCACCATGAAGATGACAACCTGTGGAAGGCTCATTTACCGGAAATACATACCGTCTGCCTTCAAACTCAAACATGCCGTTTTCGATTCGGTTGACAGGGAATAGGATCGGCATTCCGTAAAGATACGGATTGTCAAGCTTTATATTTTCGGGAGGCTCGCGGAGCAACGCCGCGTGATATTTTTTATTCCGCAGGGAAATGCAGTTTGCCCCATGGAGCAGATCGATGACAGCACTCCAATCATCACTTGCAAGATTGATCGATCGTTTCATTTTTTGACGCCTCATATTCTGCATCTGCCAATTCGCAAAATTCCTTGATCAACTTGATCTCTTTAGGATCATAGGGGCGATGGTTGGGACGGTATAGATCATGGAACCATTTGGTGAAATCCACATCAGTGGCAGTGCCTTTCTCATACTGCTGCCAAGTTCCTTCCCATGGCTCGTAGGTCTGATATTTTCCCGCAACAAAGCCCCAATTATAACAACCGATCTTCTCTAAATAGAAGAGAGGGAACAGGGAGAATACGTCATTGTGTAAGCAACGTCCAAGCCACTCGGTGTTCAAAATCGGACGACCTTCCTTTTTCAGGCGCTTGATGATCTTTATGTGCTCGTTATATTCTCCGTAAAAGTGATAGGATACGATATCCGAGTTGTCAAGCGTATATTGTTCTATCTCATTTAACGGAATATTTTCATTGCCTTTTATTTTAAATAATCCTACGGTCAAGGGCTGTGACGGATCTATCTCGCGCACGATCTCAAAAATTCTTTTTAGGTTAGGCAGCGTAATATCCTGTCTGCGGCTGTTTCCGGGTTCATTGTAAACATCCCAGGTGCAGATGCGCTTATCGTTTTTGTACTTTGTAACGATCTCCGTGACCATTTTGAAATAATCCTCGCGAGTGATCGGATCGTCAAGGTAAAAGTGAGGTGCGGGTTCGGCGTGAGAACCGTGTTGCGAGTGCTTTTTGCCTCCGTGATAACCCCAATCATATGTCTGCTCACCGATATATGGTTCTTTCCAAAGCTCGGTTTTGGGTGGCATACAGTCGTTGGCGAGAACGATCATACAGGAAATGCCGTATTTCGCGCAAAGTGAGAGATAACGGTCAAAGCGCTCCATAAAGCCATCGTGTTCTTCTTTCCAAACTACGTATTCGAGGATCAGACGAACGGTATTAAAGCCGGTTTCCTGCATGAGCTTTAATTCTTCCTCGGTCGTTTTGAAGCGTTCTTCAAACCCAAACTCCTGCCATTGATCCACACGGTTTGCACAGTCTGCGCTCATGTAATTACAGCCTCTGAACCAAGGACGGCTATTGTACCATTCCCATGCCTTTTCTTTGCTCCATCTCATGAAGATATCCTCCATCTTTTAATGTGAATTTTAATATACCTGCTTTACCGTAATTATAACAGATATATAGTTGACAAAAATGCCAAAACATGATAAAATTATTCCAAAAGGTTAGGTGGAGCATATGAAATATCATAACGAGAACTTTAACGGAACTCTTGACTTTAGAAGCAAATTTCATAAGAATTGGTGGGTAGAGCTGCATCTTCACGAATATAGTGAGATCCTATATTGCAAAAAGGGCGAAGGGGATATCTTGATAAACGGACGGGATATCAGGCTTAAATCCAATGAATTTATCTGGATCCCGCCAAATTACGTTCACCAATACTCGTTTCAAAACGCAGAGCTTGTCTGCGCCGTGTTTTCTAACGATTTTATTCCCCTGTTTTTCTCCGCAACAGACGGAAAAAGGTTGGTCGTTTCAGCGATCCCCGCCGATGAATTATCCTCTGTCTTAGAGGACTTGTATTTATTAAAAAAAGATCAACGTCTGAAGGTCTGCGGAATTTTGAATCTGATTGCCGCAAAAGTAATTGATCATTCTCAATTGGAGGAAACCAACTGTATGGATGGGGTCCTGTTTCAAAAGGTTGTGACATATCTGTCCACTCATTATACAGAGGAGATCAAGCTTTGTCAGCTCGCAAAATTATTTGGGTACAACGAAAAATATCTGTCTCACGCATTGCATTCTTTGACCGGGGTGCATTTTTCACAGCTACTGACATTCTATCGCATTGAACACGCCAAAAAGCTGCTCTCACAGCAACCGCAAAAAAGCATAACGACCGTTGCAATGGAAAGCGGTTTTTCTGCAATCAATACCTTTCACAGAGTTTTTTTAAAGCATATGGGAATGACTCCTCTGCAATATCAACATATGTTTAAAGAAAAATAAAGACGGAAAATATGCAAAAAAGCGCCCACGGTCGGGAGATACATCCCTTTTGTGGGTCTTGCCGACAATTCTCCAAATACTTGTTGCAGCCCTCCTCAAATGTGAGCGTTACACCTCGCGCCATTTTTAGCTTTTTCACCTTGGAAATCCTCCGTTGTGATTTAATCAGAAATTTATTTACTTGACAAATTAAAACTTTAGTGATATAATAACTTCACAGAGTCGTATTTGCAGAACCGATTTAGGACGTTGCATCAAGGCACTGGCATTGATGAGCTGTGAAACGTCTCTGTCAAAACTCGAATCGCCTCCCTCTAAAGGGACTAGTATCCCACAGACCTGGAGTCGATGGCAAGTTCAATGAGATATCGTTTTCTAGAGCGTATCCCTCGTTTGGTTTGGGGTGCTCAACATTGTTAACTCAGTGGGCGGTATCTCAAAAACCTCTTGAGCCCCTGTCGTAAGCAGGTAATCTTGGGAGGTCTTTTTTATTTCAAAAATCCTCCTTAAAAACAAAAAAATATTGGACACATCACGCACGAAAATACGTTTACGATGTGTCCAATTTTTTTTATTTTGTAGGGGGCATTCACGAATGCCCCGCGGTCGATTCGTGAATCGACCCTACGAAGCCTTATAAATCAAGCAATTACTTGCTTGCTTCTTCAACTGCAACTGCAACGCAAGCGGTCATACCGACCATCGGGTTGTTACCTGCGCCGATGAGTCCCATCATCTCATTGCAGTAGGCAACTTTTAAAGGCTTCAGAGCGGAGAGGCTTTGCAAAAAGTCTTATTATATAAGACTTAGGAGGCTTTTGAACCATAAAATCATATTCGACGAACACATCGTTTGCGTATTTCCTGAAAACATTATATCGCGTTTTGATGTTGCCGTAAATGATGTGGTCGAAGAGTTTGCGGAAAAGTTGCAATCTAAGTATGAAACGGAAAATTTATGAACTTGCGTCCTCTACCACTCCAAGGGCGACTTGAACATTTTTCCGGTCATTTTATCTTTTTTCAGACCTTTCCCCTATGGCAAAAATGACCTTTCGCGCTCTCGTGGCATCTTTTCTCCAGGTGCTCCAATCGTGTCTATGGTCGCATATGTGGTCGTGAGATTAATAGTGCTTTTATTGATTTTCTAAAAGCTTTTGAAGAAAACCTCTTGGTTCTTCAAGGGCTTTTCTACGTTTTGCGTATTATAACTCTTGTTTGCCTTTTTGTCAAGCGGTTTTGGGGATGAATAGTTGCACCGCAATAGACAAAGAAAAAGGTCGACGAAAAAATGGAGATAATTTAATAGAATCTATTGACAGTAACGCTAATAACTGATATAATATCGTTAGTAACCGTTAGTAACGGAATTGGAGGTAAAATATGTTGGAAGATAAGAATACCGAGTTTAAAAGGGAATATGTTGAGGATATAAAAAAGACGCTTGTTGCTTTTGCAAATACCGATGGTGGTAATCTTTATATCGGAATTGACGATGACGGCAATGCTGTTGAGGTCAATAATATTGACGGAGTTATGCTACAGGTGTCAAACGTGATCCGAGATGCGATTAAGCCGGATCTTGCAATGTTTTGTGATATTACTGTAGAAACCGTTCAAGATAAGAAGGTTGTAAAAATCACCGTTAATCGCGGTACTGCCCGTCCTTACTATTTGTCAGCTAAAGGTATTCGTCCGGAAGGTGTATATGTGAGACAGGGGGCCTCATCCGTTCCTGCTTCTGAGAGCGCAATTCTTTCTATGATACGCGAGACCGCCGGAGATAGCTACGAGGAGGCGCGCTCGCTTATTCAGGAATTAACCTTCAATGAAGCAGATTTTGTTTTTGAAAATAAGCAAATTCCTTTCGGTGAAGCACAGAAGAGAAGTCTTGGCTTGATTGGCGAGGACGGAACGTATACCAATCTTGCATTGTTACTTTCCGATCAGTGCACCCATACTGTAAAAATTGCAGTTTTTGAAGGCGAGCAAAAGACGGTATTTAAGGATAGACGGGAATTTTGCGGTTCGTTGTTAAAGCAGCTTAACGATGCGTATCAGTTTATAGATCAGTTTAATCATACACACGCACATACGGAAGGTCTGTACCGTGTTGATAAAAGAGCATATCCTACGGAAGCAATCAGGGAGGCATTGTTGAATGCCATCGTTCACAGAGAATATAGCTTTTCCGCAAGCACACTTATCAGCATTTTTGATAACAGAATAGAATTTGTATCCATCGGTGGCTTAGCGCGCGGTATTTCACAAAGTGATATTTTGCTTGGTATTTCAATTGCTAGAAATAAAAAGCTCGCAGATGTGTTCTATCATTTGCATTTGATTGAAGCATATGGTACAGGTATGCCCAAAATTATAGAAGCATACAGAGAATATGGTCTTGAGCCTCATATAGAAATATCCGATAACGCATTTAAGATTACGTTACCTAATACAAACGCGGCTGTGAAGGAAACAAAGGTTGAGTTGACCGAAAACGAGCAAGGAGTGTTATCTGTGCTGAAAGAGGGAATTAAGTCTCGCCCGGAGATTCAAAAGGCTCTCGGATTTTCGCAGACAACTACAATTGTTGCGATTGCAGCATTGATCGATAAAGGATTGATCGTAAAAGTCGGGAATGGAAATAAGACGAAGTATAAAGTAATATAAAATGAGGCTGTAAAATGTACGAAAAGCTATATCGTGAGCTTTTGCTGCGTTACAATGAATTAGAGAGTGAAAATAAGCGGCTCACGGAGGAAAATGCGCGGCTACGACTGCAATTTGGCTTGACGAATGTCTCTAATGAAAATGTTGAGATGCCCGTAATTGAAGTTGCTACTGTCAACAAATACAGCTCTTCAAAGGAAAAGATCGAGTTGTTTCGTTCACTGTTTCGCGGCAGGGAAGATGTGTTTGCAAAATGTTGGCAAAGTACAACGAGCGGAAAGAGCGGTTATCAGCCCGTGTGTGAAAATGAATGGGCAGAGGGCTTATGCGACAAAAGGAAGTACAAGTGCGCCAATTGTCCCAATCGGGTGTTAAAATCCTTAACTGATGAAGACATTTATAAACATCTTGAGGGCAAGGATGGATTAGCACGTGATGTGATAGGAATCTATCCAATGCTCCAGGATGAGACTTGTCATTTTCTATGTGCCGACTTTGATGATGACTCGTTTGAAAAAGATGTTACTGCTTTTAGAGAGGTCTGTGAAGAATTAAATGTTCCTATATGCGTGGAACGATCCCGTTCGGGAAACGGAGCTCATGCTTGGATATTCTTCGAGTCGCCTGTTCCTGCCGCTACCGCACGCAAATTGGGAAGCGGTATTTTGACTAAGGCGATGGAGAGGCGCGGTGAGCTGTCTTTTAAGTCATATGACAGATTATTTCCAAACCAAGATACCATGCCTGACGGTGGATTTGGAAATCTTGTGGCGTTACCTTTGCAAGGCTTGGCAAGGAAAAGCGGAAACAGCGTATTTGTGGACGATAATCTTAATCCATACGAGGATCAGTGGGCATATCTTTCTACTGTAAAAAAACTGAGTGCAGATTCGGTTGAAGCATTGGTTGTGTCCTTTGGCAGGGATGGCGAGCTTGGTAAGCTCGTCAGCGAATCCGATAGTAAGCCTTGGGAAACGAAGAAGAAAAGTAAAATTACGCATAGTGATTTTCCTATGGTACTGAACATCGTCCGTGCAAGCATGTTGTATATTCCTACTGCAGATTTGTCTGCAAACGCAAAAAATCAGATCAAACGCTTGGCGGCATTCAAAAACCCCGATTTTTACCGTGCACAAGCAATGCGATTGCCAATATACGATAAGCCGCGGATCATATGCACAGCGGATATCACGGAAGATTATATCGCCATTCCGCGCGGTTGTGAGGATGCACTTTGCAATCTGCTCGAAGAAGTAGGCGTATCATATGCAATCGAAGATAAAACTAATTCAGGAGAGATTATACCCGTTACTTTTAACGGTGAGTTGCGTGAAGAACAGCGGCCTGCGGCAGACGCACTATTGGAACAAAATACGGGTGTTCTATCTGCAACAACGGCGTTCGGTAAGACTGTCATTGCCTCGTATATGATCGGGCAAAGAAAAACGAACACCTTGATTCTCGTACATACACAAGCTTTGATGACACAATGGAAAAAGTCTCTTGAAAACTTTTTGAAGTTTGACATAACACCTCCCGAAGAAAAGAAGGGAAGAGGCCGCAAGAAGGTGTGGTCTCCCGTTGGTGTTCTCGGTGCCGGAAAGGATACCGTGCACGGTATTGTGGATGTTGCCGTCATGCAGTCTCTTGTTAGCGGTGACGAAGTGAAAGAGATTGTGCGAAACTATGGGATGATCATTGTTGACGAATGTCACCATGTTTCTGCGGTCAACTTTGAAACGATTCTCAAATATGCAAACGCGAAATATGTGTATGGCCTGACCGCAACACCAACAAGACAGGATGGTCATCATCCGATAATATTCATGCAGTGCGGTGCGATTCGATATCGTGTTGATGCGAAGGAACAAGCTGAAAAGCGCAACTTTGAGCATTATCTTGTACCGAGATTTACCAATACGCGCTATCACAGCGAAGGCAAGCCGAGCATTACGGATATTTATAAAAAATTATCCGAGAATGAAATGCGAAATAATACGATCGTTTCTGATGTTGCTGAAGCCCTAAAAGGTGGGCGAAATCCAATTGTATTGACAGAACGGCGCGAGCACGTTGCGTTGCTTGCTGAACGGCTTTCCTGTTCTTGCAAAAACGTTATTCAACTCGTAGGAACAGCTTCCGCAAAGGAGCGCAGAGAAACATTGGAAAGACTTGAAGCAATTCCAGCCAACGAATCTGTTGTAATTATAGCGACGGGCAAATATGTTGGAGAGGGCTTTGACTATCCTCGGCTTGATACGTTATTCCTTGCATTACCGATTGCATGGAAGGGAAAAGTCGCACAATATGCCGGCAGACTCCACAGAAATTATGAAGGCAAAACCGAAGTTCAAGTGTACGATTACGTGGATATTCATATTCCCGTGCTTGAAAGAATGTATCAAAAACGAGTGAAAAGTTATTCCGCTATTGGGTATAAAACGAAGCTGTTGTCAAATATCAATGCGGCTCCCGATCTGATCTATGACGGTAAATCATTCTACCACGGATTTTGCAATGATTTGCAAAACGCTCAAAGCGAGATTTTGATCGTCAGTCCGTTTATGAGAAAGAGCAGGATCACAAGTCTTATGAAAATCCTTGATCCAATTATTGAAAGCGGCGTTAAAGTAACGGTAGTTACGCGACCTCCCGAGGATTTCAAGGAGAGAGATCGAGATACGGTTAACGGTTGCGCGGAGAAGTTACAAGAAAACAGTGTGATTGTTAGTTATAAATCCGATTTTCATCAGAAATTTACTGTTATCGATCAGTCCGTCGTTTGGTACGGAAGTGTTAATTTCCTTAGCTTCGGTACACACGAGGAAAGTATTATGCGCTTCGAAAATGCCGATATCGCAGGGCAACTTACGGATACTGTTTTATAGACTTATCACGTTGACAAATGACACTAAAGGAGACTTGAACTATTTGACTCTATCTCTTTGAGAAGAATTTTCAAAAGTCTCCTTTCCTTTGAAAGTTCTAATGATAAAATATTAGAAAAAGATTTAGAAAATGCTAAAGTTCGCCGAAAATCAAGCAAAAAATGAGAAGACTTTGACAACAAACCTCTATAATCGAGCGGTTTTGGCACGATTTTTCGTGTCATTTAGTCTTTTTAGTACTATTTAGTATCATTTAGTGATAACTAGTACATTCTTTCGCCTTTGGTTTTCAAAGAATTTGCAATTTGGGCTTTACCCCAAGACCGATTTTTATGTTTTTCTAGTGCTATCTAGTGCTTTTTAGTGCTATTCTTTCAACCAAAGCATACATTTTCGTGCTCTCGTGTACTACTGTTTCCATGTAGTCCACTCCGCACTATGGTCAAGAATGTGGTCAAAACGCGCACCTCTAAAAAGCACAAGTGGTCACCTAAAAATCGGTCAAAGAAACAGGTGGGCGGTAGCAGCCGCAAGCAGAAAACAGGCAGAGAAAAAACACAATGTGGTCAGCCCGAAAGCAGCCGACCGAAATATGTGGTCATGAAGAACCGAAACCGCGTGGTCAAGCCATGTGGTCGAAAGCCTTTGAGAGCAGGGAAGTGAACTCCCATCTCAAGGGCTTTTCTTCTTCCGCCGGTGTCGTATTGTAACTTAGAATCGGAATTTTGTCAAGGCCTTGAATGCATCTTTCCGCTCCCCAAATATTTGGGAGCAATAAACAAAGAAAAAAGGCTCAACGAGAAATTTGCTCGTGTCAGGGCAGATTTTTGTTTGCAAAGCATTGACATATACACCAAAAGTGTATATAATTGTATGTGTAAAAATTATGTATGCTTTTCGTGTATACAAATACTAGATATACAAATAAAACGATCTGTGATATACTTTTGGTACAAGGAGTTGAGTGGCATGTTTGAACTTAAAACCAATGAAGAAATAGGGGCTTACTTAAAGAAACTGATCTTATCAAAATATCCTTCATGCAGACAGTTTTGCGTGGCGTATATTGATCTCACAATGGATTTTTCAGACGATCCGCAAGACCAACGCAGCGAAGAGATACGTAAACTTACGAATAGGCTTTCCCAAATCTTAAAAGGTAAGAAAAGTATTCAAACCTACGACTTACCCATTTTCTCTGAACTGTTAGGCGTATCGTGCGAACAAATGCTTTCTGCAGGAGCAGTTGCGAAACCGATTACTAACAGAAGAACCAATTACAATATTGCTTTTTCGACCGATGAACGAGATTGGATCGAGTACATTAATCGTGAGGATTGTATTGCTTCTTACGCAGATGAATTTGGTAAAACGGTCGTGGATTATGCCATCGAATTTAAAAACTATGGTTTTATCAGGTTTTTAATTGAGAACGGCTATATCACCTTGATCTCTGATGATAAGGGATATGTTGATTTCAACTTCGGTGCAAGCACAACTCTTAAGGAAAGACCTTATGAAGCAAGAACTTTTGAAAACGAACTCTACGAGAACAAGATTCTGAGAACCCAAATTATCTCTCTCGCACTTGAAAGCAATGACTATGATGTCTTGTATGAAATGAGAGCAAGAGAGTTTCCGCCGCAGCTAGCAATGACTACCACATCACTTACAAGTATAAAGTTCAGTGAATATTATGATGAAAACTTTATCGAGACGATTCTGCGTTCCAAGTCGAAGGCGGTTCAATATTTTTGCGAAGAATATTACGTAGAGTCAAAGTGGCAAAAGGAAGAGTTCTTATGGATGTTTCCTTTCCTCGACAAGCTTATAGTTGCGGCGATAAAGAAAAATAGCAGTAAAGCTAATATGCTATTGGATGCGGCTATCAAGCATAACGAAGATACTTACAACGCTTTGAAAAAAGCGATTCTCCAAGTTGCTAAGCAAATGAAAGAGAACCTTTATAGAAATCAAGGTTTTCAGGAGGTTATTGCTAATGTACTTCGTGATTATCATATATCCGAGGAAAAAAACGTAATTAGTTTTTATTGTTATTTTCTTAGAGATAGTGCGAGAGTTACCACCAACATTATATGTGCTGACGTAAAATCAAAAAAACCGGAAATACAGAGCAAAGTTGATAGGCTCAATGAACTGTATTCTCAAATTATAAACATAGAAAACCATTTGATTAAAAAATAATGCTCCTTGAATACTAAAGGAGGTAATCAAAATGTCAAAGTACAATACCGTTGAGGTATGGAATCGCGTTTTTGGAAACAAAACGGAGGTGTATGATTATGCAGGTAGGCTCATGAAAAAGTCTGCATGCGGAAATCCTAGAAGCAGTTTTTATCCAACGATTGACCATATCCGACCGCTTTCTAAAGGTGGATGCGATATCTTGGAAAACATTATAATTTGCCATCGTGATACCAATGAAGAAAAAGCAGACTCATTTCCTCATTGGAAGGCAAATGGAACAAGATATATTGCCATTCGTGTAAAAGGTTCAAGAAATGAATATGAAATATACAAACAAAATTGAAGGAGGTTGTACTAATGGGAAAAGGACACGGAGTATCAGGACATACGCACACACAAGCGCAGCTTGATCATTATGCAAATCAAAACAACCCCAATAACGATGCTTATTGGGCGAACCAAGACAACCATGCAAACCAATGCAATCCGAACAACGATGAGTATTGGCATAGCAGGGAAGAAGATGATGACTAAATAAGAAAAAGCCTCTGAGAAATCTTTCGACTTCTCAGAGGCTAATTTTACGTTTAGCGAACTACCGAAGAATGACTATAGATATAGAACTCCTCTTGGCTTGGCATCCACTTCTTCTCCTTTGGAGGAAATGTTGCGTCAAAGGCTTCAACAGCAGCGGTGTCTTCACAGCAGTCGGCGGCGGTGGAAGGAATGTACATCCACTTTCTGCCGTCAAGCGCGCCCGGAACAAGCTCTGCAACGAGCAGGGCGGTAGGGAAGTTGCCTGGGGCAACAAAGCTGACATTCTTCTTTTTACAGCTCACAAATCCACGGCTTACGTAGTTGCCCGGATTTCCGAAATTGATGTTCACATCGTAGCCCATTTTGCGTGCTACCTCAAAGGAATGCTCGATCAGTATCTTGCCGAGCTTCTGTCTTTGATATTCGGGTGCGACGCAAAGCGGCCCGAAGGAAAGTATCTCCTTGCGCTCACCGTTCTCGTCCTCAAGCCAAGCCTTCGTGTACATAATGTTGCCGACGATCTCGCCGTCCTTCTCAAGCACGAATGCAAGCTCGGGAATAAAGTCGGGATGCGAGCGCATCGTATGGACGAAATAATGTTCGTCTGCGCCTGGCTTGTAGACATTCCAAAACGCCTCACGGGTGAGCTCTTCTACTGCTCTATAATCTTTTTCGGTTTCTAAACGTATCGTCAAATTATTCATTTTTTAATCCTTTCATATCTGTTGACGCTCAGGCACGAGAGGAATGCTGAGAATGTATTTGCAAACCTCTCGTTTACAATACAATCTCCAATGTGTTGGTGTTTTTCAAAAAGCACACTCCGATAAAATATTCAAGCCGAGGCTTGTAGATACATTATACCACAAAAATGTGAATAGTTCAAGCAAAAAGCATATATTCGAACCCCCAAGGCGGTTTTGACAATCGGATTTCAAGACCGCCTCGTTTACATAGAGGTGAGTTCGAATTACCGCTCACAAATTATTTGGGAGCAATAAACAAAGAAAAAGGCTTTCCGAAAACGGAACAAAAGTTCCGAAAAGGTATTGACAAACTATCATAAAAATGTTATAATGGAACAACAAGTTTCGAAAAGGAAAAAGAGGTGCTTTTTATGAGAGTTATGGACGAGAAAAAACTGCAAGAAATTGCGGAGTTCATCAAGCAGTATGCGAGAGAGAACAACGGCGATGCTCCCGGACTTGCGGATATCATGGACTATATGAGCATGGCGAAAACAACGGCGTACCGTTACGTGCTTGAACTGAAAAAGCGCGGAATTGTTTCTTACAACGGAAAGAAAACCTTGGAGATTCCATTGCAGCGTAAGATGCGTTGCGAGTTCCATCGTGTACCGATTCTCGGTAGTGTCGTTTGCGGATCTCCCGACGAGCAAGAGGAGCATATTCGAGGATATCTCGCAATCCCGGAGGATTGGATTGACGGCGAGTGCTTTTTGCTTGAAGCTTACGGAGATTCGATGGTGGATATCGGCATCGAGGAAGGTGATCTCGTGCTCGTAAAGAAAGCAGAAACAGCCAACAGCGGCGACGTTATTGTAGCCTTGACCGATAAAGGCAACACCTTGAAACGCCTGTTTTGGGAAGGAAACAAGCCAAGATTACACGCAGAGAACAAAACGTACTCAGAGGATAGAATTGATATCTATCCGTCAGAACTTATCATTCAGGGAATCGCCTTGAAAGTCATAAAAGATATACATTAAGAAAGGAGTAGAGATGAATACATTTTACAATCAAATGTTTAATCCGCAATATGTCAACCCGGATTATTATCATGAAATGCAAAGACAGCAACACGAGTTCGAACAGCAGAAGGAAATTGTTAATGCAGTGAAAGCAATTCACGATTTGTGTGAAGCTGTTAAGAAGATAGATGCCAACCATCAGCAGCAAGCATTCAACGCTTGTCTTTTTGAGTTAGCAAAGGAAATGAATTGGTAAAGGGGGATTTTGATGGAGAATAAAATTAAACGCATCCCCATAGCAAGATGTCCAAACTCGGATTGCAGTCGAACTCTTTTGTTCAGTTGTGATCCGAAGGACAAGCTTCGCATTACGACCAAGATAGCCGACGAAAGCTATCAGGGAAAAACGATGATATGTTCGCGGTGCAAAACCACCGTAGCTATCATTGAAAAGCCGAAGGTAGCGCGTGGATATGTAGCGATACCAATTTATGATTCAGTAGGTAGGTGAAGATATGAACTATTACGAACGGTTAAAAAATATCATTTCGAATCCGAACTGGAATCGTTGGGATTACTATCATTGCCATGATAGAGAAACCATAGAAAGTATTTTTAAAGATCCCTCTGAATTTATAGATTGGACTTTTTTGCATGCGAAAAAACACATGCTAACATCTTACGTTGTTGACGGCAATGATAGGTTTGATGCGAGGAAAATATCTTCTCCCAGAGCGGCACATTCCGTTTCGTCGTTCTTTTTAGGCTTTATATTGATGGATGGTTTGATGAATGGTAAGTTGAATCGATTTTGTTCATTCGAAAACATTCGAGTAGAGTATCCATTCACGTATGTTTGGAATCTTACTAGTTTGTATCATGATTTTGGATATCAATATGAACAGGACGATTCGCTTAAGGAAAGAATTGTTAATAAGTTAGGCAACACTTCGCAAACATCAATTAGATACCATCTCGCGTCCATTGATGCACTTAGAAAAGAATTGGATGTAAAGCATTCAGTCTGGACTCCGAGTTTTTACTATCGAAAAAGGTATAACCGAAATCGCATATATGATAATCATCATTTGATTGAAGCTGAGGTCGAATTATCTGATAAGGCTGCGATAGAAAAATATATCTGCGATAATTCGAAGTATTTTAGATGTAACGATAGAAAGGTTCGCATTCCTTCCATCAGTAGCGGTAAAACATCTAAATATTTGCACTATCGTTTATGCGGTTGCCCATATAATCAATGCGTTGATCATGGTATCGCAGGTGGAGTGATTTTTTATATTTGATTATAAAAAACTACTTGCATGAATTTAGAGATAAGAAAAGATACGACAGAAATGTCAATATCGAAGAATTTACTATCCGAAATATTCTTGATAATAATCTGAGAGTTGGCTTGGATCAAACAGTCATGTTTTCCTATGTTGCGGATTGTATAATCAAGCATAATATTTGGAAAGCGGACAGCGGCACCGAAGAAATCTATCGACAATATGGATTGGATTATCTAATCGGAGATGCATATGAAAAAATTAATTTTCATAAGAATCCACTGCTATTTATTCTTTGTATGTCCGACACGTTAGAACCTTATAAAATTTTCCATAGAAATATGTTTGGTTCGAGCATGGATGAATTCGGATACCATAAAGATAATGCGAAACAGATTTTTGAAAAATATGATATTGCTGTAGAAAAAGACCGTATTATCGTGACCGTTCCGTTGGATTGGATTAATTCGTTCAAAGGAAAGCTTGATGACATGATGAAATGGTTGGATATAAGGTATACAGATAACGGACAAGAATTTGTAATAGAAATATTGTAAAATCGAAAGTGATCTATCCTCCCATCGGTGAACATGGGAAGCAAGGGTGAGCATCAGAAGATCTCGCAGAGCATAGCTCTGCCTTCTTCGGGTGCTCATTTTTCTTTTCTCTGCCGTGGGGGTAGATATAAATTCTTATTCAAATCGTTCATTCAAAACCGAATATGACACACCGAGGTTGCGTTACATACATGAACCTAAATTCTAAAAAGGAAGGTAAAAACATGAAGCAACCACTTATTAAAAACTACGATGAGCTACCAATGTTCATCAACGCAGCAACTCTGGCGCAACTGTTCGGTGTGTCGCGCGCATCGGCTTACGAGCTGATGAGTGAAAAAGATTTTCCGTCGTTTAGAATCGGCAAACGAATTCTTGTGACGAAGGAAAAACTAGTAGAGTGGATCGAAGGTCACTCGAAAAAGGGAGGTAATCGATGATGGAGAATAGTCGATACAGCCTTCACGACGACAAAAGATTCGAGGATGAGCTTGACGAATGTTACTTTCATCCGTCAAGGAAATACGCGAGCGAGGAAATAAAATTCATTGCTCGCAACGCAATGCTGTTGCTTTGGGATAT
>JAFTUC010000020.1 GCA_017466445.1 Clostridia bacterium
AGTAATATTCCTTGCCGTCGGGGAAGATAAGCGTGCCGTCGGGACGGGCGGTGAAATTCTGCCAACCGTTTTCGCCGTGCTCGGGATAAGTGCAGGTGAGTTCTCCGTCAAGCTCGACCTTCACCGAGCATACGGTCTCCTTTTCGGGATAGAGGTATATGACCGGTTTGTCGTATTTTGTTTTGTTTGCTAAATAAACCTCTTTTGCATATATTATAAAATAAGTTTCTCCCTCGATACGATCGATGTGTATATAGACCTCTTCTCCGATGGATATATCGTCGGAGTAAGTTTTGCCGAGCTTTACGGTTGCGGTCTTTCCGAAATATTTTTGATATTCTTCACATACGTCTACCTTGAGAGTGTCCTTGTCGGGTATGTCGGTTACCACGGCAGAAAGATATGTTTGAGTTATTTCCTCAACGGGCGGAAGATCGTATTTCGGGGGATTTTTTGCGCATGATGCAAAGCAGCATACGCATGCGGCAAATACTAAAATGATACATAAAGCTTTTTTCATAACTGAGTGTTCCTTTCGTTTGATGTTATTTTTTTGTATCCTCCGTAAATAAAGACACCAAAAGATCGTAAAAAAATCGCATAATTTGAAAAAAAGTGTTTAGTTTACAAAAAGTTAATATTTTTTGCGGTCAGACATTAAGATAGAGCTTTGATGCCGACGGTATCCCGATTCCATAATAGGATGTGGCGTATCTGAAGTCAAGATCAGATACATACTTTCGCCCGAATGTTCAATTAAAGAAAATTGTAAAATAAATGCCGAAAAGTACTTGACAAATCGAGACTTGTGTGATACAATAGCGTAGTCGCGGGGGCGTAGCTCAGCCGGTTAGAGCGCATGCTTGACATGCATGAGGTCACAGATTCGAATTCTGTCGTCCCCATTAAAAAAGCACACACTGTCTTGATGGCAGTGTGTGCTTTTTTTGTACTGTTCGGTAAGCCGTAGACCGGCAACTTAGAGCGCCTCGAAAAGGCTGCAGCTTACGTCGGTGCTTTCCTTTATATTTTTCAACTCGGAAAGGAATTTTTGCTTTGAGGTCTCGTCCATCATTGCAAATGGAGTGGGATTGTATCCTGCGTCCATTCCCATAATTTCGGTGCAGACCTTCATTGCGGCTTGAATATCATTTTTGAGCAGCGATTCTACTATTCTGTTGGCAACGAACATTTCCTTCTGCGCGCCCTTCAGATCTCCGCCTTCGAACTTTGCTTTGGCGCTTATGTAAAGGTCGGGGATGACGTTGTAGGTTCCGCCGATAAGCGCGTCCGCACCGAATATGAGTCCCGACAGGAACATTTCGTCAAAGCCCGAATAGACCATAAAGTCCTTGCCGAGCCTTTCCTTGATGCGTCCCATCATATAATGGTTGGCGCCCGTGAACTTCAGTCCCTTTACGTTCGGTATAGTGGCGAGTCTCTCGAACATCTCGACAGAGGGCTCGTAAACGTGTGTTTGTGCGTAAATAACGAGCGGAAGATCGCTTGCCGCGGCTATCTCACTGTAATAGCGGTACATTTCATCCGGATTCAGCTTGTAATAGTAGGAGGGAACTGCCGAAACACCGGTGCATCCGACACTTTCCGCATGACGCGCCATCTTTGCCGAAAGCTGACCCGATACTGCTGCAATATGCGCAACGACCGGAACTCTTCCGTCAACTATATCGCATATCGATTCAACGACCTTCATTCTCTCACAAGAATCCATAGCGGCACCGAAGCCGTTGCTTCCCGTAAGATAAAATCCTCCGACGCCCTGCGAAATAAGCCAATTTACAACCTCCTTCGCAGATTTTTCGTAATAATTTCCCTCCTTGTCAAACGGAGTTACGTACGCAGGGATGACCCCCGTAAATTCTTTAAGCTCAAATTTCATTTTCGTATCCTTTCCTATGTTTATATAATTTGTTTTATTGTTTCACGAGAAGCGAATCGATCTTGAAGCTGTATCCGCGTATCTGTGCCTTTGGTGCATCGTCGAGGATATAGTTTACCATATATATCTCGCCGTCGGGAAATGCCACCCAGCCGGTATATCCCGTATCCGCGGTGTGGCTTCTGTCATAGTCGAGGGGAACGATGCGGTATCCCTGCTTCCATCTGTTTGGTTCCTTTGCGCTCTCTTCGTTGCAGATCGCGTAGAAGGTATTCTGACAGCAGAAGGCGTACGGTCTTTCGCCGCCTGTTATGAAGCGGTAGGAGATGAGCACGCTTCCGTCGGGTAAAAATCCGCTGACAGGACGGTGACATCCGGGAAGGTTCGAGGGATATACCTTGCTCCACGTTTCGCCGTTGTCGTAGGATATTGTTTTCATACAGTCATATCCCAAAAGCGAATTTTCACGCATGAAGGCTACGAGCGTGCCATCGTGACACTCAAGTATCGATGCCTCACAGAGATTGTATCTTTCGTCGGATGCAACGGTGATGCGCTCGGACCAGGTCTTCATATTGTCATCACTGTACCAAAGGTACTCTTCAAGCTTGCCCGTTTCGATACTTTTGTTGTGTGCGGCGAGTATGATTCTGCCGTTTTTCAGCTGCTTAAGCTTATCGGGAACGATGCCGCAGAAGGGATAAACAGTCGGCTCACTCCAAGTGTTTCCGTCGTCCTCGCTGAGCCATACCCATATTTCCGATTCGTAAACCGGACCGCGCTCACCGCCTTCTACTTTGTCACACACGACTGCGATGCGTCCGTCGCCTAGTACCGAAACACGCGAGTTGTTGAAATAGCATGCCGCGTTTGACATCTCGGTGAAGGGTCTTTTTTTGCTCCACGTTCTGCCACGGTCAAGGCTCTCGGTTATCACTATGCGCGAATCGTCTCGGTTGTGGTGATGCTTACATTCGGTAAAGGTACAGATAAGCTTACCGCTTGGTGTGAGTGTGATATCCGGCCACGCCTCGTAGGTCGAGTCGTCACGGCTGACAATAAATTTTTTGAGTCCTTCCATTTTTATGGTCTCTCCTTTCAATTGTAGGTTTATTTGATTATAATATAATTTTTAATGTTTTTCTATATGAATATTGCTTGCTTTTATTGACATATTGCTTTTTGGTGGTATAATATAGAAAAAGAATATGTGGAGTACAACATGAGCGTAAACATAGTATCACCTCCTTTCCGTGAGCGGGGAAGGGACAAAATGTATAATATGTGGCATCGCGTAAACGACGGAGCCGAGCTTATCCTTGTTCTTGAAGGCACGGGAAGTATAGTTTTTAAAAGCGGAGTCTATCCTCTTGTGAGCGGAGGACTGTATTATATCGCACGCGGTGCGCTTCATTATACCTTGCCGGATGATCCTACGTGCTATGACCGTATAAAGATGCTTGTCGGAGCGTCCGTGATCGAGGCGGATAAAGAGCTCTTTGAGTTTCTGGAGGAAAAGGAGGCAGTATTCTCAAAGCTCTCCGACGATGCGCTGGAAAAGGCAAGGATGCTTTTTGACACTATATCCTCGCGCGATGATCTTGAAATGAAGAACGCAGAATCGCTTTCAAGCGCGCTCGGTCTACTTGTTCTGCTTTGCAGATACAATATGGGAACCATCAGCTCGCCACGCGATACTATATCAAGAACGATATCCTACATAAATGAGCATATACACGAGCAGATAACTATCGATACCCTGTGCGATGTTTCCCATACCAGCAAATATCATCTCTGCCGCAAATTTAAATCGCAGATGGGAATGACTATAGTTGAATACATAACCGATACCCGTATAGAGCTTGCAAAGGAGATGCTGACGGGAAAGGATAAGCTTTCTGTAAGCACTGTGTCGGAGAGATGCGGCTTTGTGAACGAATCGTATTTTTGTGCGGTTTTTAAAAAGCGTACCGGCGTGTCGCCGCTTGGATACATGAGAGAATTGAAAAAATAAAAGCACGGAGATCTCCGTGCTTTTGTTTTGGTATTAAGCTTTTTTTAACGTGAGGAAGGCAAAGATAGATATCCTTGTTTGGAACAAATTCGGATCTTCATATCAGTAGAAGGTAGCTACCGGTTGCTCGGGTTTTTCCGTATGCGTAGCACTCAGAGCCTCGAATACCGGTCCCGGACCGTTGTAGAGCTTGTGACGCTCGGTACGCATCACTCCCTCAAGTATAGCCCAGTCATATGTGCTGAAATCGTACGCCTTTCTACATTTGCAGATAATAGGGCAGTATTTGATATCGTCCGCGCAGCAGGTCATGATGTGACGCCCTATCAGCATCTCCCCCGAAGCAAGCTCGACGTTTTTGACGGTCATTACCTTGAAGCGTAGGGTCTTTCCCTCGTATGTGTCGGGATTTTCGGTAAGATCGCGGAAAAAGATCGCGAAATCCTTGTCGGCGATCTCGATCACGGGAGCATTTACGTCGTAGGGAAGCGGATCCTCAATGTCATCGTTCATTATCTCGCCGGTCACCTTTTCAAAAAGTATCATAGCGCGTCTGTTTGTCGCACGTACTACCTTGTGAAAAAGATCGAAATTACTGTCATCATTTGCACGGTTGAATACGACGAGATCGGTGTCGTTTAGCTTGTCGACCGTAAGGTTTCTCATGTTGTTATTGTAGATCTCAAAGGTGGTGGAATCGAAGAAGAGCACCTGCTGGGCTATCGCCCAATTTTGCGGAAATGCGGCATAGAGCTCCTCCAAAAGGTGCATTCCGTTGCATTCGATCATGACCTTGTCGATCTTGTGCTCCTTCTCGAATCCGGCGAAGGTGAGGGAAGAATATTCGCTTTCGGGATCTATCTGCTTTAGAAAGACATTTTTACTTGCAAATTCGCTCGGATCAAGCTCGATCTCGCCCTCCTCAAAGGAAATTACGAGAACTCTGTCCTTTTTCTCGCAAAAATTAGGATCTGCAAGAGTCTGCTGGATAAAGGTTGTCTTTCCCGAATCCAAGTATCCTGTTATTATATATACCGGAATTTCTCTCATCTGTTTTTCCTCTTATCTGAAAAGCTCCTCAAGTGCATCGGTGTTGATCTTTGATCCTATGACACAGAAGCGTCCGCAGGGTGCGGGAGAGCCTGTGCGTATGTCGGGATCTTCGGGAGTGAAATCGAAATAATACCAGCAGCCGTCGCCTGCAACGTATCCCTTTGCGCGCAAAACATATCCGTATTTGCTCGTGTTGTCAAGCTCGCTGAGGATGCTTTCAAGCTCGTCCTTGGTGTATTTTCTTGCACTTTCCTTGCCCCAGCTTGTGAAGACCTCGTCGGCGTGATGGTGATGATGATCGTGATCGTGGTGATGGTGATGACACTCACACTCCTCGTCGTGATCGTGGTGATGGTGATGACACTCGCATTCCTCGTCGTGATCGTGGTGATGGTGATGACACTCGCACTCCTCGTCGTGATCGTGGTGGTGGTGATGACACTCGCACTCCTCGTCGTGATCGTGGTGATGGTGGTGGCACTCGCACTCCTCGTCGTGATCGTGGTGATGGTGGTGGCACTCGCACTCCTCGTCGTGGTCGTGGTGATGGTGATGACACTCGCATTCCTCGTCGTGATCGTGGTGATGGTGATGACACTCGCACTCCTCGTCATGATCGTGGTGATGGTGATGGCACTCGCACTCCTCGTCATGATCGTGATGATGGTGGTGATGCTCACCGCATACGGGACAGCGTGCTTCGTCTTCAAGCGCCTTGAGCTCGTCCGAAAGGGAAGGCGCGGAGCGCTCGATCGTCTCAAGAAGCTGCTTTCCGTCGAGCTCGTTCCAATCGGTGGTAACTATCAAAGCGTCCTCGTTGTGCTCGCGTATGAGCTTTACGCTTTCCGCTATCTTTTCATCCGAAAGACCCGCAGTGTGGCTGAGGACTATCGTTTTTGCGTGCTCTATCTGATTGTTGAAGAATTCTCCGAAATTCTTCATATATACCTTGCATTTTTTTGCGTCTATTACCGCGACCGCACCGTCAAGGGAAAGACGGGTCTCACCTGCGTTCTCGACCGCTTTTATAACGTCGGAGAGCTTTCCGACACCCGAGGGCTCGATGAGGATACGGTCGGGAGAATAATCGTCGAGCACCTTGGTGAGCGCCTTTCCGAAGTCTCCTACGAGCGAGCAGCAAATACAACCCGAATTCATCTCGGTGACGTTTACGCCTGCCTCACTTAAAAATCCCGAATCTATTCCGATCTCTCCGAACTCGTTTTCGATAATGACGAGCTTTTCATTGTCAAAGGCTTCGTTTACGAGCTTTTTGATAAGTGTGGTCTTTCCTGCACCGAGGAAGCCTGAAAAAATATCCGCTTTTGTCATAACATTTTTACTCCTTAATATGAAAAAATTAAAAGAAAAACGGGCGTCACTCGGACGCCCGCAACTTATGCGAGAAACGGGACTTGAACCCGTACGGAGTAATCCACACGCCCCTCAAACGTGCGCGTCTGCCAATTCCGCCACTCTCGCAGATTGTGTCACCGTATCGGCGACATTCACTATTATACTCATAAAAAAAAATTTGTCAACCCCTTTTTTGAAATTTTTTCAATTTTTTTCAAAGTTTTTTTTAAAGCCGTTTTTAGCCACTGAAAAGCGTGGATTTATACGCGTTTTTGTCGCTTGCTGCGGCAAAAAATTAAAATAAAGTCTGACAATATCGACAAAATGTATAAAAGGGCGTAAAAAGAAGAGCTTTTTTTGATTTTTTGTCCGAAAATTAAAAGCATGTGGTGAATTTGCTTGACAATTAGGAGAAAAGGACATATAATGTAAGGTATAGTTTTATATTTTGTGTAAAAACAAGGAGAGATACACTGTGCAAAGTAGTTATGTAAAGACGGTAAAATTCGGAGGCAGTTCGCTTGCTGATGCGACTCAGTTTAAAAAGGTAGCGGACATCGTTCTCTCGGATAAGACAAGAAAATACGTGGTACCCTCCGCTCCCGGCAAACGATTTGACGGAGATACCAAGGTTACGGATATGCTTTATTCCTGCCATACGCTCGCATCATCGGGCAAGGGTATAAACGAGATCTTCGATAAGATAAAGGAAAGATACAACGCTATTATAGCCGATCTCGGACTCGATCTTTCTCTCGATGGGGAATTTGATGCTATATACGAGAATATCACGTCGGGTGCCGATGATAGCTACGCAGCGAGCAGAGGAGAATATCTTAACGGTATGATTCTTGCCGCATATCTCGGCTTTGATTTCATAGACGCTGCAAAATGTATATTCTTTACCGAAAATAAGCAGCTCGACTCGGAAAAGACGAATAGTGTACTTGCAAAGGAGCTTGAAAAGCACGAATATGCGGTCATTCCCGGCTTTTACGGATCTCTTCCAAACGGAAAGGTAGTGACCTTCTCAAGAGGCGGAAGCGATATTACGGGATCGGTCGTCGCAAGAGCCGTTCAGGCGGATATATATGAGAACTGGACCGACGTTTCGGGATTTTTAATGGCTGATCCCCGCATAGTTAAAAACCCGAAGACTATCGACGTTATAACCTATCACGAGCTTCGCGAGCTCGCATATATGGGCGCTACCGTCCTTCACGAGGATGCTATATTCCCCGTAAGACTCAGCGGTATCCCGATCAATATCAGAAATACCAACAGACCCGACGATGCAGGAACCATGATCGTTGCAAAGGCAGATAAGGATGATACCAAAAATCTTATCACGGGTATTGCGGGAAGAAGAGGCTTTTCCGCTATCTCGCTTGAAAAGGATATGATGAACTCGGAGATCGGATTCGGAAGAAGACTTCTCAGCGTTCTCGAAAATCACTCGATACCCTTTGAGCATCTTCCTTCGGGAATCGATACCATGAGCGCCATCGTGTCGACTCACGAGCTTGAGGGATGCCGTTCCGAAATAGTTCACGAGATATGCCTCGCTTGTAATCCCGACACCATCTACGTTGAGGACGGACTCGCTCTTATAGCGGTAGTCGGACGCGGAATGGTACAGTCCTACGGAACTGCGGCAAGAGTTTTCAACGCGGTCGCATCGGCAGGTATCAATATCAGAATGATCGATCAGGGTTCGAGTGAGTTCAATATCATCCTCAGCGTTGAGGAGCATGATTTTGAATCGGCTCTCAAGGCTATATATAACGAGTTCGTAAGGTGATGAACGATCTTTGGAGCTATCTTGTCGAGGCAAAAAGACCGTTAGTCATGTACGGAATGGGCAACGGTGCCGATAAGATCATCGATGTCCTTGACCTTTACGGACTTGAGATCAGTGATTTCTTTGCCTCGGACGGATTTGTCAGAGGTCAGAGCTTTCACTCAAAAAGGGTCTTGTCCTTTTCGGAGATAAAAGAAAAATACGAGGATCCTATAATCCTCGTTTCGTTCGGAAGTCCGAGAAGAGAAGTGCTTGATACGCTTTATGAAATGTCCGGTAGGTACGAGATGTATTCACCGGACGTTCCTCTTGCGGGCGAAACGCTTTTTAATTTCGGGTTTTTTGAGAGATCAAGGGAAAAGCATGACCGTGTCAGAGATCTTCTTGCCGACGAAACGTCAAGAAATATATTCGACAACATAATAAAGTACAAGCTGAGCGGAAGGATAGACCTTTTGCGCGCGGCGGTGAGCGATCCGAACGATACGCCGCTTCGCTACGCAGACTTTAAGATAGCTGTAGATGCGGGAGCGTATACCGGGGATACTGCAAGCGCACTTTTAAATATGTGTCGGTCTGTCGAGAAGATATTCTGCCTTGAGCCCGATATCAGAAACTTCCGTAAGCTTAGGACCTTTGCCGATAATTACCCGGGAAAAATAAACGCGATCCCGGCAGGCGCGTGGGATAAGGACGAACAGGTGGCGTTCGGAAGTGCGGGAAACCGAAACTCCAACGCTTTTTCGGGCGGTAAGGAAATACTTGCTGATATGGTCCGCATTGACAGTGTCGCACGTGGATATAAGGTAGATTATATCAAATACGACGTCGAGGGCGCTGAAATGAAGGCACTTGTCGGAAGCTCCGAGATTATAAAAAGAGATCTACCCGATCTTCTGATCTCGCTCTATCACAGAAGTGAGGATATATTCGATATACCGCTCTATATAAATGAAAATTATCCGGAATATAAGCTTTATCTCCGAAGAAAGGAATGCGTTCCCGCATGGGAGATGGATCTTATAGCAGTAGCGGATCAGTGACAAAACAAACAAAATGAAGGGAGGAGAACTTGATGATCGCACTCGGATGCGAAAAAATATCACTTGCTTTCGGCGTAAAGCAGGTGCTTGAAAATATATCTTTTTCCGTTCAGAGCGGAGAAAAAATGGGCATCGTCGGAGTAAACGGTGCGGGAAAATCAACTCTCTTCTCGATAATAACGGGAGAGACTCTGCCCGATAGCGGCAGCGTCTATACGGCAAAGGGATATACTCTCGGATATCTCGCGCAAAATGCGATGGTAGACAGCTCGAGAACCCTCTACGAGGAAATGCTTGATGCCCGAAGCGATATGATCGAGCTCGAAAAGACGCTCGATGAGCTGAGACGAAGGGTAGATGAGGGCGACGAGTACGCATCGTCCGAATTTTCCGTACTGCACGAGAGATTTGTACGTGACGGAGGACTTGAATACAGAGGACGTTGCAAGGGAATACTGAGTAGCCTCGGGTTTAATGAGGAAATGCAGAAGATGCCCGTAAATTCGCTCAGCGGCGGACAAAAAACAAGAGTTGCCCTCGCAAGACTTCTCGTTAGAGAGCCGGATATCATCCTGCTCGACGAGCCGACGAACAATCTTGATATCGAAAGCATCGCGTGGCTTGAAAGATTCATACAGCTCAGTAAAAAGACCTTCCTTATAATCTCGCACGACAGATATTTTCTTTGCTCGGTTACAGATCATACACTTGAAATAGAGCACTGCAAAGCAAAGATCTATAACGGAAATTACGACAGATATCTCGAGACCAAGAAAAAGGACAGAGAGGTTCTCGAGCATCAGTATAAGAATCAGCAGAAGGAGATAGCCCGTATCGAGGCATATATCGAGCAGCAGAGAAGATGGAACCGCGAGAAGAATATAATCGCCGCGGAGAGCCGTCAGAAGCAGCTTGATAAGATGGTCCGTATTGAGGCACCCACTAATGATCCCGGCAAGATACGTATGCATTTCGAGCAGTCGCAGGAAAGCGGTGACGACGTTCTTTCGGTAAAAAGACTTTCAAAGGCGTTCCCCGGAAAAGCTCTTTTTGAGGACCTTTCCTTTGAGGTTAAAAAGAGGGACAGGCTCTTTATATCGGGAACTAACGGATGCGGAAAATCTACGCTTATAAAGATACTCAACTATAAGGAATCACCCGATTCGGGACGATTTGACTACGGATATAACGTAAAGGTCGGATATTACGATCAGGAAAATCAAAATCTTTCGCCCGAGAGCACCGTTCTTGACGAGCTTTGGGACGCCTATCCCGATCTTACCCAGACCGAGGTCAGAAGCGCGCTCGCTCTTTTCATGTTCAGAGCGGACGATATCCTTAAGGAGGTAAGAGTCCTCAGCGGAGGCGAAAAGGCAAGACTTACCTTTGCAAAAATGATGCTCTCGAAGATGAATCTTCTTTTCCTCGATGAGCCGACCAACCATCTCGATATCCCATCCAGAGAGGTGCTTGAGGATGCGCTTCTTCAGTTCCCGGGAACTGTCGTCGCCGTATCGCACGACAGATATTTCGTAAAAAAGCTTGCAAGCAGGATGCTTGTCTTCGAAAAGGATAGACTACTTGATTTTGACGGCGGTTACGAGGATTATCAGAGGTACAGAGAACGTATCGAGGAGGAAGGCAGGAGCTCTTTTGCGGATAGATCGGAGCAAAATCTTTCCGACTCCAAGAAGAAATATCTTTCGGATAAAAAGAATGCATCCGAGAAAAGAAAAAAGGAAAGACGTATAGCATACCTTGCAAGCGAGATCGAAAATACCGATAAGCGCCTTTCGGAGATATCCGAGGAATGCTCTGGAAGTGCCGCTACCGATCACGTAAGACTTACCGAACTCTACGAGGAGTCCCAAAGACTTGAAGATTATATGATGTCCTGTATGGAGGAGCTCGAGGAGCTTGAAAAAAATAACGATTAAAAACGGAGAGGAGACTCTCCGTTTTTTATCATAAAAAAGCGGTATCGCTCATACCTTGTGGTATGAAACGAAAGAGAGGAAATGATACCGTGAAAAAAACAGTCAGACTACGGGCGATAATTGTCTCGCTCGCCCTTGTGATCGCTCTTCTTACGTCTAACGTGGGATACGTTTACGCTTCGGATGAGATACTCGACAGAGAGGATGAAAGCACCTCGGGACCGTCGCAGGACGGAATGCTTGACGATACAAGCGTCTCGCTTGACGTGCGCCTCGATCTCGATGCAAAGGCTGCAATACTCGTTGAGGCAAGCACCGGAAAAGTGCTTTACGAGCAGAACTGCGACGAGTCTATGTCTCCTGCTTCGGTCACAAAGATAATGACCCTTCTTCTTACTATGGAGGCGATGGAATCGGGCGCGTTTACGCTTGATACGCTCGTTACCGCAAGCGAGCACGCATCCTCGATAGGAGGATCTCAGATCTATCTTGAGGCGGGAGAGCAGCTCAGCGTAAAGGATATGATAAAGTCGGTGGTAGTGGCCTCGGCAAACGACGTGGCGACCGCTCTTGCCGAGCTTGTCAGCGGAAGCGAGGAGCTTTTCGTTCAGAAAATGAACGAGCGCGCAAAGGAGCTCGGAATGAAGAATACCAATTTCGAAAATCCTACCGGTCTTGACGATAATACCGTAAATCATGTGACGAGCGCACGAGATATCGCTATAATGTCGCGCGAGCTTATGAAGCACGAGCTGATCTTTGAGTTTACGGGTATCTGGCAGGACAGTATAAGAAACGGAGAATTCGTTCTGACAAATACCAATAGAATGATACGCTATTACAGCGGTTGTACCGGACTTAAGACGGGATCTACGTCCAAGGCGGGGTACTGTATAAGCTCTACCGCAGAGCGTGACGGAATGGAGCTTATAGCCGTTATTCTCGGAGCCTCGACCAGAGAGAGCAGAAATGCATCCGCCGCAAAGCTTCTCGACCACGGCTTCTCAAATTACGCGTACGTGTCTATCGAAGGAAAAACGCTTGATCCGATAAACGTAAGCTTCGGTGTGAAAAACTCGGTCGGACTCGGATATAAGAGCTTTTCTGCGGTCTGCGCCAAAAGTGACGCCCAAAAAATAAATGCCGAGATAGTTGTCCCCGATAAGCTCAGCGCACCGATAGTAAAGGGCGACCTCGTCGGTGAGATAATTTATAAGTCGGGTGATAAAGAACTGGGACGGGAAAAGATATACGCTCTTGATAACGTCGAAAAAGTGACCTTTTCGCACGTTCTCGGTAAAATTTTGAAAAAATATCTCTTTATCTGAATAAAGTTAACAAAATATTCTTGATTACTTCCAAGCGATGTAGTATTATAAATTAAGTATATTTATAATACACATCACTTGGAGGTTTTTTATGGTACTCAAATTAAAAGACACCTATCTTTCTGACGTTATTTCCTCTTCCGATTATAAGGCTATCGAGGGGGATATAAAAAAGGCTCACGATATGCTTTACGCAAAGAGCGGTCCCGGAAGCGATTTTCTCGGATGGACCGATCTTCCCGTAAATTACGATAAGGAAGAGTTTGCAAGGATACAGAAGGCCGCAAAGAAGATCGCGGGACTTTGCGATATCTTTGTTGTTATCGGAATCGGAGGCTCTTACCTCGGCGCGAGAGCGGCTATAGAATTCTGTAAGGGTGCAAATTATAATAATCTTAAAAAGGATACCCCCGATATCTATTTCACGGGTAATGATATTTCGGCTACCAATATGTCCGAGCTTCTTGAGATCTGTGAAGGACGTGACGTTTGCGTTAACGTTATCTCCAAGTCGGGAACCACCACAGAGCCGGCTATCGCCTTCCGTATCTTCCGTGAGCTTCTTGAAAAGAAGTACGGTAAGGACGGCGCGAAGGATAGGATCTTCGTTACCACCGATAAGTGCAGAGGAAAGCTTAAGGAGCTCTCTGACGCAGAGGGATACGAGACCTTCGTAGTACCGGATGACGTGGGCGGAAGATATTCTGTTCTTACTCCCGTGGGACTTCTTCCCATCGCAGTTGCCGGAATCGATATTCAGGAAATGATGAACGGCGCGGCAGACGCGAGAAGCGCGTATTCCGAGTGCGATATCGAAAAGAATGACTGCTATAAGTACGCGGCTATCCGAAATATCCTCTACAGACAGGGTAAGAGCGTTGAGTTCTTCGTTTCTTACGAAAGCTCGCTCATTATGACCGCTGAATGGTGGAAGCAGCTCTACGGTGAATCCGAGGGTAAGGAGGGCAAGGGAATCCTTCCCGCATCCGTATCCTTCACGACCGACCTTCACTCTATGGGACAGTTTATCCAGGAGGGAAGCAGAATAATGTTCGAGACCGTTATCGATCTCGTTAACGTTGAGCGCTCGGTTGAGATCCCGTATGATGAGGCGAACTCCGACGGACTTAACTTCCTTGCCGGCAAGGATATGCACGACGTTTGCAGAACCGCGTTCAAGGCTACCGCTATCGCGCATACCGACGGAAAGACTCCCAATATCATTCTCGAGCTTGAGCGCCGCGGTGCTTATCAGTTCGGTTATCTTGTATATTTCTTTGAGCTCGGATGTGCTATCTCCGGATACACGCTCGGCATAAATCCCTTCGATCAGCCCGGAGTGGAGGAATATAAGAAGAATATGTTCGCTCTTCTCGGTAAGCCGGGTGCGGATAACGAGGCAAGACGCCGCGAGCTTGAGGCAAAGCTCTGATCAAAAAATAAATTTTCATATTGCGCGATCAATTATTGACAAGCAAGTGAGAATATGCTAAAATAAAGACATAAAGGGTAATATCCCTTAATAAACATCTTTTTATATCAGGAGGACAAAACATGATTAAACTTGTCGTAGGTCTTAAAGGCTCCGGAAAAACCAAGACTCTTATTGAGCGTGCTAACGCAGCAGCAGAGGAAACCCAAGGCAGCGTGGTATGCATAGAGAAGGGCGATAAGCTTATCCACGAAATAAAATATCAGGTTCGTCTCGTTGACACCGATGAATATAACGTAACCACCGCCGCCTCGCTTTACGGCTTTGTAGCGGGAATGTTCGCAAGCAACCACGATATCACGTCTATCTTTATCGATTCCGCTCTCAAGATCTGCGGAAACGATATGGCAGGATTTGAGCAGCTCGTTTGTGAGCTTGCAAATCTTGCTGATAAGAACTCTCTCGATGTATTTATTACCTCTTCCTGCACCGACGCAGACCTTCCCGAGTCGGTAAAGAAGTATCTCTGAGAACAGTTCTGACGCAAAACTCTACCCCTAAGTAAGGATTTTTATATGAAAAACACTAAAATCAAGGTAGCTGTTTACGGCTACGGTAATATCGGACGCGGAGTTGAGGCGGCTCTTTCCAAATGCGACGATATGGAGCTCGTTGCGATATTCACCCGCAGGGAGCCCTCGAAGATAAAGCCAAACGGAAAAAACGTTCCCGTCTTCAGAGCACAGGATATCCTTTCCTTTAAGGATAGGATAGATGTAGTGATCCTGTGCGGCGGAAGCGCTACCGATCTTCCCGTTCAGACTCCCGAGCTCGCTCTCGATTTTTGCGTGGTCGATAGCTTCGATACGCACGCAAGGATCCCCGAGCACTTTGAGCATACCGATATTGCGGCAAGACGCGGACACAGATCGGCTATCATATCCTCGGGATGGGATCCCGGACTCTTCTCGCTTATGCGTCTCTACTCGGAGGCGGCTCTTCCGTGCGGAACGAGCTATACCTTTTGGGGCAAGGGCGTAAGCCAGGGTCATTCGGATGCTATCCGCCGTATCGACGGGGTTAAGGATGCAAGACAGTATACAGTTCCCGTGCCCGAGGCTCTCGATGCAGTAAGGTCCGGAAATGCTCCCGAGCTTTCGGTACGTGATAAGCATACGAGAGAATGCTACGTTGTGGCGCAGGAGGGCGCCGATCTTGAGCGTATCGAGCGCGAGATCAAGGAGATGCCCAACTATTTTGCCGATTATAATACCACGGTGTATTTCATAAGTCAGGAAGAGCTTTTGAGAGATCATTCAAAACTTCCTCACGGAGGCTCTGTCATAAGAAGCGGAAAGAGCGGATTTGATAACGAAAACTCGCACGTAGTTGAATTTTCGCTGAAGCTCGACTCTAATCCCGAGTTTACCTCGGGTGTGCTCGTAGCGTCTGCAAGAGCCGTTTACCGTATGAAGGAAAATGAGATGTACGGATGTAAAACGCTGTTTGACGTTCCGCCATCCTATTTCCATCCCATGACTCCCGAAGAGCTCAGAGCAAAGCTTCTCTGATCTTGTTTGCTTTTAAAAAGAGATCTGTGTGTTTGCAGATCTCTTTTTCGTAAAATCTTAAATGATAATTTTTTGCTATAACTTCGCAAAAAAATTCCCCAAAAAACATTCTGCGAGATGTATAATCTCATTATAAATGTGTAAGGAGGACGGATAAAAATGAACAGTGTATTCAGACCGTATACAACAAAAGAAATAAAACCCGAGGGATGGCTCCGTGATCAGCTTGTGATACAGGCAAACGGTCTTGCCGGAAACCTTGATAAAATGTGGCCGGACGTTCGTGATAGCCGCTGGATCGGCGGAGATAAGGACGGTTGGGAAAGAGTTCCGTATTGGCTCGACGGATTTGTTCCGCTCGCGTATCTTCTCGAGGACGAGGATATGATAGCGCGCGCAAAGAAATATATCGATGCCATACTCGACGGTCAGCAGGAGGACGGATGGATATGTCCTTGCGAAAAGCATCAGAGGGCAACCTATGATATGTGGGCGCTCTTTCTCATACTTAAGGTTCTTATCCTTTATCACGACTGCTCAAATGATCCGAGAGTAGAGGAAGCGGTGTACAGAGCACTTAAAAATTATGACGCTCACGTTGGGGGAAATCTTGTTCATAACTGGGCAAGCAGCCGCTGGTATGAATGCGTTATAGCTATCGCGTGGATCTATGCCCGTAGACCCGAAAAATGGCTCATAACACTTGCAAAGTCTCTTGAGGCACAGGGAATGGACTATACAAGAGCCTTTGACGTAATGAAGGAAAAGAGCACCGATTGGAGATATTATACTCACGTTGTGAATCTCGCAATGGCAATAAAGACCGATGCGGTCATGTCTCTTGTCGACGGCAGAGACCCGAGCAAATATGCCGAGACTCTCGCAGGATTCCTCGATACCTATCACGGAAATATCAACGAATATTTCAACGGAGACGAATGTATTTCGGGACGCTCGCCCTCGCAGGGAACAGAGCTTTGCGGAGTCGCTGAGGCTATGTATTCTTATGAGGTGCTTTCCTGCGTCTCGGGTAAGGTAAAGTGGGCGGATAAGCTTGAAAGGATCGCCTTTAACGCTTTTCCCGCAACCGTCAGTGAGGATATGTGGACGCATCAGTATAATCAGCTTTCAAATCAGCCATACTGCGTTGATTATAAAATGAAGCCGCACTTCTCGACTAACGTAAGCGGATCGCATATCTTCGGACTTGAGCCCCATTACGGATGCTGTACCGCAAATATGGGACAGGCATTCCCCAAGCTTGCTATCCACACCTTTATGAAAGCGGATGACGGAGTCGCTTTGGTCTCTCTTGCACCCGCTACGCTTTCGGACAAGATAAACGGTACTGAAGTAAGGATCACAACCGATACGCTCTATCCGTTCAGGGATAGAGTCGATATCAGAATAAAAGCCGATAAGCCCGTAAAATTCGCGCTCAAAATAAGGATACCGGGATTTTCGGACTCGGCTAAGGTTAACGGACAAGATGCGGCAGTCGGAGAATATTTCGTCTGTGAGAAGGAATTTTTCGATGACGTTGTCACCGTAGAGCTTCAAAACAGCGCAAAATTTGTCAAGAGAGATTCGCTTTATGCGGTAGTAAGAGGCGCGCTCACCTATACGCTTCCTGTCAAGGAAAGATGGGAGATGCACGAATACAGTGCAAACGGCGTTGAACGTAAATTCCCTTACTGCGACTACGAGATATATCCCGAGAGTGAGTGGAGATACGGATTTTCCTCCAAAGAGCTTGAATACGTTGAGCACGACGGTTATAAATCGGCGTTTTCAACCGAAAAGCCGCTCTGCGGAATAAAGACCAAGGTAAAGCGTGTCGATTGGGAATTTATGAGCGGAACTAATTATATCGCGGATACTACTCCGAAAAGCACCGAGGGTCTCGGAGATGATATTTGCGTAGAGCTCGTTCCTTACGCGTGCGCAAAACTCAGAATGACCGAGCTTCCTTTTGTGGATTGATAAATAAAAAGGCACATTTTGGCGTACCTGCGATAAAGCAGGTACAAATCAAAAGACATAGCTTATTTTTAGGCTATGTCTTTTTTTGAATAGAAAAATAATACGATTGGTAGAATTAGGTCTATGTTGCGGTTATTGATTTATAAGTTAAAATACTGTATAATGTATTCAGACGCGTCGGAACAACTTGAATTTGGAGGTTAATACTATGGAACTTGTGGTTGGTGAAAAGTTGAAGAAATTGCGCCGTAACAGAGATTTGACTCAGGAAGAGGTGGCAACTCATATTTGTATTTCATATCAAGCCATCAGCAAAAAAGCACATTGCAAAGGCAGATATACCACCATCCTTTCGGAGGTCGATTAAATGAATATCTTCACGAAATCGACCTTGAAGCAAACGAGATGCTTGAAACCATCGTCCTCCGCCTTGCTACCTAAAGAAGTATTGACGAGAACTTGAAAGCTCGTGATATGCTTCGTTGGGTTGCCGAGATGAACAACATCAAAGCAAGCGCAGAAGAAATCGTTTTGCGGGAGGTGGTGTTGGTAGAATAATCAACGAGTGCAGATCGAAACAATCGGTCTGCACTTACTTTTTGCTTTAGAAGTAAAACTTTCAACTGACCTTCATAAAAATTCACAATTTCATCATTGACAATTACATTTACGAATAGTATAATATGGAATAGTTCAAAAACGAACAAAAGGAGATTTTTATGATAACGATCCAAGAAATGAACGGACACGCAAGAAAGATAGGGTTGGCATACGAAAAGGCGTTATTGCCGTTGTCTAAAGAAACCGACATGCCTCATACGGCGATAAGTATCCTTCTTTTTATTGCCAATAATCCCGAGTTTGCTACGGCAAGCTATATTTGCGATATGAGAGGACTGAAGCGCCCCGTGGTATCCGCTCACGTTGAAAGTTTGGTGCAGGGGGGATACATAGAGAGGCGCGCCGTTCCCGGAGACAGAAGAAAGGACGCCCTTGTTTGTACGGAAAAGGCGCAGAAGATCGTTGAAGCAGGACGGGAGCGTCAGATTCAGTTTGCAAAAGCGGTTTTGGAAGGGATTAGCGAGGAGGATCGCGCCGTGATGGAACGTTGCTTCAAATTGATGGACGCAAATATTGATAAGATCATAAAGGAGAAATAATTTCAAGATGCTCAAATTGCTGAAATACATGAAAAATCGGGAACGCTGGATGGTTCTCGGTTGTATTGCTTTGATCATCGGACAGATCTATTTTGATCTGACGATGCCCGACTATATGAGTGATTTGACGGTTTTGATCAACACCCCCGGAAGTGAAATGGCAGATATTCTGACTGTGGGCGCGAAAATGCTCGGTTGTACGCTTGCAAGTGCGGCACTTGCGATCGCTTGCGGATTTTTGACCTCGCGTATCGCCGCAGGATATAGCTATGCCGTCAGAGAAAAGTTGTTTTCTCACGTGATGATGCTTGGCAAAGCAGAAACTTCAAAGTTTTCGATCCCGAGCTTGATCACAA
The DNA here is from genome assembly GCA_017466445.1 of Clostridia bacterium. Taxonomy (GTDB): domain Bacteria; phylum Bacillota; class Clostridia; order Oscillospirales; family CAG-272; genus SIG672. Next base: position 18,935 of record JAFTUC010000020.1, read on the forward strand.
GAACGACCAATGATATCACGCAATTGCAGATGATCGTCGTTATGGGCTTGCAATCGCTTGTAAAAGCGCCTATCATGGCGGTATGGGCGATCATCAAGATCCTCGGCAAGAGCTGGGAGCTATCTGCCGTCACCGCAGGTGCGGTGGTCGTGATCTGTACGACCGTTCTTTCTATTATGATGGTTTGTCTGCCTCGTTTCCGTAAGGTACAAAAGCTGACCGATACTCAGAACCGTATGGCAAGAGAAAATCTGACGGGTATCAACGTAGTCCACGCTTTCAATGCGGAAGAATATCAAACCGAAAAGTTTGACGTGCCCAACACCGAGATGATGAATACGCAGCTGAAAAATCAGCGCTTGTTCTCCTTGATGCAGCCTGTGATGGGAAGTTGTATGAACGGTCTTTCCTTGGCGATCTATTGGCTCGGCGCGGCTCTAATCAATCAAATAGCACTGACCGACGTTGCGGGCAGAATTGCGATGTTCAGCGACGTTGTGGTGTTCAGCACCTATGCGACCTATGTGGTCATGTCCTTTATGATGATGGTCATGGTATTTATGATGCTTCCCGCAGCGCAGGTGTCGGCGGAGCGTATCAACGAGGTGCTTGACAGACAGGCAACCGTCACCGAGGGTGCAAATAGCAGTGCCGACGAGATCGGAACTGTAGAGTTCAAGAACGTGTCTTTTGCTTATCCCGAGGCACAGGAGGAGGCTATTTCCGATATCTCCTTCCGCATCGAAAAGGGACAGACGCTTGCCATCATCGGCGCAACAGGATGCGGTAAAACCACTCTCATTTCCTTGATCGCGCGCTTCTATGACGCGACGGGGGGCGAAGTCCTTGTAGACGGAGTAAACGTCAAGGATTATACCTTTGATGGCTTGTATAATAAGATCGGCTATATCACGCAAAAGGCAGTTTTGTTTGCGGGCAGTATCCGTGAGAATATTACCTTTGGAGAAAGTCGTGACGGCTTTGACGAGGAAACGGTGGATATGGCGATCTCGCTCTCTCAGGCAAAGGAATTTGTGGATAAGACCGAGGGCGGCAAGGAGCATCACATCGTTCAGCTTGGCAAAAACGTGTCGGGCGGACAAAAGCAACGTCTTTCGATTGCCCGCGCTCTTGCAAGAAAGCCCGAAATTCTGATCTTTGACGATTCCTTCTCGGCACTTGACTATAAGACTGATGCCACCCTTCGACACGGACTTGCAAAGGAGCTGTCGGATACCACTAAGGTCATCGTTGCGCAACGGATCAGTACCATTCGAGACGCTGATAAGATCATCGTGCTTGAGCGCGGTGAGGCAGTCGGTATCGGCACGCACGACGAGCTGATGGAAAGCTGCCCCGTCTACCGTGAGATCGCGCAGTCTCAGCTGACCGCTGCCGAGCTTGAGTAAGGAGGTGCTGAAATGAGACAAACACTTGCTAAAATTTTCAAATATATGGGCAACGCGCCTCTGGTTATTTTTGCGTTGCTTCTCGCCGCGCTTGCCGCTGTCATGACGATCATCACGCCCGATAAGGTCGGAGAGATCACCGATATCATTTCCGACGGACTTGTTGGCGGCATTGATATGTCGGCTATTGCGAGAGTAGGCATCACGCTGATCGTATTTTATCTTATCGGTGCTCTTGCAAACTTTGTTCAGCATTATATTATGGCGACCGTTACACTAAAGGCTTCCCGCAGAATGCGCCACGACCTTTCGGTCAAGATCAACAAAGTGCCGCAAAAGCAATTCGGCGAGACCTCAACGGGAGATATTCTCAGCCGTATTACCAATGACGTATCGGTGCTTCAACAAGGAATGACCAATAGTTTGCCCACAATGATCAGCGCCGCAACACAGTTTATCGGATGCCTAATTATGATGTTCGTGACCGAATGGCATCTTGCCCTGACCGCCGTTTTGATCACGATGGTCGGTATGGTGCTTTTGATGCTCATTATGGGACGTTCGCAGAAATACTTTAAGCAGCGGCAGGTCAGCCTCGGCGCGCTGAACGGATACGTTGAGGAAATGTATTCGGGACACGATGTGGTTCGTATCTCCAGAGCCGAGAAGAAGGTGCTGAACCGATTCGGTAAGCTTAACAAAGACGTTTATGACGCAAACTGGAAATCTCAATTTTTGTCGGGCATGATGCAGCCGCTTATGAACGTTATCGGTAATCTTTCCTACGTTGCCGTATGTGTTATCGGCGCGGTGCTTGCCATAAACGGAACGATCAAATTCGGCGTTATTATTTCCTTTATTCTGTACGTTCGTCTTTTTACCGCTCCCTTGACGCAGATCGCGCAGGGAATGACCAATCTGCAAACGGCTACCGCAGGTGCAGGACGCATCTTTGAGTTCATGGAAGCCGAGGAGCTTGAGGATGAAAGCGGCAAGCCCAAGCACGAAACCGAGGAAACAAAGGGAGCGGTCGTATTCGATCACGTTCGCTTTGCCTATCCCGAAAATCCCGATAAGATCATTATCAAGGATTTCTCGGCAAAAGTGACACCCGGACAAAAAGTCGCCATTGTCGGCCCCACGGGTGCGGGAAAAACAACTATGGTCAACCTCTTGATGCGTTTCTTTGAGATCAACTGCGGCAGTATTACGGTTGACGGCACGCCCATTCACGACATTCGCCGCGAGGACGTTCACGATATGTTCGGTATGGTATTGCAGGACACTTGGCTCTTTGAGGGAACGGTTCGTGAAAATCTTGCCTACAATATGAAAGAGATCACCGACGAGGATATTATGCGCGTTGCCAAGGTCTGCGGAATCGACAAGTTTATTCGCTCCTTGCCGAAGGGGCTTGACACGGTGCTGACCGAGGGAACGACTATCTCGGCAGGACAAAAGCAGCTCCTCACCATCGCCCGCGCGATGCTTCAGGATGCGCCTATGCTGATCCTTGACGAAGCGACTTCATCAGTAGATACGAGAACAGAGGTCATTATTCAAAGAGCGATGGATGAGCTGACAAAAGGAAGAACCAGCTTTGTCATCGCGCACCGCCTTTCCACGATTCGCAACGCCGATCTGATTCTTGTTATGAAGGACGGTGACGTGATCGAAAGCGGAGATCACGAAGCTCTTATGAAACAAGAAGGCTTCTACTATCAGCTTTATCAGAGTCAGTTTGACGTAGAAGAAAGCATATAATAAACATTATTTTAAGTGAATAAACAAAAAAGGAGAAATATCATTATGAAAATTGCAGTAACTTATGAAAACGGACAGATCTTTCAGCATTTCGGACATACCGAGCAGTTTAAGATCTACACGGTAGAGGACGGTAAGATCGTTTCTTCCGAGGTCGTGGATACGAACGGTAGCGGTCACGGCGCGCTTGCGGGATTTCTTGCAGAACAAAACATATCCGTTCTGATCTGCGGCGGGATCGGCGGCGGTGCGCAGATGGCACTTGCGAGTGCGGGTATTCAGCTTTTTGGCGGTGTCAGCGGTTCTTGTGACGATGCGGTTAACGCATTGCTTGCAAATAACTTAAACTTCAACCCGGAGGTCAGATGCGATCACCATGACCACGAACATAGTGAAGAAGGACACACCTGCGGCAGTCACGGCTGCGGATCGCATAATTGCGGTAATCACGGATGTGGCAATTAAAGGAGAATACGTTGAAAAAACAACATCAGGATAAGGATACAATGTTTGATGATTCGGATGAGGTGGTACTTCCGAACGCGCTTGCCACGATACAAAGCAGCGTGATGAATGCGCTCTATCATCAGACAAAGAAAATGATGGGCAGAATGGTGGATTACAAGGAACTTCGAATGATCTACGCCTGTGCGATTAAGGAGATCAAAACGAAATTTGACATATTAAACACAGAGTTCAATCTCCAATATCATCGCAATCCGATCAATTCTATTCAAACGCGCCTCAAAAGCACGGCAAGTATCATAGAGAAGCTTGCAAAGCTGAATATTCCCGTTGATATCAACAGCGTTTCAGAAAACATACACGATATTGCCGGTGTCAGAGTGATCTGTTCTTATATCGATGACGTTTATTTAGTTGCCGAAGCACTTTTGAAGCAGGACGACATTACGCTCGTTACACGAAAGGATTATATTGCAAATCCAAAGGAAAACGGGTATAGGAGTTTACATCTGATCGTTAAGGTTCCCGTGTTCCTTTCGGAGCGACGCTTGGAGATGGAGGTAGAGGTTCAGCTTCGAACCATCGCTATGGATTTTTGGGCAAGTCTTGAGCATCAGCTTCATTATAAAACCGATTTTGACGGTAAGGACGAGCTTGTAGACGAGCTTCGCAGGTGCGCCGAAACGATCAACCAAACCGACAATGATATGATGAAGATACGCTCGAAAATGGAAACCCTTGTTGACATTCCAAGCGAGGATGAGATCTTGTTTGAGAGGATCAGAAAGCTCGATACGCCTATCGAGTAAAATATATTTGGCTCACAAACGATCTGTCTGTGAGCCTTTTCAATATTTGCGAATTGTTTATTTTCGGTTTAGATTACATAGATAAAATTTTTATTGTATAAGGATTATTTGATAAGGATTATTTGAATTGATAACTTTTAAGAAAGCGGTGAAAAAATGTTCCATATTCTTGTGGTAGACGATGATAAAAATACGAGGATGTATTTTGAGGCGGTACTGAAAACCAACGGATACACCGTAACCGTTGCCAAAAACGGCGCGGATGCGCTGGATGCGATGGATAAGGAGCACATCGACCTTGTGGTGCTTGATATTATGATGCCTAAGATGGACGGATATGAGTTTACTAAGACTCTGCGCGAGTGCGATAATAATCTGCCTATTCTGATGGTTTCTGCCAAGCAGTTACCCATAGACAAGAATAAGGGCTTTGCGCTCGGTACGGATGACTATATGACAAAGCCCGTCAATCAAGACGAGTTCCTATATCGCATCAAGGCACTACTGCGCCGTGCAAAGATTGCAAACGAACGAAAGATCGTTGTCGGTGACGTTATCCTTGATTATGATTCCTTGACAGTGACAAAAGGTAACGAGGTACAGGAGCTTCCGCAGAAAGAATTTATGCTTCTCTATAAGCTTCTCTCCTATCCCGGAAAGATCTTTACCCGTATTCAACTCATGGACGAAATATGGGGAGCGGAAAGTGAGACGGGATGGGAGACGGTTACCGTACACGTTGGCAGACTCCGCAAGCCGTTCGAGGGGTGGAGTGAATTTGAAATAGAGTCGGTTCGCGGACTCGGATATAAGGCGGTGAAAAAAGTATGAAAAAGACACCGCAACTTAACATAGAAAAAATTAAAGAAAGAAGATCAAGAATGTCCTTGACGCTTGCTTTCTCTATCTTTGTATTTGCTATTCTTCTATCGGCAATTGCTTTGACCGCGATTGGACTTTGGTTGCTGACCAAAGCTGGAGTGATCGTAGACGTTGACGGTGATCTTCAGCTCGGTCAGGTCATTCTCTTTATGTCGCTGATCAGCCTGATCATCGGAGGTGTGACTGCCTTTTTCAGTAGCCGTCTACCGCTAAAGCCTGTGAATGAGATCATCAATAAGATGAACCGTCTTGCGGCGGGAGATTTTAAGACGAGATTGAAGTTTGGCGATACCATGTCGGCACACCCTGCTGTCAAAGAGCTTACAGATAGCTTTAATACGATGGCAGAGGAGCTTGAAAATACAGAGCTTCTTCGAAATGACTTTATCAATAATTTTTCCCACGAATTCAAAACGCCCATCGTTTCGATCACAGGGCTTGCCAATTTGCTTGAATCAGGGAATCTTACAGAAGAACAGCGTGTGCAGTATGCCCGTGCCATTCGCGAGGAGTCCATGCGTCTTTCCTCTATGGCAAGCAACGTATTGAATCTGACCAAGGTGGAAAATCAAACGATACTTACCGACGTATCTCACTTCAATCTTTCCGAGCAGATACGCTCTGCTGTACTATTGCTCGAAGAAAAATGGTCAAGTAAAAATATAGATCTTCAGCTTGACTTCGACGAATATATGATCAAGGCAAATGAGGAAATGCTCAAGCAGGTGTGGATCAATCTCATCGATAACGCCGTAAAATTTGTTCCGAGATGCGGAACGGTCGAGCTTGAGGTGATCGATGCGGGTGAAAATCTTTGCGTGAAGGTCAGCAATACGGGCAGCGAGATCCCACCCGAGAAGCAGGAAAAGATCTTCGCAAAATTCTATCAAGCCGATGAATCCCACGCAACGCAAGGCAACGGTATCGGACTTGCCATTGTGAAAGGTATCGTAGAGCTTCATAACGGAGAGATAAGCGTAAATAGCGGAAACGGTATCACCACCTTTGCGGTTATGCTACCGAAAAAGCAATGATATGGGGGTATGAATGAAATACATACTTTGTATACTAATCGGATATTTGATAGGAGCTGTAAATCCGTCTTACATTATTGCAAAAGCTCGCGGATTTGATATACGTGAAAAAGGATCGAAGAATGCGGGAGCATCCAATGCGTTGATTCTGTTTGGAAAGGTACTCGGTATAGGATGTGCGTTTTTTGATATAGCAAAGGCAACCTTTGCCATATGGCTTTGCAGAAAGCTGTTTCCCGAGCTTACATATTCGTTTGCGGTTACCGGTGTGGCTTGTATCCTCGGACACGTCTTTCCGTTCTATATGAATTTCAAGGGCGGTAAAGGGCTTGCCTGCCTTGGCGGTATGATCCTTGCGTTTGACTGTCGAGTGTTCCTCATTATGCTTGCCGCGGAGATCGTAGTGGCAATCGTAACCGACTACATCTGTTTCGTTCCTCTGACTGCATCGGCGGTCTTTCCGATCGTGTACGGCATTATGCGCCAAGATGCGTGGGGAGCATTGATCATTGCCCTTATCCTTCCGCTTATGATATACAAGCATAAAGAGAATTTGAAGCGGATCAAGCAAAAAACGGAGATGCCGTTCAGTTTCCTTTGGAAGAAAGAAAAAGCACTTGAAAAAACAAAAATTACAAAAGAATAGATCATTGTCAAGAGCGAGCAGTACCATAACGGAACTGCTCGTTTTTTATTTTGAAAAAAATCCTTGTAAGTTTCGATTCAGTTTAGAAAACGACTGTAAAATTATGTCGTAAAATGAATAATTTTCTTTCGTATAAAAGGAGATTTGAAAAGTGAAAGAAGTAAACAAACCGAAAAGAATGCTGCGAAATTTCTATCTCGTAGCCCTCGCCGTGCTTCTCGTGCTGAATATGGTCATTATGCCGATGATCATGAACGCCCAAGTCAAAGAAACCGATTACGGCACGTTCATGACGATGATAAACGAGGGTAATATTGGACTCGTTCAGATCGTGGAGACCGAAAACTATATCATGTTTACCGATAAAGAGGAAAAACAGGTATATAAGACGGGCATTGTAAACGATCCCGGACTTACCGAGCGGCTTCATATGGCAGGTGCGAACTTTTCGGGTGAGATCATTGAGCAGCCCGGTATTTTCTCGCAGATCATTTTTAATTGGGTTCTCCCGATTGTCGCATTCTTTTTGATCGGTCAGCTCATTTCCAAGCACATGATGAAGAAAATGGGCGGTCAGAACTCCATGATGTTCAATATGGGCAAGAGCAATGCCAAGGTTTACGTCAAGTCGGATAACGGCATCAAATTTTCGGACGTTGCGGGCGAGGATGAGGCAAAGGAAAACCTTGCTGAAATTGTGGATTATTTGCATAATCCGAAGAAATATGAAGAAATCGGTGCGAAGATGCCCAAGGGACTCCTTCTTGTAGGCCCTCCCGGTACAGGTAAGACCATGCTTGCCAAAGCCGTCGCAGGCGAGGCGGGCGTTCCGTTCTTCTCGATGTCGGGCTCGGAGTTCGTGGAAATGTTCGTAGGTATGGGCGCGTCCAAGGTGCGCGATCTCTTTAAACAGGCAAAGGAGAAAGCACCTTGTATCGTGTTTATTGACGAAATCGACGCCATCGGCGGTAAGCGTAGCAACGGCGGTGTGGGCGGTCATGACGAGCGTGAGCAAACGCTCAATCAGCTCCTTACCGAAATGGATGGCTTTGAAGGTAACTCGGGTGTTGTGATTTTGGCGGCTACCAACCGTCCCGAAACACTTGATCCCGCGCTGACCCGTCCCGGACGTTTTGACAGACGCGTTCCCGTGGAGCTTCCCGATTTAAAGGGGCGTGAAGAAATTCTCAAGGTTCACGTAAAGAAGATCAAGGTCGAGCCTAATGTGGACTACACGCAGATCGCTCGTATGGCATCGGGCGCGTCGGGCGCGGAGCTTGCCAATATCGTCAATGAAGCGGCACTCCGAGCCGTCCGTCAAGGACGAAAGGCAGCAACGCAGGCTGACCTTGAAGAAAGCATTGAAACGGTTATTGCCGGTTATCAAAAGAAAAACGCCATTCTTACCGACCGGGAGAAAATGGTGGTGGCATATCACGAGATCGGACACGCGCTGGTTGCGGCGAAGCAATCGAACTCCGCGCCCGTGCAGAAGATCACCATCGTGCCTCGTACCTCGGGCGCACTCGGCTACACGATGCAGGTGGATGAGGGCAATCACTATCTGATGACCAAGGAAGAAATCGAAAACAAGATCGCCACCTACACGGGCGGTCGCGTGGCAGAGGAAATCGCCGTTGGTTCTATTACCACAGGTGCATCCAATGACATTGAGCAGGCGACAAAACTCGCACGTGCCATGATCACAAGGTTCGGTATGAACGATGAGTTCGGGATGGTCGCATTTGAAACGGTAAGCAACCAATACCTCGGCGGTGACACCGCACTTGCTTGCTCTGCCGAAACACAGACCAAGATCGACGAAAAGGTGGTCGAGGTAGTTAAGGCACAGTACGAAAAAGCAAAGAAGATCATCACCGAAAACAAGAGAAAGCTCGATCAGCTCGCGCAGTATCTTTATATCAACGAGACCATCACGGGCGATGAATTTATGGATATCTTAAATCAAGAATAAGAAATAAGGAGAATACCATCATGAGAAAAGTAAAAGTTATTGCGGATTCCTGCGCTGATCTGAACGTAGCGCAGCTGAACAAATATGGCATTGCATTTGCCAAAATGTCTACCTCCTGCGACGGTGTGGAAAGCGTTGCAACGCTTTTGTGGACGGAGGATGAGGTTCACGCACTCTACAACAAAATGAGAGACGGCAAGCGTATCATCACGGCACAGGTCTCGGTCGAAGAATTTCAGCGTATCTTTGAAGAGTACTTAAAGCATAATATGGACATCGTTTACATAGGCTGTTCTTCAAAGCAGTCGGGTTCTGTCAATACCGGCTTTGTCACCGCAAAGAAGCTGATGGAAAAGTATGAAGGAAGCACGATCATTTGTATCGACTCGCTCAACGCAAGTATGGGTGAAGGAATGCTCGCCATTGAAGCGGCAAAGATGGCAAACGACGGTGCGTCCGCTACGGAAATTGAAGCGCACATACTCGCTATTCGTAAAAAGGTCAATCAGTACGTAACCGTTCACTCTCTCGATGCTCTTAGGCGTGCGGGCAGAGTCAAGGGCTCGGCGGCGTTCTTCGGCAATCTGATGGGAGTTAAGCCGATCATTATTGCTGACGCAAACGGTGATCAGGCAGCGTATAGAAAGGTCAAGGGCAGACAAAAGTCTTTTGAGGAGATCGTTGCTATGTTGAAGGCTTCCATCATAGAACCCGAAAAGCAAACCATCTATCTGACTCACGCCGATTGTGCGAAGGAAGAAATCGACGGGCTTGTAGAGCTTATCAGAAAAGAGATTCCTTGCCTTGATGTAGAGGTTGGTTACATCGGCCCGATCGTCGGTGCATCCATCGGCCCCGATGCAGTCGGTATTTGGGGATTTGGACAAGAGGTAACTTACAAAATAGGAGACTAAATATGAAGACTTTGGACGGAATTCTTTTCGCCCGTATGATAAACTCGGGCGCAGCGAACTTAAAGGCGCACGCAAAAGAGATCAACGACTTAAACGTATTTCCGATCCCCGACGGTGACACGGGGGATAATATGCTGATGACCATGATGGGCGGTGTTCATCACGATACGAGTAGTTGCGACTCCTTGTGCGAGATGGCAGACCGCGTATCAAGCGGGATGCTTCTCTCGGCAAGAGGCAATTCGGGCGTTATTCTCTCACAGTTTTTTGAGGGCATCAAAAACGGCTTTACGGGGCTTCAAACGGCTGATACAAAAGAGATCGGTGAAGCCTTCCGTCAAGGCGTGACGCAGGCGTATAGCTCGGTTATGACTCCTACCGAGGGAACGATATTGACCGTTGTGCGTGAGGCGACCGAGTATGCCTGTGAGCAGAATACCCAAACCCCCGAGAAATTTCTCAACGCTTTCATTGATGAAGCAAAACGCTCTCTTGCGCGTACTCCCGAGTTATTACCTGTGCTCAAAAAAGCAGGCGTGGTCGATTCGGGCGCGGCAGGTCTTATCTACATCGTTGACGGCATGATGCGAGCTGTAATCGGTGAGGATATTGCAGATTTCTCTGAGGCATCCGAGAAAACGCAGGAGCTTGATCTTGACGCTTTCAACGAGGACAGCGTATTGGAGTTTGGCTATTGCACCGAGCTTCTCGTTCGTTTGCAGAATGCCAAGACCGATATTTCCACATTTGACGTAAAGGTTATAACAGACTATTTGCAGACCATAGGTGACTCTATCGTGACCGTCCGGAATGGCAGTATCGTCAAGCTCCACGTACATACCATGACCCCTCAGAAGGTGCTGGATTTCTGTCAGCAGTACGGTGAATTTCTCAAGGTCAAGATTGAAAATATGTCCTTACAGCATAACAACACAGTTACCGAAGAAAAAGAAACCTATCCCACAAAGGAACGAAAAAAATACGGAGTGGTCGCCGTTGCCTGCGGAGAGGGATTGAAAGAGACCTTCCGTGAACGAGGGGCTGACGTGATCGTGGACGGAGGTCAGAGCATGAACCCGTCCGCAGAGGATTTTATTGAAGCCTTTGACGAGGTAAACGCCGACGTGATCTTCGTGTTCCCGAACAATGGAAACATCATACTGACCGCCGAGCAAGCGGCGAATTTATATGACAAATCCGACGTGCGCGTGATCGAAAGCACAACTATCGGCGCGGGATACGCCTCTCTCGCTATGCTTGACACAAGCTCGGGCGGTACCGATGCCATCGTGGAAGATCTCCGAATGGCAATGGATGGAGTAATCACCGCTGAGATCTCTCACTGTGTCAGAGATGCCACCATTGATGGCAAGGAGATACACACGGGAGACTATATCGGCTTTGTAGGTAAAGATATGCTTTCAGTTAACGAAAGCAGACTTGTGACCGTTTGCGAAAGCATTGATGCGTTAAACTTTTCAAGGTATGATTTCTGTATTCTGATCTGCGGTAAGGACGCGACCGACGAGGAAGCAGAAAAGATCGAGGCATACGTCAATTCTCATTACAGAGGAAAAGAGATATACATCATAAACGGCGGTCAGGACGTTTATGATTATATTATGATCGTAGAATAAATCGGAGACTCTTATGAAGATACTTCTTTACATATTAGCGGCGGTATGCGGTTACGTTATCGCAGGAATGAACCCCGCAATCGCCATATCAAAAGCGGTCTATCACAAGGATATTCGTGAATGCGGAAGCGGAAATCCCGGATTCACCAATTTCAAGCGCACCTTTGGAAACAAATGGGCATGGTGGGTGCTTGTACTTGACCTTTCAAAAGCCGCAGTTGTCGTAGGACTTTTTGCGTGGCTTCTGTCCCGACAGGGCGTTGACTTTCAGCTTGGAGCGGCGTACACGGGAATGTTCTGTATGCTCGGTCATGCCTTTCCGTTCCAATTCAAATTCAAGGGTGGCAAGGGATTTCTTGTCTGCCTTTCAACAATGTACGTCATCGACTGGCGTGTGGGACTGATCGCAACGGGAATTATGGTCATTCTGCTTCTCATCACCAAATATATGTCGCTTTCCACTACTCTTTCCATGCTTCTTTGCCCGATATTGCTGATCCCGTTCGGCGCGTCTGTTCCTGTTATTCTGATGGCACTTGCTTGCGCCGTATTTATGGCGGTCAGACATAAAGAAAACTTCATAAGGCTAATACAAGGTAAAGAAGCCAGATTCACTCTCAAGTCGAAGAAAGAATAATAAAGGATACATGAGATTTGTTATATAAAAAACAACTTATGGGAGAAACAATTTTGAAGGAATACAGAGCAGGTATCGACATCGGCTCCACAACGGTCAAGCTCGTGGTGCTGGATGCCGAGGATCATATCATATACGGACAATACAGACGACATATGGCGAAAACGCAGGAAACGCTTGCCGCGCTTTTACGCGAAGCAACGGAAACGCTTGGTGACTGTGCCTTGAAAGTGAAAATAACGGGCTCGGGCTCGATCAATCTCGGTAAAGCCCTTGGCATTGAATTTGTTCAAGAGGTCGTGGCGGTTGCGACGGCACTCAAAAAGGTTGCGCCGCAGACAGACGTTGCCATCGAGCTTGGCGGCGAGGATGCGAAGATCATCTACTTTACGGGCGGTCTTGAAGAACGCATGAACGGTGTGTGTGCGGGCGGTACGGGCTCGTTCATCGATCAGATGGCGGCACTCTTGCAGACCGATGCCGAAGGACTCAATAAAGCAGCCGAGAATTATAAAGAAATATATCCGATTGCCGCGCGTTGCGGTGTGTTTGCCAAGACCGATATTCAGCCGCTTATTAACGAGGGAGCGACTACGGCAGACCTTGCTGCATCCATTTTTCAAGCGGTGGTCAATCAAACCATTTCGGGTCTTGCCTGCGGAAAGCCCATTCGCGGATGCGTTGCCTTTCTCGGTGGCCCACTTCACTTTATGCCCGAGCTGAAAAAGGCGTTTATTCGCACCTTGAAGCTGACGGATGAAACCACGGTCAATCCCGAAAATTCGCACTTGTTTGCGGCAATGGGCGCGGCTCTTGAATCCGAGGGAGAATGTGCCGTTTCCGCAAGTGAGCTTGTTGGTCGGCTCTCCGAGGGTGTAAAAGTCACCTATGAAATGCCTCGTCTTGAGCCATTGTTTGCGACAAACGAGGAATACGAGGCATTCAAGGCTCGTCATAAGACGGCAGTACTGCCCAAGGGCGATATTTCTACATATAACGGCAATGCCTTTCTCGGAATCGACGCAGGCTCGACCACAACCAAAATGGTGCTGATCGGTACACAGGGTGAATTGCTGTTCTCATTCTATGCAAATAATAGAGGCGATCCCATCAAGACCACCAAGGAAGCCATCGGCAAGCTGAAGGAGCAGATGCACGACGGTGTTCAAATCGTCCGTTCCTGCTCCACGGGATACGGCGAGGCACTTCTCAAATCCGCTTTTTCTCTTGACGAGGGTGAGGTGGAGACTATCGCGCATACAACGGCGGCATCATTCTTTGACCGTGATGTGGACTGCGTTCTCGACATTGGCGGTCAGGACATGAAATGCATCAAGCTCAAAAACGGCGCGGTGGATACTATATTGCTTAACGAGGCTTGCTCCTCGGGGTGCGGCTCGTTCATTGAAAACTTTGCAAACTCTCTTGGCTTTACCGCCGAGGATTTTGCAAAAGAAGCGCTGTTCGCAGAAGCTCCTGTTGACCTTGGAACTCGCTGCACCGTCTTTATGAATTCCAACGTCAAGCAGGCACAAAAGGAGGGCGCATCCGTTTCGGATATTTCGGCGGGACTTGCGTACTCCGTAATCAAGAACGCACTGTATAAGGTCATCAAGCTTGCCGATGCCAAGGATCTCGGAAAGCATATTGTTGTACAAGGCGGCACATTCCATAATGAAGCCGTTCTTCGCGCCTTTGAGAAGATCGCGGGTGTGGAAGCCACTTGCCCCGATATAGCGGGTCTGATGGGCGCATTTGGCGCGGCTCTGATCGCAAAGCAAAATTACCACGGCAAACCAACCGAGATGCTTTCTCTTGAAGAAATAACCGAGCTTACCTATACGGCAACAAGCAGACGTTGCGGCGGATGCTCCAACAACTGTATGCTTACCGTCAATCGCTTCTCAAACGGACAGAGCCATATCACCGGCAACCGTTGTGAGAAAGGAATCGGTAACGTCGGCGGCAGAAGAAAAGTACCGAATATGATGGAATACAAGCGCAAGCGTATATTCGATTACGAGCCGCTTGACGAAAAAGACGCGCCGCGCGGTGTGATCGGTATTCCGAGAGTGCTGAATATGTACGAAAACTATCCCTTCTGGGCGACCTTTTTCCGTGAGCTTGGCTTCCGTGCCGTGCTTTCTCCTTGGTCGAGCAGAAAAATATACGAGCTTGGTATGGAGTCGATCCCGTCCGAATCGGAGTGCTATCCGGCAAAGCTGTCCCACGGTCACGTGGAATGGCTGATCGAGCAAGGGATCAAAACCATATTCCATCCGTGCATCTACTACGAGCATAAGGAGATCACCACGGCACAGAACCAATATAACTGTCCTATCGTTGTGTCCTATGCTGAAAATCTCAAGAATAACGTCGAAGCCATCACGCGCGGGGACGTTCGTCTCGTCCGTCCGTTTATGGCATTCACCTCGGAAAAGATCGCCGCTGACCGATTGGTCACCATTTGCCGAGAGGAGTGGAATATTCCCGAAAAAGAGGTCAGAGCCGCTGTGCTTGCCGCTTGGCAGGAGCAACAGAGAGCAAGATTTGATATTCGCGCAGAAGGAAAGAGACTGCTTTCCGATATGCAGATGAACGGCGGTAGCGGTATTGTACTCGCAGGTCGTCCGTACCACATTGATCCCGAGATCAACCACGGCATTCCCGAGCTGATCGCATCCTACGGTTTTACCGTGTTTACCGAGGATAGTTTGCCCGTAGATATTTCTCCCGAAAGACCTTTGCGTGTGCTTGACCAATGGGTGTACCATTCAAGGCTTTATGCCGCCGCCGAATTTGTGCGAGAACGTGACGATATGGAGCTGATACAGCTCAATTCCTTCGGCTGCGGTCTGGATGCGGTCACTACCGATCAGGTAAATGAGATACTTGAGGGCAGTAACAAGCTCTATACGGTCTTGAAGATCGACGAGGTGAACAATCTCGGCGCTGTGCGTATTCGTATTCGCAGCTTGATATCAGCTATGCGGATGCGCCGTAAGCAGAATATCAAGGCAGAGCCTAAGCCAACAGTATACCACCGCACCGAATATACGCAGAAGATGAAGGACGAGAACTATACCATTCTCGCGCCTCAAATGCTGCCGATCCACTTTGATATTATCGAGTCTGTATTTCACAAGTACGGATACAATCTTGAAATACTGAAAAACGATAACCGCAAGGCAATAGATACAGGGCTGAAATATGTCAATAATGACGCTTGTTTTCCGTCGATCACCATTGTCGGTCAGTTTATGGAGGCAGTCACGTCCGGAAGATATAACACCGATAAGCTTGCTGTTTTGATGACTCAAACGGGAGGTTGCTGCCGTGCTTCCAACTACGTTGGACTGATCAGGCGAGCCCTCGACAAAGCAGGATATTCACATATTCCCGTGATCTCTCTCAGTATGGGCGGTATTGAGAAGAACGAGGGATTTCAGATCAATTTGAATATGATTAAGGATGCGGTGTATGCGCTTCTTTACGGCGACCTTATTATGCGTTGCCTTTACAGAGTCAGACCTTACGAGCTGACTAAAGGCTCAGCAAACGAGTTGAGAGATAAACTCATCAAGAGTTGTATTTCCTCCTTGACCGATAAGAATGACAGGACGAGCTATCGAAAAATGTGCAACACGATCGTGCAGAGCTTTGATGCGCTTCCTGTCAACGAGAATATGAAAAAGCCTCGCGTCGGTATTGTCGGTGAGATACTTGTAAAATATATGCCGCTTGCCAATAATCACCTTGTAGAGCTTCTTGAAAGAGAGGGCGCAGAGGTTGTCGTTCCGGACTTTATTGATTTTGTCAATTACAGTATGCTTAATGCCCGTTATAAGCGGAAATATTACGGCAAATCCAGAAAAAGCGTATTTGCATCCAATTTTGTTCTTCGTATCATTGCAAACCTGAGAAAGCCTGCTATCGATGCTCTGAAAAGGAGTAAACGATTTGACGTTCCCGCACCTATCGAAGAAATTGCCGAAATGACAAAGCCTATTCTGTCGCTCGGAAATCAGTACGGTGAGGGATGGTTCCTCACGGGTGAGATGGTGGAGCTGATCACGCATGGAACGCCGAATATCGTATGTATTCAGCCCTTTGCGTGTCTGCCCAATCACGTGGTCGGCAAGGGCGTGATCAAAAAGCTCCGTGAGACCTATCTGCAGGCAAACATCGTTGCCGTGGATTACGATCCCGGAGCAAGTGAGGTAAACCAACTAAACAGAATAAAACTCATGCTGTCCGCAGCAAAGGAGCGGATGTAAAGAAAAGGAGTATAAGAGAAATTGAGCAAAAAAGGTATTATCATCGGCGCAGGCATTGCCGCCCTTGGAGTAGCCGCAGGCGTGGCTATTTCACATACGATAACGAAGGGCTTGGTAAAATTCGCAATTGAGCGCGATATGCCAAAATCGTTTGAAAAGCAAAGACCCAAGCTGACACAAGGCGATCGCGTGAAGGCTTTTCAGAAGTGCATCAACGAAACGGGAAAAATACTTCTTGAGAAGGATATCGAGGAAGTTGAGATCAGAAGCCGAGACGGACTCCGCCTTGTCGGACACTTTTATCCCTGCGAGAACGCAAAGCGCGTGATCGTTGCTATGCACGGATGGCGTTCCGCATGGTATACGGACTTTGGAATGATTGCTGACTTTTGGCATAACGAGGGGTGTAGTATTCTGTTTGCCGAGCAAAGAGCACAGAATAACAGTGAAGGCGAATATATGACCTTTGGCTATATGGAGCGTTACGATTGCCTGGATTGGATCAACTTTGTAAACGAACGCACCGAACAAAAGTATCCTATCTATTTAGCGGGTGTTTCTATGGGCGCATCCACAGTATTGATGACGGCTGGGCTTGATCTTCCCGAAAACGTCAAAGGTGTCATTGCCGACTGCGGTTTTACATCCGCTTACGATGAATGGCGTTATGTGGTCAAGGATAATATGAAGCTTTCTTACGGCTTGCGCGGACTTATGATCGACCGCATTTGCCAAAAGAAGATCAATACCGACTCCAAGAATATCACGACGATCACTGCAATGCAGAAAACGCAGCTCCCGATCCTGTTTATTCACGGAACGGATGATAAATTCGTTCCCGTAAGAATGACGTATGAAAATTATAAAGCCTGCAACGCTCCTAAAGAGCTGTTGATCGTCCCCGGTGCTATCCACGGGGAGAGCTACTACGTAGAGCAAGAGAAGTACGAAGCGGCGACAAAAAATTTTTGGAATATATATAAGTAACGCAAAAAGAGGTTCTGCAAAAATTCGGAACCTCTTTAGCTTAAATATTCACTTTGCATACTGAAACATTTTGTTTCTCGGAGGCGTTATGCGAAGAAAAGACGAAACGCGTGCGCAAAGCTCAGAATGACCGAGCTTCCTTTTGTGGATTGATAAATAAAAAGGCACATTTTGGCGCACCTGCGATAAATGAGATTCAAAAAAATATTCAAAAAATTAGGGTAGAAACCAAATTTGGTTTCTACCCTAATTTTTCAACCGTTGGTTTAATTGATTAGAAATCCATCAAAACACTATTGACAAAAAGTGATTAGATGTGTATAATATCAGTGTGATCAATAAAAACAGAAAGGCGGAGATTATATATGAACAAACAAGAAATACTCAACGGTTTATTGACAATTACAAAAGAAAAGCATAATGCATGCAAGACAGATGCAGCATCAGTAGATAAAAATCATCCTACCGAGCGCGGAGCCTTGCAATTAAAATCCGGTATTTATAATGTTGCTATAGCAGCCGGACTTATCTCCGGAACAGATCAGGCAATCGAATTGATAAGTAAAAGATTTAAGAATTTAATAAAGTTTTTTCCCGATATCGCTGATTATTATCACAGATTGTCTGATGATCAAAAAGAACTCATGGAGATTTCGCTCTACCCCGAAGTGTTTATGAGAGCTAACTTTTATAACACCTATAATACCGATCTTGAGCAAGCGGAACTGGATGGAGATCCGCAAAAGATCTTTAAGGCAAGAATCAAAAAGGAAGTACTCGACGATATTTTGAATATGTGGCGAGAGTTTAGAGTCCAAAACGAATTGTTTGCTTTCGCTTTTAGTGAGAAGGAGGAATAATAATGATCGAATATTCTATTCACGTAGAAAAGGACTGCCTCAACGAAGCGTGGCAAAGAAGAAAGGAAGTGATTCAGTGAAAGAAAAGCTTGAACTTTTAAAGCTCCTTGCTGACGAAACACGTCTTGAAATACTCAATATCCTTTTGAAGGAAGATTCCTACGTAGAAAAGATCGCTTGTGAACTCTCTCTTACTCCAGCCACCATCTGCTACCATCTCAAAAAGATGGAATCAGCAGGCGTTGTGAATTGCTCTCGCTCACAGTTTTACATTATCTATTCTTTAAATCGCGAAATCTTCGACAAACCACTTTTTGAGTTAATAAAAAAAGACGAAGAAATCGTTGATACGGAAGAAAAGTACAAAAAAGAAGTTATATCGCACTTTTTCAAATATGGACGACTGACACAGATACCGACTCAGAGAAAAAAGCGTGAGATTGTACTTGCCGAGATTCTTGAGCAGTTTGTTTTTGACCGCGAGTATCAGGAAAAAGAGGTCAACGAGATTATTTTGCGATATCACGAGGATTTTTGTACCATCAGACGTGAAATGATTGCATTTGGCATGATGACGCGCGATCACGAAATATATAAACGAGTGAAATGAAAAACAAAATCCGTATAGGCGAATGTATATTAAATTACCGTAAGGAGCATAGGCTCACACAGGGTGAGTTTGGAGAACTTCTGGGAGTGAGTACCCAAGCCGTATCTAAATGGGAAAATGAGATTTGCTATCCCGATATATTTCTCATTCCTGCTATCTCTGATCTTATTGGCATTTCTATAGACGAAATGATGGGAAAAGAATGTTGCTTTTGTGTACACAAAAGCAGTGATTGTCAGGAGAATTGACGGATTTTTGAAGAGCACAAAACAAGGGAGGCGTATTGCCACCCGACAGAGCACCTAAAAAGTGTACAGATTATACCTTGTTTGGCAAGGCGTGTGAAAAGGAGTACGAAATCGATCGTACTCCTTTTGTTTCTCAGCAGGTAACGACCTGCTTTATGGAAGTCACCCAAAGGGTGCTTTTTATTCGCTTCTTGTTTTTTTCTTAAATATCCCCGAGGGAAGCTGAGCGAGTATGATCGCGGCAAACATTATTACAGATCCGGCAAGCTCACGGTAGGTTGGCATTTCTCTGAGTATGATAAATGCGGAAATTACGGCGAAAACAGATTCGCAGCTCATGAGCAGAGAGGCAAGTGTAGGATTCAGATTTTTTTGCGCTACTATCTGAAGAGTAAACGCTATTCCGCTCGACATTACACCCGTGTAGAGAAGAGGCATCCATGCGGAAAAGATCATTTTCGGATCCGGATGCTCAATAAATATTGCAGGGAGAACTGTTACAAGTCCGCTGAAGAGGAACTGTATGCAGGAAAGCAGAACTCCGTTAGTCTCACGGACAAAAAAATCTGCTGCCATTATCTGTGCTGCAAATCCGAACGCGCATAGGATCAGGAGAATATCTCCGGGCGCTATGGTGAAATTTTCGCTGAAGGATAACAGATAAAGCGCAAAAATCGCGAGAGCTACCGATATCCAAAGCTTTGCGTCCACCCTTTGCCTGAAAAAAAGACCGAATATGGGCACAAGCAGAATGTACATAGTTGTTATAAATCCGGCTTTTCCGACGTTTCCTCCGGTTTGATTAAGATATAGTATTCCGTACTGCTGACAAAGCATTGCTATGACAAGAAATATTCCGCATATTACGCCACCCTTAACTGCGCGAAGGAAATTTTTTCTGTCAACGGGAACCACGGGATTTGCGGGATCTCTCTTTTTTTGGATAGCCTGCATTACGAGAAGGACGGGAACGAGGGCAATAAAGCCGATAAATGAGCGTATACTGACGAAGGCGAGCGGACCGAGATGATCCATGCCGAGACTCTGCGCTATGAATGCGCTGCCCCATATGAAAGCGGCAAGAAGGAGAAGTAAGGATGATGTTATACTCTTTGATCTCATAATAAGAATATATGCGAAAACCTTTTCGCAACCTTTCAAAACTGAAAATTCAATGCGAAACGGGAGCCGAGAGACTCCCGTTTATTTTACTATTATATGAAAAAGGGAAGGATAGGTTAATTGTAACTCTTTTCGCGTCTCTTTTTTCTGATGCCTATCACGGTGAAGAAGGTTGCTATTACCGCGATACATACCCCGCATACTATGTATATGCTCGGATCCATGGGAGATTCTATCTTTAGTTTTTCCCAAAGTGAGGTGACGTATGCAAGAGTTTCATCGTCAAGAGATTTGTAGCAGTATTTGTCGTAGGAGCTTGCGAAATCAAAATCCTCACCGAATGAATTGTAGAGAAGATCGTAGCCCTCCTCGCCCATGTATTTCTTGTATTCCTCGGAGTTAAGCACGAGCGTGTTTGGGGAAGCGTAGTAGATGTATTCGGCGTTGGCAACTGCAATCTCCTCGCTCAGCATAAAGTCAATGAAGCGCTCGGCAGCAAGCTTGTTCTTGGAACCCTTGGGGATGCACATAGCGTCGATGAAGAAGTTTGTTGATTCGGGATAGTAAAATTTGAGATCCTCGTTGTTTTCAAGCATGGTGAGATAATCTCCCGCATAGTAGCTTGAGATCCATGCCTCGCCGCTCTCCATTTTGTTGTAGATCTCGTCCATTACGTAAGCCTGAACAAGACTCTGCTGAGCTACAAGCTCACTGTACGCCTTGTCCCACTTGGAATGATCGGTGGTGTTTACGTCGATACCGAGCTTGTACATAGCGGTACCGAGTGCGTCACGCGAGTTGTTGTACTGGAGTATCTTTCCCGCGTACTTTTCGTTCCACATTACGTCCCACGACCTTGAGGCGACATCCTCCTCTGCAACGTGACGGCTGTTGTAGATAACGCCCGTTATTCCGTAGGTGTAGGGAACGGTATACTTTTCATCGGGATCGTAATAAAGTCCCTTGAATTCATCGCCGATGTACTTGTAGTTGGGAATGTTCTTGAAATCGATCTCCTCAAGAAGATCCTCGTTCGCAAGACGGGCGATCATGTAATCGGAGGGAATTATGATGTCGTAACCGTTTACTCCGTTTACGATCTTTGTGTAAAGATCCTCGTTCGATGCGTAGGTCGTGTAATTGACCTTCATCTTTACGTTGTAGGTTTTTTCATACCATTTTTCAAATTCCGCTATCGTGTTTATGCTGTCATCCGAGCCGTCCGAGATGTATTCACCCCAGTTGTAGACGTTGAGAGTCACGGTCTCCGAGGAGGAGCATGACGAAAGGCAGAAAAGAAAGGTAAGAGATGCGATGATAACGGTAAAAAGAATGAAAATCTTTTTCAATTCTGTTATTAAACTCCTTTGGATGCTTTTTTGCGTTTTTCAGACTTAACGGTTTTGGAGTCTTCCTTGGCTCCGATAAAGTTGGAAAGAAGCAAAAGTGCGAAAATAGCTATGAACATGAGCGTCGAAACGGCATACATGTCGGGATTTATGCGACGCTTTACCTGAGAGTAGATGTGTATTGGCAGGGTCTGGAAGGTCGTTCCCGTAGTGAAGTTAGTGACTACGAAATCGTCCACCGAAAGGGTAAATGCCATTATAAATCCGGTAAGGATTCCGGGCGCGATCTCGGGAAGCTCGATCTTGAAAAAGGACTGCATCGGAGTGCATCCGAGATCGAGAGCCGCCTCGGGAAGATTTTTGTCCATCTGACGCAGCTTCGGCAGAACGTTCAAGATAACGTAGGGAAGGCTGAAGGAAATGTGAGATATAAGAACCGTCCAGAAATTCAGAGTGACCTCTCCGAACATTATCGTTCCTGCGAAGATGAAAAGAAGCATCATCGAGATACCGGTAACTATGTCGGGGTTCATCATCGGAATGTTGGTAACGAAGATTACCGAATTTTTTATGTATCTGTTCTTATATTTGTGTATTCCGACTGCGGCGAGCGTTCCTATAACGGTCGATATTACCGAGGATGTGATAGCAATTATAAGAGTATTCTTTAAGGCGCCGAGGGTTGCCGAATCCTTAAATAATTCCTTGTACCATCCGAGTGAAAATCCCTCAAATACTCCCGTACTGTTTGAGGAGTTGAATGAAAACAGGATCATGACCGCGATCGGAGCATAAAGGAATATGAAAGCAATGATCGTAATGATTCCGGAAAGCTTTTTCACGGTGCAACACTCCCTTCATCATCCGAATATTTGTTAAGAATAAGCATGCTTATGAGAATAAGTATCATAAGACCGAGCGCAAGCGCGGAGCCAAGATTGTAATCGTACATCTCAGAGGTGAATTTCTTTTCAATAACATCTCCGATAAGATCAAACTTTTCTCCGACCATTTTTTTGGAAATGTAGAATGTGCTTATTGCGGGAACGAATACCATCGTGATTCCCGATACTATGCCCGAAATGCTGAGAGGCACGGTGACCTTGCAAAGAACTCCGAACCGAGTGCATCCGAGATCGTGAGCTGCCTCAATAAGACGGTTGTCCATTTTGGTAAGCACTGAGTAGATCGGAAGGATCATAAAGGGAAGGAAATTGTATACCATACCGATTATGACCGCGGCGTTGGTTCCGAGAATAGTGAATGTGGGAAGTCCTATAGTACGAAGCGCACTGTTGATAAGACCGTTGTCCTCGAATATTACCATAAGAGAATAG
Source organism: Clostridia bacterium (assembly GCA_017466445.1). Classification (GTDB taxonomy): domain Bacteria; phylum Bacillota; class Clostridia; order Oscillospirales; family CAG-272; genus SIG672. The sequence goes on from JAFTUC010000020.1 coordinate 41,897, forward strand.
GTTCTTATAAGGAAGTTCGTCCACATCGGTAGCATAACGAGTATTATAAGAAGCTTTTGCATCTTTTCGCTTGCTCTTGAAATGTAGTATGCTACGGGGTATCCGATAAGCAGACAGATAAGAGTGGACAAAAAGGCAAATGCTATCGAGCGCGCGAAGACCCTGAGATAGGAGGGTGTAAAAACGCTTGCGATGTTTGAAAGAGTAAAGGCACCGTCGGCATCTGTAAAAGAATAATATATAACAAAGCAAAGCGGCGCAATTATAAAAAGCGTCATCCACACAAGGTGTGGTGCAGAAGCGCATTTCTTGAGAAAATCGTTTCTTTTCATCGCTTATTCTTCCTCCGTAACCTCTGAAAGAAGCTCAAGCTCGTCACTGAAGGAGGAGTAATCTCCGAATTTGTCGGAGAATTCCGATTTTTTCATTATATGGATAGCGTCCGGCTCGATGTAAAGACCGATGCGCTCGTCCTTGCCGACGTAGTCTGTGGTCTGTATCATCCACTTGAATCCGCCGATGTCTACGATTATTTCCCAGTGTACACCCTTAAACGTGACAGAGGTAACGACACCCGAAAGCATGCCCTTCTCAACAGAGACGACGTCAACGTCCTCCGGACGTACTACAACGTCGACCGGCTCGTTTTTCTCGAATCCGCAGTCGAGGCAGTCAAAGACGTGACCGGAGAATTTAGCCTTGTAATCGGAAAGCATGATTCCGTCAACGATGTTACTTTCTCCGATAAAATCGGCAACAAAGGCATTTTGCGGTTCATTATATATGTCTGTTGGAGTTCCGATCTGTTGGATCTTGCCGTTTTCCATAACGACTACAGTGTCCGACATGGAAAGAGCCTCCTCCTGATCGTGAGTGACGTAGATGAAGGTTATACCGGTCTTGCTCTGAATGTTCTTGAGCTCGTTCTGCATGTCCTTTCGGAGCTTGAGATCAAGTGCGCCGAGGGGCTCGTCAAGAAGAAGGACGCGGGGCTTGTTTATAAGTGCGCGTGCGATGGCGACTCTCTGCTGCTGACCGCCCGAAAGCGTGCTTACACGCCTTCTCTCAAAGCCCTTAAGATTTACAAGCGCAAGCATTTCCTTAACACTGTCGCGGATAACGTTTTCTTTTTCCTTGCGGATCCGCAGACCGAAAGCTATGTTTTCAAATACGTTGAGATGGGGAAAAAGGGCGTATTTCTGAAAGACCGTGTTTATGTGTCTTTTGTAGGGCGGGAGATCATTTATAAGAGCACCGTCAAAATATACGTTGCCGCTGTCAGGGGTCTCAAAGCCGCCTATTATTCTGAGCGTGGTCGTTTTGCCGCAGCCGGATGGGCCGAGCAGGGTAACGAACTCGTTGTCGTGGATGTCGAGACTCACGCCGTTTAACACCTGTTCGCCGTCAAAGCTTTTGGTCAGATTTTCAAGCCTTATAACAATGTTGGATTCCGGTACAAGATTGTCTTTCATTCTACCTCATAATACCTCCGTGAATGTACTATTTTTCGTATTTTATATAAATGCAGATCAAATACAAAAATACAGCATATTATAACAGATATTTTTCATAATTGCAACAGTTTTTTTAAAAATATTTTGCTTGATGTCAATAAAAATACTTTTTTGGAAAAAATAGCCTTTTTTTGTATAAAAAACAAACGAAGCGAGGTTAATTCGCTTCGTTTTAAGTGTGCTTTTATTGGTTTGAGTCCTTTAAAAACGTTACGTTTTCGGGATCGAACAGGCTACTGTCGGTGTAGAAGTCGATTTCGCTGTATTCCTCGGCGCTTCCGGGATATATTACCTCCTCAAGAGCACTGCAGTATCTGAATGAATCCTGACCCACCTGCCTGACCGAACGGGGCAATACGAGCTTCTTCAGAGATGAGCATGAATCAAATGCCTGTACGGCGATCCTGATCACTGTATCGGGCAGGGCAATCTCCGTAAGGGAGGAGCATTCGCTGAACGCCTGATCCCCAATAGCATGTAAAAGCTCGGGAAAAACTATGCTTCTTAATGAAGAGCATCCCTTGAGCAGCATTGGAGAGATCTCGTCAAGATCCTTCGGCAGAATTATCTCGGTAAGCGAGGTACAGTAGCTGAATGCGCCGTTGCCGATATCGGTCACAAAATCCGATACCGTTACCTTTTTTATCTTGGTGCATTTTGAAAAGGCGTAATCCTCTACAGACCGTACGATCGTGTTGTCAAAAACGTCGGGTATTATAAGATCTCCGTTGCCGCTGTACTCATTCGGATCAAAAGAGAGCTCTCCCGATGAATCTACCGAAAAATAAGGCATGTCCTCGGAATTTCCTACAACGATATCCTCATAGGTCAAAGGATATATCATTTCAAGGACCTTCTTTTTGTCTAGATAGTCTCTTAAAAACAGATTGTAGCAAAGCAAAAATACGATAAAGATCGACAGTATGATAATTCCCACGGTATATAGCTTTATCTGTAGGGCATCGCTTTTTTTCTTCTTTTCCTCTGCTAAGATGCGCTCGTTTTCAGCAGCTTGCTCGCTTTCAAGTGCTTCGCTCTCCTTTAGCTTGCGGGATAACGCCTCGTATCTTTTTGCTATCTGAGCAGAATCTCTGTAGCTTCCTATAGAGCGTAAAGTCGATGCCGCCTTTTCGTATCCCTCGCCCGTTTCGTCACAGTTTACCGCACGTACGTATATTCTTTCAAGTATATCGCTGTCATAAAGAGATATGATACCGTGCTTATCCTCGCTGCTCTTTATAAGCTTTTCAAGCTCGCTTCGTCTGCCGTCGTCCGAAAGCATCAGGGCTTTTGAGATGTCATCGTTTGATGAGAGATCGAGAGCTGTATTTTCGAGCTCGGCCTCCGACTCGAGTCCGAGATCGGCAAGAGCGCGACCGAGATAGGCTTCCGAAAGAGAAGCGTCCTCCTCCAGTATTTTTGTAAAAGCCTCGCTTGCTTCCTCAAATCGCTTTTCGCCAAGAAGTGAGTATGCAATGCCGAGTTTGGATGTGTCTGACATTTTGATATCCTTTCACGTTTTCTTTCATCATTATACATTCGATCTCCTCATTTTGTCAAGGTGTAATTTGTATCATTTTATCTAAGGCAGAAAATTAACAAAATAACTGTTGCAAAATCCGTATAAATGTATATAATTGAAAAAAAGAGCAAAAATACGGAGGGATATGTATGTCACAAAAAAACAAACTCAGACTTATAGCGCTTGTGATAATGTCTCTTGTTATTTCGCTCGTTACGCTTGCTGTTGTGGGAGGATGCTTTTTCACGTCGCTCCATAAAAAAACGGTCAAAGCTCCTCCGAGCAGATATAAGCTTCTTATCGGGATCGAGGACGGCGATAAGGAATCGTTTAACGTCCGTGCCGATAAAACGGTGCGCGGCGGTGTGCGATTTACCGATTTTACGAGACTTTCCGATTTTCTTAAGTGGACTACCGTCAGAAACGGTAAGGATATACGCTTCTATCTTAATAACGAGGATGAAGACATGCTCTTTTTTACTCTCGGAGATGACGTTGTGTATGTTAACGGAAATCCTGTAAGGCTGACGGGTGCATCTTTTGAGATGTCGGAGCATATCTACCTTCCGCTTGATTTTGTCGCATCGTCTTTTGACGGAATAAGCGTTGTTGAAAACAAGGAAAAAAACACGGTGACTATAGAATATATGGAGCCGAAAAAATGCTCGCTGAAGCTGAAATTTCCCGAGGCGCTGAAACCTCTCAGTGAAAACGAATTTGTAAATAACGGGTAGTATCTGTAAGGATGAAAGGATCTCTAAAATGAAGGAAAATAAAAAAAGTATCGCGGTAAACGGAAAGCTTATTTTCGGATTTTTTCTCGTCTTTCTCTTTATTCTCGCAGCTGTCGTCATCTTTATGGGTGTAGCGGACGTTCTTTCTTCTTCGGAAAATCGTGATGACGGCGCTGAGACCGTTGGAAATGACGATAAAGAAGATAACGAAGATAATAATAACAATAACAATAATAACAGTAATAATGAAAACAACTCGGATAATAACGGCGAAGATAATGAAAATCCCGGTGATGATGAAGATACGGTAGTACCGCCCATTCCCGAGCATATAATAGGTGTTGAGGGCGAGCTCAAAGAAATCTTTGAGGGAGAAGAGCTTCCCGACCACGCCATCGTTCTTCAGCTTGAGGAGTCCCCTGAGTATAATGAGAACGGACTTAAGGTAAGGCTTTTCTTCGGAACGTCGCTCTCGTCGGACGGAGTCTCAGATGCGGATAAGATCCTTGTAAAGCTTCTTCTTGAAAAGGAAGGTCTTGACCCCGTTAATATAGAAGAGATCAGCGGAAGGGATTTTTATAACGGAAGATACGCTCTTGCTCTTGTTGAAGAGACAGAGGATGAAAGCACGGTCAAAAAGCTTTCTTATATTAGAGTAATAGAGGTCACCGTGCCTCCGGAATACCTTTCCGAGAATTCGGGAGAGATGCTTTTCAGTCTTTCGGTCTCTCTTGTCGATGAAGAAAACGAGAGCGAGGAGACCTGCGAGGTGGTTGCCGACAGTCTTTTCTATAAAAAGAAGGGCGATGGAATAACTCTTTCCCACGAAAAGGAGAAGACCACGATCTACAGTTATGAATATAAGACCGATATATCCGAGCTTATAGATTATATCGAGCCGACGGGAGATCTTTGGAGCAACGATTATCTTCTTCTCGTAAATCCGTGGAACGCTCTCGAAAAGGGAGAGGAATTTACCTACGGAGTAGTTGCGCCTCAGTCTAAAATGAGCGCCGTTAAGTCGATCTATAATTTCAGTTATCTGCCGTCTATAAAGCTCAATACGACTGCTCTTAATGCGCTTGCCGCTATGTTTAGAGAAGCGGTGGAGACCACCGGGCTTACAACGAAAAACCTGCAGGTGACGAGCTCGTACAGAGACTACGCTACACAAAAGACTATATTTGAAAGAAACGTCAAAAACACTAAAAAATACGTGTGCAATAACGCGGAATGCCTTTTTGAGTATATTACTAAATATAGCTACGATAAGTGTAAGCAGTGCGGATCTACGGTCACAAACGTCACTATAACCAAGGAAGAGGCAGAGGCAAACGTAAAGACCTATTCGTGCGCGCCCGGAACGAGTGAGCATCAGACAGGACTTGTCGTTGACGTTATAGACAGAAATTACAGCACCGATCTTATCGAGGGCTTCAAAAATACCGAGGCGGGAAAATGGCTTGCGGCAAACTGTAACAGATTCGGATTCATCCTTCGCTTTGAAAAGGAAAAGGAGGATATCACGGGAATCATCTATGAGCCGTGGCATTTCAGATATGTCGGAAGATATCACGCGACGAGAATGACCGAACTGGGAATGTGTCTCGAGGAATACGTTGAATTTCTTACCGAGGAGGGGTATTTTGAGGATCCCGATTCGGTGCATAATCCGGCAAATATGGAGATCGATAGAGAGACTTATCTCATAGTCGATAAAAAATAAAGATATCAAAACGCAGAAATTATTAAAAATTGTGAAATTTGGGCAACTTACACAAAAAAAAATAAAATATTTTGTAGAAAAAAGATATTGCCTTTTTGCAAAAAAAGTGATATAATTTCTGCGTTGACACGGCCCGTTGGTCAAGCGGTTAAGACGCTAGCCTCTCACGCTGGAAACATGGGTTCGATTCCCGTACGGGTCATAAATAGAAAAACGAGGTCTCATGACCTCGTTTTTCTATTTTTCAGACAAGATGCAATTGAACCCCGTGATCCGAAGGATCGCTATAGCGCGCGAAAAAGAAAACAAACGGTGGTGGAATATTTTACCGCGCGCGTTGGGTTCAGATTCCCGTATACGGTAAGAGGTCCTTGACCTCTGTTTTTTTGTTTATTTCCGCGCCGCAAGCGGCACGGCGCGCGAAAGCGCGCATGGGTTCGCATTTTGCGAGTAAGCCATCGGGAGCTCGCTCACGGATGGCACGAGCAAAAAATTCTGCTCGCAGAGCAGATTCCCGTATACTGTAAGAGGTCTTTGACCTCTGTTTTTTTGTTTGTTTCCGCGCCGCAATCGGCACGGCGCGCGAAAGCGCGCGTGGGTTCGCATTTTGCGAGTAAGCCATCGGGAGTTCGCTCACGGATGGCACGAGCAAAAAATTCTGCTCGCAGAGCAGATTCCCGTATACAGTAAGAGGTCTTTGACCTCTGTTTTTTGTTTATTTCCGCGCCGCAATCGGTACGGCGCGCGAAAGCGCTCATGGGTTCGCATTTTGCGAGTAAGCCATCGGGAGCTCGCTCACGGATGGCACGAGTAAAAAATTCTGCTCGCAGAGCAGATTCCCGTATACGGTAAGAGGTCCTTGACCTCTGTTTTTTTGTTTATTTCCGCGCCGCAATCGGCACGGCGCGCGAAAGCGCGCGTGGGTTCGCATTTTGCGAGTAAGCCATATGTACCCAAAGCACCCCTTGCCGACAGACGCTGTAAAGAATGTCGAAAAAATATAAAGAAACCGATAGTGCTTCTTTATAGAAGTACTACCGGTAAAATTATCGATACTATCGAAAGTATTATGCTTATGACGTGCTTTACCGTCAACTTTTCTTTGAAATATACAGCCGATAATGCTGTGATAAGAAAGGCGGATGCCGCACTTATGACTGTGCTTGAAATGACTCCGATCCGGTCAACGAGCATCTTGGTAATGTATCCGCCAACCGAGCTTGAAAGCGTTACAAACAAGGTGAGAAGGAGAAGAGGAGCTTTGTATGCCTTGAGCTCGCTTATCGCATCGTTTTTTCTGAACATAAATTCTTTGAAGGCGGTGAAGGCGGATGTGAGCGCAACAAATAGGTGCGTAAAGAGATAGAAGGAGAGAAGTCCGATAGTTCCGTCGTAAGCAACTACGAATTTTGTAAGCATCGTTGTGGAGAGTCCGATTGCTACCGTGATCACTCCCCATACGATTTTTTGGCGCATGTTGTTTTTGTCCTTCATTAGGGATATTCCCGGAAGAAAGGCTGCAATGACAACGCAAATGCCACCTATAACGGTTCCGAGACCTTGACGCTCGTTCAAAAAAACGGCACATATAACGATCGGAAGAAAGACAGAGCCAACGCGTCCGATTGCCGCGCTGATGATAATACCGTGATATCTGAGGGATTTGAAGTTTGCAAGATAAGCGAGACGGCAAACGAACGCATAGAAAAGAGAAAAGAGGATTATACGTAGATTGACTATAATGTTGAACTGAGTCAGTATAGAATAATTTACGCACGAAACTATTCCGGTTATAAATGCGTATATCGCGTATGACGTCTTACCTTCGGGAAATACCGTTTGTAGCTTTTTGTTACCGAACTGAGTCACAGCGGATGTCAAAATGGATGCAAGTAAGATTAGAAAAATCATGTCTGCCTCCTATAAATTTTCTTGATTCTACCATATTTCCTTGTGAATGTCAATAGGAATTTGATGCAATATAATGAAAATTCAAACTCTGATATCGGTGTGAAAAATAGAGATTGACAATGCTCTGTTCGTGTGGTATAATTTCAATATATTTATAAATAAAGGAGCAGGTTGAGATGATCTTTAGTGAAAAGGCTAACGCAATAGTGGGTCAGTCGGGCGGTCCGACCGCCGCAATAAACGCAACGCTTGCGGGCGTTATTTCTGCGGCGCTTGACTCGGATAAGATAGACGTTCTGTACGGAGCAAGAAACGGAGTGGAGGGAATGCTGCGAGAGGACGTTATCGATCTTTCCGATATCTTCGGAGCTTCTGATAAAAATGAAAAGCTTGAAAGACTTTCGGCTACCCCTTCTGCCGCTCTCGGATCGTGCAGAGTAAAGCTGCCTCCTGTCGATGACGCAGCAAATAATGAGAAATACATAAAGCTTTTCAACTTTTTCAAAAAGATGAATATCCGATATTTCTTCTATATTGGAGGAAATGATTCGATGGATACTGTGTCCAAGCTTTCCGCAGTCTGCGATAAGTTTGATTGGGATATGAATTTTGTCGGAGTCCCCAAAACTATAGATAACGACCTTGATGTTACAGACCATACCCCCGGATACGGATCCTGCGCAAAATTTATAGCCACCGTTATGAGCGAGATGCTTTGCGATACAGCCGTATATACAGTAAAGGCGGTCACTATCGTCGAAATAATGGGAAGAGATACCGGATGGCTGACCGCCGCATCGGCGCTTTCAGCAGTAAATACGGGAATCGGACCCGACTATATATACCTTCCCGAGACCGATTTCGATTACGAAAGATTCTTTAAGGACGTTGAAAACGCATTCTCCAAGCATCCTAACGTAGTTATTGCCGTGTCGGAGGGTCTTCACTTCGCTGATGGCAGACTTGTAGGTGAAGGGATGCAGAGCGGCGCTACCGACGTTTTCGGACATAAATATCTTGACGGAACGGCAAAGGCACTTGAGCTTGCTGTCAAGGAAAGATTCGGTTGTAAGGTGCGTTCGGTCGAGCTGAATCTTCCTCAGAGATGCGCGTCTCATATCGCGTCTCTTACCGATATAAAAGAAAGCTTCGGTGTAGGCTCTGCGGCAGTGGAGAGTGCGCTTAACGGTGACAGCGACTGTATGATGTGCATAAAAAGAGAGGGAAACGGTGAAAAGTATGCAGTATCCTATAAGAGCGTTGCGATCGAGCTCGTGGCTAATCGCATAAAATACGTTCCCGATGACTTCATAAACGAGGAAGGAAACAACGTTACCGATAAGTGTATAGAGTATATGTTGCCTCTCGTTCAGGGATGTGCGCCCTATTTTACACAAAACGGAATTCCTGAATTTCTTATATTGTCAAAATGAGTTGACAAATTGACCAATTGACAGAATTTAGGGGATTTTTGTTTGTTTAATCATACAATCTTTGCTTGATACTATTGACAAACGGGTACTAAAGAATATATAATAAATAAAAGTTAAAATTTTACCGTGCCTTGTTATAATTTATTTTGGCTCGGTATATCAGAAAGGATGATTGTTTTATGAACAGAGTGTACAATTTTTCGGCAGGACCCTCCATGCTTCCCGTTCCCGTGCTTGAGAGAGCAGCATCGGAGATGATGTGTTACGGAGACTCAGGTATGTCCGTTATGGAGATGAGTCACCGATCACCTGTTTATGAAAAAATAATAGCAGACGCAGAGGCAAAGCTTCGCGAGCTTATGAATATTCCCGACAACTATAAGGTGCTCTTCCTTCAGGGTGGCGCATCCACTCAGTTTGCGGCAGTTCCGCTCAACCTGATCGGCAGAACCGGTAAGGCAGACTATATCGTTTCGGGTCAGTTCTCCGGTAAAGCTTATAAGGAAGCTCAGAAAATGGGCTATGACGTAAAGTGCATCGCTACCTCCAAGGATACCAACTTTGACCGTATCCCCGTAGTTACCAAGGATATGATCTCTCCCGATGCTTCATACGTTCATATCTGCTTCAATAACACCATTTACGGTACCAAGTATAGCTATATTCCCGATACCGGAGATGTTCCTCTCGTAGCAGATATGTCCTCTTGCATCATTTCCGAGCCTGTCGACGTTACTAAGTTCGGCGTTATCTACGCAGGTGCACAGAAGAATATGGCACCCGCAGGAGTGACCCTCGTTATCGTACGTGAGGATCTTCTTGAGTGCGGTGATCCCAAAATGCCCTCTATGCTTGATTGGAAGCTTATGGCAGAGAACGGATCTATGTATAATACTCCTCCTTGCTATTCGATCTACGTTGCAGGTCTCGTTTACGAATGGATCCTCGGTCTCGGCGGACTCGACGCAATGAAGGAAAAGAACGTTAAGAAGGCAGCACTTCTTTACGATTACCTTGATAGCCAGGATTATTATATCGCTCCCGTTCAGAAGGATAGCCGTTCGATGATGAACGTTACCTTTGTTACCGGAGTTGAGGAGATCGATAAGAAGTTCCCGAAGGAGGCTGCTGCGGCAGGTCTTGTAAACCTTAAGGGACACAGAAGCGTAGGCGGAATGAGAGCTTCTATCTATAACGCAATGCCTATCGAGGGTGTTGAGGCGCTCGTAGAATTCATGAAGAAATTCGCCGCAGAAAATCCCAAGGCGTAAATCGCGTTGATGCTTAGAAAGGATATTTTAAAATGAGCAATATACTTCTTCTCAATAAGATCGCCAAGGTCGGAACCGACATTTTTGACGATAAGTATACAGTAAGTGACAGCTGCGAAAATCCCGATGCCGTAATGGTACGTAGCGCGGCTATGCACGATATGGAATTTCCCGCAAGCCTTAAGGCTATCGCAAGAGCGGGTGCGGGCGTAAACAATATTCCCGTTGAGGACTGCGCAAAGAAGGGAATCGTAGTATTCAACACTCCCGGCGCAAACGCAAACGGAGTTAAGGAGCTCGCTATCGCAGCGCTTCTCCTCGCGTCCAGAAATATCACCGGCGGTATAGAATGGGTCAAGACCCTCGCAGGCCAGGAGGATGCGGCTAAGGTTATTGAAAAGAACAAGAGCGCATACGCAGGTATCGAGATCAAGGGTAAGACCCTCGGAGTTATCGGACTCGGTGCTATCGGCGGTATGGTCGCAAATGCGGCAGTGGCTCTCGGTATGGAGGTTATCGGATGCGACCCCTTCCTTACAGTTGAAGGTGCATGGGGACTTTCCAGATCGGTCAAGAAGGCGGCAAGCTACGAAGAGATCTTCGCAAAGAGCGATTTTATCTCGGTACACGTTCCCGCAACCAAGGATACCAAGAATATGTTCTGCGCAGAATCCTTTGCAAAGATGAAGGACGGCGTTCGTATAATCAATCTTTCGAGAAGCGAGCTTGTAAACAGTACCGATATGATCAAGGCAGTTGCTGATAAGAAGGTAGCATGCTACGTTACCGACTTTGCTACTCCCGATATCATCGGCGTTGATAATATAATCGTTATCCCTCACCTCGGTGCGTCCACTAACGAGTCTGAGGACAACTGTGCGGTAATGGCCGCAAAGCAGCTCGTTGATTACCTCGAGAACGGAAATATCGTAAATAGCGTTAACTATCCCGCGGTAGTTCTTGAGCGTGGCGGACTCAGCAGATGCTGTGTACTCCATTATAACGTTCCCGCAGTTATTTCGGGAGTTTCCTCTGCATTTGCAGACGCAGGAATCAATGTTGAGCATTTCGTTAACCGTTCCAAGGGCGAGTTTGCATATACCGTTATCGACTTTAACGCAGAGCTTCCCGCAGGTGTGCTCGATGCGATCAAGGCGACCGACGGAGTTATTGCCGTAAACGTTATCGCGTAAGATTATTCAGCATTCCTAATACCGCAGTGTTAAATAAGCTCTGCGGTATTTTTCTTAGATAAACAGTATTATACCCATAAAAGGAGAATAACATGCCTATTACCGAGATACTTGAGAGAAACGCCGAGAAATTCGCTTCCGACGTTTGTCTTGTGGAGGTAAATCCAGATAGAGAAGAAACGAGACGTGTTACATGGAGAGAATATGAGCTTGTTGAGACAACACAGCCTAAATATTACCGTAGAGAGATAACGTGGAGCGTTTTCAATGAAAAGTCAAACAGATTTGCAAATGCTCTGATAGCTAACGGAATCAAGAAGGGTGATAAGGTTGGAATCCTCCTTATGAACTGCCTTGAATGGCTTCCCATATATTTCGGAATACTTAAAACGGGTGCGCTCGCTGTTCCGCTTAACTTCAGATATTCTTCCGATGAAATAAAATACTGCCTTGAGCTTGCAGATGTCGATCTTCTTGTTTTCGGAAGCGAGTTTATAGGACGAATCGAGGAGATCGAGCCTGTTATCCGTAAGAACAGACTTCTTGTTTACGCGGGATCGGACGTTTGCCCTACCTTTGCGGAGAGCTATGCTGATCTCACCGCGGATCAGTCAAGTGCTTCTCCGAGTGTAGAGATAACCGATGACGATTACGGTGCAATTTACTTTTCTTCGGGAACTACGGGATTTCCTAAGGCTATACTTCATAAGCACAGAAGCCTTATGCACGCTTGTATCGTTGAACAGAAGCATCACGGACAGACTAAGGACGATATATTCCTTTGCATTCCTCCGCTTTACCATACGGGAGCGAAGATGCACTGGTTCGGAAGCTTCCTTGTAGGAGGAAAAGCGGTCCTTCTCAAGGGAACGAAGCCCGAATACGTGCTCGAAGCTATTTCTAAGGAAAAGTGTACTATCGCGTGGCTTCTCGTTCCGTGGGCACAGGATATCCTCAACGCGCTCGACAGAGGTGATATGAAGAAGGAGGATTACTGTCTCGATCAGTGGCGCCTTATGCATATCGGAGCGCAGCCCGTACCAAAGAGCCTTATTGCACATTGGCTCGATTATTTCCCGACTCACGATTACGATACAAACTACGGACTCAGTGAGTCGATAGGTCCCGGATGCGTGCATCTCGGAATAGGAAATATTTCCAAGGTCGGAGCGATCGGAATTCCCGGATACGGATGGGATGTGAAAATCGTCGATCCCGAAGGAAATGAGGTCGAAAAAGGTTGCGTAGGTGAGCTTTGTGTAAAGGGTCCCGGCGTTATGACCTGCTATTATAAAGATGAAAAGGCAACAAACGAGGTGCTCCGCGACGACTGGCTCTTTACCGGAGATATGGCACAGATGGACGAGGACGGATTTATATTCCTTGTCGATAGAAAGAAGGACGTTATCATAACGGGCGGAGAAAACCTCTATCCCGTGCAGATTGAGGACTTTATAAGCTCTCATCCCGCAGTTCACGACGTTGCCGTTATCGGACTTCCTGATAAGCGTCTCGGTGAGATCGCCGCGGCTATCATCCAGATAAAGAAGGGATATACCTGTACCGAAGAGGAAATCGAGCAGTTCTGCTCGGCACTTCCGAGATATAAGCGTCCCAAAAAGATAATCTTTGCCGATGTTCCGAGAAATCCGACCGGAAAAATCGAAAAACCGAAGCTTCGCCGTATTTACGGTGCCGATATGCTGGTTTCACAGCAGAATAATTCCTAAATTATAAGGATCCGACCAAGGTCGGATCCTTCGTTTTTATATGCGAAAACCACGCCATAGCGGAGTGTTTCATACGAGGTTAACCGATTAGAAGAATTCCTCCAAATATGATATAATTAGAAAGACCTGACAGTCAAACTAAAAAACATATTTGGAGGATTTATCTATGAAAAAAAGTGACCATAGATGAGATATTACGTTGATATCGTGGTTAAGAATACGAAGGCAATAAAAGCGTAGCCCGTAGTGTTAGTGCTATGCCCGAAACTGAAATATCCACCCAATATGCGGGTGGATATTTATTTAAATATTCAAAAGCTTTATTTCTACGCAAGAGTTTTCGGGAAGCGTCAAAACTTCGTTTGCAAGGGTCTCACCTGTAAGAGTGTAACGGTTTTCCTCGTCAATTCGAAGTATCTGTATATCATCTGTTGGGAAACCACTGATATTTAGCCTTAGCGATACCTCCTGCTCGTTGACGTTTGCTATAACAATAGTTCCTTTTCTGTTGTTTACGGCGGCTTGAACGAAGACCTGCGGATCGTCACTTTTAGACGAAACAGCGTTTCCGAGCTTGTAAATCGAATCAAACATCATAAAAGCATAGTAGGTGCGGTATGGATACATCGTGTCCGGATTAAATAAAGGTCCGTAAGCGCTACATTCTATCCGCGCATCGTAGATGCACATAACGTCTGTAGATGTGTTTTGCATCATAAGCATGAATCCGAGGGATTTTGCCGCACCGCGGGGAGCATCGCGATGCTTTGTGTTTTTCCAAAGATTCCACTCGTTAAGGTGATGTTCTGCCGAGGTGTATCCGTATTTGTCAAGCATACGGCGAACGTATGATGCGTGCTCGGCGATGATTAGGAAATTGTCCTTTGTAGAATGGTGGAGATGGTCATAAACATGCCATGAGAAGAAGTCAATCGGCGCACCGGTCGCCTTCTGATACTTGAAAAATCCGTGCATAAAGGAAATCACAAAATCGTATATGTAGGAGTCTTCGTGATCGAGCCCCTCAAGATTCCTGTCCTTTTCAAATTCGTAAACTCCACAGTGACCGTAGCCACCGACCTTTATGCTGTCTCCGAAGCAGGATTTGAGATGCTTTGCGGTGACCGAATAAAGCTCATAATATTGCTCTGGAGTTCCTTTCCACATTGCCGATGTTTCTTCCTTGTAGCAATCGTCCGGTTCATTCCAAACCTCCCAATACTTGATTCCGAATTTGTATCCGTTTGCCCATCCCTCGTTGTAGTGACGTATAACATGCTCACATATTCTCGCCCATTTCGCAAAATCCTTGGGAGGATAGATGCGATATGCTTTTCTCATATGCTCGTTTTCTATGGTAACTCCGAGCCTGAAATATGGCTCGCAGTTTGCCTTCATAAGACCTTCTACGATCTTGTCGGTAAATGTGAAATCATATGAATTAGGATCGTTTTCATCGGCGTCAAAGTCACGGAAAAGATTAGGAATATCAACGTATAGCCCTCCGCCTAACCAGCCTCCTACGTCATGTAGCCGAGAATAAGGAATTCCGGCTTGAGTGAGATAACGGTACATAACATCATTAAGACCGATGCTGGGAGGCTGTCCAACTCCGTGCATTGGCTTTATTTTGCCCGTGAGTTCACTGAAATTAACAGATATATTTACTTTTTTTGCCATTGTTATTTCTCCTAATGCAGAGTTTGTTTAATGATATCTATGTGGTGATTGTATTATAAAAACAACGCTTTGTCAAGAGAAAAATGTGTTTTTTGCGATTCTTTTGAAAAAATATTACCTTTGTCGCGTTTTGCACAGAGCTTTTCCTGTTTTAACTGCCAAAACGGATTGTATGATCTCACAAAAACAGCCTCCCATCTTTGTGCAGTATCACACATTGACAGGATATGCCATATATGATATACTGTAAACGTAAGGGAAACGAAGAAGGCGGATCCCGAAAATAGCCAAAGTGGCATTTAATGATTTGAATAACCTGTTTGTTAGATGCATTTTGAGCGCACGGAAGGGATC
>JAFTUC010000021.1 GCA_017466445.1 Clostridia bacterium
CAATGAGTTCTACAGAGAAAAATACACGGAATATACCAAAAAGTATCTTTCTTTTGTATAAGTTACCTTGATGTGAGGAACTAATAATCATATCGCCGCTTCCACGTGAGGCGGCGTTTTTCTTTTACTCCGATTTTACACCGATGAGGAGAAGGATAAATAATTATCCTCGTCAAGTACTGAATTTCGCAACCTCGAATTTATGCGATTTACTCTTGACATTTATATAAGAATAATGTAAAATAGGCTTCGAAAAATATGACGGTGGTACATGGAGTACCGTTGAACACGTCAAGCAAAAAAGGGTGATATATTATGAAATTTCAATTTGATAACGGTTTATATAGCTATGACGGTGACAATCAACCCTACTCAATAGAAGTTGAGAAAGATAATCCGTACTATCACTTAAACGGAATGGTAAAGGAGCAAGGCTACGCATTAACGTTTAGCGGTGCAAGAGCGTATATCAACTTGCCGAGCATATCCGAGTTTGATTTGCAGTTCAATCTAATGCACTACAAAAACGGATGCGCGGCGCTGAATGAAGACTTCGGGGTGGTGTTTGGATATGACAGACAAAACCGAAGAGGGTATCAATTAGAAATTTCCGTGTTAGCCAAAGGCGGAACGGCGATTGCATTATACGAAATCACGTGGGAAGGTGCGAGATTACTTGCAAAACAGGAATACGATTTTATCCGTGAATACGATAAAAAGTACGCCGTTCAAATAACCGTCGAAAGTAAAAAAACGACTTGCAAAATAGGGGATTGCGTATTTGAATATGCACTTCCGAGCAAAAAAGGCAGAATCGGGTTTACGCGCGAGAACGCGTTTCGGGAGATTTTCATTTCCGACGTGCATGTGGAAACGGAGGAAATTACGTCAAAGAAAATAGGGGAATACCATTTGGTTATTCCGCGTGATAACGGCGGAGTCTTGCCGTACAGTTTGCATTTGAGCGTATCGGATATAGGGGAAGATATCACGCAAGTAGAATACACGTTTGGAGACGGTTTATATACGCGCTCGCCCGCAGAGAAGGTAAACGGTGCGTGTTGGGCGACGATCTATGAAGAAATTACGGGTCTATACTGTAAGATAAACGGTAGCAAACGTTTGTATATCGATAACGGCACGTTTCGCGTGTTGGATTTGAATTATACGGCAAAAAGCAATACGAGTGACGGTGGTGAGTTGTCCGCAATAGAAGGCGTATCGCAAATATACCGTGCGGTTTCTAAGGTAAGAGAGAAGCCCTTTTCGGGTTCGTTTTTATTACAAAACGTGGGCGAAATCAAGGAATTGAGCGTAGGATACGAGCGGTTCGAACAAATGTATGCGGAACTGTACAAAGGTGCGCGGGAATTTATTTACGATAAAACGGGTGCTCTTATTTATAACGGCGAATCGTTGGATAACGAGTTTACGGTAGCGGTAAGCTCGCCGTTGAATGAAGAGCTGGCAGAGCAAATCCCCGCGACGGCGTATAACCGCGAGGCGATTATCCACCATTTGGAGGGTAATCATTATTTCTATACCACACAAGAGGCGGAGTTCCAAATTGATATCCGCACCATACGGGATATAGAAGATATAACGATAAAACTGACGTTGCAGGACGCGTTTTTTAACCGTATACAAGAGTTAGAGTATTTCAGTAAAGAAGAACCGAAAACATACACGGGAAGAGCGTGCAAGGCGTACGGTGTAAAAATACCGTCCCTTGCGATAGGCGTGTACCATTTGTCCGTGGAAGTGTACTATTTTGGCAATAAAGTAAAAGAACACCGTTCGGCGTTCGAGGTGTTGGATAAAGATAAGGATATATCTCCGCAAGAGGCGAGCGGATTATTCCACGCGCACGTAGGGGACGGTGCGCCGTTGGGCGGTATCAATTTTGTACCCGACCCGTGGTTTCCTATGGCGGATTGTAATATGCACCATTATGTAGATATTGCACTAGTGTTGCCGGGCGAGGCGGAAACAAGACGTGTGTGGGAAATTTATCCTCTCTTCAAGAGAAAAATCTTTTCGTGGATGAATAGCCGTTGTGTGAATAAAGAAGATTTGATTTCAGACGGCGTTTTGGAGTGGGGCATTACTAAAAACGCGGATTATATTTATTCCAAAAACGGTGGAAGGGAACGGGATAAATTATACGAGCGTTACGATTTCCATGTATACCGCGTGGTACGTAACCAAATGTTGGATATGTTGGAAGAGTTTTTGTTATTGCACGAGGATATCCGTAAAAAAGCGGGTATGGTAAACGTATATCAGCGGTTCACCTTGGAAGATTACAAAAACTTTATGTCTATTGCGTGCGGAGCGTTTATGGACTATTGTTTGCCGATTATAGCGGAATGTAATCGCAAGGAATGGCTGAAAGTAAAATCGATAAACGAAAACGCAAAACGCACGACCTACGGGCATTGGAATATCTATGTTTCGCCGTATGTAGGTGCGTATTCTTCGCGTTGGTTCGGTGTAGACGCGACGAAAGCATACGAAAATGCGGATGGATATTATCAATTTGAGGATTATCCGCACGCATGCGGATATTCGACGACGCGCGGGGCTTGGGCGCTCACGACGGCGAAATTTTTAGATCCGCGCATACGCATATTTCCTGAGCTGTACGACGGTTGGCGCGAGGGGTGTCCTGATGCGGCAATTTCTCCCGCAAATCCGCCCATAGGTGTGTTTACGTGCTATCCGTATATGTGTGTTACGCAAGTGTACGAATATATTTTCAATACCCCTTATTACCGTTTGGATAATAAGAAGTATAATTATTGGAAAGATTACGGAATTATGTTGTTTGCGGAGTATTTGATGTATAACGATCCGCAAGCAAAAATGGACGAATTTTTGTATGCGTGGGGCAAGGCAATGGAAAATATCCCCGCTAAGCCTCAAAAGGGTAGTGTGCTTGTGTATGAAATCCCCAGCGAGGACGATCGGTTTGACAAGGATAAATGCTATGACGAGTTTTCCGGCGGGGATTACGGGTATAGCGGACACGCGATACATAATATTAGTGACGCGGGTTTAGCGTATATGTACAAAGCACTCCGAGAAGGCGGATTGCCCGTAAGCGGAGCAGTGGATTATGCAAGCTTACAAACGTTAAACGGCGAAAATTGCGATATGGTGGTGTTGCCGTCGCTTGCGAACGCGGACGAAAACGCAATAAGTGCACTTCGCAGACTGCATAAAGAGGGAGTTGCGCTTATAGCTGTGCATAACGTAGACGCTTTAGAGGATATCTTCGGCGTAAAAGCACACCGCCGTAAAAAACGCTTGACTTACGTGACGGACGGAAAGGCGAACGAGTATATAAAACCGTATGAAGTCGAATTGTATTACGACGTTGTGAACGGGGAAGTCTTGCTTTCCGCGGACGATAACACGCCGATACTGATAAAGAAAGGGAATACACTTCTGTTGAACGCACCGATTTGTCAGGTGGGAATAGACAGTATGAAGCATTCGGTCTATAACACGGCGCACAATATCAGTGCGTTGATAGAAAAAACGGTTACGGACTGTATGCGCGGATTTTCTACGGCAGGGTATATAGCGGATAAACGTTGCGGAGTAACGCCGTTTGTAAACGAACGCGGGGAAGATATCGTGTTGCTTGTTGATTACTCGAAAGATTTGGGCGGGGCTACATATGATAAACCCGTTCGGGTAACGGTAGAAATTCCCGAGAATACGTATACGGACGTAGTAGGCGTGTATGGCTGTAAGCGTGTGGGTAAGCGAATGAAAAACGGGAAAGTTTCGGCAATTTCCGTGGAACTGTTGCGCCAACAATCCGCTTTGTTGAAGTTTGAGAAATAAAAAGGAGTATAGTCATGTATTAATATGCACCTCAAAAGATAGACACTTTTTGAGGTGCATATTTTTTTGAGGACTTTTATGAAGAAAAATATAGTTGGCTTCATTGTTGGAACTGCCCTGAATTTATAGGAACGAAGGAGTTACTGAAAAAAAGAAAGCCGCATCCCGAAGGTTGCAGCTTTGACTTTGTATAATCTATACGATTCTGACAGATTTTGCAGAATTCGGTATATCGGGAATCATCCCATAATAATCTCAATTTCCTTCGGTGCCGCGATATCGGAACGGATCGTGCCGTCCTCCTCTCGTGTGTGGCAGACGGTAACCGGACCGTAGGGCGTGGGGAACGTACCCTTTGCGTAAGCAAGATCACCGAGCTGCGGGTCGATGCGGAGCTTCTTGCAGCCGGCTTCTTCAATACGGATACCGAGAATGTAGTGCGTCATGAACGGGCAGGGACCGGAGGCCCAGCCGTGGCAGAGGCTGTGACGGAACTTGATGTAGCAGTATGCACCCCGGTCACCGTGGATGTCAACCTTGCCCTCGGGTACGATTTCATCGATCGGTGCGGCATTTTCCATCCAGTCGAGATTGAAGTCTTCCCAGAACGAGGTTGCGCCCATTGAAAGCATACCGCCCCAGTATTCGCGCATACCGTCAAGCGCACCCTGAATATCGCCGGCAAGTGCCTTTGCCTTGAGGATGTAGTAACCGAGGAACGTCGAGTAGCCGTGTGCGCCATCGACGGAAATCAGTTCATCGTTCATCTTCTTTGCGTCAGCGATGCCGCCGAGCACCATCAGTGCTCCTGCGGACTTGGAGCCGTTGGGATCCGGCACATGGTTGACCATACGGTCAGCTGCCGCACGGCAGATCGCGGTCAGTTCTGCATTGCCGAGAACCTCCAGCATATCGGCACCGGCGTACAGTGCCAGACGGACAAGCCCCTGCATACCTGCGTGCATTGCCTCGGGACTAGCATTGTTCGGCCAGTCGAGGAACTTGCCGGGCATTTGCTCGACACCGTTTTCGTCAACGAGCGATGCGAGGTGCGCCATGAGCTTGGTCAGGTATTCTTCCTGTTCGGCAAGATAGGTCTTATCGCCGTGTGCCATGTACCATTCCTTGTGCAGAAGGATCCACCACAGCGAGTAGGAGGGCATGTTATTCATCCACTCCACACGTTTTTCGGTGATCGGTGCTTCTTCTCTTGCAAGATCAAGGGACTTGGGCACGACTTCGTTGTAGCCGAATGCGGAGATGATGGACATGACCTCGGTGTGCATATCGCCGATCCAGACAAGGCGGTCACGCTTGATGCCGTCCCACAGGTATTCCTGCATATTCAGATGTGCGGTATAGGCAGCCGTGTTCCAGATCTTGTTCAGTAAGGGATCAGAGCAGTCAAAAGAGCCCTTGTATTCAATGTCACGGAAGATAAAGACGGCGTTGATGCTCTTGAACGAAACGGCGGATTCCTCACCGAGCAGATCAATGCGGGCAAAACGGAAGCCGGATTCGTTGGTTTCCATTGCCGAGTGTGAGCCGATATTCATGACGAAATCGCGGTTTGCGTGGTCATTGGTCGTGTTTTTGACACCGAGATCGGTCATTGCTTCCATGGCGGATTCGCCCAGCCGCACACGGACATTTGCACGTCCGGGATTGTAGGAGGTGCCGGCGTCATCGGGGGACTGTGCACCCCATACCATCAGACGGAGTGCGCCGTTGATTTCCATACCGAAATCGAGCAGAATGGAAGCCTTGGGCTTGCCGGGCTTATTTGCCATGACACAGCGGTCGTCCTGACTACGGTTGAGCGTGATCTGTTCACGCTTCGGTGTCAGCAGATTGTCGATGCCTGTGATTTCTGCACCTTCGTCAAGCGTCGACCAGACGATGCGGGTGGGGGTCAGATAGCGGCGGGTACGGACGTCAGGGTCCTTGCCCAGCAGGGTCGGGAATTTATCGTAGATTCTTGCCATGATATACTGTCCTTTTATCCATACTCCGGCCAAAAGTGTGATCTTCCGGCGGGAGTTTTTTTGTTATTATATCATGATTATGTCCGTTCGTCAAGAGAAAAATTGCGCTTTTATCTGTCGGTATCCCTATTCCCCTGAATCCTAAATTCGCTTGCGGACAAGCTGCCCGCCGACTTCCGTATTATCGCTGATAAGATGTGTGAGCGGCTCGGGTAAAAGGATTTGATCGGATATAAAATACGCCTGCAGGGACGACCTGCGGGCATGCTTTTTTTTTAATATGCGACGCAAAGACCGCTTCCTGATCAAATACTAACATTGACTAAATATATACTGAAAAAAATTGTAAATTTGTTGATGTTTTCATCGATTACCTATTGAAATTTTGTTAAAAAAGGATTACAATATTATATAACATATTCGCGGTAGAGCGATGTCCTCTGCTTGCGCTTGTAAAAGAGGAAATAAAAGATGATAAGAGCGATTGGTGCTATATCTAAGTTTTTGAGTGGGATTGTGATAGCCTTTATCATTTTGCTTGCTATCCTGCTGGCGGGTGTCAAGCTTTTTGGATACACTCCGTACACTGTTCTCTCGGGTTCAATGGAGCCGAGTTATCACGTCGGATCGATGATATACGTTACAGACGTTGATCCGAGCGATCTCAAGGTCGGGGATCCGATAACCTATAGGATTTCAAGCGGGATAGTTGTCACACACCGAATCGTTGAGGTGCTGGACGAAAATACTCCCGAGATCTCGTTTAGAACCAAAGGGGATGCAAACAGGGACGAGGACGGAAGCAGTGTGAGTGCCTCGGCGATAATCGGAAAGCCGCGATTCTCGATCCCGTATCTCGGATATATTTCGGACTTTGTGAAAAGACCTGTGGGACTTTTCACTCTTCTCGGAACGTGCGCCATGTTGCTCGTGATATCGTCGCTTATAGAGCTTCTGCTTAAGCAGGGCAAGAGCAAGCGTCTCGGGAAATAAGAAAAACAAAACGTTTGGTAAAAATTTGCTTATGCATTTTTTATATAATATTTTACTTTGGAGGAAGAAAAAATGAAGAAAAAGCTTTTGACTGCCGCTATTCTTAC
This sequence comes from Clostridia bacterium, assembly GCA_017466445.1. Lineage (GTDB taxonomy): Bacteria > Bacillota > Clostridia > Oscillospirales > CAG-272 > SIG672. Next base: position 6,941 of record JAFTUC010000021.1, read on the forward strand.
CGTAGCAGCAATCGCACTCGTCGTTGTGACCGTACTTACCACTATCGCATACCTGACCTCGTCGTCCGCGGTGTCAAACACCTTTACCGTCGGTAACGTCGGAATCAAAATGTATGAATCCAACGTTGACGATAACGGTAAAAAGATCGCTGATACCGACCTTCACGGAACTATGAAGGACTCAGACGGTAATAACTACCATCTTATGCCCGGAAAGACCTACGATAAAGACCCTACCATCTATGTTGACGCGAGCAGTGACTCTTCTTACCTTTTCGTTAAGGTGAGAAATAACATATCTTCCATTGAGTATGGCAATTTCGTACATGCAGACAATACCGTTTCCGCACAGGATAGTACCAAGCCTACCATTGAAAAGCAGATGATAGCTAACGGTTGGGTCAAATACCTTGAAACAGCCACGGGTACGGTTTATCTGTATACCGACGGAAATGGCAAGGCTCTTCCCGTGGGCGGAACTAATACCGATATGGAGATCGACGTGTTCAGTACCTTCTCTATCGACGAGCATGCGGACATTTCGCTTTACGGCGGAGCAAAGGTAACTCTTACCGCGTTCGCTATTCAGACCGCCGGATTTGTAGATAATACCGAGACCGCGGCGGATGAAGCGGTAGACGCAGCATGGGCAGCAATCGTTGAGACCTATCCTTACGAGGGTGGAGCTGCCGTTAACAATCCGTAATTCTATTTACCGAAACAAAAATTAACCGTAGAAAGAGGGTGAAGGAATGAAGAAACGTACGCTTTGGATCGTTATAGCGGCAGTGCTGCTTATGACCGTAGGGGCGGCAACCACGCTTGCGTGGCTCGTTGCTTCATCCAACACCCTTGAAAATACCTTTACGGTCGGCAACGTTGATATAACTCTGACCGAAAGCACGGGAAATAAATACATAATCTCACCCGGTGTGGTCATAGAAAAAGACCCGACTGTCACGGTCAAAAAGGGAAGTGAAGCCTGCTGGGTCTTTGTGAAGCTTACCGATTCAGAGACCTCGGGCAGTCTTTATACCTACGATATAGCCGACGGCTGGAACGCGCTTGACGGTGTCGGCGGCGTATATTACCGAAAGGTCGGCTACGCAACCGACAATATCTCGCTTGGCGTGCTGAAAAACGATTCGGTGACAGTTCCCGATACGGTGACCGAGCAACAGCTTGATGCGATCAAAAACAATCCGCAGATCACGGTCTTTGCTTACGCGGTGCAGGCAGAGGGACTTGCGGATGCCGAATCGGCATGGCAATGTCTTAATTCTTAAAAAATTCCAAGGAAAGGAGAAGCAAGCAAATGAACGCTAAAAGGGTTATAAAATTCAATATTCTGATGAGCCTTTTGAGCCTCGTTCTGACGATCTCAATGCTGATCGCTACGACGTTTGCGTACTTCTCCGATCGCAAGGAGTCTGTAAACGTTATAACCTCCGGGAACGTTTATATATCTCTTTCCGAATCCGCAACTAAAAAGGATGCGGTCGGCAATTTCGTTGCCGATCCCGATAAGCCGCGTGTTTTCGGAGGAAATGATATCGTTGTCAATGATTACGGCAAGGTGTATCCCGCACAGACCGTTTTCAAGGATCCTACGATCACCAATACGGGAAGTGAGGCGGCGTGGATAGCGGCAAAGGTAACGCTTACTGACGGTCAGGGAGACCTTACGAAGGTCATGGGTTACTATGGCTTTGAGGGCGTCGATATTGAAATGCTCCTCAGCGGCGGACTTCTTGACGAGAAGGTCCACGTAGGTACATGGAACGGATTTAATAACGTTTGTTATAACGAGCGCTACGCAATGGTGCAGATCCCCGATGCTTCGGCGGGCGAGTTTGAGTTCTACTTTTTTTTGATGAAGCCGCTCGATCCGGGTGAGTCCGTTATGCTTTTTGACACGTTCGGGATTCCGCACGATTGGAACAACTCGGAAATGAAGGAGCTTATGGACCTTAAGATCAAGGTCGAGGCATTTGGCGTTCAGCTGTTCGATCTGGAAAGCTGTCTTGTCGCGATGACGAGCGCTTTCCCCGATTATTTCAAGTTAAACTGATAATTTTTTGGTTTTATTTTATCGATTTTGAGCATTTCAGACAAAAGGAGGGTGACTGATATGAAAGCGGATATCTTAAAAAACAAAGCGCGTCAGACGGTATCGTTTGTTTTGGCGCTCGCTATGGTTATGAGTACTCTGCTTACCGTCAGTGCACCCGTTTTTTCTTCAGGAACCGATGAAGAAGGATTTTCTCCGTATATAGCACTCGACGGTGAAAAAATAACCGTCCTTGAGCTCCTTGATGACGGAAAATACCGTATTGAAGCCATTTCCGAGACCGAGGCAGACGGGTATCGCTGGCAGATAGAGGATCCTGCGAAGAATGACCGCTGGATCGATATCTCGGACGCTTACACGGATTATCTTTGGGTGACGCACGCGCTTGTGGGAAGCATGCTTGGCGGCGACGGATCAGCTAAGCTCAGGTGCAGGATGACTTTTGCCGGAACCGAGTGTTATACAGACACGCTAAGGGTGGTTGTCTCGGAAAATGTTGACTCCGCTCTTGCCTACGGTGATATTAGTGCACATATCTCTTCCGACTTTATAAATAAATTTTCTGCAAACGAGAACGACGGTTCTATCTGTACTATAGTTATAAATTATCTTTTTGACAATAACGCGATCGCGTTCGAGCCCTATGGAGCTTCGGTTGCCAGAGGCAGTGATTTTAAAGCTACGGTAAACAGCCCCACTGTTGTAGGATACGCACCCTTCCGACGTGTCGGAGAGGATTACGTTGAGGCGAGCGTTGTTGAGATCGACCTTGTCAACGTTCAAGGCAATCTGACCATCAACGTTATTTACGAGCCCGCGCTGGTCGACTTCTCGGTCCACCATCATCTCCAGAATCTTCTTGATGATGAGTATTCGGTGAATTATGACCTTATAACAAAAGGCAAGGCTATCACCGGAACTGTTGTCGATGACGGACTTGCGCTTACGGAAAAGGAGCTTCCCGGATTTAAGGCTCTGGCTTATGAAAAGCTCACGGTCGCCGCTGACGGAAGCACGGTCATAGAGATACGCTACGACAGAAATTACTATCTCGTTGATTTCGATATGGACGGGGGATACGGAAGTGAACCGGTCTATACCAGATACGGTGCGACGGTCGGTGCCAACGATCCTATACGCCACGGATACGTTTTTGATGGGTGGGAGCTCGTTTCGTACGGCGATCAGACGCCTACTGCGGAGCAAAGATCCAGATATGCACTTTCAAGCGGAGGAACGGTAGTCGTTCCCGATGCAAATCTTCGGTACAGAGCTCGCTGGATAACTCAGGAAACCACCTATACGATGGTGTTTTGGAAGGAAAATGCTAACGATAACGGATACAGCTATTGGGGATATCTTGATGGACTTGGAGCTATGTCCGGCTCGTATGTGAGCGGAGCGGATTATATCTCTCGGGTAGACGGAATCGACGATGAAGAGTATTTTACCTTCAATTCACAAAAAACCGAAAAGAACGTACTCGTTGAGGGCGACGGCTCGACCGTAGTTAATGTGTATTATACAAGAAATTATTACACACTTACGTTCAAGGCGACGGGCAAGTGTACTATAGTGCCAAATCATACTCATGTCGATAGTTGCTATGAATTCGTTTGCGGACTTGGACACGTCCATACTGACGACTGTGTTTCGACCCTTGAGTGTACCGCAAAGGAGCATACGGTACATACGTCCGAATGCCTCGTTTGCGGAAAGGAAGAGCACGTTCATGGCGAAGTAGGGTGTGACTGTAATAAGCGTGTGCATACGCATGCCGTTGATTGTTGGGATAATATAGGTTCACGGTACACTAACCTTAACAGAGCGCCTGCCGATCCGGAGGACGGACAGATATACCGCTCGGGCTCGAGGTATTATATTTATATCAAGGGATCATGGTATCGCTATAACGGTTGGGGAGTATCCTCGGGCGACGTGGTCGACCCTTCGTGCTCGAGCGAGGAGCACACGCACGGAAGCGATTGCTCCTGCCTTGAAAATGAGCATACTCACTCGGATTCCTGCTATAGAGACGTTTTACATACTCATACCGATTCTTGCTACAGCTACTCCTGCGGTAAGGACGAGCATGTTCATGTGTCCGAGTGTAAGCGTCTTATTTGCCCTACTGTCGAAAATCATACTCACTCAAGTACCTGTACCTCGTCCGGCGGAACGAACACTGTCAAGGTGATTTACGCAAAGTATGAGCAGTCTCTTGAGGATATCTGGCCCATAAAGGACGATAACGGGAAGGTTTACGATGACGGACAACGTTGGAAGCCGTCGGGATCGACGTATTACGACCAGGTCCTTGTCTATATATCAAAAATGCCCCCCGATGACTTTACACTGACTCTCAACACTGCGGATTATAAGACCTATATAATGAATTATTATAAGCAGGTGCTTCCGGGGGAAACGTATGACGTTGAGCATAATGAAAAGTACTATAAGCTCGATAATACTATCAAGGCGATATATAACTATATAACCAAGGCAGAGGACTTTTTCGATATCGAGGGCTTTGTACAGGCGGGATCCGACCCTGCGTTTAAAAGCGACGGACAGATAACGACAGAGCAATCGTCGCTGACGGTCAATTTCTATTACGACCGTATAACCGACCATTATCTGGATTTTAACAGTAACGGAACCGTGCTTGAGGATAAAAGCGTGCACGGTGTAATGTACGGGGCTTCGCTGGAGGAATATAACTTCGTGCCTCCGTATCCTTCAAACCTTGAGCCGAATGCCTATAAGTTCGGCGGCTGGTACACGTCTCCTATGTGCTTTGACGGAACCGAAGTCGATTGGTCGGCTCTGAAAAGTCCCGAAGGCGATCTGATGCTCTACGCGAAATGGGCACCGATAACGCATAACGTCCGTGTTTTCAAGGACGCTAATATGACCGAGCAGATCGGAGAGACTCAGATCGTTGACCATAAATCGTTTGCGTATGCGCCCACGGGTCACGTTACGAACGGAAATTACGTTTTTCAGGGATGGTTCTATCTTGATACGGTCAACGGAGTTCAGGTAGAAAAGGCGTTCGTCTTTAACGGTATCCCGGTTATCGAGGATATGGATATTTACGCTAAGTGGAGCTCGCACGTGTCGGTCGGATATAGGATAAACTATAAGCTCTTTAATTCTGACGTCGACATAGCCGATCCTACTGTCGGTTCCACCATAGCCGGACATAATAAGACCTTTGACGCAAAGGCGGGAGATCAGCTTTATGCCGGATACCGCGAGGGATATTATCCTCTTACAAGCAGCCATACCATAACGATGAGCGTTGACGGTGTGCGTGAATTTACATTCTACTACGTTTACGTCGAGTCGATGCCGTATAAGGTGCAGTATGTAAATTCCGATACAGGCGAAAAGCTATGCGAGGATAAGATAGTTTCGGATAATACGTTGTCTGTAATTACCGAGACCTTCGTGCGATTTGAGAAAATGATGCCCGATGCGTATCAGAAGCGGCTCGTTCTGTCGGCTGATAGTACTGATACTGATGACGACGGTGTTTTTGATTCCAACGTTATTACATTCTACTACAGTGCTGACGAAGAGCATGCATATTATAGGGTAGTTCACTATATCCGTAACATTTACGGCGATGCTTACAGAGAGTACAGATCAGAGGAAACGGTCGGCTTTATCGGAAGCTCTTACACCGTTAATGCACTCACTCTTACGGGATTTGAATTTGACGGAGCAAAGACCAAGCTTAACGGAGTTGAAGCTCCGATAAGCGGAAGCACTATAAGCGTAACACTTGGAGAAAACGGTCTGCTCATCGAGCTTTATTATGACAGAAAAAACTACGATTATACCGTAAGATACCTTGACAGTGTCACGTATAAGGAGCTTGCGCCCGAAAAGACGGGCTCGGGCGTCTTTGGGGCACAGGTGCTTGAATACGCTCTGCTACTTGAAGATATCGGGTACGAGCTTGTCAGCGACGGGCAGAAGGTGCATACCGTTTCGGCTAATTCCGAGCATAATATTATTGAATTTTACTATCAGGAAATGACGGTTGCGATAAAATATCAGATCGTAGGTCCTGACGGATGCGGAGCGCTGACTCAGTATTCGGCTAACCTTCTTGCAATAAGCGGTGTCCCGAACGGATCTGCACCGATAGTAAACGAGGGGTTTGTTTTCCTCGGCTGGTACACTGATAAGGATTGTACCGATGCTGTCGACAGTAGTCTTGTCGATCCCGTAACGAACCGTCTTGTGCCTAAAAAGACAGGCGAGATATGGACACCCCGTACCTATTACGCAAAGTTTGCGGCGCCCGTGACTTCTCTTACGATAGTAACTAAATCAACGGCAACTGCCGATTCTTATCAGACGTTCCTTTTTAATATCAAGGGTAAGAAGGACACTGCTACCGAGAAGATCGATCTTACCGTTTCGATAGTGGGAAACGGATCTGTTACCGTCATAAAGCTTCCTACGGGTGATTATACGGTAAAAGAGCTGATCGATTGGTCTTGGCGCTATGAAAACAACGATGACCTGAGAGAGGTAACGCTCGAATATAACGATGGCTCCAACCTGCTTGTCTATGACAACAGCCGTGAAAACGGTAAATGGCTTGACGGAAACGCAGTTAGGGATAATCTTTTTTAAAATTCCTTAGGAGGCAATGAAAATGATCCCGTTTTTTAAAACAATCACTAAAAAAATCATAATCGTTATTGCCATCGCGGGAGTAGTTGGTGCAGCAACCGTCTGTGGAATTTGGGCATATCTCGCTTCGAGACCCGATCCGATTACCAATGAATTTGTGCCTGCCAATGTTTCCTGCGAAATCGATGAGACCTTTGAAAATGGGGTTAAGAGCGATGTTTCGATCCGTAATACGGGTAACGTGCCTGCTTATATAAGGGCGATTGTTGTAGTAAATTTCCAAAATTCAAACGGCGAGGTCCTTGCGACTGCCCCTGAGGAGGGAAAGGATTATACCGTTATATGGGCAAAGAGTGGCTGGATCAAGGGCTCTGACGGCTTTTGGTACTATTCGAGTGCGGTGGCACCCGGCAAAAATACGACCGACCTTATCGAATCGGCCGGCGTGATCACTGCTCCCGAATCGTTTGCTCTTAATATCCGTGTGATCGCTTCTGCGATCCAGGCGGAGCCTGCAGAGGCTGTCAATCAGGCTTGGAATGTTTCCGTATCAAACGGAATACTCATTCCGGATAGATAAAATCAAAGCGCTCAAAGTTAGTCTTGAGCGCTTTTTATCAATATATGTTGAAAATCCTATAAACGTGTGATATAATTTATCATATGATACTTTCGTATAGGTGAAAGGAGAACTCATATGAGGCTTGCGTGTAACGCACTTGTAAAATTTATGCTTGGGCTTGCCTTTGTCGGAGCGCTGATCTTTCTGCCGGCGGGAAGTCTCGATTATACAAACGGATGGCTTTTTATCGGACTTTTGTTCGTTCCGATGCTGATACTCGGTACGGTTCTTTTGATAAAGTCTCCCGAGCTGCTTGAAAAACGCCTTGATGCTAAGGAAAAAGAGAAAACACAAAGGGGAGTTGTCGCTGTGACGGGACTTTTCTTCGTTGTGGGATTTGTCGTTGCGGGTCTCGATTTTCGATTCGGCTGGTCGGAAATGCCGTACTGGGTCGTGACGGCAGCTTCGGCAGTACTGCTCGTATCTTACGCGCTCTATGCCGAGGTCATGCGTGAAAACGCATATCTTTCAAGAAATATCGAGGTGCAGCGCGGTCAAAGGGTGATCGATACGGGACTTTATTCTGTCGTCCGACATCCGATGTACGCAGTGACCGTGTGGCTCTTTCTTTCGATCCCGCTCGTGCTCGGGTCGTGGTGGTCGCTTCTTTGCTTTTTGCCCTACGTTTTTCTGATCGCTGTTCGTATACAAAACGAGGAAAAGGTCCTCGAAGAAGGACTCGACGGATATTCGGAATATAAAAAGCGCGTAAAATATCGGATCCTTCCGTTTGTTTGGTGAATATGGAAATAAAACGGGGCAAGGATCAATTACCCGACAGTTACGGCAGGGCACCGAGACAAAATAGCTTGATATGAAATTTTTGTTGTAAGCTTAAGTTTTTTTAATATTTTTTGTTTTTATTACTTGACAAATCAAAGGGCCATGTGGTATAATACAGAGAATGCAACAAAACTGAATATTTTCGGAGCTTTTCGAAAACTAACCGATTAATCTTCTGAAATGCTATTATGAGGATTGCCCTTTGAGGCTTATAGCGATAGGTCGCCCTATGGTCGGTTACATGCTTTTGTTGGATTCATTTCATCGCCGGAGGAAAAGATATCTTTCCGCAAATAGTATAATGAAGATATCAAATGAAAACATGGACCTAAACAGAGAAACCGCTATGCGGCTTTGGAATAAGTCTTTTGGCAAGAATACGAAGGCTATCGATTTTGCCGGACGGACTATGGCCAAGGGTGCATACAATGACCGCAACAGCGAATTTGGCTGGAACGTAGATCACATCCTTCCTCAAAGCAAGGGTGGAGCTACCGCAGACTACAATTTGGTCTGTTGCCACATCAGTACAAACGATGAAAAGGCTGACAGATTCCCGTGCTTTAATGCTAACGGGATCGCTTTTGAGATCGTTAAGGTGCAAAATCATTACGAGATCAGGGCAAAGGATGAGGAACATCCTAACGAGTCTCTGAATTATTATGATTCAGCATCGGGCATCAGGTTCTTTAAAACTCTTAAGAGGATCCAAAGTAAAGAACGCTTTGTCGGAACTGTATTTATTAAGCTGCGTGAGATCACCAATACGGCAGTTATCGACTTTATCGACTGTATGTTAGAAAAAGAGTACATTTCGGTAGAGAGTTGCTTTACACGTAGGAGGGATGTCGTGATTATAGCTCGAAACAACTACATGCCGCTGAAGGGGGATGTTGCCGGGCTGCTCGATAAGTGTGTTTTGTTAAATACATACCTTGGCGGATATTTTGAGCCGCGAGGATATGTAAAAGGGTTTGATATTTACTTTAGAATTGATGCTTTCGATGATAATTTTTCAATGTATGAAAATTTGGATGTTGTCAATTCCGATGCAGTATCGCGCGCGAATTATCATAACTCTTTGTTTGTAAACGATCTTGTTCTCGAAAATACAGAAGCAGGCGATAAGGTAACTCGTAAAGCTAATTCCGAGTATACTGAATACAACTTTGTGCTTACAAAGCTGTCTGAAAATTTAAAAAAGGAGGTAAACGGAAAATAAGGTGTCTTTAACCTCCATGATGAGATAATAAAGGAGAATGACGGGCGACAGTCACTCTCCTTTTGTTTTTTATACCCCAAACTCTCCCGTTATCGGATCCTCGAATATTCCGATCTCGGGCGTTTTGAAGGTGAATATCACGAAAAAAACGGCAATTAGTAAGAGAATGGAAGCGGCGATTTTCGGATGAGCGCATTTTACGTCGCCTTTTTTGAATCTCAACGCTTCGTATATATAGACTATGGCTGCCGAAACGAAGAAGATGGCGATGTTTATCCAGTCGGGAGACGTCCCTATAACTCCGTTGTAGGTGTAAAATATAACGGGTATCAGAAACAGTCCGAGAAGGATGCCGCGAAGCTTTACGCACCAGAAATCTCCCCTTTCTTTAAAGAAAAGGCTTTGGACAAAGGCGTAAGCGAGCATTGGAAAGAAGAGGAGCTTCATGTGCTCCCACGTCGATTCGTTGACACCCGAAAAGGGCGCCGCAAGCGGCGATCTGTCCGTCCATTCGTATAAAAAATGAAGAAGCGTTCCGCCGAGTGTGCTGACTCCGAAGCCGATCAGCTGCCAAATTCCTATAGATCTTTTCATAATGTCACCTGTATTTATAACTTGTTTACGAGTATTTAAAAAATCACTGTTGAAAAAGCTCTTCCGTTGTGATATACTTTTTGTAAAGTAAGCGAAAGGAATGCTTTTTATGGAGAAAATGGAAGATCTTGAAAAGGATGAGGATAATCAGGATCAGCCCTACGTCGATCCGGACGAGATAAAGCGCCCTACATCCTTCCTTAGATGGATAGAAAATTATTGGTATCATTACAAATGGCATACGATAGTCGGTGCGTTTTTTGCGATACTTCTGATATCTCTTATAACTCAGATCGCGTCAAAGGAAAAATACGATCTTCGTATCATGTTTTCGGGAGATCTGAAGGTCGATATTGAAAACTCCGATATGCTGGTACGCCTTCCCGATGCCACTGCAGGTATAAGTGAGGCGTTTGAGCAGCTTATGACCGAGGATTATAACGGCGACGGCAAGAAGAACGCTATGACCTACGGTGAGCGTCTCATATCCCCGGAGCGCCAAAAGGAGCTTCTTCAGGAGGCTAAGGACAAGAGTGTTGAGACTAACGAGCATTGGGTCTTTCTGTACAGCGCGAACGATTATAACGATTCGATCGAAAGGAGTCAGACCCTTCTCATTACGGGCGAGGCAATAATATGCCTTATGGACTCGCATAGCTACGAGCTTTATTCAAAGCAGTCGATGTTCGCAAGACTTGAGGATGTTCTCGGATATAAGCCGGAGGAAGCGTCGGATGAGTACTCTGTCCTTCTTAAGAAGACCGAATTCGGAGAATTCTTTGCCGAGAATTTTGAAATGCTTCCCGACGATACCCGACTTTGTATACGCAAAAAGGCTACGGTGGGCGTCGGAAAGAAATTCGATAAGGTCTACGATGCGAACGTAGACGTTTTCAAAAAAGTATTTGCCTTCAGCGCAGGAAATTAAATGGCACGAGTCCCGATATTCTTTTCGGCAGAGTGTCGGTCATAAACGCAGTCTTTAATAAAAGCCTTTCGAGCGCTCCCGAATCTATCAGGACACTAAGCACAAGGACTGCGCTGAAAGTAAGAAGCAAAAAACCGAAAAAACCGACCGAAAGCCTTGTTCCAAAATTATTATCTTTGCTTTTTTTAGACATTTTACCGCTCCCTTCGGAAATATATTAAATTATATTCCGAAGGGGCGATATCATTCACCTATAGAATCAAAAAAATCGTTCAGAGCACGGTATAGGATCTCGGAAAGCTCGCATACGGCAAGATCGCTGTCCTTTAGAGTTACGAAAAAGCTGCTCCCCTCTTCGAGTATCGGGATCAGACTTTCGGGATATTCGCTTATTCCGGCTCTTTCAAGCGCATCGAGAACGAGAGTCGCACTGTCTACTACGGTCGGAACTCCTATCGCCATTACGGGAAATCCGATGCTCTCCGAGTCTATCTTCTTTCTGTGATTTCCTATTCCCGAGCCGGGAGATATTCCCGTGTCCGAGATCTGCACAGTCGATGCGAGACGCCCGATAGAGCGTGCGGCAAGCGCGTCTACTATGATAACAAGAGACGGATTGCAGCTATTTGCGGCACCCTTTATCAGATCGAGAGTTTCTATCCCCGTTTGCGCAAGAACTCCCGGAGATATCGCTGATATCTCGGGAAAAGGCTTTTTATCACCCGCAACGCCAAGATGCCTTGTTATGTTTATACTGTCGGTGCATAGCGGACCTATCGAATCGGAGGTTATCCGTCTGTTGCCGAGTCCGGCTACGAGAACAGATGATATTTTTTTGTCGCACATTTTGAGAGCAAGCTCCCTTATCTCCCCCGATACCGCACTTACCACGTTGTCGCGAAGGATTTCGTCCTGATCTCCGTGCAGATCGAACGCTACCGTGACGTAATGTCCGATCGGCTTTTCAAGAGCCCTTGCACCGTCTTCGTTTTTTATGTGAAGTCTTACGACACTCGTTCCGAGTATCTCTTGTTCGCTGTAATCTACTCCGATTATGGAGGATTCGGGAAGAGACGATCCCTCTGAGGCGATGTCTGTGCGTATATATTTTTTGGACGCTTCTTTCATTATCTGTCCCTCGCTTGGATTTTTATATTATAGTTCCCGCTTTTCTTGCTTTTAACCGCTGACGGGACTTGCCAAGTCTTCAAAATTAAGAAAAAATTTGTTAAAAACGACAAAAAAACGACTCGGTTATTGTGCAAATGTCCGAATTAATCAAAGAAGAAAATAAGTTTAAAATATCCACTTGATAATTTTGATTACAAATGTTATAATACACAGGAAATGTTATTGTCCGTCAGTGTTTGTGCTCTGAATCTTATCCGAGATAACCGAGACTGCGGCAAAAACAAGATTAGGAGGAACATACTTTGAAAAGAATTTTTGCAATACTTTTATGTCTTGCTACGTTGCTCACGGGACTCGTCGGCTGCGCTAACAAGAATGACGAGGGTCCCACTATAGATATCTATATGGATGAAACGTATAGCTTCGATCCCGCACTTGCGTATAACGATACCGGCGCGGCTCAGATGCTCTCGCTTACCTATGAGGGACTTTTTAAGCTCTCTGCCAAGGGAAGCGTAAAGAAGGCTCTTTGCTCCGACTATAAGATAAAGAAGAACGATGACGGATCGCAGACCCTTATCATCAAGCTCGGTGAATCATACTGGAGTGACGGTGTTCAGGTTGACGCCGCTGACTTCGTTTATGCTTGGAACCGTATAATCGATCCCGAGTTCAAGTGCGAAGCGGCATCCCTTCTTTTCCCGGTCAAGAACGCGGTAGAAGTAAAGAACGGAAACATCAGCATTGATGATGTCGGATTCTATTCCTCCGGAACGTATGAGATCACGATCAACCTTGAAAAGGGAGTCGATGCGAAGACATTCCTTAGTAATCTTACCAGTGTAGCGCTCTATCCTCTCCGTAAAGAGGTGGTACGAAGCGTAAAGGACGAAAACTGGGGCTCGCTTGCGGCGGTGCTCGTTGCCAACGGACCCTTCTACGTAAAGGCATTTGACCTTGTCGAGGAAGAAGGAAACGAGGAGAGTCAGCTCACTATTCTTGAGCGTAACCAGTATTACAGAAGAGAGCCCGACGCAGAGAGTGCTCTTTCAAAGTACGTAAAGCCGTACAGACTTCGTGTACACCACGTATCTCCCGAAAAGGCGTACGAGATGTATCAGAAGGGTAAGATATCCTTTACCTCCGAGATACCGCTCGCTAAGCGTAAGGAGCTGCTCAAAAAGGTAGAGCTTATCGATAATATGTTTACCTATTCTTATATGTTCAACACCGCAAACGAGCTTTTCGCGAACGCGGACGTAAGAAAGGCACTTTCGATATCGATTGACAGAAATAAGATCGAGGAGATCGTAGTCTTTGCAGAAGCTGCTGACTCGCTTATCTCCGAAGGCGTTTATGAGACCAAGAAGGGAACCTCCTTCCATCAGAGCCTTATTTCCACCTCGGCTAAATTCAAGGAAGCGGAGGATCTTATAAAGAAGGCGGGAGCAAAGGGTAAGAAATTCACCCTTGCAATATATGACGATCCTACCGATATCGCAGTAGCAAAATACTGTGTTGAGGTATGGAAGAAGCTCGGACTTAACGTAGACTATAAGACCTACGGATTCTACGGCTACGATTATACCGAAAAGGCGCTCAAGACCGATGATAAAGGAAATAGATACTGGGCTGATGAGCTTATATATGCGAACGTCTGCGGCGATGAGCTCAGAGATCTTTATAACTCCGGAAAGTTCGATGTTATAGCAGTAAACTACAATATGCTTTCGAGTGACGCTTTCGCGGTTCTCGCCCAGTTTGCACCCAAATATTCGGGTGGCGCGTATGACCTTTCGGTATCCTCCGAGGAATGGCCCTACATTCTCCACACGAGTGCTTATAACAGCGAAAAGTACGCTAAGCTTATCGACGAAGCGCACAAGTCTACCGATCCTGAGAAGAGAGCGGAAAAGCTTAAGGAGGCGGAAAAGCTTCTTGTCAAGGATGATTGCGTGGTAGTTCCGCTTTATTTCGGAAAGACTGCGTACCTTTCCGCAAAGAACGTAAAGAAGATCTCCCACACCTCCAACGGTCTTCTTGTATGGACTGTTGCCAAGGACAAGAACTATAAGCCTGTTAAGAAGGAAAAGGCGGAATAATTCGTAATATCTGAAATAATCGGGTGAGAAGCTCTCACCCGATTATTTGCCCTATAAAGAAATATAACAAAAAAGAAAGGAAAAAATATGGTCGCACCCCTGAAAAAAAAGGATGATATAAAGATCTTCGTCCTCTATTTGCTCCACAACATAAACAGACCGCTTGAATATGAGGACATAAACGCGATAGTGATGCAGGACGGTATCGTCGGCGGAATAGATTTTGCAGAGTGCTTCGTCGAGCTTATCGACTCCAAAAATATACTTGAGTGTCCGGATGACGGAAAGGTGTACTATATACTTACCGAACAGGGAAAGCACGTTGCCGAAAGCTTGTCCGGTGAGCTTCTTGGATATATCAGAACGAGGAGTCTCAAAAGCGCACTGAGATTTATTTCCTTTAAGGAAAGAGGATCGGAGATAAAAACAAACTACTCTATAAGAGCGGACGGAAAATACGATCTTTGCTGCCAGATCATAGACGAGAGACAGCTTTCTCTTGAAATAAAGATAGTAGCGGATAACATAAATCAGCTCGAGCTTATGATGCATTCCTTCGACGATCGCCCCGAAGTCGTGTACAGAGGGGTTTTGGCACTGCTTACAGGCGAAATTGACTACCTTATTGAGGACTAATGCACAAAAAAACACTCTGTTTATTGTGAAAATCTTACAAAATCCAAAAAACTGTAAAACATTTTTTAAAAAAGTATTGACAATGTATTAAATTAGGAATATAATAAATTAACGTGAGGGATATTGCTTGCGTTCTGCTATGGGCTTGAACCAAGCATATCGGAGGTTCGCTGATTTGGAAGAGAAAAACACAAAGGAAACTACACTTGAGGATCTTGTAAGAGAAACGGGAAATAAAAGTGCAGAGGCTTTTTCAGAATTGTGCGAAAGATTCAGCCCTCTCGTCAGATCTCAGGTCACAAGGCTTTTCGGTGTGTCCTATCCTGATTACGATGACAGAGTACAGGATGCGCTCGTTGCGCTTTACGACGCCGCGCTCAGTTATGATCTGTCGCAGAGTAAGGTCACATTCGGTCTTTACGCTAAGATCTGCATAAGAAACCGTCTTATCTCCATACAGCGCAAGGAAAAACGGGCGCAAAAGAAAAAATCTTCTCTGGCCGGTCTTGAGAATAAGGCTCTTCGTGAAGAAGCGCGAAGATCTTCTCTTGAAAAGCTGGAGGAAAATGAAGAGATACTATCCAAACTTTCGACATACGAAAAAAAGGTTCTGCTATTATATCTTAATGGACATTCCTATCGTGAAATTGGGTCGGCTCTGAAAAAAAGTGAAAAATCGGTCGATAATGCGTTGCTTCGTATCAGAAGTAAACTGAAAAAGCTTATATGACCGTAATATTAGTAAGCGAGTTTTAGAGCTGAGCTTACCTTAAACGACATTGACGGATAAAACCGTTGAAGTATAAACTAAACTCAAAGCGAGGTAAAAGGAATGTATCAGGACATCACACTTAAGTGCGTAGAGTGCGGAGCAGATTTCGTATTCAGCGCAGGCGAGCAGGAATTCTATGCAGAGAAGGGATTTAAGAATAAGCCCCAGAGATGCAAGGCTTGCCGCGACGCAAGAAAGAACGCAACAAAGCCCCAGAGAGAAATGTTTGAGGCAGTTTGCGCAGAGTGCGGAAAGGTAGCTAAGATCCCGTTCCAGCCCACGAGCGACAGACCCGTGTACTGCAGCGAATGCTTTGCCGCTAAAAGAGCCGAGCAGTAAGTAATGCTCTGTGCCGAGGGTTGGTTGCGTAAAGCACTTTAGTGAATGAGCATAAAGCCTATAAAAAGACACATCTTTGATGTGTCTTTTCGGTTTTTTTAAATAAAATACATTTTTCCACTATACAAAAAGAAAATTATGTGATATAATATACGGGTTAGTTCCCTAAAAAATATAATGAGGTCATTCGATGAAAAACAGTGATAAAAAATTCAAGAGCACTACCGCAAACAAAGCAAAAGAAAGACGCTATCCCGAATATAAGGTAAATGATACGGAAAGCGATAACGGTAGCGAGGCTATATACGGACGTAACGCCGTTCTCGAGCTTCTTAAAACCGATCGAGAGATAGATAAGATATTTATCCTTTCGGGCGAAAGGGAAGGCTCGGTAAAGCTTATAGAGGCAAAGGCACGTGAGCGTGCGATCCCGATCGTCAACGTTCCGAAGGAAAAGCTTGACCGTCTTTCGGGATCAGGCGTGCATCAGGGAGTTGCGGCGTTTGCATCGGCGGTGAATTATCTTTCGCTCGATGACCTTTTTGATATCGCCGAGCGCCGCGGACACGCTCCGTTTATCGTTATAGCGGATGGGATCGAGGATCCTCACAATCTCGGTGCCCTTATAAGATGTGCGGACGCGGCGGGAGTTGACGGAATAATCATCCCTAAGCGCAGAAACGCCGCGGTAACACCGACCGCGGTGAAAGCGTCCGCAGGGGCGCTTGAGCACGTTGCGATAGTCAGAGTTTCAAACATCGCAATGACTGTGGATGCGCTCAAGAAAAAGGGTGTGTGGGTCTACGGTGCCGAGGCAGGCGGAGAATCGGTATATAATACCGATATGACCGGACCTGCGGCATTCGTTTTCGGAAGCGAGGGAGACGGAATATCGCGCCTTGTTACCGAAAAATGCGACCATATCGTTTCTATACCCATGTACGGCGAGGTGAACTCTCTCAACGTTTCGTGCGCGTCTGCCGTAGTGCTTTGCGAGGCGGCAAGACAACGCGCGGCAAAGGGATAAGACAGACAAAATTTGAATTTTGATATTTTTTATGAAAGGAGGCATGGATATGAGCGAGGATAAGAGAAACCTTCAGGATATCGGCGGTCTCGGAAGCAATGATGCGCCACCGAGCCCATTTATGAATAAGAAGACGAGCGGAGAGCTTCTCGAGAAGCTTCGTACCCATACGGGAAACGATCCTACGGCAAAGCCGGAGATCCCGACACGCTCGGGCAAAAATGCCGATCCTCTCGACGCTCTTAAGGGAACCGAACGCGGTGCAAGCGTTATATCCCGCATGCGCCGTGAGTCGAAATTTATAAACGAAAACGAAAAAAACGGCACGGAAAACGGCAGTGAGACAAGAAGCATCGTCGGTGTCGACAAAGAGGAAAACAAGCCCGAAAGTATCGATGCCGCCGCTCATACGGACGAAGCCTCCGAAAAGCCGAAGGACGACCAGTACGATATAAGGACCGTTTTCGGTATTCCCGAGCAGGAAAAGACCGATGCCAAGGTCGAGAGCGTCGATGACGACTATGATGACTCCGAAGAAGCACTTGTCGTGACAAAGGAGTTTGCGAACCTTAAATCGGAATTTTTTGCCTGCATACTCAAGATCCTGATTTGCGCTCTGCTTGGAGGAGCGACCTTCTTCTTTGAAAATCACGAGATACTCGGAATCAGAAATTCGGTATTTATACGTATAGCGTCTGACGTAAGGGTTTCAGCGCTTGCCGCTATGCAGTTTACTGTTTTCGCTATCGTTATAATGTACCGTGAGATGATCTACGGAATAAAGAGATTTTACGGATTCAAGATACAGCCCGAAAGCTTTTTGCCGTTGATGGCGATATTTACGCTTACCTACGAGATTGTAGCCCTCGTTTCGGGATACGATGATTTCGTAGCCTTCAATTTCCTGCTTTTTTCAGCTTCCGTTTTCTGCCTCATTGCGAAGCTTTGGGATCTTAGCGGCAGACTTTCCGCGCTGAAGATAATCTCTTCGCGCGCGGTAAAATATTCGCTTGTAAAAATGAGACGCTCCGAATCGGCGCCTGAGCGCGAGGCAACGACCGGAATATTGGATCTTTCCGAGGACGCCGGCTACATACGCGTGGTCAGGGCAAAGCAAATAAAAGGATATATTGCAAGGACCAAGAACAGAATGCCGTATAAGCGCATCTCGGGTGCATTTGCGGTCGCGTCGATAGTAGCGTCTGTTGTCGCGTTTTTGATCACTAAGCGAACAGGTTCGTTTGCCGAGAGCTTTATGACAGCCTTTGCCGTTATGGCGTTCACTACGCCATTCTCACTGTACACAGTCTTCTCCTTCCCCCTCTATAAGGTGTCGAAAAAGGCGCGCAGATCGGGTGCTGCCGTTATCGGAGACGGTGCAAGTATAGAATATTCAGCTCCCGCGTTCGTTACCTTCAGCGATAATGACGTTTTTACCGAAAATAACGTTTGGCTCGATGAGGTGGCCATGAAGGATAGCGAAAGCTTCTCAAAGGGACTTGCATATGCTTCTGCTGTTTTTAGGCCGATAAGCGGACCGCTGAACAAGATATTTTCCGAGGCGGCCGAATATGAGGTCACAAACGAATCGGTCGATTATATAGATATATCCGAGGACGGACTCGAGGCTGTAGTTAACAGAGAGAGAGTAAGGATCGGACAGGCATCCTATTTTAAGCGCTACGGATACGTTCTTGAAGAGGAAAGCTACGGTAATTACCGTATAATGTACGTTGAGATCGGCAACGTTATAGCGCTTAAGCTTAAGCTTGTATATAATATCGATAAGGATTTTGAAAAGATCCTTCAGAATCTGTACAAAAGCGGAATGGGAGTCGTCATAAGAACGAGCGACCCGAATATAAATCTCGCAATGGTCGAGTCAATCATAGGAACGGGACGTTTCCCGATAAAGGTGCTTAAATACCGTACCGAAAAGGAGATGGACGACGTTCGGGACAGAGTCGATGCGGGTATAGTTTCAAAAAGCAAGGTGCGCCCCCTTCTTGAGACGCTGTATAGGTGCGACCGTGCAGGCGCGGTCATGAAATCGGGACTTCTTCTTGAGGTCGTCGCATTCGTTCTCGGTATCGTTGCGGTTATCGTAATGTCGAGACTCGGAACGCTTGCCTCGCTCGGCTCACTGTTCGTTACACTTTATCATATATTCTGGTCGATTCTTGTCTTCTTGCTTACGGTAGTATTTGTTTGATCATTTAAACAGACAGGCGAAATTTTTCTCCTGTCTGTCTTTTTTATAAGCGAAAGGTAAATTATTTCGTATTGTTATTGAAAAGCAGATCTTTTTGTGATATAATTAAAAAAATGTGTGTACCGAGGTAGGAAAGGAGGATGCGATTTGAAGGTAAAACAGCTTATCTATTTTTCGTGGGATGAGGAAGGTAAGAAAAAAGGATACCATGTCTATAAAAAGAGCCGCGGTATCGACGAGCGTGACGTGAATGCGATCGTGGCAAACCTTACGTATGCTCCTCCTAAGGAGATCACGGCACATATTATCGAAAAGCTTGCCGAGACCTCCCGACTTCTCGGATATCCGAAAAAGGGTGATAGCGGTCTTCATTTCGCCGTGCAGCGAGAGATAGACGAGACCTTCCCGTCCGATAAGGCGTTTTTTATGCTCCCTTCGGGCGAGTGCTGCGTTGCGAGAGTCACCTACTGCGGAGTGGATTACAGACGCTCCGTTTGGGGCAACCATATCATACATGCGTATATTTTTCCGTATGATCCCGATATAGTCCCCGCCTCGCTTCTCCTTTCGATGGATTTCAAAACGAGGATACTTCCGAGTGAGCTTTCTCCCTGTAAGACGCAGAAGCTTATTCCGCCCATGGTGATCGATTCTCCCGTCTCTAACCTTGCGTCGGTGGGCGCGCTTGTAAAAAGGAAAAAGGCGATCTCTGTCCTTAAAAGGCTCCTTGACTGTATATTCGCCTCCCTTCACGAAAACTCGGATATATGTATAAATGCAGACGAGGATACGCTGATATTCTGGATGTACGTGTGCCAAAGCGTTCTTCCGCCCGAAATATCGATGCTTTTCCCCTTTTCGACATGCAGGTTTTCGGAAAATGACGGAACTGTGTTTAAGGTACGTCA
This sequence comes from Clostridia bacterium, assembly GCA_017466445.1. Classification (GTDB taxonomy): domain Bacteria; phylum Bacillota; class Clostridia; order Oscillospirales; family CAG-272; genus SIG672. The sequence goes on from JAFTUC010000021.1 coordinate 26,941, forward strand.
TATAATAAAAAAATTCGGAAATAATTATTCCTATAAACTCTCTCCGTCGGATACCGAGCATATAACGGTCGTTCCCAAAAATAAGATCTTCTCCGACAGAGCCCCCGAGCTTCAGCTCTCGGGACTTATCACCCTGCTTCTCGTTACCGCACCTGCTGAAAGTAAGGTACTGCGCGATCTTATCGGTACATATATAAAGACGTACGGAGTCGTGGATTCGCAGGATATATGTCTTATTTACAGACTTGCGCGCACCGATATATATGATGGCATATCCGAGCTTGAGATATGTCACGCGCTCGACAGCTCGGTATTTCTTTCTTTCGGAAGCGAAACGGTCGACAGAACCGTTGAAAAATATCTTGCATACGCTTCAAGTGATACGCTTAAGATAAAGCTTTACGGACATCTTGCCAAATATCATTCGACGCCCGAGCATATAATGGATGTTATGTTTTCCGCTCTTGTCTCTGAGGTCGATAGGGAGAGGATCCCGGTACACGAGGCACTTGATATCCTCGCAAACGAAAAATTCGGAAAATCGGTCTTCTGGCGCGTTGTCACTACGCTTGAAAGCCGTAGAGAAAGCTTCGGAAAAATGATGAGATCCCGGGTAACACGGAATTTCGCATTCAAGCTCCTCTTTTCCGGTTATTGCGATCTCGGTGTGTCCGAGGCGGCCGATCTTCTCATATCGCTTATTCCCGACGCTCTTGATGCTGACAAAGCCGCCGAGGGTGAGATACCCGTCTGCATAGACGAGCTCATCTCGGTCGTTGAATACGACGAATCGGTGTATAAGAGAGTTATATATGGATATTACGACAGATGCTGTGAGACCCTTTCGGCCCTTTCGTCCTGGTGTGCTCTCGTCACGCTTCTTTTTGAGCAGGGAAGAAAGCTCAGCTCTGAGGCGAGCATATGTGCCTTTATTATGCGTGAGCTCGATAACGGCGCTCTTCTTGAATATATGAAGCGTGGGAACGACGAGACGAAGTGCGTGATCTCGGTGCTCTCCTCACTGCATCGCTTCGGAGCGATATCTGACAGAGCGTATCTTATGTTCGTTTATGGCAAATTCAAGGATTTTCTTTCTCTCACGCACGATGAGGAGCTTATCCGATTCGTTATAGACGCTCTTAAGAGCGATAACGAAAAGCTGGTAGATGCGCTTTCCTCTTATATGTCCGCGATAGATAAAAACAGTCTTCTCGCTATCTGTAAGAGCACTCTCGGGGAGGAAAAAATAAACGATCCGCACCTTCTTGATCTTTTGCACGAAAGTCCCGCTAAATATATCGGCGTTTCCATTATAAACGAAAGTATCACGTCAAGCGAAAAGTTTATAGAATATCTGAAGCTTCGCTATGCGAGCGGATATTATAAGAGCTGTTTTTCGAAGGCACTTAAAAAGCACGTAAGCGTTGCCTCCGATGAGGATGCGTGGAAGCTTCTTTGTGAGTCTCTGACTATCTGCAAGGCGAAGTTTTCGACCACACAAAGAGCCGATTTTGAGCTTTGGATGTCACTCCTTGAAAATCGTATTATAAGCTACGTGGGAAGAGAAAACGCTCTTCTGAAGCTTCTTTTAGAAGCAAAGGCAGTCACAGATCATAACGGAAGCTCTTTGCCGTGTGCGTGTGAGACCCTGCTTGAGACCGGTCTTGCGCTTTCCAAAAAGGGAGATATTTTGCCCGTGACTGCAAGAAGCTTTACCGAAAATGCATCAAGTGAGCTTAAGGATATCTACGTACGCACGTACGGAATACGACTTGTGAGCCTATCGGTAAGCGACTCGGACGAGGATACGATATCCTCCGCTATCTGGCTTGCTCTCGTTTCATCGGATGATGAAAATCTCACAAGACTTGTAAGACACGTGTCTAAGCTCAGTAGCTCGTCGGTCAGAATAATTCTCGGAAGAATGATAGACGCGGGAATAATAGAAAAATATCCAACACGCTTTTTTGATACGGTTTGCACGCTTGCCGGAAATATGAAGCCCGCCGATTATATCTCGTTTAAAAAGAGAGTAATTGCTCGCTACGGAAAGAAGAAATATTCCGATCTTTTTATAAATATCGAGGAAGGATTCAGCATAATAGCGAGAAGAAAGCTTGCTGCGATGGAGTAAGTTATGGACACTTCAAAAATAAAGCTCATTGCCTTTGATCTTGACGGAACGATAACTCAGCATAAAACGCCGCCCACACCCGAAAACAAAGAGACTCTTGTAAGACTTTCGAAAAAATACAAGCTCCTTATGGTCGGAGCGGGACAGGTAAGACGTATATTCGATCAGCTTGAAAAATTTCCGATAGACATAATCGGAAATTACGGACTTCAGGAGGGAATATACGATCACGAAAAAAACGATATAGTAATAATCCGTGACGAAAAAATTGATTGCGACCGTGAAAATATCGATGAAAAGATCACTTTTCTCAGAAATAAATACGGATTTACCGAATTTGCGGGCGATAATACCGAATTTCATCCGTCCGGATGCATAACCTTTCCAATTCTCGGAACGAAGGCGCGTCAGGAGGATAAGCTTGCGTTCGACCCGGATCGGGTAAAAAGACGTAAGATATATGCAGACGTTTGCGATACATTTGCCGATTATTCGGTATTTGTCGGCGGATCGTCCTCCTTCGATATGGCTCCGAAGCCATATAACAAGTATTATGCACTCGACAGATACTGCGAGAAGAGCGGACTCGGACATGATGAGGTCGTTTTCGTCGGTGACGATTACGGTCTCGGAGGAAACGATGAGTCGGTCTATCTCTCCGACTTTAATTTCATAAAGGTCGATGATTACAGAGAATTTGCAAATATCCTTTCGATTCTTTAAAATAAAAAACGCAAAGCCGAATGGGTGTTGTTCTTAGCGGAGGAATCACAAAATCTTTCACCAATACACGGTAGGGGCGAACTGTGTTCGCCCGCGGGCGTTCAAAGAACGCCCCTACGGATAAGCGAAATTTGATATGCAGAAAGCAAAGATTAACCCCGACAGATTTTTCTGTCGGGGTTCGATTTATATCCAATATCCTCTAAACAAATAGCTACATAAGCAACATATACCAATGATTAGCGCAACAGGAATCGCTATGAGTAATATTTTGAGAAGTACCCGTAAGCCCTTGCTATGTATGTTATTAATTCGTCCAAATATGTTATCATATTTCGATTCAAATGGCTTGAAAAGGATAGTAAGAATAATCTCTAAAATATCTTCCATAATCTCTCCATTGTAGTTTATCGCCAGTTTCGCCTTTGTATTACGGCGTTGCTTGCAACGCGGGCTTCGGGCAAAGCCCATACCCTTAAAGTTGCGCGCATCCAAAGGCTCTCCCTTTGGGAGAGCTCCCGCGATAGCGGGTGAGAGGGTAGTCGTTGCAACAATTTGCCCTCTCCGTCGGCTACGCCGCCACCGTCTCGCCGCGGCTCGGTCACGCTCGGGCTCTGACACCACACCGTGGTGTCATTCACTCCCCTCGCGCCGCTTCGCTACCCAAAGGGAGAGGCTTTTCGTTAACTCCATTATAACACAAATCGGCAGAGAAAACAAGTTCTCTGCCGAAAATTATGTGTGTCCGTAGGGGCGATTCATGAATCGCCCGTTTTTGTTTTGCGTATTTCAGCGGGCTATTCGTGAATCGCCCCTACAAAATACAAACATCCTTACGAGAAGGAGCCTAATTGCTTTGCGTTTTTTAGTTAAATTAAGATCATTTGCAGAATTTTCTCCAGAGAGGGAAGGCGGCGATACAAACTGCCGCACCGAGAATAGAAATTATTCCCCAAGCGAGAATTCCGGTGTTCCAGCTTCCCTCGGAGGCTTTCTTGAGAAGCGCAAAGCCGGGAGTCGCTATTGACGCGCCGACGTACGTCCATGCATTGAGTAAGCCCGAGAAGGTCGATACCTTTCCGAATCTCACAAATCTTTTCGGAACTACGGTTATCAGCATAAAGTTTACTCCGTGCATGCACGCTATTATCAGAGATACCGAAATGACGGCGATAATTACCGAAGGAAAGAAGATGTTGGAGACGTACAGAATGAATGAGCATATTGCCGAGAATATGAATATCACGGATGCGCATACGATCTCGCTTTTGAAGACCTTTCTGTAAAGTATATCAAAGACGTAGAAGCTTATCATACTGAGCACAGAGGGTACGACCGTGTAAAATATTGCGCTTTCCTCGGGAAGTCCGTAGGTCTGACTGAGAATGGAGGGAGTCCAGTTCGTAACACCGTCTCTCAGAGCGCCTTGAAGGAGAATGCTCAGCATTATAAGAGCAAGTGGCAAGAAAACGTATATGGGAAGGCGCGACCTCTTCTTTTTATCGGACGCTGTCTCTCTTTGACCTACGGTGGATGTGGGAATACAGTCATTTGCAAAGATACGCTTTTGGCATATTACCCAGAAAATTAAAATTCCCGTTCCTCCGATAGAGCATAAAAGGATTATCGCGCGCCAGCTCATAAATCCGAGTGCGATGGGGCAGAGAAGATAGAGAAGGATGGTAGCAATAGAAGAACCCCATGAGACCCTTACCGAGGAATATCCGTATTCGGCGTCGTTGAGATAGGTTGACATCAGACGTACGATCGGAGGCCAAAGCATAGAATGCGCAAATCCGTTTATTCCCCATACGGCTACCATAAACGGAACGCTCGGACAAAAGAACATAGCGACATTGCAAGATGCCGCAAGTGAAAGACCGCAGGTAAGCATCGTCTGTGGCTTTACCCTGTCGCCTATGATGCCGCAGATTATCTGCCCCGCTCCGTAGGTCACTGTCATTATCATAGAGACTATAGCGACCGAGCTTTCCGCGGCTTCTATGGTGGAATAAGCACCCGAGCTTACAAAATCGGTGGTGATCCGCGCAAGCATGATGTCAAAATTTTTACGCATTAAATAGCTTGCGAAATATACGAGAGTGAGAAGCCATGCGATAGCCTTGCCCCTCTTTGAAATGATCTGTTGCATTTTATTCTCCGCAAATTTAGTCAATAATATCAAGGGAGGATAGAGCTATCCTCCCTTGTTTACTTTTCATTCCTTGATGGTAGTGATTCCGAGATCGCGATATGCCTGCTCGTCCGCAGGGGCGGGACACTGAGACATGAGCTCGGATGCATTCTGTACCTTCGGGAAGGCAACGACGTCACGAAGACTCTCGGCGCCCGACATTACCATAGTAAGTCTGTCGAGACCCATTCCCGAGCCACCGTGAGGCGGAGCACCGTATTTGTAAGCGTCTACGAGGAATCCGAATTTAGCGGCGATCTCTTCCTTGGTGAGACCGAGTGCGTCGAACATCTTTTCCTGGAGCTTCCAATCGGTGATTCTGATAGATCCCGAGAGAAGCTCTATGCCGTTAAGAACGAGGTCGTACGCCTTTGCGCGAACCGCACCGGGATCGCTCTCAAGCAGAGGCAGGCATTCCTCCATGGGCATGGTGAAGGGATGGTGCATAGCATCCCAGTGCTGTGTATCCTCGTTCCACTCGAAGAAGGGAAATTCGGTGATCCATACAAAATTGAACTTGTCGGGGATCATTGAAAGCTGCTTTGCGATCTTCAAGCGGAGTGCGCCGAGAACGGGAAGTACCACGCGATCGGAATCGGCAACGATGAGCGCAACGTCACCGCGACGGCAATCGATCTTGTCAAGGATCGCGTCAAGCGTTTCGGGGGAGATGAATTTGGCAAACGAGCAGTTTGGTGCCTCGTCGACAAATCTTACGTAAGCAAGACCCTTTGCGCCGATTCCCTTTGCGTGCTCTGTGAGCTTGTCGATCTCTTTTCTCGTAAGAGTGGACGCGCCGCCCTTTACGACTATCGCGCGTACACTTCCACCGTTTGCGACAGCGCCCTCAAACACTCCGAATCCGCAGCTCTTGACTACGTCGGAAAAGTCTTGTATCTCCATGTCAAAGCGTGTGTCCGGCTTGTCAGAGCCATAACGGGACATCGCCTCCGCGTAGGTCATTCTGGGAAGAGGCAGATCAAGCTTTACGCCGAGGATCTCGTCGAAAAGACGAGCCATAAGACCCTCGTTTATGTTCATGACGTCCTCCTGAGTAGCGAAAGACATCTCAAGGTCGATCTGAGTGAACTCGGGCTGACGGTCAGCACGCAGATCCTCGTCACGGAAACAGCGTGCGATCTGAATGTATCTGTCATATCCCGCGATCATAAGAAGCTGCTTGTAGATCTGCGGAGACTGAGGAAGCGCGTATACGCATCCCTTGTGGATACGGGAGGGAACGAGATAGTCTCTTGCGCCCTCGGGAGTTGCCTTTATCATCATAGGCGTTTCGATTTCGGTGAAATTGTTTGAATAGAAATACTGACGTGCGATACGGGTGATCTCGTTGCGCATAAAGATGTTTTTCTGAAGCGCGGGACGGCGAAGATCGAGGTAGCGGTATTTGAGGGCGATCTCTTCGCCCGCGTTGTAGTTTTCGCCTATCTCGAAGGGAAGAGTGTCAGCCTCGGAAAGGATCTTCATCGAGGTGACGAAGATCTCGATCTCTCCGGTCGGTATGTTCTTGTTGACCGAGGAACGCGCTCTTACAACGCCCTTTGCGGAGAGGACGTATTCGCTGCGGCAAGAAAATGCCTTTTCGAAGATATTCTTGTCGGTGGTGTCATCAAACGCGAGCTGAACGACTCCGCTCTTGTCGCGCAGGTCGATGAATATGAGACTTCCGAGGTCGCGGCGGCGCTGTATCCATCCGCAAACGCATACCTCCTTGCCTATGTCAGATGTGCGGAGATCTCCGCAGTAAAATGTTCTTTTGTCTTCCTTGTTAAAAAATTCAGCCAAAGTATATCACTCCTTTATTTGAAAAAATCAACGATACTGTCAATTTCGATCTCTTTTTGAGAACTGTCTGCCATGCTTCTGAGCTGAGCCTTGCCGCTTTCGAGCTCGCTGTCACCTATTATGACCGTGTATTTAGCGCCTATCTTGTCGGCGTACTTCATCTGTGCCTTGAGCGAGCGTCCGACGAGATCGCATTCTGCGTATATTCCGCTGTCGCGAAGCGCGGAAGCAATTCCCGATGCTTTTACCGCGGCGGCTTCTCCCATGGATGCGAGATATACTGCAGGTGAGTTGTCCGCTTCGGGAACCTTTGCGGCGGGAAGAAGCCTCGATATTCCCATTCCGAAGCCGCAAGCGGGTGTTGCGGGACCGTCGAGCTCGCTGACGAGTCCGTCGTACCGTCCTCCGCCGCAGATGGTCGACTGGGCGCCGATCGATCCGCATACGAATTCAAATACCGTTCTCGTGTAGTAATCAAGTCCGCGGACGATCGATGGATCGACAGTGTATGCGATGCCCTTAGCATCAAGACACTTTTCAAGCAGATCCATATGAGATCTGCAGTCGTCGCAAAGATAATCGACCGTCTTCGGAGCATTTTGCGCAAATTTCTTGCAGATCTCGCTCTTGCAGTCGAGTATTCTCATAGGATTTGTCTCAAGTCTTGTCTTGCACGTGTCGCAAAGCTCGTCCCTGCAGGAGGAAAAGTATTCCTTGAGCGCACTTCTGTGACCTGTGCGGCAGTTAGGACATCCTATCGAATTTATGCGAAGCGAAACGTCCTCGATGCCGAGATTTTTTATTATCGAGTTTGCAAGAGCAATGATGTCGGCATCCGCGCTTGCCGATGCGCTTCCGAAGAGCTCTACACCGAACTGCTCGAATTCACGGAAGCGTCCTGCCTGGGGAGCCTCGTGACGGAAGCAGTTTATAATGTAGTAGAGCTTTATCGGCATCGTGTCCGAAAATTTCTTGTTTTCGATGAGTGCTCTCGCTACGCCTGCCGTTCCCTCGGGACGCAGAGTGAGCGACTCGCCGCTCCTGTCTGTAAAGGTGTACATTTCCTTCTGAACGACGTCTGTGGTGTTTCCGACGCCGCGTGAAAAGAGCTCTGTCGCCTCAAAGGTAGGGAAACGGATCTCGCCGAAGCCGTATTTTGCCGCAGTCTCACGGCATACCGATTCCACGTACTGCCACTTGCCTGTGGCATCGGGAAAAATATCAAGAGTGCCTTTTTGCTTTCTTATCATAAGAGGTTTTGATCGTCCTTTCGTACGTTTATACATATTTAATTATTATAGCAGATACTCTTCGACTTTTCAACAGTTTTTTGAAAAATAAAAGCTAAATCTCCCGATTTTTGCGAGAAATGACCTCACAGACGGTCAGAATATCTCCGCTTACTCTGAATTTTATCTCAAAATCCGAATATTCGAATCCGTAGATCCTTTCGGGATCGCTGTGATACCCGGGACGCGGATCGCCCGAGAGTACCTCGGTAAGAGTCTTACGAAGCTCTTTTGGGATAAGAGATATCAGATTTTCGGGGAACTCTACCGAGAGTCTGTGATCCTTCGTAAATGCCGTGAAGCCGTCGCTCGCGTTGGGGATCGACTCTACGTAGGGAAGATAGGGCTTTATGTCGTAGATCGGACTCGAGTTCATTATGTCCGCGCCTGAAACGGTGAGGATAGGACCCTTGTCAGTGATATCGATCCTTTCAAGCTTTACGACCGAAAGTCCGATCGGGTTGGGACGGTAGGGCGCGCGAGTGGCAAATACTCCCATGCGCTTGTTTCCTCCAAGACGGGGCGGACGCACGGTAGGAGACCATTTTTCTCCGAATGTCTCGGAAAAGCCCCAGATCAGCCATAAATGTGAATAGCCGTCGAGACCTCGGATCGCTTCCGTAACTGAGTATTCGGGCTCGAAAACTATCCTTGATATAAGAGATGACGCAAGTCCGCTTTGACGCGGCAGGGCGAATTTGGTAGGGAAATCATTTTCTATGTGCGCGATCACCGAAAGAGAAAGGGGAGCATGGCTTTTTTTACTGTCGTTCATCTGTTCATTCTCCGAGCAAATAAATAGTGTAACGATATTTTATCACGAAAATGTCAATAATTCAACGATAAATAGTGAAAAAAACGAATTATTAAAATAAAAAAACACTTTTGCGAATAAAAAATGAAAAAGGCATTGACAAAATATTTATTTGTGCTATAATTTACTGTGTATTGTCTTGTCCAAACAAAAAAAGGACAGCTTCAAAGGCAAAGAAACAGACGGCAGCTTACCCGCTTGTAAAAGCACCCCTTTTTTAATAACGAAAATAACGAAAATGTATAACTCTGCCGTCTATTTCCTTGTCTTTGAAAAGACAGTCAATATATTTAAATTGGTATCTCCACTTTGCCGCTAGCGACAGAGTGTGTCATACGTTTCGTTATTTCCAAATTCAAATAAAGGAGGACAAATTAAGAAAATGACGAAAAAGACAACCAGAAGAGCTCTGATCACAAGTATAATTTCCATGCTTCTTTGTGTGACGATGCTCGTAGGAACCACCTTCGCTTGGTTTACCGATTCGGTAAAGAGCGGAAAGAACAGAATCGTTGCCGGAAACCTCGACGTCGAGCTTGAATATGCTATTGTCGAGAACGGCAAGATCACAAAATGGGAAACCGCTGAGGGCGCGGACGATATCCTTGATCCCGACGCGCTTTGGGAACCCGGCCACACTGAAGTTGTTTACCTCAGAGTAACCAACAAGGGAACTCTTGCACTTAAGTACAATCTTGGCGTAAGAGTAGAGAGCGAAACTCTCGCTATCAATATGGAAGGCAAGCTCTTCAAGCTTTCCGATTACATCAAGTTCGGTGTAGTTGACGGACAGGAGGACGTTTTCGCAAGCAGAGATGCTGCACGCGATGAAGTAGCCAACAGCGCTACCCTCATTTCTGCAGGCTACTCCAAGAGCAGCAGCCTTGAGAAGCAGAACGATACCGAGTATGTAGCACTCGTAGTTTACATGCCCGAGACCGTTGGTAACGAGGCTAACTACCGTGGCGAGACCGCTCCCGCGATCGAGCTCGGAATCGAACTCTTCGCAACTCAGCTCGCATATGAGTCTGACTCCTTCGGTCCCGATTACGATGAGACCGCTCCTTGGACCGGTGCAGCCGATACCACCTGGTATAACGCTAATGATACCGAGTTCACGCTCAGCACTCCCGAGCAGCTCGCAGGACTTGCAGAGCTTGTAAATAGCGGAAACACCTTCGCAGGAAAGACCGTTAAGCTCGATGCTGACATTGATCTTAACAATGTAAAATGGACTCCTATCGGAACCAAGAGCGCAGAGGGCGAAAAGGCATTCACCAGAACCTTCGCAGGCTCCTTCGACGGACAGGGACACACTATCTCCAACCTTAGAGTTGTTGGCGATAACGCTCTCGGCTTCTTCGGACGCACCGGTACGGGAACTCACATTGAAGACCTTAATATCGATGGCGCATACGTTTCCGGTACCGACTATGTTGGTGCTATCGCGGGATATGCTTATCTCTCCGCAAACTGCATCAAGAACTGTACCGTTACTGATGCGACCATCATCGCTACCCCCTTCAAGCTTGCTAACGGCGAGTACGACGGCGGTGCAAAGGCGGGCGTAATCGTTGGTTATGCTCTTAACGGTAACCTTGTTGGTAATACCGTTACAAACTCCAGCGTATTTGCATTCAGAGACCTTGGCGGTATCGCAGGTATGCTTAATGATGACGGAATCGGTGACCGCACGCTTACCGCTTCCGGCAACACCGTAAATAACGTAACTCTTAACTTCGTTTCCGTTCCCGGTACTTACGTCGAAGGTAAAACCAACGGTAACAGAGCAGAGATCGTTGGACGTCTCGGTGCTAAGGCTTCTGTCGGCGAAAACACGATCGACGAAGTTACCCTGAGCGAGACCAAGGCATACGTTATCTACACTGCAGATGACCTCTATACCTTCGCTTCTGCAGTAAACGGCGGCAAAACGTTTAACAATGAAACCGTTCTCCTTGGTGCGGATATCGACCTCGCTAATAGCGTATGGACTCCTATCGGTAACAGCACCAACAAGTTCCAGGGAACATTTGACGGTAACAATAAGACCATCAAGAATCTCAACGTTAATATGCCCGGCAAGAGCGACGCAGGTCTGTTCGGTATGACTACTAACGGCGAGATCAGAAATCTTACTGTTGAAAACGCTAAGGTTACCGGACGTCTTGACGTCGGTGTTGTAGCAGGTAATCCTTACACCTCTAAGTATACTAACATCACCGTAACAGGTCACGTTGAGGTCAACGGTATGGCTTACGTCGGCGGTGTTGGCGGAAAGAACGCTTACGCTGACTGGACTAATATTACTGTTAACGTTGATAAAGACTCTTACGTTAAGGCTGTTTCCACTGAGAACGGCATTGCGTACCTCACCTACGTCGGTGGCGTTGTAGGCTTCAACGGCGAGGGCGGACACACCTTCAAGAATATCAACTCCAACATCAACGTTATCGGTGACGTTTGTGACATCGGCGGTGCATTCGGTATCGCACACTATAATAACAAGTTCGAGAATATTACCGTTACCGGTAATGTAAGCGCCGGAACAGATGCTTTCCAGGTTGGAGGTATTGCAGGCGTATGGCATAATGAGAACGGCACGTCCGTTTCCTTCATCGATTGCAAGTTCGAAGGCAAGATCACCATTGCAGGCACGGAAGTTACCGACTGTGACATCGTAGGCGGTGCTTACTCTGCTACAGGTACCGGCGTTCTTGTAATTAAAAATTACTTTACTGAAAACGGTGTTGTATATTACACTGACGGAGTAACCGAAGATATAGTTCTTTGTGATGTTACTGCTAACGCTCCTGCAAAACTTGAAATTCCTGAAGGTGTAACCGTATTAGGTAATAAAGTTCTTAATGGTAACACAACCGTTAAGGAAGTTGTAATTCCTTCCTCTGTTAAAGATTTCGGCGGTACCGTGAATGCTACAGCTACAGGAGCTTCTGGAGGTATGTTCTATCTGTCCGCTGTTGAAAAGGTTGTTCTCCCTGAGGGAATGAAGGAAATTCCTGTTGCGGCATTTAATCAGGCAACAAAACTGACTTCTGTTAATATTCCTTCCAGCGTTGAAAAGATCGGTATTAATGCGTTTGCAGGATCTGGTTTGACTACTCTTAAAATCTCGGAAAATGTAAAAGAGATTGGTTATGGTGCGTTCAGAGATATGACGAATCTGACCACTGTTACCATTGAGGGAGATGTTTACATTCCTGATTATGCTTTCCGTGCATGTGCAAACCTGAAGGATGTATATCTGAACGGTTTGAACGTTACCTTCGGTACTAATATGATTTTTACCGTAACCAGCACAAATAACGAGAAGCCCAACGGTATTACTGTACACGTTCAAAATGGTGAAATTGAAAAGCGCTTGCTTGCTAGCGGTCAGTTCAAAGGAACTGTTGATGTGAAAATGACTGCTACCGAAGGCGGATATTATAAGGATGCGCAGGGAAATGCTTTGGCATACGATGCGAATAATCTGATTGCCGGCCTTGAGGCGGATGATAACGTTGTTTTGATGGATGACATCAAGATCAATTCAACAAGTATGAGCAATTCTTACGGTGCAACCGGTATCAATATTTTGACCGGTCAGACCTTTGACGGCAACGGAAATAAATTCGGTGTAAATGCTTGGAATACTTGGGATTCCGCTATCAGTACTACCGGTGGTGTAATTAAGAACGTAACGATCAATAGCGGTATGCGTGGTATTTTCATAAACCACAACAGTACTGAGTCCGGTAAGGTTTACCTCGAAAACGTAATCATTGACGGTACTGTTTACACTATCAGCTGTGACCAGGGTACAAATAATGGTCTCGAAGCAACTAACTGTACCTTCAACGGATGGACCTCTTATGCGGCTACTACCGGTGACGTTAAGTTTGTAGATTGCTCCTTTGGTGAGGGTCAGGGATACGCATACTGCCGTCCTTACGCTCCTACCGAGTTCGTAGGCTGTGACTTTGAGGCGGGATTTGAAATAGAGCCCTTAGCTGCAGTTACCTTTGAAAACTGCACCATCGGCGGAGTCGCTCTCACAGCTGAAAATCTTGCAACTCTCGTTATTTCCAACATTGCTAACGCAAGCGTAAAGTAATTCCAAATCTCTGAAATTAAAACTTCATAGATAAAACCCCAAGGACCGCCTTTCGGCGGTCCTTGGGGTTTTATTATTAAATCAATAAACCTTTATTTTCGTGAACGTGAGCTTTTGGTTTACACCCTTCATTGATTCCTGATTTGACGTGTAGTAAACGGTTCCGTCACTGTCAACGTAAAATCCCGAGCTATATCCGAGATGTGAAAGTGCCGTTGACGTACTCCTTATCGTCGGTATCGGATTGTCTATTGCGTGAAATGTCTTTCCGTAATCGAAGCTCATAAAAAGCACGCTGCTGCCGGATGCCTTGCCGTCAAGCAGATAACAGTGCGATACAAAGAGAGTTCCGTACTCCCCTCCGTTTGGAGTCCATATCATACCGGGTGCGTTTGCGGGGACGTGTCCTGCGCTCGATTTTACTATCGTTCCGATGTTTTGCGGATCCCAAGAGTCAAGACTGTCTGCATAGGTGATCATGATCTCGCCCTTGTATTCTCCCGTTCTGTGATTGAACATCTCGTATGCAAGTGCCCATCTTCCGTCGCCCATGCGTGTGAGTGCGACCATTCCGGCGCGAAGCTCCTTGTCAGCGGGTGCGATCATGTCCTTTTTTTCGCTCCAGGTTTCAAGATCCGTTGTGTACTTGTACACAAGCTTTTGGTTGTGATTCGGGTCTGTCTCGTCAGAATAGAAGCAATAGAGACGCTTGGTTGACTCCTCGTACATCAAGACGGGTTCCCAAAGGGCATTACTGTCGAAGAAATAGTTTCCGCTGTCGTAATGACCTGCCGAATCGATGTATTGGGCGTTTTTCCAGGTCATACCGAGGTCGTTGCTTGTTTGGACGAGAATGTTTGTCGTTGAGTGAGTACTCACGGTGTGATCCCAAGGACCGCGGATGCAGGAGGCGAATACAAGAGTTCCTTTGGGAAACCTGCCCATTGCCGCCGGAAGCTCGTACAGATCGGGTTGCCATCCGCCTAGCTGATTTTGGAATTCATCCCGGATAGACGGCAACTTTTTCCACGTTTTTCCGTCATCGTCACTTCTGAAAAAGGGATATTCCGAGTCTCCTACAGAGACAACGAGGATAGTTCCGTTGCTTTCGTCGCTATGTTCAAGCTTTATCACATTTGCTCCGGAATAGACCGAATCGTCGAAAACGCTCGTGGGCTTTGCGATATCAACCTCTTTTTCGAGCACTACCGCGTCACCCTTGTCGGAGAGATACAAAAGCTTTCCGGTTTTTTTGAGGAGAGTATATCCGATCTCGGCGGATATAGAGTTTTTCTTTGACGAGGTCTCGACGAGCTCGTTTATAAAGTGCGCTACGCCGATAACGGTATCGTCGATACTGAGACCGACTATCACGATCTTTTTATCGGTTATCTTTATCGCAAAGGCGTTGCTTTTGGTCTTTGCCGAAAGCTCGGACAGAAGAGAGGTACTTTCGGGTCTTGACGTGTTTCCTATAAGTATCTCGTACTTGTCGGAAAGCTCCGGTGAATCTTTATCAAGATTTACCGACAGATTTGCTTCAGTGTGCTTTAAAATACTATTTTTAAGCGCAGAAACGATGGTCCTTATGTTGCCGTCATTATTGTCGGGGCGCGTTATAGAGTACTGACTTATGTCGAGCGAAGGAGCCTCGCTTTTACCGGAGTTCGCCGTCTTTTTCTTTTCCCCACTCGTGCATGCGGAGAAAAGAGAAGCAAGAAGCACGATGGTAAGAAATAAACTTAAAACACGGGAAATTCTCATTTTAATTTAGCCTCCACGGTCGTACCCTTGCAAGCACACGCGGCGAGCAGGCAGTCGCGCATACGCATGACCTCGAGAGTCTGGGCGCCGTCGAAGGGAAGCTTTCCGCTTTCGTAGAATTCGAGTATCTTCTTAAGCAGAGTTGCGAAGAAATCCGAGCTTATGCTCTTTACACCGCTTCCGTCGTCTACCGAGAAGGTGAAGGTCGGATCGTAAGTGATGCTTACCTCCTTGCCGTTTTCGGTGAAGGCACGGCAGAAGAGATGTCCGTCAAGCTCGCCTGCGACAGCCTCCTTAACAGGATCGTTAAGAAGGATAACTGCCATCTCGATGGTATGGATGCAGTATTCCTCAAAGCTTCTTCCGCCGCCGGTGAAGGATACCTTCCTTGCGTCCTTGATGTCCTCAAGCTCGCTTGCGTATCTGAGAGCGGAGGTGCTGAAGAAGGGTGTACCGTATTTTTCAGCTATAGCGAATATCTCCTTTGCGGTCTCAAGATTGGGAGCGAAGGACTTGTCTATATAGGTGCGCTTTTTGTAGGGAAGAGCCGCTTTTGCGTAGGGAAGATGCTTTTCGGGGAAGGAGGGAGAGAGTATCATTATGACGTCACTCTTCTCGCAAAGCTCGTCCACCGTGGCGCAACGGGTGGCGCCGAATTTTTCGCACCACTGATCGGTAGTTACGCCGTCGATGGGAGAAACGTCGATCTCCGCCCAGACGTATGCGACCTCATAATCGGTGCCGAGAGCCTCGTTTGCCGCTTTTATCCATTCGGGATAGTTGTTTGCGTGCCATTCGCTGATGTAATAATCGATAAATCCTATTTTTTTCATAATTTTACCTCATATACCTATTTAAAATGCGATCTCCTTTTTCTGTTCAGCGGACTGATAGAGATAGTCAAGCAGCTTTGCGCTTTCGAGAATGTTTTCTATGTTGTTTCTGTCCTTTATCTTGGTGTTGACCGACTCGATAAACGCTCTGTCCTCGCAGAGATACATTCCGGGAATGTCGTACTCGGGGATCTCGGAGGTAAGGGTCTCGCCGTCGAAGACCTCAAATTTTCCACCGTAGGTAAGACGCGCGCCGCACTTGTCACCGAGGAAATCGATGAACATTTCGTTCTTGTCAATGTTCTGCGCCCATGCTCCGTTGAAGGAGATGCTTGCCTTGTCGGTACGGATGTGTCCGCTGATGAAGTCATCAACGTCGTTTACACCGTTTTCAATGTCAGCGGTGTCCTCTGCCCACATATCGTGGTATTTGTAAGATTTCATATCCTTTGCCATCTCGCAGTATGCATCGCAGGTGAGCGTTTCGAGCTTTGCTCCACCGAGAATGTAAAGAATGAGATCAAGGAAGTGTACTCCCCAGTCGATAAGAACTCCGCCGCCCGATTGCTCCTTGGTGGTGAAGGCGCCGCCGAGTCCCGGGATAGAACGGTGATTACGGAACGAGCAGTAGACGTGATATATCTTTCCGAACCTGCCTTCGCGATTGAGCTTTTCAAGCATCTCTACCGATCTGTGGTAACGGTTGCATACGCCGATGTTGAGGATCTTGTCCTGCTTTACAGCCTCTTGCGCCATCTCACAGGAGAGAGCGTAGTTTACCGTGATCGGCTTTTCACAGAATACGTTCTTGCCTGCGCGAAGAGCGTCCATTGTTACCGTGTAGTGGGCGTAGTTGGGAGTGAGAACGTATACTGCCTCTACCTCAGGATCGGCAAGCGCGATTTTGTAGTCGGTTATTACGTTTTCGATCTTGGGATGCTCCTCCTTCATTTTCTGCGCCTTCTCGATAATGAGATCGCAAGCGTACTTTACGCGGACGTTATCCATCTCATCAAAAGCGGGGAAGTGTGCATTTTTTGCTATTCTTCCGCAGCCTATTACCGCAATGACGGTTACCTTTTTGTTTTCCATTTTATTATCCTCCTTAGATGATGTGAAAATCGTATATTTCACTGAGTCTATTATACTACCAAGTGTTGTCGGTATAAATATCATTTTTGCAGTAAAAAGATGTCATTTTTTAATATTTTACAAAAAAATGCCTTTATTTAATGTTAAATTTTGATTTTTGACTTGACATGAGGGTTATACGCAAGTATAATCGTAGGCATGGGAGGTGATCGCTTGAGCACATACAACTTCGCAAAGCAGTATTTTGGAAACCCGCTTGAGTTCGACGAGCTGTACGTCTGGCAGATAGGAAGACGTTACTGCGAGAGAAGTACCGTCATCGGGGATCATCTCCATTCGAGCATGGTCGCACTTGATCTGTACGAGCTTACCGTAGTCACCGACGGTATAGGTACGGTGTCAACGAATCACGTGGATCAGACCGTCAGCGCCGGTGATATATACCTCTCGTTTCCGTGTGACATTCACAGAATAGAATCAAGCGCGGAAAAGCCTCTGAAATTCGACCATTTCGCGTTTTCTCTCAAGGATTGCGTTTATTCTGACGAATTTGAGAAGATAACTCAGAATTTCCATTCAGCAAACAGTCGTATCTTCCGGGATGAGCGCGTCCAGTCGCTGATATCGAACGCTATCGCCGAGCTTATAAGCGAAAATAGTTATTCCTTCGAGATACTCGGACTTATTCTGAAGCAGATTATCATATATACCGTGAGAGGCTTCGGAAATAAGCAGGGAACTCCCTACTATGAAAACGTGAGTAGTCACGAGGTACTCTGCTATCGGCTTATGAATTATATAGATACGCATATCTATTCGATAAAACGCCTTGAGGACCTTGCTAAGGTCACAAATTACAGCTACGGATATCTTACGGCAGTGTTCAGAAAGACTACCTCTCTGACACTTTCCGAATATTATCAGGCAAAAAGGCTCGATCTTGCACGACTTCTTGTTATCGAGGGAAAGCTTAAGATAAACGAGATATCGGAAAAGCTCGGCTACTCATCTGTTTACGCGTTCAGTAAGGCGTTTACGAAAAAACACGGGATCTCGCCGAAAATATACAGAGAAAACAGTCAAAATCAGTAACAAAAAGCGGTCTGCCGTAAAATGTCGGCGGACCGCTTGCTTTTTATGCTAAAATTTCACACGGACCGACGTTCCTTTGTCAAGTTCGCTTTCAAGCGTTACCTCGGCACCGTGCAGGAGTGCTCCGTGCTTGACTATCGAAAGCCCGAGTCCGGTTCCACCCGTTTCCTTTGAATGGCTCTTGTCCACTCTGTAGAAGCGCTCGAATACCCTCTCCCTGTCCTCATCGGGGATTCCTATTCCGGTATCCGTAACGGTCAGGGTAGGATGGATACTGTCGCCTACGATCGATATATTCACCTTTCCACCGCGTCTGTTGTAGGTGATCGCGTTATCGGTAAGGTTGAAGATTATCTCGTAAATAACGTGCCTGAGTCCGCGCACGCTCTGATCGGATCCGCTGCAGCTGAGCGATATTTCGAGAGCCTCAGCCTTTTCGGAAAGTTGATCGCAAACGCTCCTTGCAACGTCAAGCAGAGAGACCTCTTCAAACTCGGATACGATGTTTTTTTCGTCGAGCCTTGACAGCTTTATTATGTCGTCTATAAGCGTGAGAAGTCGGGATGCCTCAGAGTGTATCTGCGTTGCAAATGTCGGAATGTCGTCGCTTTGGGCGATCCCGTTCGATATTATCTCCGCGTATCCGAGAATGGTCGTAAGAGGAGTCTTAAGCTCGTGAGATACGTTTGCCGAGAACTCTCTTCGAAGGCTTTCAGCCTGCTCCGTGGAGGTCACGTCAAGTATCAGAAGAACGACCGAATACTCTCCGAACGGATTTTTCACGGGAGTTGCGGTAAGTCGGTAGGTCTTTCCCGCGCGCGAGATCTTTTCCGAGTTTTTTTCACCCTTAAGAGCGTGCTCGATTATCGGAATGACGTCGGAATCGTCAGATAAACTACTATAAGATGCGCCCGGACTCAGTGTGATCACCGCCCGTGAGCTTTTGTTTGCCGAAAGGAGCGCACCGTCCGAGGAAAATAACATGATGCCTTCGCTCATGTTGGCGGTAACGTGGTCGAATTCCGAGCGCTTGCGGGCAAGATCCTCCATCGCTTCGGCGATCTCGAGATTTTTTTCCTCAACTCGGTCGAGCACAGGGGATAGCTCTTCGTAGGTCTTATTCCGCATAGGATTGTCAAGATCGAGATTTTTCAGAGGTCTGCTGAGCTTTCTCGAGAGCAGTATCGCAATAAAAAGCGCTACTACCGCAAGGATAGCGACGGTAGGTATCGCTACGAGTATTACGTTTAAAAGTATTCCGAAGCTGCTTTTGACCGACGATCCGATCCTCAGTATGTGTCCCTCGTTCAAGCGTATTGCGCAGTAAAAGGTCTCGCTTTCGAGCGTGTCGGAGGCTCTTGTCGCCTCCCCGCGTCCGCTTTCCATTGCTGACGCCACCTCGGGACGGTCTGCGTGGTTTTCAAGCTCCTGTAGTGATGCGACGCTGTCGTAGATCACGGTGCCGTCTACGTCGATAAGAGTGATTCTGTGTCCCTTTTTTTCTTCGATCGCACCAAGAAGGACAGCGTGGTGTCTTTCGGAGGATGGTACGGAATTAAGGATGTCGGCAGTATACTGCGCCTGATATCTTATCTCGGATAAAAGATCCTTGTGTGCGTCCGAATATATTGTTGAGCTTACGATTATCACCGCTATTATCAGAGAGCATAGCGACGGTATAAAAATGCTCCAAAATGTTCTTTTTCTCATTGCTTTTCCTCTTAATCAAGATAAAGGGCGTGAAACAATATTCCACGCCCGATTTTCAGTTCTTTTCAATTATACGGTAGCCTACACCGCGCACAGTCTCGATCATATCGCCCGTGCTGCCGAGCTTTGAGCGAAGCGTGCGGATATGAACGTCTACGGTACGGGTCTCCCCGTCGAAATCATATCCCCATATCTTGTCGAGAATGAGATCTCGCGTAAGTACGGCACCGTGACTCGATATGAGAAGCTTCAGAAGGTTGAATTCCTTCAAGGTAAGCGTTACCTCTTTTCCTTCGGATAAGACCTTGTGTGTTCCCACGTCAAGACGTATGCCGCCAATGGAAAGCTCGGAGCTCCCGTGCGAAGAAGAACTGCTTCTCCGAAGTACCGCCTTGATCCTCGAGATCATTTCCATAAGACCGAAGGGCTTTGATATGTAATCGTCTGCCCCGTAGTCAAGCCCGATTATCCTATCGTATTCCGAGCTTTTGGCAGTTACCATTATGATCGGAACGTCCTTCGTGCGCTCACTTTGGCGCAAACGCTTAAGGATCTCTATCCCGTCTTCGCCCGGCATCATGATGTCGAGAAGGATAAGCTCGGGAAGCTTTTGCGAGACAGCATTTATAAGCTCGGTACCGCACGGAAATCCTTCGGCGTCAAACCCCGTGTTCCTAAGGGTGTATATCACGAGGTCTCGTATTCCTTTGTCGTCCTCCGCGTAGTATATCATCAGAAAACTCCTTCGTTATATCTGTTCTATAGAGTATTTGGTACGGTATTCTGTGTACTTTATTCTGAAGTAGTTGTTATCTCCCGACTTTACGGTCTGGAGGTATTCGTGCGAATCAAAGTTCATGGATGCAACGTCTATTATCGATACCGCAATGTTGGAGCAGTGGTCGGAAACTCTCTCCACGTTGTTGAGGAAATCGGAGAGAACGAATCCGTATTCGATAGTACACTGACCCTTCTGAAGTCTTGATATGTGATTTGCGCGGATATCGGCAATGACGTCGTCGATTACCTCCTCAAGAGGCTCAATCTGCGTGGCGAGAGTCACACTGTCCTCGAGGAATGCACGAAGAGTCAAGTCGAGAATCTCGTCGATCGCCTTCTTTACGACAGCGATCTCCTGCTGAGCGGTAGGCGAGAACTCGATCTTCTTTTCGTGGATTTCCTTACCTACGTCGGCAAGGTTAACCGCGTGGTCACCGATTCGCTCAAAATCGCCTATCGAGTGGAGAAGCTGTGCTGCACGTCTGCTATCCGTATCTGATATGTTTTTACCCGAGAGCTTGACTATGTAGGAACCGAGCTTGTCCTCGTATCTGTCGAGAACGTCCTCGTTTGCAAGGATCTCGTTTGCGGTGTCCTGAGAATATTTGTCTGTAAGACCTATTGACGTGCGAAGAGTATCAAAGGAGATCTCTGCCATCTTCTTTGTGGCATTCTGGCATTCGGAAAGAGCGAATGCGGGGGTAGCGAGAAGTCTTTCGTCGATAAGAACCTCTCTTTTTGCTTCCTTGTCGCTGCGGACTACCTTTTCGGCAAGCTTGATAAGAAGCTTCTGGAAGGGAAGGAGGATGAGAGTGACAGAAATGTTGAATATACTGTGTACCACAGCTATTCCGAACGGATTTATAGAATTGTCAAGGAAGGGCGCGTGGAAAATAAAATCAAGAATGTAAAAGGCAACAAGATATATAAGGGTACCGATCACGTTGAAGGAAATGTGGATTGCGGCAACGCGCTTTGCGTTCTTGTTTACTCCGATACTTGAAATAAGCGAGGTTACGCAGGTTCCGATGTTCTGACCGAGAACGATCGGAATGGCCATACCGTAAGTGACGCCGCCCGAGAGAGAGAGGGTCTGAAGAATCGCTACGGATGCCGCGGAGCTCTGTATTATTCCGGTAAACGCAGTGCTTATGAGGACCGCAATTATCGGGTTTTTGAAGACGGAAAGGAACTGATCGAAGTTCTTGAGCTCGGTCAGAGGCTCCATAGCGTCGCTCATAAGGGTCATACCGGTCATAAGCACGGAAAATCCGATAAGGATCGTACCGATGTCACGAAGCTTTTGCTTTTTGGTAGCCATGATCATAAGAATGCCTACGAAAGCGGCTACAGGAGCAAAGGAAGAGGGCTTTATAAGGTCAAGCAGCAGGTTTGCACCGGTGCCGCTTCCTACGAGTGACGTGAGCCATGCCGTAAGGGTCGTTCCAACGTTGGAGCCCATAATGACGCTCACCGTTTGCTGGAACTGCATAACGCTCGAGTTTACAAGACCGACGAGCATTACGGTCAGCGCCGATGAGGACTGTATCGCTACGGTTATACCCGCACCGAGAAGAAGTCCCTTGAGAGGATTGGAGGTCATTTTTCCGAGCGCACGCTCAAGACCGCCGCCTGACATTTTTTCGAGACCGGATGACATTACGTTCATTCCGTAAAGGAAGAAGGCGACTCCTCCGAGGAGTCCGATGATGGCAAATATAACGGTTTCCATATTTTTTCCGCCTGTCGATCGTTTATTTTTGGAAAACAAAACTTTCCATTACAATTTTATAAAAAAAATATGAACCTGTACGAGCCGTAGAGTTAAATCTGGGTTAAATCTTTGTTTCCGAAAAATGAATGAAAATGTCAGAAAATGTGTCCGAACGCTTCTGTGACCTGCGGAGCTTTGTTTTTACTACGCAAAAAGATAGCGCCACCGATATGTGACGCTATCTTTTGTGATGCTTAGCTATTTCAGATGCTCGGGTATGCAGCTCTCGCGACTCTGTACTTGTTTCGTTTGCAAAACAAGCGCGTTTACTCACTTTTCGGGAAGGCAGTCTGCTATAAGCGCGATCTTTTCGAGCGCGCCTTCGGAATTATCATAAATTATCAATAAAAGTATGAGCTATAATCAAATTTCATGCAGATTTTTTTCAGAGTATCATAGGATGCGCCGTACTGTGGGAAAAAGCCGCGTAAAAACTTCTTTTGCGCGTCGCTCGCCATATCAAAATTTTCCACAAGCGTGTTTGTGTTCAGATATATACAGAACTCTTCGTCTGCGAGCCAATAATCATCTTCTATAGTCGCGGAATAAAAATATCCGCTTTCAGGATCACGGTTATAACGGATGTTGAAAGTTCCTCCGTAATTAGATCTAAAACCGTACGACTCGCAATTGTCTTTGGCATTTACGATATCGTCAAATTTGAGACAAAACATCTGCGAGCCTTCATAGGAGAGATTATCGGGGAGGTCGCATGACCGTTCAATGCGTAAAAATTCATATCCGTTATTACCCAGATAAACCGAATATCTATGACTCCCCTCTCCGGGATAGTATACTACTCTCGTAACATCAAGAATGTTAAAGCAATGTATCGGTCCAAACCAGTTAATGTGAGGATCCTGATTAAAACCCGACGGTCTGAAATTGCTCCTTGCAAATGCGGTAAAGGTGAGCCAATCCGGGAAGGTTATAGCATCATCTGTATTCTCGTAAAATTCATTTTTGTATTCGATGTTAATAGGAGTGTCGTTTTTTTTCTTATTATCAAGAGGCGTGTTTGCGGAGCAGGAAACTGTACTCAAAATAAGCATCATTGCCAAAAACATGGTAAATGTATTTCTCATAGTTGAAATCTCCTTTTGTTTTTATTCTTGCGGATCCGGAGCTATCCCCTCAAACTTCCCCGTGACGCGGGTGGCACTTTCCTCTGTTGCCCCAAACTGAGGGAATATAGCGCTCATGAATTCCTTTTGCTTATCCGATGCTTTGTCAAAATGCTCGTTTACAACGTCGGTGTTCAGGTATATGGCAAAGTGATAGGAGGAAATATCTTCACAAATGGAAACAGCATAGAAATCTCCTGTTTTAACGTCACGGTTGTAACGGACCCTATTATGTCCGAGGACGATTCCGAACGTTTCATGGTCTCCCTTTGCATTTAAAATTTCATCAAAGCTTTCGCATTCAATTTCCGAAAACTCATACTCCATATAGGGGATCGGTGAATAGGAGAATTCTATACGAAAGAATTCATAACCGTTATTCCCGTAATAAATCGAAAATAGGCTCGACTTGCTTTTGGGATAAACTACTACTCTGGTACATTCGGAATGCGGAAGTAATTTATCCAGCCCCTTCATATTAATACCTATACTGTAGAGTTTAAAGTTGTTAGACTCAAAATCGCTTTTCTTGTATTCCAAGAATGTTTTCACATTCGGCAAAATTATAGCGTTGTCCAAATTCTCGTGAAATTCATTTTTGTATTCCTTGTCGCTCTGATCGGAAGCGTTGTCTTCACCTTCTTGAAATTTATCGAACCTATCGTGAGATACACAGGACGCAAGACTCAGTAATACGGTCAGTACAAAAATTGTCAATATAATCTTTTTCATTGTTTTTCCTCCTATACATAGAATCTGGAAGCTCCACGAATAATCCGATCAGTACAATAAGGACAGATAATCAGTGACTGAGCAATCTCTATTTGATTTTTATTTTCACCGTATATACAATCCCTTTCTTGACCAATACTAGTATTGGTGGACGAATTATCCAGTCCTCCATAATGATCTAAATCTTCTGCAAAAAGATGGCCTATTTCGTGTGTTATAGTTTTTATAGTTAAGATCTTATCAGCATTGTTGGTATTATTTGAATTAAAAGCTATCAATGCATATCTTCTATCGTAACCCGCTCTTCCTAACGCACTTCCACCATGGTAATCGAGGCCTTCATACATTTGACAAGTTCGGTGCCCGGTAAAATATATTCTAATATCTTCAGACGAGTTAGGAGAGTCTAACCTATAAAATATATTTCTAAAATTTTTGTGATGAAGATCATATAGTTCGTCTTTGTTTGAATTTTCACAATCACCCACACAATCACAGACGGCATTCGCCACTCCGCCCGCATTACATATATAATTTCCGTTCGCATTACGTTGCTCGGGATAAGAAACAAAAGTTTCTATGCCCAATAGTTCAAGAGATATCTTAAGATCACCGTACCGAAGCTTTACTTCCTTCATCCATGATTCTATTCTTTGCGCAGGAGTAAGCGTTTCCGAATTTTGCTGATTTACCTCTGCATTCACACTAACAAAAGCGTTGTCGTAATACGCTCTTACTTTGGCGGGATATCCCACGTATACAGTAAACTCATCAGATGCTTTGGTTAATTTGTGTCTTACCGTAAGCGTTACACTTCCCAGGTCATTTCCATACAGTATATCATTATTAAGAGTAACAGTGCTCTGTCCATCGGGAATATCAAAGTCAAACCACACTATACTGGTATGATCTGCATTGGATGGCGAATACGAGGGTGAAGATATAACAGAATTTTTATGGTATGATACAACCTGATCCTCTATTGATACAGTTGTACACGGACGCCACACGTCTATATTCAAAAAGAGAAATCTTCTTTCTGTCACGTGACTGAGAGAAATATCCGTTCCGGAAATAGCATCAAGGTTAGCTCCGTCTGTAGGCCAAACATTTGAAGCGGATATGATACGTATTCCCGAATTTGTAACGCTTATGCGCCAATGGAACGTTGAACTCGAGTAATATTCTTCAAGGGATGCGTATATTTGCGCTGTATCCGACATAACGGCTTCAAGCGCTACCTCGTCATCATTATACGGACGTATAACGTATTTGTAATCTGTAGTATCAACCCTATGAAACGCCCATTTTATGCTATTGTTATTTCCGTTTACATCATAATCCTCTTCAAAAATTTCCAAGTCTGTATTTGATGCAAAGAAACTACCGTCCACTCCGCTTACGATATACCAATAACCTCCGTTTAGCGGGTACGGAATCTGTGTCATCGTTGACGCATCACCGGTATCAAGCGGAAAGTTTTCGGGGGTAAATTCAAGTCCTTCCTCGGGAATATCAAAATTATGATCTCCGGCAAGTATCGAATAGAGCTCGTCAAGGGTATAGCTTTCTTTGAGAGGCTGTCGTATTTCGGTATCTTCGGTGATATCGATCGGTCCCGATATTATACCGTCGTTTCCGCCGGCATGCACCGAGATAACAAAAGACGAAAGAATAAACGTGCACATAATTATAATAGAAATTACCTTTTTCATGATTGTTCTCCTTTTATTATATTTGTTTTTCGGTTCACGTACGGGAGCGGCAAGAATCTTACATCCTACCGCGATACCTGCGTAGCAGCAGCTTTTTAGTGCTTTGTAAGAGTTTGTGATCTTGTTTTTTCATAAACAGTTCCTCCTTGAATTTTGCTTTCACTATATAAGACACTTTTTGTATCAAAAAAATCGCTTTTTTCAAAATTTTTCCAAGAAAAATTTTCGGAAGAAAAAAAGCGCACGGCGGGGGACCGTCTCTGCGATCGCCTACTGTGTGCCTTTAAAGCTCCTTAATATTTCTATCTCGGGTCTTTTTTGCCCTATCGAAGGATCGCTTTTCAAACGTACAGTCCTTACGTTTATATTATATCAGATTTTCCATATACCGTCAATTGTGTATATTCCACAAGCTTTCTTTTTTTCTTTTGTACATAACCCCCAAAAGACATGCCGCGCAAGCGATTATGCATATACACGCATCTTTTTGGAAAACATAAGACCGAAGAAAATTATGTGCGGAGGTATTAAAATGAAATGTCTTATGGGAGACACGGGGAATAAAAAGATCATGACCGCGATCGTTTTAGTGCTGGTGGTCGGCGCCGTTGTTGCCACTGCTTGCATAGTTAAAAGGATCTGCTGCGTCAAGAAAAGCAAAATGCTTTGCGAGGATGATTGTCTCGAATGAAAACACGGTATCACCCGAAATTTTTTCGGGTGATACCGTGTTTTTTATCTTCTTTCTATTATAGATTTTATTTGGTCAAAAAGAGCGTCGCTGATATTTGCGCTTTCCGAAAGGGAATAATTCATTCCCAAAAGATGATATTTATGAAGTCCGAGCTCGTGATATCTCAGGGCTTCCACTTTTTCAACCGAAGAAAGTCGGTCAAGGATATCCCGTATAGCATGCGCCTCGTCCGGATCCGCGTTAAACGTCCCGACTATCGGAACACGGATCCACACCCGCGCTCCAGAGAGGCAGAGCCTTTCAAGATTTTTTATGATTCTTTCGTTTGACACGCCCGTGAAGAGTCTGTGCTTTTCGGGATCGGCGCATTTAAGATCGTATAAAAAGACCTGCGTATACGGAATGAGCTGCTCCATACGGGAAAAATCAACCTCGCCGCACGTGTCTATTGCGACTCGGATTCCCCTCTCGCGAAGCATCTTTGAACACTCAAGCACAAAATCGCCCTGAACGAGACATTCTCCGCCCGAAAAGGTCACACCGCCCTCACCGACGAAAAAGTCGGCATCCTCGCAGAGCTCGTCAACAAGCTCGTCGGGAGTATAATCTTTTCCGAAGGTCGAAAGCGCCTCGGTGGGGCAGAGAAGAGCACCCTCACTGCTTCTTTCTCCCTTGCAGCTTCCGCAGGATATGCATTTTTTTGCGTCGTACGTAAGCGATATCTCGCGCGAAAGTCCTTCGGGATTCTGACACCACGCGCATCTGAGTGGGCACCCCTTCATAAACACGGTGGTGCGGACCCCCGGTCCGTCATGGAGAGAGCATCTTTGGATGTTGAACACTCTTCCCGTAAGATTTCGGTCAGTTTTTTGCATAGGTAAGATTTTTAAGGATCTCGTCATCGAGAATATAATCGGACATAAGGAAATTTTCCTTCAGATGCTCTGTGCGTGACGAGGAGAAGAGGGGAACCGTAAGAGGACGGTCGGGAAGTCTGTCCTGCGCTATCAGCCACGCGATGACGAGCGCCGACGGGGAGAGACCGAGCTCCTTTGCGTAATATAAAAGCGTGTCAAGTCTCTTTCCTGTCTCGTACTGTACGGGAAGTCTGGACAGATCGTCGTATCCCCCTTTGGCAAGACAGGAGTAGGGAACAAGGGGAATGTCGTTCTGTGCGAGATAGCGAAGCCTTTCGGTTCCGGCGTCCAGATTGAATTCGTGTCTCGGGACGTACCCTCCCTTCGCGGGAAGATATGTGTAGCATGCCTGATTTACGGTATAGTCGGCAAGAGACCTGTTTGCTGCCACGTGCTTTGCCTCGCACATACGCCAGGTGTAGAAATTGCTTGCGCCGATAGAGCGGACCTTGCCCTTTTTCACAAGTCTGTCGAAGGCTTCCATAGTCTCTTCGATGGGAGTATTCATATCATCCGTGTGAGCGTAATAGAGGTCGATATAATCGGTTTTTAATTTTCTGAGACTTTCGTCACACCAATATTCGATCTGCTTTGCGGAAAGTCCGGCACCCTCGCCGTGACGGTCAAATCCGACCTTCGTGGCAATGACTACCTTGTCGCGACATTTTTTTTCGCTGAGCCACTTTCCGAGCAGAGTTTCGCTTTCGTCTCCCGATGCACCCGGCCACCAGTGTGCGTAGTTGTTTGAAGTGTCTATAAAGTTTCCACCCAAGTCAAGGAAGATGTCGAGCTGCTCGAACGCATCCTTTTCGGGCACCTGTGTGCCGTACATCATGGTACCGAGGCATATATTGCTGACTGTAAGTCCTGCACGTTTGAATTCCACTTTTTTCATGAGCTTTAATACCTTTCTTCGGTTGTTTAGAATGTATTTCTTGAGATGAGGTCGTCCTGCGCTTTTTTGCACATGTCCACAAAGACCGCGCTGTAGCCGGTGATGCGAACCATAAGGTCGCGGTGCATCTCGGGATTTTTCTGAGCGTCAAGAAGAAGCTCTTTGTCAACAGAGCTGAGCTGGATCTGAAGTCCGCCCTTTTCAAAATAGACCGACAGAATGTTTGAAAGATTCTCAAGACCGTTGTCTCCCGAAAAGTTACTTGGCTGAACGGTCACGTTGAGAGCACCCGATCCGAAATTTTCGAACGGTATGCATGCAAGCGAGGAAAGCATGGCAGTGATCCCGTTTTTCGCCGCTCCGACCGATGGCTGACAGTTTTGGGCTATCGGCTCGCCCTTTCTTCTTCCATCGGGAGTGGCTCCGAAGAGCTCGCCGCGCTCAATATGCCACGTGTCGTTTTCCGCACAGAAGCGAAGTCTTAAGAAATCCGGCTGATCCTTGCATGCATCGACGTACGCTTTTATTATCGTTTCGGTAAGAGCTTTTGCCCAAAAGGCCGATGTTTCGTTTCCGTCACCCAGCTTAGGTGCGTTCTTGCATAGCGCGTGAATAACGGGATCGTTTTCAAACTCACTTTCGCAAGCGGCAAAGAGCCTTTCCGGAGATATATTTTTCCGATTAACGAGATGATCGACCGCCGATATCATATCGATGAGCGTTGAGATTCCTCCAAACGGAACTATAAGATTGTGGTAATCAAAATACAGACCGCCTTTTTCGGCGTTTTTATATGAGAAGCAAGAACAGAAACGAAGCTCGTTTGGATTGGGATCGTTGTTCTTTGGTATGTTCGGTATAAATTCGGTGGTTATCTTGCGGTAAAAGTGATCATATACGGAACGGAGCATTTCTTCTCTCGAAAACTTACCGCGATGTTCCCTTAAAGCTTCAAAGAGAGTCCATGCCATAGAACGGTCAAAGCCGTAGTGGAATACGTTGTAAGCGGGAATATCGCGTGCCGGAATAGTCGGCCAATTGCATCCGAAAAATTCGTGAGAAAGAGCCTCACGTCTGCTGCTTCCGTACTTCTCGTACATTTTGCACGTAACGATGTCGTTGTATATCATTACCGATGCACTGTCGCGCATGCTTTTTATGAGAGATCTCCATATGTCGGCGTGGTTTTTTGCAAAATCACTTGTGTATCTGAAAACGATAACGGGATTTTTGTATTTCGGATTTATTCTTTCGATAAAGAGCTTTGTGAGATCGCTTGCGACTGTTTCGTTACTATCGGGATCGGTACCCGAAAGTATCAGATACTGCGGAGAATCGTAGGCAAGTATTCTGTGCCAGCCCGTGCAGACATCTGCATTTTCCTGCTGGGACAGTTGATGCTCGCCGCGACCCATAATAAGATTGTTTTTTGCGTAAAAATCATCGATAAGCAGAGACGCTGTTTCGTGGTCGAGATTTCCGGACGCTATGTCTTTTTCGTAAATATCTTTAAGAAACAGGTCGAGTCTGCCGAGAGTCAACGTGGGATTCGGGGCTATGTACGCGCAAAAAATAAATTCAATGGACCATATGAGCTGGAGCGCACTGTGAAGAGTGTCAGGTGCCCCCGATGCCGCTTTTCTGCACGCCTGCGCAGATCTTGTAAGTCCCGCCCTCTCGGCGGCTTCGGCCGAACGGTTTATGAAAAGGATTATTGCGTCGTATATAGAGAGCATTCCGCGTACGAAATCACATTTTTTCTCATCTCCGGCACGCTCGTGCTTGTGAAGACAGCTTTGTGCGTGATCTCTGATTGCGGGCAGTCCCTTTGATATTACGTCGTTCCAGAAAAAGGACTGATGCCCGATGTCGGTTATGAAGGTGGGTATTCCATGCCATTTCAGATGCTTGTTTATGTATTTTTTTCTGAAAATCATTTCCTCGTCCTCGGTGAATGTCTCCTCCACCATGCGACCGATAAGGATATCGTGATCTTTGACGGGAATCGATACCTGCGAAAGAAAGCGGTACAGTGCTCCTCCGAATCTGAGCGGCTGAGGAGATACGTCGCTCATCTCGGCGGCTATCTCGCTCCAAAGTCTTACACGCTCGGAGGAATACGTTGCGATAGGCTTTTTCGTAAGCGCCGCTATTGCCTCGTCAGATATCGCTTTTCTGATTTCGGAATATGATTTGTTCATAATTTCAGATCTCCGTTAAAAATATCTGTATGAAAGTATATCATTTATTTATCCTAAAGTCAATATACCGTGAAAGAAAATGCTCTTTTTTTAAGTGTTAATAAAATCGACTTGATTTTCATATGAAAATGGGGTATATTTTAGTTAAGGAATGCCAAAAAGGCGTTTCAGTAGATTTTTAAAGGTGAAAACTTACATGCTGAAACTTTTTCGTAATGACAGACGGATCGTTTCCTCGGTGAAAATCAGCTCCGAGGCTCCCGTGAATCTTGGCTTTGCACCTAAAAAACTCAGATTTCTCCTTTCCGAGTGCTACGTGGAAGGAGGAGCTCACGTGCTTGTCGGAGATCTTCTCGGTATTACGCCCGAGTCACGCACAGTCGCATCGGGTGTATCGGGTACGGTCACCGAGATAACCGAATATCCCGAGGGTCTTTTTTCTCTTACAGTTGAGAATGACGGCCTTGGATCGGTGTGCCCCGACGATATTCCGTTCGGTGACAGAAATACGATCAACGTTACCGATCTCACTCCCGAAATACTCGTCTCCGAAATAGAGCGCTCGCTTGTAAGCACACGGCTTTCGGGTATTTCTCTTACTGATAGGACTCTTTCTCAGAGAATAAAAGAAGCCGACGGAAAAGCAAAGCAGATCGTTATATCCGCGCTCTCCTGCGATCCGTACGACAGCTCCTACGAGCGCCTTGTCGAGGAGTGCCCCGAGGATATCCTTGCGGGTATGAAGATACTTATGGCGTCTCTTAAGATAGGCGAGGGAGTAATCGTTGTCGATACCGAAAATAAGCGACGCCCCGAAGGACTTGTGAGCCTCATAAAGCCTACCGACAATATAAAGGTCGTTTTTGCCGATGTAAGATATCCGTCTGATAACGAGCATACGATACTCCACGCCTTGACCTCTGTTGAGCTTTCGCGTAAGAGAAACGCCGAAAGACTTGCCTGCGTCGTTTTTGATGTCAAGGAGATCATTGCGATCGCAAGAGCGTTTCTTTCGGGAAGTAAGGAAACGGGTGAAACGGTCACCGTTGTCGGAACCGACGTCGGATTTTCGCTTAACGTCTACCTTCCGTACGGAACCGAGCTTTCGGAGATCGCGGAGCTTTGCTCTTCCGAGCTGTCGGATGACGTTACTGTCTCGGTATCGGGTATCCTTCGAGGAAGATCTGTCTCCGCAAGCGAGACCTTTGCCCCCGGAATGGGTCCGATCGTCTTTTTGGAAAATAAGAAAATTCCGAAATTCAACGGTACGAGATGTCTAAGATGCGGAAGATGTGCGAGTGTTTGCCCGATGTTTCTTCTCCCGAGCTATATCTATCTCGCTTGCTCGCTTAAAAGTAAGCAAATGGCCGAAAAATTTGATATGCCGAGCTGTATAGAGTGCGGTGCATGTCAGTACGTTTGTGACGGAGAGATACCGCTTCTTTCTTATATAAGAGATTTCAAAAACGCGGGAACGGAGGACGATTCTGATGAATAAAAATACTATCGGAGACCGCCCCATCGCATCAGTTTCCCGAAAATTCGGAGAAATCGACATTCTTATAGCGCTTGCTCCTGTCGTTGCGTGGGCGTGTATCTGTTTCTCAATGCGCGCACTTCTTCTCGTCGCTCTTTCGGCACTTGTCTGCCTGCTTCTCGATCTTTTATTTTCCTTCCTGATTGAAAAGAGAATAAGCAGGGATCTTGTGCATTCCGCGGCTACGGGAATCATAATATCGCTTACGACCTCTCATACCGCTCCTTTGTGGGTGCCTACAGTTGCGTGCGCCGTCGCTATGACTACCGCAAAATATCAGTTCGCTTTTTGGGGCAAGAGAGGAAATATTTTCTCTCCCGCCGCACTCGGAATACTTTTGTGCGCCCTTCTCCCGGGAAATAATTCCTATTTCGTGGATTGCTTCAGAAGCGGCGCAATGCCATCGGAGGGTCTTTTCCATACCATTATAGGAAATACAGAGGGTGCTATGGGTACGGTCTGTACGCTGATTCTCGTTATATCGGCCGTTTATCTTATGCTCAGAGGGACTCTTTCGTTCAAATGCTTTCTTGCGGGATCGGTCGCGCTTGCCGCACTCTCGATAATGATCTATCCCGAGTGGACCACCTATATGGATAATATCGCGTATCAGTTCGCCGCGGGCGGAACGCTCTTCTATATGATCTTTGTCGCGTTTGACCAAAGATGCTTGCCCTTTACCGGACTCGGTAAGCTGATATACGGTGCCTTGTTTGCCGCACTTATGTATCTTTTCAGATGCTATACCGCACTGCCTGCGCCCGAGGCAATAGCTGCTCTGTCGGTAAATCTTCTCGCGCCGATCATAGATTATCTTACGAGACCGGCTCCGTTCGGCGGGCGGATCCGTAAGGCGAAAAAACAGGATCTGACGTAAAAGCGTACCGATCGGCG
Source organism: Clostridia bacterium (assembly GCA_017466445.1). Taxonomy (GTDB): domain Bacteria; phylum Bacillota; class Clostridia; order Oscillospirales; family CAG-272; genus SIG672. Next base: position 59,769 of record JAFTUC010000021.1, read on the forward strand.
GCGTCTGCCGCCGATCTTCGTTTTTAGAGTAAAAGGAGAAAAATATTTATGAAAAGTCCTTTTTTGTATTCCGATTCCAATAAAAGATATTATACTTACGATTATTTTCTCAGACAAAAATTCGGACGTAAGGTGTTCAAGGTAACTCTCGACGGCGGATTCACCTGCCCTAATATAGACGGAAGCAAGGGTATCGGAGGATGTACCTATTGCTCGTCAAGAGGAAGCGGAGATTTTGCTGCGCCCGCGTCTCTTTCGATCGAGGAGCAGTATGATGCCGTTCGTAAGGTCATGGACAGAAAATGGGAGGGCGGACTCTGTATTCCGTATTTTCAGGCACACACGAATACCTATGCTCCGACCTGCGTGCTCAGGGAAAAATTTGAAAGGGCTCTTCTACTGCCGAATTCTGTCGGACTTGATATCGCTACGCGTGCCGATTGTATCTCTGATGAAACGGAAAAATATCTGAGAGAGCTTCACGAGCGTACCTTTCTTACAGTCGAGCTTGGACTTCAGACCGTACACGAAATAACGGCGAAAAGGATAAACAGATGCCATAGCTACGATGAATTTCTTAGCGGCTACGAAAAGCTTCGGGGACTTAACGTGTGCATCCATATAATAAATGGGCTTCCCGGCGAAACGCATGAGATGATGCTCGATACGGCAAGAGAGATCGCAAGACTTCATCCGTTTATGGTAAAGATCCACCTTCTTCATATCATATCGGGAACGCAAATGGAAAAGGAGTATAATAGCGGAGAGTTTTCGCTTCCAACGCTCGAGGAATATAAGAATACGGTCTGCGATCAGCTTGAGATCCTTCCGCCCGACGTGGTCATTGCCCGTGTGACAGGCGACGGAGCCCCCGAAACGCTCGTCGCACCACTCTGGAGCCGTAAAAAATTCGTCGTTATGAACGAGATAGATAAGGAGCTTCTGCGTCGAAACAGTATGCAGGGAGCCAAATTTTGTTGATAAAGTGGTCTTTGTGCGAAAATAAAATTTAAATTTTTTGATTTTTTTGTTAAAAATATAAAAAAACCTATTGCATATCTCAAAAAAATATTATATAATGACGTTATGGTTTTGAAAAAAGCGTAAATAATACGCTCGCGTGCGATGAGCGCGGAAATCGTATGAATTATATATTATAACGGTAAAGGAGAACTTTAACAAATGGCACAATTCACCACCAAACAAATCAGAAACGTATGCTTTATGGGACACGGCGGAAGCGGAAAGACTTCTATTGCCGAAGCGATGCTCTATTTTACCGGTGCCTCCGACAGACTCGGAAAGGTTCCCGACGGAAATACAGTATCCGACTTTGATCCCGAGGAAATAAAGAGAGGCTTTTCGATATATACGTCGCTTTCAAACGTAGTTTGGAAGGAAACGAAGATAAACATTCTTGATACCCCCGGATTCCTTAATTTTGAGGGAGAGGTACACAGCGCACTCAGAGTAGCGGACGCCGCTATAATCACCGTAGATGCAAAGTCGGGTATCGAGGTCGGAACCGAGCTTGCATGGGAAAGAGCTACCAAGGCAAAGCTTCCCATCGCGTTCTTTGTAAATAAGTACGACGATCCCGACGCGCATTTCCATAACGTATTCGATTCTCTTTCGGATACCTTCGGTAAGGCTATTTGCCCCGTTCTTATCCCCGCTCACGATAAGGGCGCGTTCATAAACCTTCTTGATCTCAAGAAGTACGTATACGACGGAGCTACCGGTAAGCATACCGAGGGCGAGATCAATCCCGAGTACATGAAGAGAGTAGAGACCTACCGCGATAAGCTTATGGAGGCTGTAGCGGCTACAAACGACGATCTTATGATGAAGTACTTCGATGGCGAAGAGATCACCAAGGAAGAGGCTGCAGAGGCTCTCCATCAGGGAATTATCGCCGGCGAGATCGTTCCCGTATTCTCGGGAAGCGCAGTTAAGCTTTGGGGCATAGACCTCGTTATGGATATCATAGCGGACTCCTTCCCCAGACATACCGCAAAGAAGACCGAAAAGCTTGCGGACGGCTCTGTACTCGAAATAAGCGCAGACGGCGCTCCCTCGATCTACGTTTATAAGACCTCTGTTGACCAGTTCGGCAGAACCACGTATTTCAAGGTCATGAACGGTACTCTTAACGCAGGCGATACTCTTCATAACGTAGCTACCGATACAGACGAGAAATTTCTCCACTTTTATACCGCGTGCGGAAAGAAGCAGACCGAGGTCCCCTCGCTCTCCTGCGGAGATATCGGCGTTATCACCAAGCTTATAAATACTAACACCTGCGATACGCTTACCGCGTCCGGAATCAACGCATTTGCTCCCGCTGTTTATCCCGAGCCTGTATATACCGTAGCGGTATCCCCGAAGGCAAAGGGTGACGAGGATAAGATCGTTCAGGGTATCCAGAAGATCATGGACGAGGATAAGACCGTTCGTTTTGAGAACGATTCCGAGACCAGACAGCTTCTTCTCAGCGCAATGGGAGACATGCAGATAGACGTAGTTCTTTCCAAGGTCAAGTCCCGCGGAGGCCCCGCTGCTGACCTTTCCACTCCCAAGATCGCGTACAGAGAGACCATCAAGGGCAGATCTGACGTACAGGGCAAGCATAAGAAGCAGTCGGGCGGACACGGTCAGTACGGTGACGTAAAGATCAAGTTCTCTCCCGGAGAAGAGGAGGGACTCACCTTCACGACGAGCGTTGTCGGCGGATCGGTTCCGAAGAACTTCTTCCCCGCAATCGAAAAGGGTCTCCAGGAGGCTATGCAGAAGGGTGTTCTCGCAGGATATCCCGTAGTAAACCTTGCCGCTGACCTTTACGACGGATCTTACCACGACGTTGACTCCAACGAGCTTTCCTTTAAGATGGCGGCGTCTCTCGCATATAAGGCAGGTCTGCCTCTTGCAAAGCCGGTTCTTCTCGAGCCTATCGGTGAGCTTGAGGTAACTATCCCCGAGGCTATGCTCGGAGACGTTATGGGCGATATCAACGGTAAGCGCCGCGGAGCAGTGCTCGGTATGGATCCTTCGACCGAGAGATCCGGATATACCGTAGTCAAGGCTGAGGTTCCGAAATCTGAAATGACCGATTATGCGATCTCGCTCCTCGCTATGACTCAGGGAAGAGGAAGCTTCGTATTCAAGGTTACGAGATATGATGAGGTTCCCGCCAATATCGCTCAAAAGGTAATTGCTGAATCTAAGGAAAACGCAGAAGAGAAATAATCATTGCGTTACTGAAGCAAGCGGTCGGTATTTTGACCGCTTGCTTCAAGTTGTTTTAATTTGAAAGGATGGAATTTTATGGATCGAAATATATTTGATCAGACTACCGAAGCATCGGAGCAGATGAGTAAGGGCGCCGAATTTGAAAGCAAGATAAGAAAAATGCTATCCTCGGGAACGTTTTTGACTGCAACGATAGCGCAGACCGTGATCGCCTCGGTCTCTGTGCTTTTGCGATCGGTTAACGTTTTCGCCGTGCTTTTCACTATAGGTATGTGGCTGGCTTATGCAGTCGCTAAGGAGGCCTCGCCGATAAAGGGAGTCAGATTCCTGTCGGGAACTCTCAAGGCGTACTATATAGTAGGAATAGTCGCGATAGTTATGCTTCTTGTGGCAGGTATCATTTTTTTGGCGATATCACCGAAGATATTCACTGCAAGCGACGCTAACTTCGAGCATGCAATAGAGAAGACGGTTGCCGACGAGGACGTTCGTGACGTTATGATCTTTATGTTTGGAAGGGCGTATACCGCCGAGTCCGTTTTGGGCTTGATCGAAAAAAATATACCGCTCTCGCTCCCCACGTTTTTCGGTATAATATTCGTTGCTATGGGACTGGCGCTCGTAGTTTCGGCGGCGATCTACCTCGTTATCAATTATTTCTTTGTAAAAAAGCTTGCAGATCTCGTGCGCGGAGTGTCCTGCGGACTTTCCGAAAAGCGCGACGAGCCAATTAATTTGGGTGGATTCAGAGGATGGTTCATGTTCTTCGGAGTTGTCGCGTCTATATCCGCGGTAAGCGAATTTTTCGGCTATTTTTCGATATTCTCGGTGGCGTCATCCGCCGCTTCAGCAGTAATGATGTTCGCTCTCTGGAAGCTCTTCGAAAAAAAGGATACCGATATTTGAGCGTAGATATCGGCATATAAGAGCATCTTTTCGAGCTTTTATCTCAAAATAAATAAAAAACGGCAGATTACGCTCCTTCTCATAAGGATGTTTGTATTTTGTAGGGGCGATTCACGTGTCTCCCGCTGAAATACGCAAAACAAAAACGGGCGATTCATGAATCGCCCCTACGGACACACATAAATTTCGGCAGAGATGTTGTTTTCTCTGCCGATTTGTGTTATAATGAGGATAATCTCGTAGGGCGGGGGCTTGCTCCCGCCGTAACGAAAGATTTAAGCCAATAAGGCGGCGGGAGTAAACCCCCGCCCTACAAAGGGGTATGGGCTTTGCCCAAAGCATTTGTAATACAAATGCGAAACTGGCGATAAAAGGAGGTTATCCATGAACAGCAAAATTATAGTAGCACATAAATTTTGCACAAACAATAGGGAGGAGTTGCAAAAGGATAAAAAATGTGGGTGTTTTTATTGCTTAAAGATATTTTCTCCCTCTGAAATTGAAGATTGGATACCTGATACGAAAGGTACGGCGAGATGTCCTTATTGCGGAATTGATTCCGTTATAGGAGAGTATTCAGAATTTCCCATAACTATCGAATTTTTATCCGAAATGAACAAATATTGGTTTTAAAATAGTACCCCGACAGTGATCTGTCGGGGTTATCTCTTTGCTTTCTGCATATCAAGTTTTTCTTATCCGTAGGGGAGACCTGCGGTCTCCCGCGGGCGTTCACAGAACGCCCCTATCGTGTGTTATGCAAACATCCTTATGAGAACCACCCTTTCTGCCGTTTTTTGTTTTGAGTTAAAAACTGCGTTCCCAATATAAAGTTTTGTCATAGAAATCACTCCGAGGACATATCTATGTAGCAAAAGAAAAAGAGTGTGTATATAAAACGCACCGCGTACGGAGGAAAAATATGACAAATATCTATCGTGATATCGCAACTCGCACCGGAGGCGATATTTATGTCGGCGTTGTAGGACCGGTGCGTACGGGAAAATCGACGTTTATAAAGAGATTTATGGAGACGCTCGTTCTGCCTAATATTTCTGACACCTACGACAGAGAAAGAGCGAAGGACGAAATGCCGCAGTCGGCTGCAGGACGCACCGTAATGACGACCGAGCCGAAATTTATCCCCGATGAGGCAGTCAAGGTGACACTCGACGGGGTTTCTTCTCTGAGCGTCAAGATGGTGGACTGCGTCGGATATATCGTTTCGGACGCACTCGGTCAGACCGAGGAGGGAAGACCGAGAATGGTACTGACCCCTTGGTCGCAGGAAGCGCTCCCCTTTGGAGAGGCGGCAGAGATCGGTACTAAAAAGGTCATAACCGATCATAGCACCATCGGATTTGTGGTTACGACCGACGGAAGCATTTGCGATATTCCGAGAGAGCAGTACGAGGAAGCGGAAAGAAGAGTCGTTTCCGAGCTTCGGGCTATAAATAAGCCCTTTGCCCTTATACTCAATTCGGCGCATCCCGAGGATCCCGAAAGCGAGGCGCTTGCGCTTGAAATGGAGGAAAAATACGGAGTCCCCGTAGCGCTCGTCAACTGTATGATGCTTGACAGTGAGGATATCCGCCATATTCTCGAGCTCGTTCTTCTCGAGTTCCCGATCTCCGAAATATCGATAGATCTGCCCGAATGGACGCTTGCGCTCGATAACGATCATACGATAGTAGAATCGCTCAGATCGGATATACTCGAGTGCGCGGGTAAGATAACTAAGATAGGACAGATAAAGAACGCTTTCTCCGGTCTGTCCGAAAATCCATACGTGCTTTCGGTGTCTGTCGATGAGATCGATTACGGTATAGGAAAGGCGGAAATATCGTTAAAGCTCGATAACGGACTCTATTTCAAGGTCATAAGTGATATGACAGGACTCGATATAAGTGACGAGGAGAGTCTTATGAGCACTCTTTGCGAGCTTGCCGATACGAAAAAGAAGTACGATAGGATAGCGGGCGCTCTTGACGATGCCGAAAATAAGGGATACGGCATAATCGTTCCGAATATTCAGGAAATGCATCTTGAGGAGCCGAAGCTCGTTAAGCATTCGGGAGGATACGGCGTCAGACTCAAGGCGAGCGCTCCGTCCATACATATGATAAAGGCTACCCTCGAGACCGAGATAAATCCCGTGGTCGGAAGCGAGCAGCAGAGCGAGGATCTTATAAAATACCTTCTCAGCGAGTTTGACGAGGAGCCGACCAAGATATGGGGTACTAACCTCTTCGGAAAAACTCTCTATGAGCTTGTGAATGAGGGACTTCACGCAAAGCTCTCGAACGTTCCCGATGAAGCAAGAGAAAAGCTTTCAGAGACCCTCAGCCGAATAGTGAATGAGGGAAGCGGCGGACTTATCTGCATAATTCTTTAAAATACGCCTATGGGAAAATGTTATTTTTATACCCTTAGAGAAAAGGAAGTAATAAACGTCTGCGACGGACGGCGATTCGGATACGTTTGCGATCTTGAGATAGACCCCGTGTGCGGAACGGTCTGTGCTCTTATAGTTCCGGGGGAATTCAAGTATTTCGGTCTGTCAAGAACGAGCGACTACGTGATCCCGTGGAGTTGCATAGAACAGATAGGCGGCGACATCATACTTGTGAGGGTGACGAATCTTATACCGAGAGAAAAGCCGCAGCACTCCAAAAGAAAAAGTAAATAAAATATCGGATCTCCCGATTTTCGGGAGATCCGATGCTTTTAGATGATCAAATTATTCTGAGAACGTCACCCTCGTCGGAAAGATCGCGGATGCAGAGCCACTTGTAGTTGTTGTTGCAGTGGAAGGAAATCTTGAGGTTTCCTTCAAGATCGCGGAATATAAATCCGTGACCGCCCTCACGTCTTGCGCGATAATCGGCATCGTTTCTCTCGTAAAGGATCTCCTGATCCTGTACCCAGGGTCCGCGGACGTCACCCTCGGAGTGTACGGTTCCTATGCAGTAGCCCTTTCCGGGGTAGTAGTAGGACCAGATCATAGCGAGCTTGCCGCTCTTGAATCTGTAAATGAAGGGACCGTCGGTAACACCGTTCTTGGGGTTGAAGGGAGCCTCGTTTGCCTTGAATATTGTGGTTATCTCACCCTCGAGGCGGGAAAGATCGTCACTGAGTCGGCAGACGCACATAGTACCGATGTGGTCGGGCATGGATGTCCACTCGTGAACGAAGGTCATCCAGGGATCGCCGTTTTCGTCAATATAGAGCGAGTTGTCGATGCAGTCCCAATCCTTGGGAGTCATGTGACCGTCTGTGATCATTTCGTACTTTCCGTCGGGCTTATCCGAGCGAAATACCGCGCAGCCGCGGTGATTGGTCGCCTTGGAGCGATAGGTAGCGAAGATGTAGAATTTGCCCCTGTACTCCCAGATCTCGGGTGCCCAGAAGTTGCAGAAACCGTCGAATGCGGGATCCTTGCAATCGCTTGCGTTGAAGGCGCGGACGGGAAGGCTCCAATCGTAAAGATTGTCGCTCGTGTATATCTCGTATCCGATCTCAACGTTGCCGCGTCCGTTGCAAACGAATCCTACCTGATAGTATTTTCCGTCGTACGCAAGGATGCTGGGGTCACTTACAAGGAGCATATAAGAATATATGTGAGTTTCCTCGACCTCGGGCTCAGCACCGAAGAGCGAGTTTACAAGACGCTGGACGGCGAAATATACGGTCTCGTGATGGTCGCCGGCAACTCTGATTCCACCGTCTGCCTTGATATCGATGGAATAGCGTCTGAGCGGATAGCTCGGATCGATCTCCGCGACTATCGAAGCGCTTCCGACGTAGTCTTCCTTGCCGGATTCGGGAAGCGTGATAGAATATTTTGCCGCGAGAGCATCTCTTATTATTCCCGCAAATTCGTTTTCGCTCTCGTTATAAACGAGGGTAAGTGAGTCGAGTCTTATTTTCTTGTTTTCCATAGTTGTGATATCCTTTCCTATGTGTGCATTTGTGAGAACTCTTCACAGTCTTTTTATATCATATAAACCTCAAAAAGTCAATATAAAAAGGAAAATTCCCTTTGCGGAATTAAAATTAAATACCGCAAAAGGAATTTTATTTTCTTATTTCGGTGAGAACCGCGTGTACCGCAAGACGTCCGTCATCTCCGAAGCCGTTCGTGCAGGTGCTCATCGTTATGACACGGTCATCACTTTTGAACGAATAGGAAACGCTCTTTAAGGAGGAGCTCTTCATGCTCTTCGCCCACTCGAGAAAATCGTTGTCACTTCCGAAATGGATACGTATATACGGATTGTACTTGTTGGTCTCGTATACGGAAAATACCTTGTAAACGTATATTCCGTTCTCTGTCTGAACGTAGATATAGGGATGAGCTCTCAAAAACGAGCTGCTCTTGAATTTTGCGAGATGCGCAAACATAGCGCCCGACGCCATGTTGTGACCGTATATGACCGTATTTTTGTCGGTCCAATCGCGCTCGTTTCTGTAATCGACGAATATCGTTCCCGAGTTGAGATATGCTCCGGTTATCGAGTGATCGAGATAATAATCGTTGTCAGAGGTCTTTACTACCGGATAATCGATCTGCGTGTCCGGAACGGTTATCCATCCGATGACGTCCGGATTGGTCTGCTTCAGCTTTGCGAACTTCGCCCTGAGAAGGACGAGAGTCGGAGATATCCCGTCATCCGTGTCCTCTACCGATACCTCGGGGATCGTGGGAGAACCGTAGACCTGAGTTGCGCTTCCGTGACCGTTTTTGTCCGATTTGGATATGATCGAGGAGATGCTTCCGAATATGAGATCGTCCGATCCCCAAGATTCGGCAAATGAATTGTAGAGCTCGTCGGACTTGCCGTAGCCCTCAATGCTGTCTCTCAACTTTCCCGCACAGAAAACGATAACCGCGACGAGAAGAAGGACTACGATGCCTTTTGTGAAAAGTGCGGTGAACGGAGGATATTTTTTGGGGAGCTTCGGTGCTATGTCGGTGGTCGTGAGGCTGTCGAGCGACTCCGAAAACGATCTTTTGCCTTCGGTCGGCGTGTCTTCGGTATCGACGTTAAGCTCCTCCGACCCGGTCGGTGTAATATTGTCGTTATCCACTGTCTTTAGTCCTCCTTTCTCGAAAAAATCAACTTACTTTCTGTATTATACGGTACTTTGTTTTCTTTTTTTTCCGTATTTTATGACTTATCTGTAAATTTGTAAAGGGATCATTTCCCAAGGATCCTTTTGAGGTACTGACCCGTGTACGAGGACTCGCACTCTGCGACCTGCTCGGGGGTGCCTGTAGCAACTACCGTTCCGCCTCTGTCTCCGCCCTCGGGACCGAGATCGATTATGTGGTCGGCAGTTTTTATGATGTCTAGATTGTGCTCGATCACAACCACCGTGTTTCCCGCGTCAACGAGACGGTTCAGCATCAGGATAAGATTCTTTACGTCGGCGGTGTGCAGACCTGTGGTCGGCTCGTCGAGAATATATATCGTCCTTCCGGTGCTTCGCTTTGAGAGCTCGTCCGCAAGCTTGACTCTTTGAGCCTCTCCTCCCGAAAGGGTAGTGGAGGATTGACCGATCTTTATATATCCGAGACCTACGTCATAAAGAGTCCTTAACCTTCTGTAAAGCTTGGGATGGCTTTCGAAAAAGTACATGCCCTCCTCAACTGTCATGTCAAGGACGTCCGCGATGCTCTTTCCCTTGTATTTTATATCAAGAGTTTCTCTGTTGTACCGCTTTCCGTTACACTCCTCGCAAACGACGTAAACGTCGGGCAGAAAATGCATCTCGATGCATTTTACACCGTCGCCTTCGCATTTTTCACATCGACCGCCCTTGAGATTAAAAGAGAATCTGTTCGGCTTGTAGCCTCTTTGCTTTGCCTCGGGAAGGGAAGCGAAGAGATCGCGTATGTCGGTAAAGAGTCCTACGTATGTGGCGGGATTCGATCTCGGTGTGCGTCCTATCGGACTCTGATCTATCGATATTACCTTGTCAAGCTCCTCAACGCCCTCAATAGAATCGTGCTTTCCGGGTGTGGTATAGGCGCGGTTGAGCCTCTGCGCGAGAGAATCCTTGAGAATAGAATTTATAAGCGAGCTTTTTCCGCTTCCGGATACACCGGTAACGCAGACGAATTTTCCGAGAGGAATGGTGACGTCTATGTTTTTAAGGTTGTTTTCGCGAGCACCCTTTATCGTGATAGAATTTCCGTTTCCCGCACGTCGCTCACTTGGAATGCTGATCCTTTCTCTTCCCGAAAGATAAGCGCCCGTTATCGAGTCCTTGGATGCCTTGATGTCGTCGGGAGTTCCCGAAGCGACCACGTATCCGCCGTGAATACCTGCGCCCGGACCGATATCGACTATGAAATCGGCGCTTTCCATCGTCTCCTCGTCGTGCTCGACAACGATGACCGTGTTTCCGACATCTCGGAGATTTTTAAGAGTTTGTATTAGCTTTGAGTTGTCGCGCTGATGAAGACCGATCGAGGGCTCGTCAAGAACGTACATAACGCCGACTAGCGAGCTTCCGATCTGTGTAGCGAGACGTATGCGCTGTGCCTCGCCACCAGAAAGCGTTCCCGACGAGCGTGAGAGTGTGAGGTAGTCGAGTCCTACCGAAACGAGGAAGGAGAGACGTGCGGATATCTCCTTGACGATTTCCTTGGATATTATTTTTTCTGTCTCGTCGAAATCTACGTTTTTAATAAAATCGCAAGCCTCGACGATAGGCATGGAGCAGAACTCGAAAATATTCTTCTGACCGACGGTGACGCTCCTTATCTCTTCGTTCAGACGGGAGCCGCCACATCTTTCGCATACGATGTCCTCGGTGAACTCTCCGTAGTATTCGGAGCCCCATTGGCGGATCCTGTTTTCGAGCATGTTTATAAGTCCCTCGAACGATACGGTCTGATGGGAGACTCTCTTGTCAAATACTCTGTTTACCGTGTAGAGATTGTCATTGTCTCCGTAAAGAAGCACGTTCATCGCCTCGGGAGAATATTTGTAAAGAGGTGTGTCGAGCGTAAAGCCGTGCTTTTGACCGACGGCGGCAAAAAGAGGACCGTTCCAGGTGTCGTCGTCAAGACTTTTGAAACCGTTGACCATTATACCGCCCTGACGGAGAGAGAGATTTTTGTTGGGCATTATCTTTGCCTGACTTATCACCGTCTTAACGCCGAGACCTGAGCATTCGGGACAGGCGCCGAGCGGATTGTTGAAGGAAAACATGCGGGGCTCAAGCTCGCCAAAGGATATTCCGTGCTCCTCGCATGCGAAATTGAGCGAAAATGAAAGTATTTTGTCATTTTCGGAGGGAAGAAGGATCTCAAGATCTCCGCTTGCGAGATTAAGCGCGGTCTCCACCGAATCGGCGAGTCGCGATCTTATATCGGGACGTATGATGAGACGGTCGATAACGATCTCGATCGTGTGCATCTTGTTTTTGTCAAGATCTATGCTGTCAGAGAGATCAAGTATCTCGCCGTCGACTCTTGCGCGAACGTATCCGAGCTTTTTGGCGTCCTCGAAAAGCTTTGCGTGAGTACCCTTTTTGCGCCTTACCATGGGAGCGAGGACCATAAATTTCGTTCCCTCGGGCAGAGCGCTTATTTTGTTCAGTATTCCGTCAAGCGTCTGCTTTCTTATCTCTTTTCCGCACTCGGGACAGTGCGGAACACCGACTCTCGCGTAAAGAAGACGCAGGTAGTCGTATATCTCTGTCACGGTTCCGACCGTGGATCTGGGATTTTTCGAGGTCGTCTTCTGATCTATCGATATAGACGGCGAAAGACCCTCTATAAGATCGACGTCGGGCTTGTCTATCTGTCCGAGAAACTGCCTTGCGTACGAGGATAGCGATTCGACGAACTTTCTGTGACCCTCCGCGTAAAGAGTGTCGAAGGCAAGAGAGGATTTGCCTGAGCCCGAAAGTCCCGTAAAGACTATAAGCTTGTCGCGCGGGATCTCGATCGATACGTTTTTGAGGTTGTTTTCCCTTGCTCCCTTTATTACTATCTTTTTATCGTTCATGCTCTTGCTTTGTCCTTTCCAAAATGGGAGATCACTGCTTTTCAAGCGCTCTTATGCGATCTCTGTAAATAGCGGCGGTCTCGAAATCGAGCTTTGATGCTGCCTCACGCATAAGACGCTCGAGCTCTGCGACCGATAGCTTCTCTCCCTTTTCTCTTTTTGATTTTTTTCCTTCACCGGAGCGCCTGCTCTGGCTTTTGGAGTCTCCGAAGTCGATAAGCTCGCGGATGTCCTTCTTGATGGTCTTCGGAACTATGCCGTGCGAGCGGTTGTACGCATCCTGCTTTTCACGGCGACGCGCGGTCTCGTCGATCGCGACCCGCATCGACCTCGTTATCTTGTCTGCGTACATTATTACCGTACCTTCGGCGTTTCTTGCCGCACGTCCTATCGTCTGTATGAGCGACGTCTCGCCACGGAGGAAGCCCTCCTTGTCGGCATCGAGAATGGCGACGAGAGATACCTCGGGTATGTCAAGTCCTTCTCTTAAAAGATTGACTCCGACAAGCACGTCGAAGACGCCGAGACGCAGATCTCGTATTATCTCGGTTCGCTCTACGGTGTCTATATTGTGGTGGATATATTTTACCTTTATCAGATTCATCGTAAGATATTCGGTAAGATCCTCCGCCATCTTCTTGGTGAGTGTAGTGACGAGGACTCTCTCTCCCTTTTCCGCTCTTGTGCGGATCTCTCCCATAAGATCATCGATCTGTCCGTCGGCAGGACGAACCTCGACGGTCGGATCGAGGAGTCCGGTCGGTCTTACGAGCTGCTCGACTATCTGCTCTGAGCCCTCCTTCTCGTATTCGCCGGGAGTTGCCGAAACGTATATCACCTGATTCAGCTTGCCCGAAAACTCGTCAAAGCGAAGAGGACGGTTGTCATATGCGGAGGGAAGACGGAATCCGTATTCGACGAGATTGGTCTTTCTCGCGCGGTCTCCTCCGCTCATTCCGTGTATCTGCGGAATGGAAACGTGAGACTCGTCAATAAACATAAGAAAATCGTCGGGGAAATAGTCGAGCAGGGTGTACGGAGTGGATCCCGGCTCTCTGCCTGCGAAAATGCGTGAATAGTTTTCGATCCCCGAGCAGAATCCGACCTCGCGGAGCATCTCAAGATCGTATCTTGTCCGCTCCTCGATCCTTTGCGCCTCGATAAGCTTGTTTTGAGAGCGGAAAAACTCGACACGCTCCTCCATCTCGAGCTCGATCTGCTTGAGCGCCTTTTCCCTCGTTTCATCGGATACTGCGTAGTGTGTCGCAGGATATACGGTAGTGTATCCGAGAGTGCGGATAAGCTCTCCCGTTACCGTGTTTATTTCGCTGATGCGGTCGATCTCGTCACCGAAAAACTCGACTCTTACCGCTTTTTTATCGCTTGCGGCGGGAAGCACCTCGACCGTGTCTCCGCGTACTCGGAACTTGTCACGCTCGAGACCGATGTCGTTTCGCTCGTAATTCATCGATATAAGTCGGGAGATGAGCTCGTCGCGTGACATTTCCGCGCCTGCGCGCAGAGATATCATCTGCGAGAGATATTCCCTCGGATCTCCGAGCGAGTATATACACGAAACGCTGGCGACTATTATGACGTCGCGCCGCTCAAAAAGGGAAGTGGTGGCACTGTGACGCAGACGGTCGATCTCGTCGTTTACCGCACTGTCCTTTTCGATGTAGACGTCCTTGCCCGGAATGTATGCCTCGGGCTGATAGTAATCGTAGTAGGAAACGAAGAATTCTACCGCGTTTTCGGGGAAAAATTCACGAAATTCACTGCAGAGCTGAGCCGCAAGCGTCTTGTTGTGAGAGAGTATGAGAGTAGGCTTGTTGACCTTTTCTATGATGTTTGCCATGGTGAAGGTCTTGCCCGAGCCGGTAACTCCGAGAAGAGTTTGCTTCTTCATTCCCGCGTTTACCCCGGCGCTGAGGAGCTCGATTGCCTCGGGCTGATCTCCGGTCGGCTTGAACGGCGAGACGAGCCTGAATTTTCCGCTTGTCATCTTTTTCTTCCTTTCCTTTTGCGTTGCTTTGCCAAAATCTCAGAATTATATTATTATATCACATACAAATGAAAAAATAAATAGCAAAACGTATTATTTTTTCAGTATTTCGTAATTTTTTCACCATATGTGTTTTTTTGATAAGTTTTTCGGAATCACTTGACTTTTTGCGAAAAAATGATATATTAAAGATAAGGAAACGCCATCCGGCTTTTCCGGTATTTGAAAGAGGTGATATAAATGACACAGGCTCAGTTTCTTAAAAATCTCGAGGTCCCGTCCGGAAAGGTCGATGTGATACTCGATACCGATGCGTACAACGAGATAGACGATCAGTTTGCGATAGCGTATATGCTGAGATCGGAGGATAAGATAAACGTAAAGGCTATCTGCGCGGCTCCGTTTTTTAACGGTATGTCGGATTCTCCGGCGGACGGAATGGAAAAAAGCTATAACGAAATACTCAGAATACTTGAATTTGCGGGACATCCCGAGCTTTGTAAATGTACTTACAGAGGAAGCACGGGCTATCTTGCCGACGAAAAGACCGCGCAGGAAAGCGACGCGGCAAATAAAATAGTTGAGCTTTCAAAGCAGTATTCTCCCGAAAATCCGCTTTACGTAGTTGCGATCGGCGCTATAACGAACGTCGCGTCCGCGCTTATAATAGATCCGTCGATAAAGGAAAATATAGTTATAGTGTGGCTTGGCGGACACGCTACGAGCTGGACGAACACAAAGGAATTCAATATGTACCAGGACGTTGCGGCGGCAAGAGTCGTTTTCGGATGCGGCGCACCTCTCGTTCAGCTTCCCTGTATGGGAGTTGTAAGTGAGTTCAGGATCAGCCGTCCCGAGCTCGAATACTGGCTCGTCGATAAGAATCCGCTTGCCGATTATCTTGCGAGAAATACGATAAAGGCTGCTGAATCTTACGCGGCGGGAACTCCGTGGACGAGAGTTATATGGGACGTTACCGCACTTGCATGGCTCACTAACGATAATAACAGATTTATGAATTCCTCTATCGAGCATGCGCCTATGCCCGAATACGATCATAGGTACGCCGCGAGATCTGATAGCCATTTTTACAGATATGTCAGAGAGATAAAGAGAGACGCTCTCATGCACGATCTCATAAAAAAGCTGCTCAAATAGAAAAACTGTCGGATCCCGCTTTCGGATCCGATTTTTTTTCGTTTTGCCGACCCGGTTTTGCGAAACGGTGCCGAAATATGTTTCATAAAAGTAAAAAAATCAAAAATACTAAAAAAACTCTTGTAATTGAAGAGCTTGCGTGATATAATAAGTATAATTTTGATGTTTGCGGCTAAGCGACGCAAACTTATATAATTCAGGAGGCAGATATGCTTAATATCAGATATGAGTACACGACTCAGAAAAAGGTAAAACCCGATTACGGCGCACTTGGATTCGGTAAATACTTTACCGACCATATGTTCATGATGGATTATTCCACCGAGAAGGGATGGCACGATCCCCGCGTGGTACCCTTCCAGAATCTTTCTCTCTCGCCCGCTACCGCGGTCTTCCATTACGCTCAGGAAATGTTTGAGGGACTTAAGGCTTATAAGACCGCAAACGGTGATGTCCAGCTCTTCAGACCTATGAAGAATATCGAGAGACTCAACAACACAAACAGACGTATGTGCATTCCCGAGATCGATCCCGAGGACGTTCTTCAGGCTATCAAGGCGGTAGTCAAGACCGATGAGGATTGGATCCCCGAGGAGGAAGGAAAGTCTCTTTACATAAGACCCTTCATCATCGCTACCGATCCTATGCTCGGAGTACATCCCTCTCATAACTATCTCTTCTGTATAATCCTTTCTCCCGTAGGCGCTTACTACGCTACCGGAATCAACCCTGTAAAGATCTACGTTGAGCCCGAGTACGTTCGCGCAGTAAAGGGCGGAACCGGATTTGCAAAGGTCGGCGGAAACTACGCGGCATCCCTCAAGGGACAGGAGGTAGCGGAAAAGCTCGGTTATGCTCAGGTCCTCTGGCTTGACGGTATTCAGCATAAGTACGTTGACGAGGTCGGCGCTATGAACGTTTTCTTCGTTATCGGCGACGAGATCGTTACACCTACTCTTGAAAACGGAAATATCCTTCCCGGTGTTACCCGTGACTCCGCACTCGCACTTCTCAGAAGCTGGGGATATAACGTCAGCGAGAGACTCCTCTCGATCGACGAGATCCGCGAGGCTGCCGAAAGCGGAAATCTCCGCGAAGCGTTCGGAACCGGAACAGCAGCGGTAATCTCTCCTATCGGCGAGCTTAACGAGGCGGGCAAGGTCATGATAATCAACGAAGGTAAGATCGGTCCGATCTCTCAGCGCCTCTACGATAACCTTACCGGTATCCAGTGGGGAACTGTCGAGGATACCATGGGCTGGACTGTAAAGGTCGACTGATAAGGTGAAGTTTTTTATAGGTGGGGAGGACTGCGGATCTGATATCCGCAGCTTCCTCACAAACAAGCTTGAGCTTTCGAGAAGAGCGATATCGGCGCTTAAAAATAACGAAAAGGGTATAGTCCTCAATAATAAACGGGTCACCGTCAGAGCGATTCTTTCCGAGGGGGATGTCCTTGAGCTCACTCTTGAGGAGGACGGCTACGAAGATGGCGATCTCGTCCCGATTCCGATCGATATTCCGATAGACGTAATATACGAGGATGAGGCTCTCACCGTTGTGAATAAGCCATACGGAATGCCCACTATACTCTCTCACGGTCACTATGACGATACTCTCGCAAATGCGCTCGCCTTCAGATATCGGGATAAAAGCTTCGTTATGAGGGCGGTAAATCGCCTCGATCGCGATACGAGCGGAATATGCCTTGTGGCAAACAGTCGCAGAAGCGCTCATATTCTCGGAGAGCAGATGCAGAGAAAAGAGATAAGAAAAAGATACGTGGCGATACTTGAGGGATATCTCGAGTCTGACGGATCGTATAAAAGCATCAAAACGAGAATAAGACGGTGCGATCAAAGCACGATAATGCGCGAGGTGACCGATGATATTTCATCGCCCGAGGCGCATACGCTTTACAGGGTGCTTGCGTATGGGGACAGATATACCGCCGTTGTTGCCGAGCCGATAACCGGAAGAACGCATCAGCTTAGGGTTCATTTTTCATATTTGGGATATCCTATTCTTGGAGATACGATGTACGGAAACCCGAGCGATATCCTCCAAAGACAGGCGCTTCACGCGTTTGAGATCTCGTTTGTCCATCCCTATACTAAGAGTCCGATCACGCTTGAGTCCGAAATACCCGATGATATATTAAACGCGGCAAGGACAGATAATATAGATCTGTCGCTTTCCTGTCTCGGATCAAAGCTTTAAAATAAAGGAAAGAGGATACGTATGCCCGAAAAGACCAAAGAAAATATATTCACGAAATTTCTCAGGGCCTGCCCGACGGCATGTCTGATCCTTTTTGCTTTTGGACTTATCTCCGCTTTTACGCATATAATGGCGATCATTTCTCCCGCATTTGCCGATTTCGTAACGCAAAGTATAGGAGCGGCGTTCAGATTTGTCCTTGCAAAGCTTACGGGGTGGATCCCCTTCTCGCTTGCCGAGATGATCATCATACTTCTTCCGCTGATTCTCGTTTTTCTTATCGTCTTCGGAATACGGATCGTAAAAAAGGAAGATTCCAAAATATACGTCAGATACGTATGTATACTCCTCTCGATCGTTATGACCTTTTATTCGCTCTTCGTGTTTACCCTCGGAACCTCTTACCACGGTAGGACGCTCTATGAGAAATTGGGAGTGGAAAAGCCCGAATACGAGGATCCGTCGGATCTTCTCGCTCTTTCGGAGTATCTTCGCGACAGAGTCAACGAGTGCGCCGAGGATGTCGATTTTGATCCCGAAAAGGGCTCTGTTATGCCCTATTCGAGAGCGAAGCTTAACGAGCTTCTTAACGATGCCTGCATAAAGGCGTCTGAAAAATACAGCTTTATATCCCCTTTAAGGTCAAGCTTTAAGGACGTTATGCTGAGCGTGCCTATGACCTATACGCATATCTCGGGGGTGTACACCTACTATACGGGAGAATCCAATCTGAATACGAATTTCCCTGATTATACTCTGCCTTATACCGCCGCTCATGAGCTTTCTCACCAGAGAGGAATCGCGAGAGAGGATGAGGCGAATTTCGTCGCGTATTTGATATGTATGGAGAGCGACGATAACTATATAAGATACAGTGCGTATCTTAATCTTCTGGAGTACGTTCAGTCCGCTCTCCGTAAGGCGGATAAGGATCTTTACAGAAGCTTTTACCGTACTCTCGGAAGAAAAATAAGCATCGAATATACCGCGTACGACAACTTTTTTGAAAGCTACAGAGAAAATACCGCCGCAAAGGTCAGTGGGGCAGTGAACGATATCTATCTTCAGTCTCAGGGACAGAGCGCGGGAACGCTCAGCTATTCTCTTGTTGTCGGACTCGCGATCGCATATATAGACTACTGAGCCTTTATACCCAATGTCGTAATGCCGTGAAAAGCATATTATGTAATGAAGTATAAAATCAGCGCTCTCAAAAGGAACGGTACTAATAATGAAAAAGATAGTAATAAACGGAAGACGTCCGCTAAACGGTGAGGTCGAGATCGGCGGAATGAAAAACGGAGCACTTCCGATAATATTCGCATCTCTTCTTGTAACGAGCGGAAAAACGGTAATAGAAAATCTTCCTGCCGTAAAGGATATAGATATATCGCTTGAGATAATCGAAAGTCTCGGCGCTAAGGTCGAGCGTTCCGACAGACATACTGCCGTTATCGACGCTACCGATCTGAAGGTCTCCGAGCCTCCGTCAAATTTGGTCAGAAAGATGCGTGCCTCCTATTATCTTCTCGGAGCGGAGCTCGGAAGATTCGGTGAGGCTATAGTCCAGTATCCGGGCGGATGCGATTTCGGAGGACGTCCGATAGACAGACACGTAAAAGGATTTGAGGCACTCGGAGCCACGGTCACCGAGACCTTCTCCGATAGCGGTAAATGTGTGCGTGCCGAGACCGAAAACGGCGTTGTCGGAGCAAACGTTTTCTTCGATGACGTATCTGTCGGAGCGACGATCAACGTTATGCTTGCGGCAACCACGGCGAGCGGACTTACCGTTATAGAAAACGCCGCGAGAGAACCGCACGTCGTTGACCTTGCGAACTTTTTAAACACCTGCGGAGCAAAGGTGTTCGGTGCGGGAACTCCGACTATAAAGATCACCGGAGTCGATAAAAGCACCCTTCACGGATGCAGCTATACCGTAGTCCCCGATATGATCGAGGCGGGAACCTATATGGTCGCCGCTGCCGCAACGGGCGGAAACGTACTTATTAAAAACGTAATACCCAAGCACCTTGAGGCGACCTCTATGAAGCTCGCCGAGATGGGCGTTTCTATTGTGGAAAATGACGATAGCGTTGAGGTCAGTGTGCCCGATGAGCTCGTCGCGACCAATATGAAGACCCTTCCTTACCCCGGAATCCCGACCGATATGCAGCCGCAGTTCTGCGTGCTTATGTGTATGGCGAAGGGAACGAGTAAGCTCGTTGAGGGTGTTTTCGATAACAGATTCCAGTACGTCGATCAGCTTAGAAATATGGGTGCCTCGATAGAGGTCAACGGAAAGATCGCGACTATAAACGGCGGCTCGCCTCTCTACGGAGCGACCGTTAACGCATCCGATCTCAGAGCGGGCGCGGCAATGGTCATAGCAGGACTGTGCGCTAACGGAAGAACAGAAATAGAAAATATCGTGTATATCAACCGCGGATATGAGGATATCGTTGATAAGCTCTCCGCACTCGGAGCGGATATCAGCCTCGAGGAGATCGCGGATAACTGAAAATAAAAAGACTTGATCGGGAGGCAACTCCCGATCTTTTAGAAGAATAAGGAGGTGACGCCCTAATGCGTGTCCTTAATATTAACAGTAACGATGCGGGACAAAGACTTGATAAATTTCTTTCCAAGGCAGTCCCGTCTCTGCCGTCGTCTCTGATGTATAAGCTTGTCCGTACCAAGAAGATAAAGGTGAACAGAAAACGTACCGAGCATATGTACGTGCTGAATGCGGGAGATACGGTCGAGCTGTTTATAAAGGAAGAATTTTTCGATTCACCCGATAAAAGATCGGCGCTCAGGCTGACTCCGCATATCGATATTATATATGAGGATGATAATATCCTGCTTTGCGATAAGCGCGCCGGAATGATAGTTCATTCGGACGATAAGGAGGATACGAACACCCTTATCTCGCATATAAGCGCGTATCTGTATCAGAAGGGTGAGTACGATCCCGATAAGGAAAATTCCTTTGCTCCTGCTCTGTGTAACAGAATAGACCGTAATACGGGCGGTATCGTCATAGCCGCGAAAAATGCGCAAACGCTTCGCATAATGAATGAAAAAATAAAAAACAGGGAGCTTACGAAAAAATATCTCGCCGCCGTGCACGGGATCTTCGAAAAAAAGGAGGATATCCTTAAGGGATATCTTTTAAAGGATGGAAATACGAATACCGTCACCGTTTTTGATAAAAAGCCGAAGGACCCCGATGCGAAATCGATCGTCACCGGGTATCGGGTGCTTTGCGAGAAAAAGGGACTCTCTCTTCTTGAGGTCGATCTTATTACGGGACGTACCCATCAGATAAGAGCGCATATGGCGTCCGTGGGTCACCCCTTGCTCGGAGACGGAAAATACGGAGTGAATAAGGACGATAAAAAGATCGGATATAAATTCCAGGCACTCTATTCCTATAGCCTTGAATTTGATTTCAAGACCGATTCGGGCGTGCTTGAATATTTGAACGGAAGGAAGTTTGAAATAGATAATGACAAGATCTGGTTTTGCCGAGAGTTTAGGTAAGCTCGAAAACAAATGGTGGTTCGACCCCGCCTTGATAGTGGCATCTTCGCTTCTTACCGCGCTGACCATGATATTTGATCTCCTCTCGCCTATTGCGTTTGTCTCGCTCTCCCCGCTTATACTTGTGCTTATGAGAAGAACGGAGAAGGGAAAAAAGGGCTTTTCAAACTATATGACCGCCTTTTTGTGGTCCTTTGTCTTCTATATGACCATATATCATTGGTTCTGGTACCTCTGGCCGATGGATTTTATGGGAGTTTCTATCCCGATGGCGCTGCTTTTGACACTGCTTTGCTGGATAGGACTTTCCCTTCTTCAGACTGTTGGTACCGCGTTCGTCGGACTGATCTTTTGTCACGCGTATAAAAAGGAGCGTATGTGGAGCGCACCGATAATCTTCGCCTGCGCGTATACCTTCCTTGAATTTATGCAGTCTCTTACCTTTGCGGGCGTTCCATGGGCGCGCCTCGCGCTTACGCAGACCTCTGTTCCCGCCGCGATCCAGAGCGCGTCTCTTTTCGGCTCGCTTTTTGTCGGATTCATAATCGGACTTGTCAACGGTCTTGTCGCACTCGCCATCAGAGGCTTTGTTAAAAACGGATCTCGCTTTGCATGCTTTGTCAGACCCGCGGCGCTCGCTCTTGCGATAGTTATGCTGAATCTCGGTGTCGGAATGACCTATATGGCACTTCACGACGAAAAAAGCAGAGGCGGCTTCAAGATCACGGTCGTGCAGGGAAATATATCGTCTAATGATAAATGGGCGGATAATTCGAACGCAAACGCGATAAACGTTTATGAAAGGCTCACGCTTGAGGCTGACGCTAAGGAGCATGCCGATATTGTTCTTTGGCCTGAGACCGTGCTTACCGTTGCCATAAAGGAAAGTCCGCACTATGAAACGAAAATAAAGGAGCTTGCAAAAAGTACGGGCTCGGTCATCTTCGTCGGAGCGTTTGATGTGAGCGAGACCGACGAAGAGTATAAGTGGGAGGATTATAACGCTATCGTGGCGTATTTCCCCGACGGAAGCGTTGAGAGCGGCTCGTATAAAAAAAGACATCTCGTTCCTTTTGGTGAATATATGCCGATGAGAAGTGTTCTCGAGGTCGTTATGCCCTTCATGACCGAGCTTAATATGCTCGGGGACGATCTTACCCCGGGAAAGGACAGCGAGGTCGTTTCGACGCCGTTTGCGCGCGTGGGAAGACTTATATGCTTTGACTCGATCTATCCCGAGCTTGCGAGAGACAGCGTCTCGGACGGTGCCGAGATCATTCTTCTTTCGACCAACGATTCCTGGTACAGAGACAGCGCGTCCGCTTATCAGCATAATTCGCACGCCGTTCTGAGAGCGGTCGAAAACCGCAGATACATAGCGAGGGCGGCAAGCACCGGTATATCTGCCTTTATAGATTCGGAGGGAAGAGTACTCAGCGCACTTCCTCCGCTTAAGATGGGATATCTGACCGCAAGCGTTTTCCCGCACTCTGAAAGGACGCTCTATTCCTACGTGGGAGACGTAATTGTCCTGCCATGCGTTGCCGCACTCGTCTTTTTTGTGTGTGAAAAATATGTGAAGTCGGGAAAAAATAAAAATAAAAAACCAAAGAATTAATAAAAAAAGAATTCTTCTTTTACGGTTTTTGACCTAATTGTAAACTTTAAAAAGGACCCGTTTTGAAAATTTGGGAAGTTTGATGCTTTTTGCACCATAAAATCGGTGAAAAAGTCGAAAAAAAGTGGTATTATCCCTTTTATTGGGCATATTATACTAAAAACCGACTCAAAATTTGTGTGTTTTGAATCAAGAAATAGAGTTGACAAATCGAAGAGTTGGTGATAAAATATAGTAACCAAAATAAATTTATATTGGAGGAACAATATGAAAAAACGCATTTTAGCATTTGCTATGTCGATGCTTCTTCTCGTTTCTACTGTTCTTACTCTTGCTTCTTGTGGCGGAAAAGGCGACAAGAACGATGATAAGCAGAAGTATGACGGAATCAAGTGGCTCGACAATCTCGGCGATCACGATCTCGACGGATATGTAGTCAAGTTCGCTGTCTCCGAGGCTGCGGAGGACACTTACGGATTCAACGAGCGTTCTATCGTAGCAGATGAAAGCACCGGTGATAAGGTTGATGCCAAGATCCATCTTCGTAATGAGGCGATCAAGGCAAGATTCAACTGCGGTATCGATCTTACTTTCAAGACCAACAACAGCCTTACTGCTGACCTTAACAGCCAGTTCATGGGTAAGAGTGACGAGTATGACGTTATCGTAGGACGTCAGTATGATGACGTTGCTCTCTGCCTTAACGGTTATCTCGTTAACCTCACCAAGGACGAGACTGCTAAGCAGTATCTCGACCTTACCAGAGAGTACTGGGGAACCAACTATATCAAGGGTATGTCTTACAAGAATAAGGTATACTGGGCTACCGGTGACCTTAACCTCAGATATTCCGGTGGATTCTACGGCGTTTTCGTAAACGCAACTCTCTATGATACCAAGCTCAAGGATGAGTACGGTGATATTCACGACGTAGTACGTAACTACAAGTGGACTGTTAAGACCATGAAGGATATGTCCGATAAGGTTGCAAACATTGCTGCTGCAAACGCAAAGCCTGCTGATATTACCGAGAGTGATATCGTCGGCGTTGCTGCTCCTATCCATGACAACACCAACGGATGGGCAGTTTCCTGTGGCGTAAAGTGGTCCAGAGTTAACAAGAGCGGTAACCTCGTTCTTGAATTCGACAATAAGAATACCGAGCTTGAGGATTTCTATAGCCAGTACCTCGCACTCGTTAAGTCCGATGGATGCGTAGACTACTCCTTAACCGATAACTTTGGTGGATACAGAGCTGCATTCGAGGTTCTCAAGGCAGACAGAGCTCTCTTCGTTCCCGGACGTGTAAACCAGGCTGAGCTTTACCTCAGAGATATGCAGAACGATTTCTACATTATCCCCAACCCCATGCGTAACGAAGAGCAGAAGGCTTACTATTCCAGCGTACATGATGCTATCTCTATCTTCGGTATCAACAAGTACTCCTCAAACGTTAAGGCTGCCGCTATCGTTCTCGAGGCTATGGCTGCAGAGACCTACCGCAGCGTAAGAACCGAGTACTATGATAACGCTCTTAAGAATAAGTACACCAGCTCTCCTGACACTGCAGAGATGATCGAGATCATCAGCGGCGGCGCATACTCCGACTTTATTCTCGTATGGTGCCTTACCCCCTACTTCTCCGGTGCCGGTGCTGTTCTCAGAGGCCATCTCAGACAGCAGAAAGAAAGTCTCTATGACTTCTTCCTTCTTAACTCTAGCGGATGGAAATACAACATAACTAACGAACTTGATGTGAAGTTCGCGGCTCTTACCGAAGCTGAAAAAGCAGCTTAATTATCACTGATACTTAAGTCTGTAGTATTTTGATCTTAAAAACCGAACGGTTTATTGCCGTTCGGTTTTTTTGTATCATCCGATCGGACACAAATTTGTTTATGTTGCACAAAAAACAGAGAGTATTTTCTATTTATTAACAAGTTGACAAATGGGTGTGAATAATGGTATAATCTATTTAAATAATATATTCGGAGGTTTATAGAATATGAAAAAACGTATATTGGCATTTTTTCTCTGTGCCTTGATCGTTGTCTCTACGGTTCTTACGTTTGTTTCTTGTGGCGGAAAAGACGACAAGAAACAAAACGGGGAAAAGTATGACGAAGTTCCGTGGCTCGACAATCTTGGTGATCACGATCTCGGCGGCTATACCGTAAAGTTTGCTGTTTCCGAGGCAGGTGAGGACACCTACGGCTTTAACGAGCGTTCTATCGTTGCCGACGCTGATACCGGCGATAAGGTTGACGCCAAGATCCACCTTCGTAATGAGGCGATCAAAGCAAGATTTAACTGCGGTATCGAGCTTAAGTATGTAACGCACAACCCTCTTTCCGCTGACATTGCGCACGCGCTTATGGGACAAAGCTCTGAGTATGACGTAATAGCAGGACGTCAGTATGACGACGTTGCTATGTGTGTAGAAGGTTATTTTGTTAACGTCCTTACCGATAGCAGAGTCAATAAGTACATAAGCATAGGAAGAGAATATTGGGGTAAGGAATACACCAAGGATATGTCCTACGGCAAGAACGTTTATTGGCTTGCAGGTGACCTCAACCTCAGATATACCGGCGGATTCTACGGAGTTTTCGTAAACTCGACTCTTTACGATACAAAGCTCAAGGATGAGTACGGCGATATTCATGACGTTGTCAGAAACAATAAGTGGACCGTAGGCCTTATGAAGGATATGTCCGATAAGGTTACTAATATAAGCACAGCAAATCCCAATAAGGGCAATATTACCGAGAGCGATATACTCGGTGTTGCTGCTCCTATCCATGATAATACTAACGGATGGGCAGTTTCCTGCGGAGTTACCTTCTCCAAGCTCACCAAGAGCGGAAACATAAAGCTTACCTTTAAGACCAACTACCAGAGGCTTAAAGACTTCTACGATGCATACCTTGCGCTCGTCTCCACTAAGGGATGCATAAGCTACGGCGGTGTTTACCTTGACGCATTCCAGGTGTTCAAGGCAGACAGAGCACTCTTCGTTCCCGGACGTATAAACCAGGCAGAGCTTTACCTCAGAGATATGGTAAATGATTACTATATCATTCCTAACCCGATGCTCAATGAAGAGCAGGCAAAGGATATCGGATACCGTTCAAGCCTCCATGATGCTATAAGCATCTATGCGATCAACGACGATTCCGAAAATATCGAAGCTACCGCTATCGTTCTCGAGGCTATGGCTGCAGAGTCTTACCGCAGCGTAAGAGCCGAGTACTATGATAACGCTCTTAAGAATAAGTACACAACTTCTCCCGATACTGCGGAGATGATCGAGATCATCAACGCGGGCGCATATTCCGACTTTGCGCTTGTATGGTGCCTCACTCCTTATTTCCCCAGCATGGGTGCTATTCTCAGAAGCTATCTTAACGGTAAGAAGGCAGACATTTCCGAAGGTCTCCTTTACGTACAGAGTGGATGGCAGATCAGCCTTGATGAGCTTAAGGATAAGTTTGATAAGCTCGCAGAGATCAAGAACGCTAAATAGGTGAACTTTATCTGAAATTAAAACGGTATGACTTTCGTCATACCGTTTTTTTTTGATAAAAGGTGTATTTTATTGCTTATCTATTGACAAAAGGGATCGGATATATTAAAATAAGCGTAAAGATGCTTGTATCTCCATAACAAAAAACAGAACCGAAAGGAATAGAAAAAATGAAAATACCCTTTAAAGTAGATCTTTCTGATAAGGTCGTTGCCGTAACGGGCGGTGGTGGCGTTCTTATGAGTGAATTCGCACGAGCTCTTGCTCTTTGCGGTGCCAAGGTCGCTCTGCTCGATATAAATTATGAGGCGGCTCAGGCGGTTGCCGAGTCTATCGGATCTTCTGCGATCGCGGTCAAAACTAACTGCCTTGATAAAGAGGATATAATCCGCGCGAGAGAAGAGATCGAGGAAAAGCTCGGTGAGGTCAATTTCCTTATTAACGGAGCCGGAGGAAATAATCCCCGCGCGACCTGCGATAACGAATATATGACTCCCGATATTTCCGACGATACGAAGAATTTCTTCAGACTTGAGGAAAGCGGACTTAAGTTCGTGTTTGATCTTAACATAACCTCTGCGTTCCTCGTAACACAGGTCTTTGCGGAAAAAATGACTAAGACGGGCGGAAATATCATAAATATCTCCTCGATGAATGCGTTCAGACCGCTCACCAAGATACCGGCATATAGCGCTGCTAAGGCGGGAATATCTAATTTTACTCAGTGGCTCGCAGTGCATTTTGCTCCCGTAGGTATCAGAGTAAACGCGATAGCTCCCGGATTTTTCGTTACGAATCAGAACAGAGCGCTCCTCTTTACCGAGGACGGAACTCCTACCGCACGTACCGAGAAGATCCTTGCGCACACTCCTCAGAATCGCTTCGGTGAGGTAGAAGACCTTATCGGAACCCTCCTTTGGCTCTCCGATGACGCATCGAGTGGATTCGTTACCGGATCTGTGATAGCGGTAGACGGCGGATTTGCCGCATATAGCGGAGTCTGATCAAAAATAAAACAAAGCCATCCTTCGGCATGCTTTTCGCATAATTCCGAAAGATGGCTTTATTTTTTCAGAACGCCCGTGTAATCAAAGGCGGGAATGAAGCTCTCGCTTGCGGAAAGCCTGTCCTGGATAAATCCGTTGCTTATTCCGATGTCGCGCGCGTGACTCAACACCTTTTCGTATTCGTAGGTCGTAAGACGCCTCGAAAGCTCCTTTATTTCGGACGCATCGGGCATCGGCGTGTACTGATTCATGATGCTTACGTAGATCGAGTCGCCAAAGGTGTTTTTTAAATACGAGATCACCTTTAGTGAATCATCGACATGACCGGGAAGGACAAGATGTCTTACTATCATTCCCGATCTCATCATGCCGTTTTGATCAAGCACCGCTTCTCCGACCAAGGAAAACATTTTTTTAAGGGCGGCGGATGCCTTTTCAAAATAGTCGGGAGCACCCGAAAATCTTGTAGATAGGTCGGATGAAAAATATTTGAGATCGGGCAAGAAAATGTCGATCCTGCCGCGGAGAAGCTCGAGCGTCTCGGTGTTTTCGTATCCGCTTGAATTCCATATGAAGGGAATATCGAGACCTTCTGCCTTGGCTCTGTCGATCGCCTCTGCCACTGACGGGGTAAAGTGGGTCGGCGTAACGAGATTTATGTTGTTTGCCCCCTTGTCTTTTAGCTCAAAGAATATTTCCACAAGGCGATCGAGCGAAATGTCAAGTCCTGCGTGCGAGAGCGAGATGTCCCGATTCTGACAAAAAATACACTTCAGATTGCATCCGGTAAAGAATACGGTGCCCGAACCGCTCTTGCCCGAGATGCAGGGCTCCTCCCACATGTGAAGAGAGGCTCTGCAAATGCGGATGCGGTCACTCTCACCGCAGATACCGAACGCTTTTGTACGGTCAGCATGGCATTTCCGCGGACAAAGAGAGCAACTTTTGTAGTACCCGTTCATTGCATACACCTCCGATAAAGTAAAATAAGAAGCCGTTTTTCTCAAAACGGCTTCTTATGCTCCATCGGAGACTCGAACTCCGGACACCTTGATTAAAAGTCAAGTGCTCTACCATCTGAGCTAATGGGGCATGGGCGCAAAATATAAGCGCCTAATAATAGTACCACAGAATGTCGGTTTTGTCAAGTCTTTTTTTGAAAAAAATAAAAAATATGCGGAAATCAGGGTGATTTTCGTTATGCTTTTCGGTGCTCGAAAAGAATTTCTCCGTTTGAGACAAGCGCGCGTATTCCTGTGCTTTTGGATATACCGTCGGATAAAAGAAAAAGTGACAGAGGATCCTCGATCTTTTCGCTGATGTCCCGTGCGATCCCGCGCGCTCCGCCCTCTGCCTTGAGGCCCGATACTATAAAGGGCGCGCAGCTATCCTCAAAAAGAATGTCTGTGCCGTTTTCCGCAAGTCTTTTGCTTAGTATATCAAGCCGCATTTTGCATATTTTTTCAAGCTCCGCACGAGTAAGCGGAGAAAAAAGTAAAAGGGCGTCGGGACGGCTGAGAAATTCGGGAGAAAATACCTTCCTCAGCTCTGAGTAGATAAGGGTCTCGGCATCCCCTTCTCCCTGCACGAACCCGAGCGATCTGCCTGATCTTTTTGATATATCGGCACATAGATTCGTTGTCATAATTATCACCGAGCTTCTGAAATTTACCCTTCTGCCACACGAATCGGAAAGAGATCCGTCGTCCATTATTTGTAAAAGAAGCTCGAATACGTCTCTGTGCGCCTTTTCGAGCTCGTCAAAAAGGATCACGCAATGCGGATTTCTGCGTACCCTTTCGGTAAGCTGACCGCCGTCCCCGAATCCAACGTATCCGGGAGGCGAGCCTATTATTCGGGAAACGCTGTGCGCCTCCGAATATTCCGACATATCAAGTCGGATGAGAGCGTCGGGTCTGTCAAAGAGCTCGCTTGCCAAAGCCTTCGCCAAAGCGGTCTTTCCGACTCCCGTGGGTCCTGCGAAAATGAAGGATCCGACGGGTCGGGAGCGGTCGCGTACGCCCGTTTGCGATCTTCTTATCGCGGAGCATATCTTTTTTATGGCACACTCCTGACCGACTATACGGGAGCGTAGCCTTGACTCGAGGGAAAAGAGATCACGCATATCCTTTTCTCTGATCTTATTTATCGGAATGCCTGTCCACTGCGTAAGAGTTTCTGCTATATCTACGTCCGCAAGTACGCTTGAACCCTTTTCCCTTACCTCAAGCGAAACTCCCGATTGAGACCGCGAATATCCGTCTCCGAACGCCATACGCAGTACCTCGCGTGAGTTTTCGCATATTTGCAAGTCCGTGTGCTCGCTTATGCTGACTCTTGCCGCACTTTCGTCGAGCAGATCTATCGCCTTGTCGGGAAAAAATCTGTCGTTTATATAAAGATCGGATAACTCTACCGCCGCCCTTATTGCGGAATCCTCTATGACTATATTGTGATGCTTTTCGTATTTCTCACGCAGACCGCAGAGTATCGAAAAGGTCTCCTTCGGGGTCGGCTCACTAACGTTGACTACCTGAAAGCGTCTTTCAAATGCGGGATCCTTCTCAATGTGCTTTCGGTATTCGGTGAGAGTTGTTGCTCCGATAAGCTTGATCCTGCCGCGCGCTAAAGCCGGCTTTATTATGTTCGCCGCGTCTATGGCACCTTCGGCAGAGCCTGCTCCGATGACCGTGTGAAGCTCGTCTATAAAAAGAACTATATTGGGATTTCTCGATACCTCGTCCATTACCTGCTTTAAGCGCTCCTCAAAGTCGCCGCGATATTTCGCACCTGCGATCATGGACGGCAGATCGAGTGAATATATTCGCAGCTCCCGTAGGCACTCGGGAAGTCGTCCCTCGGCGATCCTTAACGCAAGACCCTCGATTATGGCGGTCTTTCCCACACCGGGATCGCCTATCAGACAAGGGTTGTTTTTGCTCCTTCTCGCAAGGATCTGCAGTATGCGATTTATCTCCTTCTCTCGACCGATAAGCGGATCAAAGGACGCGTTTTCCGCCTCCTCACTGATGTTTTTCGCAAACCTCATAAGACCGGGGAGTCGCTCGTCTGATTTTTTTATCTTTTTCTTTGCGAAATCGTTTGGCTCCTGCACGACTTTGTTTTCGCAGATGTCCTTTGAAAGCTCACTCGTTCTGCATCCCTGAAGGGATAAAAGACGCATCGCCGTGCTTGATTTTTCGCTTATGAGCGCGTAGAAAATATCGTCGGTGCTTATGTTTTCCGAATATCTTTTTTCGGCATTTGCGGCAGACGACTCGATTATTTTTCGCGCACTCGGAGTTACGTCGGTAACGCAGTCTGCCGATCTCGTACCCTTTCCTACGCTCTGGATAAGAAGATTTTTCGTTTTTTCCGCATTTGCACCGCAAAGTGAGAGCTTTTTGAATGCAAAGCTGTCTTTTTCCTCGAAAAGCGCGAGCAAAATGTGCTCGCTTCCGAGATATGAATGCCCGAGCTCTCGCGCAAATGCCAGTGAGCACGAGAGAACTCTTTGTGCGCCGGGTGAAAATCTGTCGGTCATTTTAACTTTTTCCTTTCTTGTAACGGGATGGAAATATCTGTTTATAATATTTCCATCCCGAAGGAAAAAAAGTCACTTGAAAGGAAAAAATACTTTATTTTTATTCACCCGGGTTTTTTAATATATACTGTGAATACGCTATAGCAAGCGCGTTCCAGACCTCCTTGTTGAGATCTCCGTTTGGATTGTCTATTTTGTTTCTTGCGCTGAAGTCTTTCAGAGCATCCGAGGTAGCCTCGTCAAGCTTACCGTTTACACTGATGTGCAGATAATCGTACACGTGAAGGGCACGTAGCATTATCTGCGTTATCGATATAAGATCAAAGCTGTCACCGCTTATGCTTGCAGCCTCGCTTAAAAGCGTGTCGAAGGGGGAAATGCTCTCGGGTGGGCTGTTTTGCGTGCGTATGGCTCTTGAACGAAGGGTCAGACGCTCCCAGGTGACAAAGTCGACCTCGCCGCTCTCGGGCAGCTCCTCGCTTCTTTGAAATGCCCTTACCGCCTCTGCGGTAAGATCGCCGTATATTCCGTCGGGAGTTATCAGCGGAATGACCTCGCCCTCTTTGTAAAGCTCGCGCAGATATGTTTGTATCTCGTATATAACGAGATCCTTTCTTCGTGTGTCCATAAAAGCTCCTTTCCGATCAAGAGACTGTATATCCCGGGTACTGACCCTCGGATCGGTCGTAGCCTCTTGTTATGTTTTCCCATATATCACCTATCGCATCCCATGTTATAGCCGAAACTATCCGATTTTCCTGCAGACCGAAATATCTTTGAAACGCAAGCACCGATTCCTGAGTCTGTGCGTCATATGTTCCGTTTTCCGTAACGGGCGGTATCTCGGGATATACCTCGGATATCACGTTAAGATATTTTTGAAGAGTAAGTACGTCTTCGCCGCTGTTCTGATCTCTTATCGGTATTCCCGGATAGGGGCGCGGCGAATTTTCAAAAAGATTGTCGGGAAGCTCGTTGAGGATTCCCGCGTAGATGTCGTAGGCATGTTCCCATGTGGCAGAGTCAACTATGCCGGTCACGGGCAGATAATACTGCTCCTGAAAAGCGCTTACCGCTTCCTTGGTCTTTGGACCGTATATTCCGTCGAGCTCTATTTGCGGTATGGTGTCAACGAAATATGATATGAAAAGCATAAGATACTGAACGAGCTCTACGCCTATTCCTCGGTCTCCCGGAGATATCGTCTCTGAAAACTGCTTTTCTACCTCCGAATAGGTGAGTCCCTCGGATATTATCGAATTCAGCTGCTTCACGCCGTTGAATATCAGAAGTACTCTGTACCAGGTCGCGTTTCCTACGATTCCGTCGGGAGTTAGATTGAAGACTCTCTGAAATTCACGGACAGCCCGATCGGTCTCCTCGCCGAATATCCCGTCTACGGGATATATCTTCGGAATAGCGGGATAATTTTGCGAGATCCTGTTTATTCTAAGCTGTACGGTGCGTACGTCATTGCCGAGACTTCCGATGCTGAGCGGTATCTTGGGTGCGCTTTCTGATATCGGCTCGACAGGGACGTCATTTACAAGGTCGATATCTTCTCCGTAATAATACGTTAGTATGTCGTACGCAAATTTTCCTTGCTCGGCAAGATCAACGCTCCCCCATTGGGACAGACCGTCGCAGGTGGTCGTTGTTCCGTTGCAGTAGGCGGCGAAAAGCGGTTCGATAAATCCTCGCCTGCGTATATAGCTGTCAAAAATGTCGTCAACTATCTTTGATACGTTGTCGAAGATGTCTCGCCCGTTCTTGAAGGTCTGATCATAGGCGGGAAGAGAAGTGATGTCAAAATCGTAGCCCTGCGATCGGTAAAATTCTGTGTAAACGCGGTTTAAGGCAAAAGATATCTGGGCATATATGTTTGCTCTTAACGATGCCTCGGGCCACGTCGGATATATCTCGCCCGATGCTACGTTTTTTATGTAGTCGATAAAGGGGAGCGTTACGTTTCTTGCGTTTGACGAGGGCGCACCGAGATGAACGGTTATATTTTCGGGAATGTAGGGCAGTACACCGCTTTGTGAGTTCATATTTCATCCTCCTTTACGGGCGAGTTTCGGTAAGCGTCGGGGTTAAGCGGTATGAGTTGTACGGGCTGGATCGTGGTTATTCCCGAGAATATCGGTACCTCTGCAAATATCTGCGTCAGAAATCCCGATTTGTCTATTTCTATGCTGACCGTCGAAAAGGGAAGCTCGCTCGGGTTCGGAGTAAGAGAATCTGCTTTTGGCGGCGTGTCTATTTCAAACGGAAGTGTGGATCCGCTTATGTCCGTTTTCTGAACGTTCACTACTTGCAGCTCGCCCTTCTCATAAGCACTTATAGTCACGGTCGCCCCTACGATGGGAAGCGCTTCGCCGCGGCTCCTTACTTCTGTTATTATGTATCCTTTTTCCATAATATAAGCACCTCACTGAAGATCAAAACGTGCTTGACGTTTCTCTGTGAGCATATTATGCTATTGTTAAAAAAAGGTTCAAAGCTATTGAAAAAAGAAAAATTATATGATATAATTTCAGTAAAGAGAAAATAAAAAAACTTCCCAAGACGTCCGTCTCGGGAAGTTAAGGTGTATTTCTTCAGGACTTATGCAAGCTCTGCGAAGTACTTGATGGTTCTTACCATCTGGCTGGTGTAGGAGTTCTCGTTGTCATACCAGGAAACGACCTGAACCTGATAGGTATCGTCGTCGATCTTTGCGACCATGGTCTGGGTAGCATCGAAGAGAGAACCGTAGGTCATTCCGATAACGTCGGAAGAAACGATCTCGTCGGTGTTGTAACCGAAGGATGCGGAAGCCTGAGCCTTCATAGCGTCGTTGATAGCGTCAACGGTGATATCCTTGCCCTTGACAACTGCAACGAGAATAGTGGTCGAACCGGTGCAGGTAGGAACTCTCTGAGCAGAGCCGATGAGCTTGCCGTTGAGCTCGGGAATTACGAGACCGATAGCCTTAGCAGCGCCGGTGGAGTTGGGAACGATGTTCTGTGCGCCTGCACGAGCACGGCGGAGGTCGCCCTTTCTGTGGGGACCGTCGAGGATCATCTGGTCACCGGTGTAAGCGTGAACAGTAGTCATGATACCGGACTGGATAGGAGCGAAATCGTTGAGAGCCTTAGCCATGGGAGCAAGGCAGTTGGTGGTGCAGGATGCAGCCGAGATGATCTTGTCATCAGCAGTAAGGGTCTCGTTGTTAACACCGAAAACGATGGTCTTAAGATCCTTGCCTGCGGGAGCAGAGATAACAACCTTCTTGGCGCCTGCATTGATGTGAGCCATGGACTTCTCGGTGGAGCAGTAGAAACCGGTGCACTCGAGAACTACGTCTACGTCAAGAGCACCCCAAGGGCAGTTAGCTGCGTCCTTCTCTGCGTAGATCTTGATGGTCTTGCCGTCGACAGTGATGCTGTCATCGGTAGCAGATACGGTGTCAGCGAGAGCGTACTTACCCTGAGCGGTATCGTACTTGAGAAGATGAGCGAGCATCTTGGGGCTGGTAAGGTCGTTGATAGCAACGATCTCGTAGCCTTCTGCGCCAAACATCTGGCGGAATGCGAGACGGCCTATGCGGCCGAAGCCGTTAATGGCAACTTTTACGGACATTGGAAAATACCTCCTGAATTTTTAAATTACGCATATATTTTACTCTAAAATTCCGAATTATTCAAGAGCTTTTTCAAAACTTTTTAAAATTTGTTACTTTTTTGTCAAATAGCACCAAATAAACCGATATTATAAGGTAGTTTACACCAAAATAACGAAGAGGATGTTGAATTTATGAACTATATTGACTACATTTCGTCTCCCGACGAGCTCGAAACTCCTATAATCATATGTAACGCATCGGGTCTTGTCGTCTATAACAACAGTGCGGCAATGAAAAATATAAGGCTTCCGAGACGAAATACTCATATACAGTTCCACCTTGACAGGGGAGGAATATCCGAATATGAAAATATCCCCTTCCGTAAAAAGCCGAGTGTCATCTCGGTCGATACGGGGGACAGACGGTCTAACGCCTTCGTCATGCCGTATAAACGAATGAACGAAAGCTGCTCGCTCTGGGTCTTCTTTTCCATGCTTCAGATAAATGCACTCAGCAGAGTGTTCGCAGAGCATGAAAGAGACCTTTGCGATATAGGCTACGAGATATGCGATATCGTCAGATGCCTCGATGAGAAGACCTTCACGCTTGATAAAAGGGTGATAGACGAGACTGACAGACGTATAGAACGCAGAATGGAAAAGATCCTTGACTATATGCTCTCGTCAAATGCGATGAGACGCAGCAGCGTTTACTCCTTTGACAATACGGTCGCGCTACTTTCAGACGTTACCGAAAGGAGCTTTGATAAGATAGGTTATACGGTAAAATTTACCGAGGCGCGTGAAAATGCGGCACACAGATCGGTTAATATGCTTGAGCTTCGCGGATTTTTGTTCCTATACCTTTACGTCACCTCGTTTGCAGCCCGTCTCTCAAGCGATAGGCAGGTTGATATAACCGTGAGTGAAGATAACGATTCGCTCAGACTTCATATACAGTTTACTCTCGGTTATCCGCTTTTTACAGTTGAGGGTGAAAGAGATATCTCGACGTTTGCAAAGCTCGCACCGAAATACGCCTTGAATCTGCTTATAATATCAAAGCTCTGTAAAAATCACAGATATGAGTGCGTATATAGCGTAAATGAGGAAACGCATAATAACGTGACGTTCGATATAAGCATTCCCGCGTGTGTTCCGAGTGCTTTCCGCTCTCCTACGGACAACCGTACCGAGCACATGCTTATGGTAAGAGATTTTCAGGTGGCAATTTATTATATGCTTCTTGACGAACTCGATGAAATGTGATATTATATATAGCATCGACAGGGTTTTGTACTGTTTCGATATAAATTTATTTGACAGAGGAAAATAAAATGGGAAAAACTAAAAAGTTTCTGACGGATAATTACACCATGCTCTGTGATTTTTACGAGCTTACGATGGGTAACGGCTACTACAAATGCGGAAATGCCGAAAAGATCCTTTATTTCGATCTTTTCTTCCGCTCTATTCCCGACGGAGGCGGATTTGCGATCGCGGCAGGACTCGATCAGGTCATCGACTATATCGAAAATCTCCACTTTGATGAGGACGATATCGCATATCTCCGCTCCAGAGGACAGTTCTCCGAGGAATTTCTCGAGTATCTCGCAAGCTTCCACTTCACGGGAGATATATATGCGGTTCCCGAGGGCACTCCCGTTTTCCCCAACGAGCCCCTCATTACGGTCAGAGCACCTGCTATCGAGGCACAGTTTATCGAGACCTTCCTTCTTCTCACGGTAAACCATCAGTCTCTCATCGCGACTAAATCAAGCAGAATAGTCAGAGCGGCACAGGGACGTCCCGTGTCCGAGTTCGGATCAAGACGTGCGCAGGGAACTGCGGCGGCGATCTACGGAGCAAGAGCATCCTATATCGCGGGATGCGCGGGAACTGCCTGCACTATAGCCGACGAGCTTTTCGGAGTTCCCGCGGGCGGAACCATGGCACACTCGTGGGTTCAGTTCTTCGATAGCGAATTCGAGGCGTTTGATAAATACTGCGAGATATATCCGAACAATCCCGTTCTTCTCGTGGATACCTATAACGTGCTTAAGAAGGGCGTTCCGAACGCTATTGCCGCCTTTAAGAAGCATAATATAACGAAATGTGCGGTAAGACTTGACTCGGGAGATATTACTTACCTCACTAAAAAGGTAAGAAAAATGCTTGACGAAGCAGGACTTACCGAGTGTAAGATAATCGTTTCCAACTCGCTTGACGAGTATATTATAAGAGACCTTATCCATCAGGGCGCTATAATAGACTCGTTCGGTGTCGGAGAAAGACTCGTTACGTCAAAGAGCGAGCCGGTGTTCGGAGGAGTTTATAAGCTCGTTGCCGCAGAGGAATCGGACGGAACGGTCACTCCAAAGATAAAGATAAGCGAAAACACGCAGAAGATCACAAATCCTCATTTCAAAAAGGTCTATAGGCTTTACGATAAGGAGACCGGAAAGGCGGAAGCAGATTATCTCTGCGTTTACGATGAAAAAGTAGACGATACACAGCCGCTTACTATATTCGATCCCGTCCATACGTGGAAGGAAAAGACCTTTACGAGCTACCGCGCCGAGGAGCTTCTTAAGCCTATATTCGTTTCGGGCAAGCTCGTTTATCCGAGATATACGACAAAGGAGATAAGAGATTATTGCGCGTCTCAGATAGGAACTCTTTGGGATGAGGTCACAAGATTTGAAAATCCGCATAACTACTACGTGGATCTTTCAAAGAAGCTTTGGGATATCAAGCACGAGCTGCTTAAAGCGAAATAAGATAAAAACGAGAAGCATTACGCTTCTCGTTTTTATAATATGGTTGCTAAGCTTTGGGCTACACAAAAAGCCAGTTCGACTGGAACCGCATTTCCAATCATTTTATACCCATCGACAATATCAGTATAAACAAACTCAAACGAATCGGGAAATGTTTGAACTCTTGCACATTCTCTAACGCTCAATCTACGATAAAGGGACTCTTTGCCTTTTACGAATTCGCGTTTGTTTTGAGAAACGAAAGTCATTTTGGGTGCTTGCGGGTGAATCGGTGCGTGCCGCCCCCCAGCTTGGATGGTGAAAGATGGTTCATCCCATGAGCGGACTCGGTTGCGTGACATATAGATGGTTGAAAATCCACCAGTCATATATTCATGGTTAGAAATCTTACAGTTTGCACCGTTGGTTTTATTGGTTTTTTGTGCAGGAATGGCAGAGTCTCGCAAGTCCCAAATAGCATCGCGGAGAGTGTATTTTTTTTCTTGTGGTGGAGGAAAAGAAAATTTTATATTTAAATCTTTACGGATGCCTATATAGAAAACCCTTTTTCTATCTTGTGGAACCCCGTAATCCGCGGCATTTACGAGAGTAATAGATACAATATATCCAGCTTCTTCAAAATTTTTAATTATATTTTGAACAGCTTCACGATGAATGTCAGATAACATTCCTGATACGTTTTCTGCAACGAAAAATTTGGGCTTTTTATCTTTGAGTATTCGAATGTATTCATAAAAGAGTTTTCCTCTTTCGTCATTTATTCCACGCAAAGAACCTGCTTCGCTCCAACTTTGACACGGCGGACCACCGATTATTCCGTCACAATCGGGGATTTCATCTGATGGTATTTGCCGTATATCCCTCTTATCGAGCGGAGAATTGTGGTTTTTTTCATATGTTGCCCAAATACTTTTGTCGAATTCGTTGGCAAAGATAATCTTGAAACCGGCTTTTTCAAAGCCTAAATCTAATCCGCCAGCACCTGAAAACAAACTTACTATTTTCATCATTTACCTCGAGAAAGTAATAACCTTCACCTTTTTTAAAAGTGCAGGATTGTTTGGATTTTTTATATTCTTTTCAACAATTTTTATTCCTGCCTCTTCTTCTAAACGATTTCTATCTTCTTTAGGGAAAGAGGCATATTTCTTTTCATTTATGATAGCAAGAAAATTAAAGGTTGCTTCTTTATTGAATTCGTATATGTAATTGAATGTGTGGAACGGGTTTTGAATATGCCACATACCACGCATGCGCAAATAGGTAATTCCCAGCGGATCGATGCGATTCACGCGCCCCAACTCCCTTGTTTCTGCAAATTCAATGTCGGGAATTTCTAAAACACCTTTTTTGATTTGCGCACGAAGATTTTCATATATTTCTCGAGTTGCAGCGTAATCTTCTCCATAAACAAAACACAGTTGCTTTATAGTTTCTTTGTTAATAACTCCCACGGCGTAGATTATATCTTTTTGTTCCCATTTGCCACCATCGCACCCTCTGCACGAAGCGGTGAGCATAGGACTGTCTCTGTGAAGCTTTGATTTTGGATATGAACTATTTAAAGCTAATTCTGACGAAGAAGACTCAATTTTCTTTACTTCTATGGCATCACTAGCT
The DNA here is from genome assembly GCA_017466445.1 of Clostridia bacterium. Lineage (GTDB taxonomy): Bacteria > Bacillota > Clostridia > Oscillospirales > CAG-272 > SIG672. Next base: position 98,578 of record JAFTUC010000021.1, read on the forward strand.
TTTAATATTGCATCGGGCGGGTTGTTTTGATTTCCTAAGTAAGAAAATGTTTTAGCATGCGCTTTAATTGCATCTTCTTCGCTTAACTCGTAAGAATTAGAAAAAGAATCTTTAACAAATAACTCTAAAGCGTCTCCCATACTATTAGCTCTATTATTGCTCTTATAATGATTTCTTGTGTTGTATATTGGACATCTATAAATGTTCAATATGGCTTTCAAGATATTGCTCATATACAATTCTCCAAATATAACAAATTTTATTCATTATAACACATATTTTTGCTTATTTCAAGTGTTTGGAATATAAATAAGACAATATTTGGAGGCGGCGGTTGACTTTTCCCCGAAATAAATATATAATATACTTGATAAAAGTTTTTGAAAGGTTCGGAAAGCTTTTTTAAAGTTTTTCGGGTAAAACAAAAATGCTTGAGATACTGTATTCAAGAGAAAGAAAAAATCAGGACAAGGAGCTTCTTAAGCGTATCGGACGTGACGTGGACTCGGGAAAAAGGATAACTCTGCTCGTTCCCGAGCAACAGGTGTATAGCGCCGAGGTCATGCTCAGCTATAACGGTATTATGTCACCCGAGCTCGAGGTGGTTGGCTTCAGACGTCTTTGCGAATCGATATTCAGACGCTTTGGCGGACTTTCGTATAATAATATCACAGACGGCGCTCGACTCATACTTATGTGGAGAGTAATATCCGAGCTTTCTCCCATGCTTAAGCAGTATAAGGATATAATGCTCGACGATATCGATATGATAAAGAGTCTTAACGCCTCGGTGCGCGAGCTTTCCCTGTATGCACTCTCTCCCGCTATGCTTGAGGAGAGTGCAAAAAAGCTTGAGAATGAAAATCCGAAGCTCTCAAGCAAGCTTTACGATCTCTCCCTTATACTCGCGGCGAGCTCCGCGCTTCTTAAAAACAACTATAACGATCCCGCCGAGGATACAAAGAGAGCCTACGATCTGCTTTTGGAAAACGATTATTTTTCAAACCGCACGGTCTACGTCTCTGGATTCGTTTCCTTTACCGTGTACGAAAAGAAGATAATTGACAGTATCGTCAGATCTGCCGAAAATACGGTCGCACTTATCGGATTTGATATTGGCGAAAAAAGAGATATATTCGATATGCTGAAAAAAACGAGAGACGTTTTTCTTAATTCGGCAAAGGAAGCCGGAGTTAAGACCTTGTCCTCTCAAATAGACGGGGAGACATCGGATCAGGCAATCGATATTTCCTATCTCGCTGAAAATATCTGGGATTTTGAAGCGGAAAAATATAACGGTAAATGTGAAAATATATGCATTGCATCTGCGGATAATCCCGAGGAGGAATCGAGATTCGTCGCCTCGGATATTGCAAGGTTAATACGCGAAAAGGGCGCGAGATACCGTGATTTTGCGATAATAGTACGGTCTCTTGACGATTACAGCGGTATTGTTGACAGAGAGCTTGCCGCGTGCGGTGTTCCCGGATTTATATCGTCAAGAAGCGATATTAAAAAGAAAAGCGCTATAAAGGCAATATTGCTTGCACTGAAAATAAGATCCGGATTATGGAGGACCGATGACGTTATCTCCTACATAAAATGTGGATTTACGGGACTTTCCAACGATGAGTGCGATAAAATAGAAAGATACGCTCTTCTTTGGAAGATCTCGGGAAAGCGTTGGTTTGACGAGCATTTGTGGGCAATGCATCCTCGGGGCTTCGGTAACGAGATAACGGACGCGGACAGGGAAGTGCTTGAAGAGCTTAATTCCTGCAGGGAAAGGCTCACCTCTCCGCTTGTCAGATTTTTCGAAATTTTTGAAAAAAAGCCGACTCTCAAGGAGGTCTCTTATTCGCTTTATAAATTCCTGTGCGAGATCGGACTTCGTGAAAAGCTTGAAATCCGCGCGGCAACACTGCGCGATGGTTCGAGAGTTGCCGAGGCGGACGAAACGGTGCAGATATGGAACTGCCTTGTCGATTCTCTCGATTCTCTCGTCACCGTAGCGGGAGAGGCACGTGTGGATGCTCGCTCGTATATGAAGCTCCTTTCGACCTCTCTTGAGATGAGCGATATAGGAAAGATCCCGTCCGGAATAGACGAGGTTCTTATAGGTGAGGCGCATAATCTCAGAATGTCTGAGGTCAAGTACGTCTACGTTATGGGACTTAACGAGGGCGTTTTCCCGAAAAAAGCCAAGGAGGATTCGATACTCGGAGACAGAGATAGGCGCGATCTCAAAAAGATCGGAATAGAGCTTTCGCCCGAAAGCAGGGAATCGTCAAGAGACGAGATGTTCTATTTCTATCTCGCGATCAGTACCGCTCGTGAAAAGCTTACGCTGACATACAATAAGAAAAATAATTTTTCCGCTTTTATTTCATCCGTAAGAGCACTTTTTGATAAAATAGAATCGGTAGATGCTTCTGCACTTGATCCCGAGTTCTTTGTATGGGGAGATCTTTCTGCGCTTGAATACTGCGTAAGGATAGGGGATATAGCTCCGGATGCCTCGCAAAGGCTCGGAGAATATCTTGAAGATCGCGGAAGGATAGGCTATTTTAATAAAAAAGATCTTGTCAGCGGCGATTATAGCTATACGGGCGATCTCACGTTGTTTGAAAAAAATATGTCTCTTTCACAGTCGAGACTTGAAAGCTACGTGCTTTGTCCGTTCGGATATTACTGTAAATACGTCTTAAGGATCGCAGAGGAGGCAAGCGCAGAGGCTACGAGCGCCAATATCGGAACCTTCGTGCATTATTTTCTTGAGAATTTCGTGAAAAGATACGTAAAAGAAGGGATCCTTTACGATGATACGGAAAGCAGACAGCGTATTTTCGAAGAAATCTTTTCCGATGGCGTAAGATCGCTTGGAGACTTTTCAAAGGATGCGAAGACGGCGGCACTGATCGAAAGGATAAAAAATAACGTTTCGATCGCGGTCGATAATCTTGCCAAGGAATTTTCCGAATCTAAATTTGTTCCTTCGTTTTTTGAGCTTAAAATAGGAAAAGAAGGAATATCTCCTGTTGTTTTGCCTACCTCTGATAACGGATCTGTGGCGCTTGACGGAATTATTGATAGGGTAGACCTTTGTGAGATCGACGGAAGGATCTATTTGCGGGTCGTCGACTATAAGACGGGCAGTAAGACCTTCACAAAAGAGGACGTTTATCACGGACTTAATACGCAGATGCTCCTTTATCTGCAGACCGTTTGTAAGACGGACGATAAGAATTTTCTTGAAAATATCGGTGCTACCGACGGTGAAGCGCCGATGCCTGCCGCTATAATATATCTTTCTACAAAGCTGCCGAGTCCCGCGGATATACAGCCGGGAACCGAGCGGGAAAAAATCGAAAAGAAGATAGAAAATCAAAAGGGAACGCTCAAAAGAGCGGGACTCGTTACGGATGACAGAGAAGTGATGTCGGCAATGGATCCCGGACTTGCGGGAAAATATTCGCCCGTAAAGATCAAAAAGGACGGAACGTACGCGTATAACACAGAGCGCTTCGTCGAGAGCTCGTTTGATAATCTTTTTAATAGAGTAAACCGTAAGATAATAAGCGTAGCAAACGATATGAAGAGCGGAAAGGCATGCGCGGAGCCTCTCAAAACGGATACGAGAGATGCGTGCGAATACTGCGCGTTCTCCTCGGTGTGCAGACGAAAGAGCTACTGCGAAGAGCACAGTACCGTGCTTCACTCGGTAAATGACGATGAAAATAATTACGGAGGTAACGACTGATGGCTGAAAGAACTTGGACGCCCGAGCAGGAGCGCGCAATAAAGCTGAGACGCGGAGATCTTATAGTTTCTGCGGCGGCAGGCTCGGGGAAGACGTCTGTCCTTTGCGAGAGAGTTATACAGTCTCTTCTCGATGAAAACGATCCTGTGGATATATCCGAAATGCTGATCGTTACCTTTACCGAGGCGTCTGCCGAGGAGATGCGCGTAAGGATAGGAGATGCGATCCGTGAAAAAATGGCAAAGGATCCGTCAAACGTCCTGCTTTTCAGGCAACTCGTTGCCCTTCAGAGCGCGGATATAGGAACTATACATAGCTTCTGTAAAAAGGTGGTAAGCGCCAATACGGCAAGCCTCGGACTTGCATCCGAGGTACGGGTAGTCGATGCTGATGAAAACAGTATCACCTCTCACGATATAATGCAGGAGGTCATCGACAGAAGATACCGCATAGATCCCGATTTTTCTGTGTTTGTGAATAATTTCGTTACCGTAAGTGACGATCGGCTTGCCGAGACCCTGCTTGGTATCTATAAAAAGACGCAGAGTATTGAAAGAGGCATCGGTATAATAGACGATCTTTGCAGAGAATACTCGGAAATGACAACGGATAGCTGGAACGAAAGCAGATTTGCAAGACTGCTCGTAGAGGCATTTGTCATAAAGGCCGAAAATTATATCAGTGAGATGCAGGAGGGGATTAAATATATCGATTCCCACGAAAATCCCGCAGTCCCCGCCGCACGCTCGAAGGCGTACGGATATGACGTTACCATAATGAGCGATTTCGTCTCCCGCGCACGTAAGGTCGGATTTTCTCGTGATATCAAGGACGCAGAGGTGCTCGCCTATAAGGCCAAAAAATGCGGAACTCTTCGCGGTATTGACGATCCTAGGCTTGAAGAGATAAAAGATCTGCGTGATAAGGTAAAGGATTTTATCGGGGAGATAAAAAATCTTCTTACCGTCGATTTTTCTCTTTTCGTACCCGAAACCGTTTCTGTGTTAAGATCGCTCTACAGTCTGTTAAGTGAATTTGAAGGAGAGTTTTCAAGGGAAAAGAAGGATATGTCGGTCGTGGATTTTACCGATCTTGAGAGAATGTCGTACACTCTTCTCGTTTCCCCCGACGGATCTCCTACCGCTCTTGCAAGAGAGATATCGAAAAAATATAAGCAGATATATATCGACGAATATCAGGATACGAACGCCTTGCAGGACGCTATATTTAGGGCGATCTCAAATGAAAACCGATTTATGGTGGGAGATATCAAGCAGAGTATTTACAGCTTCAGAGGCGCTGAGCCGTCGATATTTGCAAAGTACAGAGATGCTTTTGCCAAATGCCCTGAGGATATCGATTCGATAAAGGGAGGGGAGCATAGCATCTTCCTTGCAAATAATTTCAGATGCGACTATCCGATAGTTGAATTTTCAAATCTTATCTTCGGTACGCTCTTTACAAATAACAGCCTTAAGATAAAATATCTTAAAGAGGACGATCTTAAATTCTCTAAGCAAAAGAAAGAGGAAAGAGTCCCCGAAAACGAGGAGAAGGTAAGTATCATCCTTTGTAAAAAAGACGATAACTGCGCCGTTTATTGCGAGGCACTTACAATAGCCGAAAAAATAAAGGAGCTTGCTTCAAATAACGTTCCGCTTTCTTCGATCGCCGTGATAATGAGATCGGCAAAGGATGCCCTGCCTGCGTTTAAAAAGATCTTTGAAAAGGAAGGTATTCCTGTAGACGGAAAGGCGGAAAAGAGTCTTCTCGACGTACCTGAGGTGATTTTCCTGATCTCTCTCCTTAATGCAGTCAATAATCCGCACAGAGATATATACTTTGCATCTCTGCTCAGCGCGGGTGCTTTCGGTATAAACTTTAACGAGACGGTCGCACTTGCATCGGAAAAGGAAATTAAGGGAAGATCTCTTTACGAAAAATTCAGGGAGTATACCGAAAAAAATGACTTCGAAAAAGGAAAAAAGCTTATTTCCTGGCTTGAAAAAGCACGTACGGAGGCTTCCGGAAAGAAGATCTATGAGATAATCGAGGATCTCTGCTCGGACTTTGCGCTTTATGCGCTTGCTGCCGCAAATAAAGAGGAAACAAACGGCGCGCGTAAATATCTTGAAGCCTTCAAGACACTTGCAAGAAATTACGAAAAGAATTCCTACCGAGGTCTGTATAGCTTCCTTCGATATATCGAAGATATAAAAAGCGGCAAAGCTTCAGAGGATGGACTCAAGGTCGATGGTGACTCACGGGAGAACTGCGTGAAGCTTCTCACCATACATCAGTCCAAGGGACTTGAGTTTGAGTACTGCTTCGTGGCACGTTGCGGAAAAGGCATAAATCTTAAGGACGCGCACTCGAGATTTTTGCTTTCGCCCGAATTCGGTGCGGGACTTTGTGTTACTGATAATACAAAGCTTGTAAAATTCTCAAATCTTCTTCACAGATCGATCTCGGAGCATATCGTCTCCGAACAGATAGATGAGGAGATGAGGATCCTTTACGTTGCGCTTACAAGAGCGCGTAAAAAGCTGTTTGTAACTGCCGAGGTAAAGGACGTGGAGACTACTCTTGAAAAGGCAGAAAAAAGCAGAAAAAATATATCGCGGTACATATTCAGATCAAGCACCGAATATATATCGTGGATACTTGCGTCACTCACCGACTCCTTCCCAAATGCCGAGATTCTCGTCTCCAAGGCATCCGCTTATGAGGATTGGAAGAAGGGAAGTGGCAGGGTAAGCGTAACGTGTGTGGGTGCGGATGCCCAACCGAGCGAGGACGTTACCTGTGACTTGCTCGAAGCCGGTACAGAGGAAAGCGAGCTGCCTGCCATACCGCGCATCGATATCGATAAAATAAAAAGCAGACTCGAATATTCATACCCGTATGAAAAGGAGCTTTCGCTTCCCGCAAAGATGGCGGTCTCCCGACTCTTTCCCGACCTGCTCGATACCGACAGTATCGATCTCGTACGTACGGAGCCGAAATTTACCGACCTTCCTAAATTCGTTCTTGGGCAGGATGATACGATCCCGACCGGAGCGATGAGAGGAACTGCCACTCACGTCTTTATGCAGTTTTGCGATTTTGAAAATGCCGAGAAAAACGGAGTTGAGATCGAGCTCGCCCGTCTTTGCGATAAGGGATTTATCGATAATGAGCTTGCAAAGCTCGTTTATATCGATAGACTCCGAGCGTTTTTCAGCTCTCCTCTTTATGATGAGATCAAAAATGCCCAAAACGTGTGGAGAGAAAAGCGCTTCAGCATTATGCTTCCGGCGTCACATTTCACAAATGATCCGGAGCGCAAAGACGCTCTCTCCGAGTCAAAGCTGCTCGTTCAGGGAGTTTTCGACTGCCTCTTTGAAAAAGCGGACGGAACTCTTAAGCTGATCGATTATAAAACAGACTCGGTGAGCGGTGATCCAAAGACGGATGAGGCGATGTTCGTAGAGCGCTATACGACACAGCTTTCGTATTACAAAATAGCGTGCGAAAGGATGATGAAAAAGGATATTTCCGAGATATCGGTCTATTCCTTTGCACTCGGACGTGAGGTAGCTATTCCCGTCTGAGCGTAAAAAATAAAAAGTACCGAAGATTTACTTCGGTACTTTTTTGTATGAATAATCAGTTGATCTTCATCTTTTCGCTGTACTCGAGAAGCTTGATCCAGTGACCCGCAACGACCGTTCTGTGACGGAATCCGCGCATCGTAGCCGAATGTGTCCAGTACCAGTCGGTGAGAGGAACACGGCTCTCGGAAGCGTTGTAAGCCTCCCAAAGGGGCTCGACCATTTCCATGAAATCATCCTTGGAATCTGCGAGAGTTGCGGTCCAGATGAGCCAGTCACTCTTTGTGTAGAGCGAACGGTTGTCAAGAGGCAGACCGTATTTGTTCATCTTTCTGCGGTAGCTTGCGACCTCTGCGTTTATAGCTGCCTTGGGCATTACATTAGTGCCGAAGAGCTTGTCCCAGATGATGTTGTACTTCATGCTGAAGGTGCCCTCGCGGTCAAATGCGAGACGGAAGCTTCCGTCCTCGTTCTTTGCTCTTTCGATCCAGTCGAGCGACATCTCGCGCGCAATATTCTTGTACTCCTCAAACTTCGCCTCGTCACCGAGAAGCTTGTAAATGATTCCGAGACCGAGGATTCCCGAGATAGCCTTGAGAGAAAGGTTGCAGTTGTGAGCGAGGTGACCTGCAAAGTCGTCGGTGCAGAGCTGATTTTCGGGATCTCTGCCGTTTTCGAAGAGATACTTGACCCAAGCTTCGAGAAGATCGAGGTTTTCCTTGGCAAGAGAGGTATCGCCGCTTGCGATAGCCGCGCTTGCAGCCATGACGAGCATGTTGCCGCACTCCTCTACGGGCATCTGATATTTGTGAAGAAGTTTTCTGCCCTCTTCGGTATCGCGAAGACCGTAGACCTGACCGTTGACCCAGGGATATCTTCCTGCGTCGTGGGGAGCGAAATCGTATTCCCACATGTCGGTGCGGGAGAATTTGTATATGGGACGCATCATTCCGTGAACGAGCTCGGGGTTGTAAAGAAGGAACATCGGGATCGAAGGATAGCTTACGTCAACAGTTGCGGCGCAGCCGTTGGAGAAGCACTCCTTGGAAATGTAGAGAATGTCTCCGTTCTTGTCAAGAACGAGCTTGTGAGCGGCGCAAGCCTGACGGTAGGAGAGCTCGAGGATCTCGGCATACTTTTCTCCGCCCGCACGGGTAGCGTCGAGGAAGAGCTTGTCGTCAAACACCTTGCATTTTGCAAGGACCTCGTCGTAGTCGCCGAAGGCCTTTACGATCTCGTCTGTGATCTTTGCACCGTCCTTGTTCCAGTAGGACTTAAGATGCTCGCCGAAATAAACGATGCTTTCGATATCATCATACGCGAAGGTGAAGAGAGCGCCGCATTCGGGGCAGATAACGTTTTCAGCGGATACAAAGGTCATTTCGGGAAGAGCACTGTCGCCGTAAGCAAGCTTTTCGATCGATGTGGAAGCGCTCTGACCCTTGGTGGAGATGTAGAAGTAACCCCAGTTGATACGGATATCGTCACCGTCGCACGCGAGGATCTTCTGGTCCCTTGAGCCGATCCTTGCCGACTTTATGTCGTTTGTAGCAAAGGTAGAGGCAGTTACGGGCTCGGAGGCACGAAGATTTATGCATATCTCCTCGGAAAATGCGATCTTGACCTTTACGTCATGCTCCTTTTTGTCAAGCGACTTGTAAGAGAGCTTCAAATAGCTTATCGGACGTGTGAGATAGTAGTAATCGTCGATAAGAAGGGGGGTCGTGAAGAGAGCGGTGAGCTCGATTCCTGCCGCTTCGAAGCGGTATTCCGTCGAAAGAGCGGTGAAATCGCGCTTTGTCTGCTTCATTTCGGGAACGTCGTACTTTCCAAGGAAGCGGAATGTTTCTCCGTCTATCGTAACGAGTCCGATAGCGGTGTTGGGTCTTCCTGTCCAGTGGTGAGGCTCCGAATCGGTGAGGCGGTCAGCGGGAGACCAGACGGAAAAATAAGGGTCTACCGTGATAAGCGGCACTGCCGGGGGTCTGAGTTTCATGATCGTTGTTTCCTTTCAAATTTCAGTTTTGCTGAGCGCACGGAGGCTCCGTGCAGTTTAAGTAAATTATACCACGGACTTTCATATAAGTCAATAAGTAAAAATCATTATAAAGAAAATATTGGTACTCAAATAAAAAAATATCGTTTTTTGGAAACAAAAAATTAAAAACTTCGTTGCTTCTTTTACCTTGAAAGTTCATAAGTAAAATGGTATCATTAATACAAGTGTGTTTCTATTTTGTTGTTTGACAATACGTGCATCATAAGATGAAAGGAATTCGAAAAATGACCGACGTAAAAATAAAGATACTCCGAAATAACGTTTCGCTTCCCAAATACGCGACCGTCGGTGCTGCGGCACTCGATCTTGTTTGCGCTGCCGAGGAGCCCGTGACCGTTCCTGCGGGAAAGCGAGTTCTAATCCCCACCGGCATTGCGATCTCTCTGCCCGAGAATACGGTCGCGATCGTGAGCGCAAGAAGCGGACTTTCGTATAAAAAGGGAATAACCGCATCAAACGGTATAGGAGTTATAGATAGCGATTACAGAGGAGAGATCTTTTTCTCTGCCGCCAATATTTCGGACAAGGACTATACCGTAGAGCCGGGAGAAAGAGTCGCGCAGATGATGATAATGCCTGTTCTTGCGGCAAATTTCATACCCTGCGATACGCTTGACGAGACCGAAAGGGGAGAAGGTGGATTCGGATCTACCGGAAAATAAAGGACATCATGGAGGACTGAAATGAAACTCATACTTGCATCGAAAAGCTTAAGAAGACGACAGATGTTCGACTCGCTCGGACTTGAATATGAGGCGGTAGTTACCAACGCCGATGAAACCTACAGAGGAAAGATAGTTCCGTCAAGACTCGTTGAGGTGCTCTCTCAGAGAAAGGCGGAGGCGGCAAAGGCTGATTATAACGACGTAGTTATAGCATCAGACACGGTAGTGGCATTTGAAAACAGGATTTTCGGCAAGCCCGCTGACAGACATGAGGCCTTTGAGATGATAAAGGCGCTTTCGGGAAATATACATAGAGTCTATAGCGGATACGCTATCCTTTATAAGGAATACAAGATAGTAGGCTCTGTCTGCACGAAGGTCAAGTTCCGTGACCTTTCGGACGATGAGATAAACGCTTACGTGGATACAAGCGAGCCGTACGATAAGGCGGGCGGATACGGAATACAGGAGAACGGCGGATTTTTCGTGGTAGCCATAAACGGAGACTTCAATAACGTCGTCGGAATGCCGCTTTCGACTATCGAAAGTGTGATCAGAGAGAAGATCGGGATCTCGCTTCTCGATTTTAAGAAAAAATCTTAAAAATGACCGAAAAAGATCTGAAAAAAAAGGCTGCTGAGATAGTTTCGAGACTCGAGGATATCTATCCGAATGTCGAGTGCGCACTCGAATACAACGGAGAGCCGTGGAAGCTGCTCGTTATGGGTCGCCTCTCCGCGCAGTGTACCGATGCACGAGTCAATATCGTTTGCAGGGAGCTCTTTTCCGAATATCCGACCCCTGAGGCCCTTGCCAAAGGAAATATCGCGAATATAGAAAAAATAGTTTATCCCTGCGGACTTTACCGAGTCAAATCAAGGGAGATACAAGAGGAGTGCCGAATGCTCACCGAGGATTTCGGAGGTGTGCTTCCCGATACCATGGAGGAGCTGCTTAGGTTTCCCGGAGTCGGACGTAAGGTTGCGAATCTTTTGCTCGGAGATATCTATAAAAAGCCCGCGATCGTCGCAGATACACACTGTATGCGAATAAGCCGCAGACTCGGTCTCGTTTCTCCCGACGATAAAAATCCGCACGTGATAGAAAGAAAGCTCTCTTCTGTCATCGAGCCCGAAAAGCAGAGCGATCTGTGTCATAGACTTGTGTTTTTTGGACGTGACGTATGCAGATCAAGAGATCCGCAGTGCGCCTCATGCATGCTATCTGATCTGTGCCCGAGTAAGAAAGTATAATAACGGTTCTCGACAGATTAATATAATGTTTACATTTTCTTTAAACGCATTTTGTTGCCATAGCGCATATTAAATGATATAATTAATCCTAATAAAGACACGGAGAAATCAAAATATGACGGAAATAAATACCGTAGTATGGGGACTTGCAGTTGGGGTCATCATATCGCTTATCTTTATTTATTTTAACAGAGTGGTGCTTGGAGGCTTTGTCAGAAAGCTTATAGAAAGTGACGCGCTTTCAGTTGATACCGCGCTTACCGTAGACGAGCTCGGATACGGTAAAAACTTTTGGATAAAGAGAGCTCTTTTGGGTTCGGGAGCGTTCAGAAAGATCGTTTTCGAGATCGGAGACGAGATCCATATAGCATCTGAGGGTCATTCCTTTTCGGCAAGAACCACGCCTATCGATCTTGCTACTGCGCGCTTTTACATTGCAAAGGAAAATAAAACGATGGCAGAGATACGCTATGACAGGCAGGGCGCCAGCATATTTACAGTTATCGCCTCTGTCATAATCGTTCTTGTCGTGGCATATCTTGCGACACTTTTCGTACCCTTCATTATTTCCGAGCTTTCGTAAGATACCGAAGATACTGAAAATATTTCTATGTTGCTGAAAGTGAGGAAACGGCTTTGGCAGAGAAAAAACGTACACCAAGGAAAACAAAAAAGATCACAAAATTCAATCCGATACGCTATATCGTTTCGGTGATCGTTGTGGCACTGCTTATCGTTTTTGCGGTTATAGGCTCGATACATCTTGTCGGATTCAGATACGTTAAGTATGAGAGTGACGGTCTTACGATAAAGTTTGTCGGAAAGGTCGATAAGAACGGAAATTATATCTCCGGAGACGTCTATTATTCCGACGGAACGAGGGCTGATTATTCATACGATCCCGCGACTGAAAAAGCTACCCTGAAATACAGTACCGGAGATGTTTACGTAGGACAGACAGATAAGTTTCTCAGAAACGGCTCGGGACGTATGGAGTTTGCCGATAAGAGCTATTACGTAGGTGAATTTGTTTATAACAAGATAAGCGGAAAGGGAAGCTTCTATTACGTTGGAGGCGATACCTACGAGGGAGACCTTGTCGACGGTCTTAAGCACGGAAACGGATCTTACGTGTGGCCGCTTAATTCAGAGCGTAAGGGCGATAAGTACGAGGGCGGATATCATAAGGATCTCCGTAACGGAAAAGGGACCTATACCTGGGCAGACGGCACCGTATATACGGGCGATTACGTAAATGACCTCAAGCACGGTAAAGGAAAGATGACCTTCGCAAACGGTGATGTCTACGATGGCGATTTCGCAAACGATATGAGGACCGGAAGCGGAGTATATACCTTTGCAAACGGAGACGTTTACGAGGGCGAATTTGTTGAAAATAAGATGACCGGATACGGAAAGTATACGTGGGCATCGGGAAGCAGTTACGAGGGCTACTTTGAAGACGGAGTAGCGGTTACTGTCGACGAAAAAGCAGAATAAAAATCACGGCGGTTTAGCGTAGTGCCCTTAAGGACACTACGCAACTATGATCGCCTGCGGCGAGCTTAGAGTTATGATTGGCTACGCCAAGTTGTGATGTGCCTTCGGCACAGTTTGAAGAAGCAAGGCGATCATATCATAACGTTTGCGAAGCAAACTCATAACGGTGAGCGAAAGCAAACCCCATAACTCATAACTGATAATAGCATCTGTGGACACAGATGCAGTGCTTGTCAAGAAAAAAGGACGAAGAATTGTTAAAATTCCTCGTCCTTTTCCTGTCAGTAGGTAACGTATTCTATTGAATTCCAAAAACTGTCCTTAAGAGTACGTCGCCTTTCAAACCGCCGTGATTTTTTATTTTCCGAGCTTTTCCATAAATGCGAGGATCGCTTTCGAGGAGATCTCGGATACCTTTACGCAGTATGCGGGAAAATCCTCGGGGGAATCGTTATTTGCGTCGTCCGAGAGCGCACGGACAACGAGAAATCTAACACCGCTCACAAAGCAGGTGTGACCGACTGCCGCACCCTCCATTTCGCAGGAGATGGCAGAGAAGTGCTCCTTTATGAATTTACGCTTTTCGGCAGATGCAATGAACTGGTCGCCGGAGGCAATGACTCCGAGCTCGCAGTTTATCCCAATGTCCTCAAGGCAGCTCTTCATTACATGAGCCGCGGGAAGATAGCTTTCGATCTCGACTACGTTTATGTCGGATATCATGCCTATCGGATCGCCTAGTGGAGATGTGTCCATGTCATGCTGCACAACGGCGCGGGACAGCGCGATATCTCCGATCTTCAGAGAGTCCGAAAGATTTCCCGCAACACCGGTGTTTATTATAAGATCCGGCGAGAAGCCGAGGATCATTGTCTGCGCGCAGATGGCGGCAAAAACCTTTCCGACTCCGCATTTTGCGGCAACCGCATCAACTCCGCAGATGCTTCCCGTAACAAATGTGATGCTTCCGTATTTGGTCTTGCTTGCTCCGTCAAAAAGACGGGTGACCGCTTCGAGTTCGCAGTCCATAGCACATATGAATCCTACCTTTTTGACGTCGCTCTTCAAAAGCTCGATAGCGTTTGTAATATTTGTGTTATTCATATAAAAAGCTCCAATTCTCTTTTGAATTCAGTATATCAAGATATCTTTTTGACTCGCTTTTGGCGTTTTCAAGCGAAAGCGTGCGGTAGTTTCCGCATTCGATAGCGGATTTAGCAAATATCTCACCGTCATGAGCAACGGTTCTTTCAAGCGCACTCTTTACTGCGCTCAGGACCTCCTCGTTGCTTCTTGCCCGTACGAGCAGATAAAACCCGGTCTGGCATCCCATCGGTCCGAAATAGATCACGTCGTCGGCGATCTCCGAATTTCTTATGTAGGTCGCAAACATATGCTCAAGCGAGTGCATCGTCGAGTGATCCATAAGATCGCTTGAGTTGGGCTTTCTGGTGCGCAGATCATAGGTCACGATGTCACCGTCTTTTCGCGAAATGTAGATTCCCGGCATCAACCTTTCGTGATCGACCGTGAAGCTCGCTATCTTTTTTATATTTTCCATAATGTCCTCCTTTTGTATCAAAAGCCGTTTGAGGTAGACTTTATCAGCCTGAAGACCTGCTCGGCGGTGTCTTTGAGATTTTTGTACGCATTTTCCTTGTCGATAGCCTCGCTTAGCGTGCAGGGTCTTCTGACTATTGGGAAAAACGCGTCTATTCCGTGCATATTACATTCGGACGCTCGGTCAGTTACAGCTCCCGAAAATGCGATCACGGTCTTGCCGTACTTTTTTGCGACTCTTGCGATACCGATCGGAGCCTTGCCCTGAGCGGTCTGTGAGTCGAGGCGACCCTCGCCCGTGATCACGATATCCGCATCTTTTACAGCGTTTTCGAGTCCGATGGCCTCGATGACCGTATCTATTCCCGAGCGAAGCTCTGCCTTAAGATAGGTTCTAAGGGCAAAGCCGAGACCGCCTGCCGCGCCGTTTCCCGGAAAATCCCCGTCGGCATCGGGGAAAAGCTCTTTTGTGAGCTTTGCGTAATTTTTCAGCCATTTGTCCATTTTTTCGACCGTCTCCGGAGTCGCTCCCTTTTGCGGTCCGTATACCGCACTGCAACCGTTTTCTCCGCAGAGCGGATTTTTTACGTCGCAGGCTACTGTGAAACGGCAGTCGGAAAGCGCAGGGATGACCTTGTCACATTTTATCTCCTTTATAAGACCGAGACCGCTCCCTGAGCAGGGAACCTTGTTTCCGTAAGAGTCGAGAAATTCAAATCCGAGAGCCGAGAGCATACCCGTGCCACCGTCGTTTGTGGCACTTCCGCCTATGCCGATAATAAAATCCCGACATCCGCGACCGATCGCGTCTGATATCATCTCTCCGACACCGTAGGTGGTGGTGAGAAGAGGGTCGAGCCTTGACTTGTCGATAAGCGTTATTCCCGCCGCCGATGCCATTTCTATTATTGCTTTTCCTTCGCCTTCTATTATTCCGTAGCTTGACTCGATAATATCTCCGAGTGGACCGTGAACACTTATGTTTACTTTCCTCGCACCCTTAGCGCGGATGATTGCATCGGACGTGCCCTCGCCGCCGTCGGCGATAGGAAACACGGATATACTTGCATCAGGATATACCGATTTTATCGCCTCGGAGACTGCTTTGCCCGATTTAAGTGAGGAAAGGCTTCCCTTGAAGGAATCTATAGCGATAACCGCATTCATATTTATGCCTCCCTTTAGTGATCATATTTCAGTATACCATATTTTTGAAAATTTTCAATCTCTTTTTTTGAATATTGCAAATTTTCAATAAAAGGTATTGACAAAAGTTTTAATCGGTTGTATAATGGCGGATGTTGTAATTTGTTTGCGTGTATGAAAAAGGGGAACTGCTGCTATGAAAAATAAAGTTATACTTATATCGGTGGACGGAATGCGTCCGGACGGTCTTGCAAACTGCGGAAATCCTTATGTAGAGACGCTGAATAATATATGTTCATATACATATAATGGACGCTCGGTCACGCCGTCGGTAACCTTCCCGTGTCATTTTTCGATGACACACTCGGTGCCTCCGCAAAGACACGGAATGCTTACAAATACATATGTACCGCAGGTGCGCCCCATAAAGGGAATCTTTGAGAAGATAGCAGATAACGGCGGAGCCTGTGCTATGGCATACGGGTGGGAGCCGCTTCGCGATATAGCGTTGCCCGGATCGCTCGTGTATGCATATTATTTGAACGCTTATGCCGAGGAAAGCTCGGATACCGTCCTTACCGACGTCGCGGATATGTTTGTTTCAAAATATGATCCCGACCTCACCTTTCTCTATATGGTAGAGACAGATGAAAAGGGTGGCCACGATAATGGTTGGATGAGTAGTGAATATTTGCGTAGGATATCTATAGCAGTAGATAATATAAAACGAATGATTGAAAAATACGGCGATACTCATTCGATTATAATAATGGCGGATCACGGCGGACACGAAAGAGGTCACGGCAGTGAGATGCCTGAGGATATGACTGTTCCGTTTTTCTTCTACGGAAATAAGTTTGAACCCGGCAAGGAGCTTCATAATGTCTCCCTTCTCGAGATTGCTCCGACTATTGCATCAATACTTGAGATCTCTCCCGACAGTCAGTGGGAGGGCAGGGATCTTACGAAATAAGTACATATTTTGCATGCTTGACTGTTTTTGAAAGGAAAATGAAATGTTTTGGATATCACTAGGTCAGATGGCGGTAATGGCATCCTTTATCCTCATCGGACTAATTCTTGTTAAGGTTAAGGTTCTCGACCAGGGCTCATCCAAAATACTCTCGAAGCTCGAAAATTCGATATTCATACCCGCATTGGCGATGGGAACGTTTATAACGAATTTTACAAGAGAAAAGGTGGGGATCGCGTGGAAGCTGCTGCTCTTCTCCTTTGCAGTTCTTTTAGTGGTCATTCCGATAGCGATCCTTTGCGCGCGTCTTGCGACCGGGAGCGACTATATAAGAAAAATATATACCTACGGTCTGTCCTTTGCAAACTTTGGATTTATGGGATTCCCCGTAGTTGCGGCACTTTTTCCACAGTATAATATGTACTATATGATATTTACCCTTCCGCTGTGGACTCTTATATACGTTTGGGGAGTGCCCTCTCTTCTTATGAGTGACGGAAATGAGAAAAAGGGAATAGCATCAAAGCTGAAGGCACTCGTCAATCCTATGTTTATAGCGATGATAATAGGCGCGATTATCGGTATTTGCGGAATAAAGATCCCCGATTTTGCGCTTAACGTTATAAATACCTGTTCGGAATGTATGTCGCCTATCGCTATGATAATCACGGGTATCACATTTGCATCGATAAGCCTTAAAAAGGTGCTTTCCGATCTTAGTATATACTTCGTTACCCTTGTGCGCTTGATACTTATCCCACTTCTTTTCGGAGGAATTTATATCCTCTGCGTAAAGCTCTTCTCGCTTGATATTCCCGAGTACTATTTCGCATGTATGATATGCTCGCTTATCATGCCGCTCGGACTCAACACGGTCGTGATCCCCGCAGCTTATGGCAGGGATACATCGGTCGCGGCGGGAATGGCGCTTGTTTCACACGTTCTGTCACTCATTACGGTTCCGCTGATGCTCATGCTCTTCGGATTTTGAAAATCGAGAAACGCTCCTTGCCGAAAATAGCAGAAAACAAGGGAGTACGGACAATTTGTCCGTACTCCCTTTGTATTTGGGCGATTTATAAGCGAACCGTGCGGGACAGACTTTTTCTGTATGCAAGAGGCGACATTCCAACCGTTGCTTTGAATATTTTAGAGAAATAGAGCGCATCGACGTACCCGACCGATAACGCTACGTTACGTACGCTTATATTGCTTGACGATAGAAGCTCTTTGGCTCTGCTTATTCTTAGTGAGATACGGTAAGAAAGCGGTGTTTCACCGATGATTTGCCTGAACGTCTCAATAAAATATCCGGTGTTCATCGGTATCCGTGAGGCGTATTCCTTTATATGGACGTTCATTGCGAAATCCTTTTCGATCTCGCTTGCTATCATCTTTATCTTGAATTCGGTGCTCGGCGTGAACTTTTCTCCGGGCTTTATCGGAAGTATTGTAAAATCTGCTATGTGAGTCAAAAGTATTCCCGCGTAAAGGGAAAGCAGCAGAGACGTGTGCTTGCTTTTCTCATGAGCGATAGCTAAGGCGATGTCAAAATCATTGCAAATGATCTCGGATTTCTTTATGGAAAACAGAGTCGCATCGGGAATGTTTAATATGCCGTCGAGAAAATTCTCGGGAATGCTTTCAAGATATATCCATCTGAGATCAAGCTCCGAGCTCCGAAAAAAATCGTATCTTTGATACTGATGAGGTCTGAAAAGAATAAGATTTCCGCTTTCTATCGGAAAATATCTGTCTCCAATCATAATCCTGCCGCTACCTTTGTTTACGAAAATGATCTGGTAGTCGCTTCTGTGCTGGTAGCAGCTTACGATTGAGCTTTCGATCCCGTTTTCTGTTGACGATCCTATGCAAACAACGTTGCATCCGAATAAGGTTGGTGCCTCCTGCGTGATCGGTATGAAAAATTCTCCCATGTTAAGTTCTCCTTTTCCCGAATTTCGTCCATAAATAAAGTGGATTTTGTCTATTTACTCAAGTCCGAACCGATGATATAATTAAACCGGTACGGGATATTATACATATTATATACCGACCGTTGGGATTTGTCAATAAATACATACGACCTTGGATCGCAATAGTTCGTAAATTTCCGAAAAAGTATTGTTTTATAGTGAAAAGAGGGCAAAACTATGGCAGAAACGAGCCTTTATTTGCAAACCGAAACGAGTCCGTTCATGATGTCGATAGTGCTCGTGACGAGTAAAAACAGAACGGTGGTGATAGACGGAGGACGTCCCGAGGATATGCCTCTTTTGCGTGAGATCGTTGGAGACAGAGAGATCGGAGCGTGGATACTCACTCATCCGCATTTAGACCACATTTCGGGCTTTACCGATCTTGTTCTCAAGGGGGATCCCGAGCTTGTGCCGAAGAGAATATACTATAATTTTCCGCCGCTTGAATTTGTGGAAAAATATGAGGCGGACGAGGCGCATACTCTGAGGGAGTTTCTTGAGATCGAGGAGATGATATCTGATAGGACGGTCATAGTTAAGGAGGGCGATAGCTTCGATGTCGATGAGCTCAGCTTTACCGTTCTTCAGAGTTGGGATTCGGACTCTCCGATAGTTCCTTTGCGTGAGAGCGATCATAACAGTGTTGGAAACGAGAGTTCGCTGATTTTCAGGATTGATACTCCGGGCAAGAGCGTTCTGATACTCGGGGATGCGGGACCTCTTGCGGGCGACAGGCTTTTTGCAAGACATATGAACGATCTTGATGCCGATATCGTTCAGGTGGCACATCACGGACACGGAGGTGTCGGCGCAGAAATCTATATAGCAAGCGGAGCGAGCGCTTGCCTTTGGTGCTGCCCCGATTGGCTGTACGACGAGGAGGCTTACGTCATCGGAGACAGACTGTGCGGCACTGCGGTCACAAGAAGATGGTTAGAGAAGATAGGAATAAAAGAAAATTACGTTACTAAGGACGGTACGCACAAAATAGTGCTTGCTTCTGAATGAAAGGAAAAAAAGGATATGCATATAACTGACAGACTTTACAAGAAAAAATGGGGCGTGTTCAATCATTACCTCCAATATCTTCAAAACGATACCGAAAATCCACACAATCTCAAGAGAGGACACCTTAAATGGAACGAATGCATAGACTCTATCGACGTCGATCTTATAGCAAGACAGCTTCATGAGATCGGAGCGGGATACTATTTTATCACCTTGATGCAGGGTGATCCCTGCCTTATCGCACCGAATGAGACCTTCGACCGCATCGCAGGTACATTGCCCGGGGAGGCGTGTGCAAGGCGCGACCTTGTGTCCGAGCTTTACGAGGCACTCTCTCCGTACGGGATAGATCTCTATCTTTACTATACGGGTGACGGTCCGTATAAAAATTATGATATCGGCAAAAAATTCGGATTTACCGAGCCGAGAGAGGTCGGCGTAACAGCGCAGTTCGTCGAGAAATGGGCGGCGGTGCTTGAGGAATATGCCGTCAGATATGGGGATAAGGTTTGCGGATGGTGGATCGACGGATGCTACCGTGACTTCTTAAAATATACGGACGAGCTGCTCACTCCCTACTACGATGCGTGCAAGAAGGGTAACCCGAACGCTATCGTCTCGATGAATGACGGAGTCTTTGCCGATTATAAAAAGAATTACGTAAACGAGGATTTTGTGTGCGGAGAATTCAATGATTTTACGGAGATCCCGCCATCCCGATTTGTTGACGGAGCGCAGACCTTTATGCTTGCACCCCTCGGACTTCCGTGTCCGGGAAAGGAAATGTACGGAGGTTGGGGTCGCTATGGAGTTAAGCACAACGGAGCGTATATGGCTGATTTTGTAAAGAAAGTAAATGCCGTAGGCGGTGTCGTGACCGTTGATATAGCGGTAAATATGGACGGCAGCTTCGATAAAGAGCAGATAAAGGTTCTTGCCGAAATGAACAGGATACTGATGGAGGGAAGAGACGCGTGATGCAGGATAAAAATATCACAGTAGGATTTGCGGAGAAATATACCCGAGATGATCTCGTCGATTTTCTTAACTATGTTTTTGGCTTCAACGGACGTGATACCGATTTTGTAAATCTTTTGCCGAAGATTTATAAAGAAAAATACGAGCCGTGTAAAAAGAATTACATAATCGAGGAGGACGGACGCATCAGGGCGGCTGTCGGTTCGTTCAAGCGGGATATGGACGTCCTCGGTGAAAGGCTTTCCGTGTGCGGTATAGGAAACGTTGCCGTACATCCGAGATCAAGATCGAGCGGGTATATGAAGATCCTTATGAAGAAGGCAATAGACGATATGATATCGGGCGGAGCGGATATTGCCGATCTCGGCGGACTTCGCCATAGATACGGATATTTTTCGTATGAGCTTGCAGGTATGAAATACAGCTTCGAGATTGATGGGACTTGTATTAGGCACTGCTTTGGTGGCAGTGAATTTAAAAAGCTTGATTTTATCGGTGTGGAAGAGGACTCGGTCTTTAAGGACGAGATAGTCTCGCTTCATGCGAAAAAGCCGCTTCATTTTATAAGGAATGCGGAGGACTTTGTTGACATCGCACATTCCTGGGGAAGAGAACTTTTTGCGATAGTAGACGGAGATCGATTTGTCGGCTATTTTATCGGAGAACTCGATGAGCTGACACTCGTTTCCGAGAGCGATCTTTATTGCGTAGTCCGAAATTATATCGAGCGCTTCGGAAATGTCACGCTTTTTGTTCCGACCCATGAAATGGAAAGAGCCTCCGCGCTCTTTAAGATCTGTGCGGAATGTAAAACGGTCGGAGATCAAAATTATTCGATCCTGAATTACAGAAGGACGCTCTCTGCCTTTATGAAGCTCAAGGCTTCCGTGTGTCCTATGATAGACGGATCCCTTGTTGTTGAAATAAACGGAGTCGCCGGAAAAGAAAATCTTAAGATACATGTGCTTGACGGGAAAACACAGGTCGTGCCTACGGACGATCTGCCTGATGTCGTGCTCGAGCATAAGCAGGCGGTGTCCTTTTTCTTTTCCGCTTTTTCTCCGGAACGTGAGATCGATCCGCTCGCCAGAGCATGGTTTCCGCTTCCTCTGTGTATCCCTACGGCGGATCACGTATGATAAAAAACGCATCCTCGGTATCACCGAAGATGCGTTTTTCTTTGGGAAAAGATTAAATCGTGCTTTGTTTGATAAGGTATGACGCAAAAAAATCGAAAAAAGAGCAATATTGTACATAAAAAGGGCAATATAGTTGTTTGCAATTCTTTACATGTGTGTTATAATGTAGTTGTAACAGTGTGCTTTTTTCGGCATATGAAAATTTAAAATCTACATACTTATGGAGGTAAGTAAAATGGATGTCATCAAGAAGATCGATATTCACGCTCACGTAACGCCCAACAAGGACCTTGTCCCCCCGAATATGTTCACGAAATATCCGATGGTGGACGATACCGATCTTATCGGATTTTACGATAAGCTCAATATTGAAAAGGGAGTCCTTCTTCCGCTCGTTTCTCCCGAATTTCATTTCTTTGTGTGCACAAGCCAGGAAGCAAAGCTTATGACCGATAAGCATCCCGACAGATTTATCTGGTTCTGCAATATCGACCCCAGAAACTGCGGACACGATCCCAAGGCTGATCTTTCCAAGCTTCTTATGTTCTATAAAAATCTCGGAGCGAAGGGCGTAGGCGAGCTTACCGCACAGCTTCCGATCGACGATCCTCTTATGGATAACCTTTTCTATCACTGCGCACAGTGCGATATGCCCGTGACTATCCACGTTGCACCTATGAACGCACCCTTCGGATACTACGGAATCAAGGACGACGTCGGACTTCCGAGACTCGAAAAAATGCTCAAGAAGCACGAAAATCTTAAGATATTCGGACATTCGCAGCTTTTCTGGGCAGAAATGTCTGCTGACGTTACCGAGGAGAACCGCACAGGATATCCTACCGGTAAGGTCACCGAGGGAAGGATCGCAAAGCTCCTTCGCGAGTACCCCAACCTTTACTGCGACGTATCCGCAAACAGCGGAATGAACGCATTTATGCGTGATCCCGATTACGCCGCAAGATTCTTCGAGGAGTTCTCCGACAGAGTTATGTACGGATGCGATATCTGCGCTACCTATAATACACATCCGTTCGAGTTCGACGTATGGCTCGAAAAATTCCGCGAGGATAAGATGATAAGTGAGGAGAACTATTATAAGTTCGTTCGCGGAAACGCTGAAAGACTTCTCGGACTCTGATATCGGTAAGATATGAACAGTATAAAGAAGATCGATATACATTCGCATATCTTTCTGCATAAGAAATACACACCGCCGTCATCCTTTTCGTCCTGCCATACGGCACTCAGTCCTACAGAGCTTATAGAGTTTTATGACAGGATCAATATCGAAAAGGGAGTGCTCCTTCCGAGCGTGTCCCCCGAGTGGATGTTTGCGCTCTCGACAAGCGAGGACGCAAAGGAAGCTACCGAGCTGTATCCCGACCGCTTTTTGTGGTTCTGCAGTCTCGATCCGAGAGGCGCCGGAAACTCACCCGATGCCGATTGGTCGAAGGTGATAGGCTTCTATAAGGAGCTCGGAGCAAAGGGTGTAGGAGAGCTTTACGCTCAGCTTCCCTTCGACGATCCTCTTATGGATAACCTTTTCTATCACTGCGCCGAGTGCGATATGCCCGTAACCATACATATCGCCCCCACGGACACCGTTTACGGATATTACGGTATCATGGATGACGCGGGACTTCCGAGACTTGAAAAAATGCTCAAAAAGCATGAAAAGCTTAAGATCCTCGGACATTCTCAGCTGTTCTGGGCGGAAATATCGGATAACGGACAAAGCGACGTAAGAGTCGATTTTCCAACCGGAAGGATAGAAAAAGAGGGAAGGCTTGCCTCTCTTATGAGAGAATATCCGAATCTTTACTGCGACGTGTCTGCAAACAGCGGCGCAAATGCGTTTATGCGAGATCCGGACTACGCCGCAAGATTTGTAGAGGAATTCTCGGATAGGATCCTGTACGGTACCGATTACGGTAATCCCTATAGCCGCTTCCCGTTTGAATTCGATGCATGGCTCGAAAGATTCCGCGAGGATAGGATGATAAGCGAAGATAACTATTATAAGTTCGTTCGCGGAAACGCCGAAAAACTTCTCGGACTCTAAAAGGGGTAAAAATTATGGAACACATAAAAGTGTATGGCCTTGATGGGAATTCGTGTGTAAGAGCTTACGATTTCCTTTCTGATGCCGATTCTGACAGCGACGCTATAGAAAAGGCAATAGAATACGCAAGGGAGAAAAATATAGCATCAGTCCTGATCGATAAAAAGGACTATATGCTCGATCGCGCTATACTTTTCTATTCGGATATGACGATCACCGTCGACGGCGTGACTCTTAAGCTTAAGGACGGGGTTTTCGATAATGTTTTCCGATCGGCGGGTCTTGTGGTCGATCCCGCGGAGCCGTTCGGATATCCTACCGATATAAAGCTTACTGAAAACGTAAGGATCATCGGCAAAAACGGCGCGCGTATCGAGGGACCCGATAAGCAGAGCAGTCTTAACTACTGTACAGGAGAGGTCGAGGAAACGCTCGGAGATATCTGGGGATGGCGTACCTTTATGGTGCTGATCACCCGATGCGAGGACTTTGAGCTTGGAGGATTTTTCATCACAAAGACGAGAAACTGGGCGGTGTCGGTAGAGCGCTCGAAGAACGGAAGCATTCACGATATCGAATTTTATACGAGTTGTGTGAACGGTGACGGTATAAATCTCAGAAACGGATGCCGAAATATAAGCATAAAAAATATTTCGGGAACTACGACCGATGATCTTATAGCACTGAATAACGGATCTGTTTTTCAAAAGTATCCGGTTGTGGCATGGAAGACCTACCTCTATCCGCTCGTCCCATCCAATTTTATGATGCCGAGCGAAGATCCGGGCGACGGAGATATTTCGGATATACGTATCGAAAATGTCTGCCTGAAGCCTGTCAGATTCGTGCAGGCGGTCGCCCTTCTCGCGCGAAACGGAAATAAGATACGAAATATCAAAATAAGGGGAGTATACGAACAGGATAATCTCGAGAGCCCCGTACACGCTAATCTGATAGGCGCTTACTACCAAGAAAATTACGGTACGCTGAACAGTGAGGTGTCTATGTTTGATATCGATATCAATACAGTCGTTTCGTGTAAGTTTGAATATCCTGTCCTCTTTAGAGAGCACGTTTCGGGACTTAAGGTACGTAACGTGACTCAAAAGGCAGAAAGCGGCGTCGTCGTTATGGCGCACGATGACGATGAAATTGAGATCGAAAGCTGCTGCGCTGTGTCCGGAAGGATACGCGACAGCTTGGAAAACTGGAAAAGACCGTATTAAACTTAAATAAAAAATAAAACGAAGCATAAAGGAGAAAAATTACTATGGCAAAGCTTGCATTACTCGGTGGAGAGCCTATTATAAAGGAGGGCGCTCCCGAAGATCTTTTTAAATGGCCGCTTATTTCCAAGGAAGATGAGGAGGCGGTAATGGATATCGTGAGAAATAACAATTTCTCGGGAACCGATATCACCACGAAATTCCAGGATGAATTCGCAGCATGGCAGGGCAGAAAGTATGCTATCGGCTATACTAACGGAACTATGTCGCTTACCGCGGCTATGTTCGCTATCGGACTCGGTGTCGGAGATGAGATCATCTGCCCCACCAAGACCTATTGGGGAAGCGTATCGCAGGCTATGAACTTCGGTGCGTCCGCAGTATTCTGTAACATCAACGACGATCTTGTTCTCGATCCGAGCGATCTTGAAAGATGCATAACCCCCAAGACCAAGGCTATTATGGTAGTGCACTATTTCGGACATCCCTGCGATATGGATCCGATCATGGAGATCGCAAATAAGCACAACCTCTACGTTATCGAGGACGTTTCCCACGCACACGGTGCTACATATAAGGGCAAGAAGGTCGGAAACTTCGGACACGTAGCGGCAATGTCTATGATGAGCTGGAAGGTATTTGCGGCAGGCGAAATGGGTATGCTCGTAACCGATGACAGAAAGATCTACGAAAGAGCAATGGCATTCGGTCATTATGAAAGAAATAACGGAAACTTTATTCAGGAGTCCGATGAGCTTAAGTCTTATTTCCATATCGCTCTCGGCGGCGTAAAGGGAAGAGTAAATCAGGTAAGCGCAGCTCTCGGACGCGGTCAGCTCAAGCACTTTGACGAGCGTTGCGTTGAGATCAGAAAGGCTATGAACTATTTCTACGATCAGCTTGAGGGACTTCCCGGAATACGTCCTATCCGTACCAATGAGGCAGAGGGAACGACTATGGGCGGATTCTACAATCCTACCTGCGCATATTATCCCGATCAGCTCGGCGGACTTTCCGCAAAGCGCTTCGCACAGGCTGTTACCGCAGAATTCAACGGACATTTCGGATGCTGGGAGGGCGGAAACTTCTGCCTGCATACCCACAACTTCTTTAAGACCTTTGACCTTCTCAATGCAGGAAAGCCCGGACGTATCGTCTTTGCAGACCGTGACGTACGTGACGACGATAAGTACTTAAAGCCCTCTGAGGAAAAGTACTGCATCGGTATGCCCTGGTTCAAGAAGTTTGATAAGGAATGGATCGAGGCTTATGCTTCCGTTTACAAAAAGGTTGTCGAGAACTACACCGAGCTTATCGAAGGAGACACCGATAAGTCTCAGGGCGGTAGATGGCATGGATCTGAAAACGCCGCAGATCAGCAGAAGGAAGATAAATAAGTATAAATTTCGAGGCGTAAAATGAATGTTTTTGTACTTACCGATATGGAGGGTATTAGCGGAATATCCGATATATCAATGGTGATGAACGTCGGAACTCACGAGCATTATAAAGGACTTAAACGTCTCATGGCAGATACGAATGCGGCGGTCGCCGCCGCATTCGATGCCGGAGCAGAAAAGGTCTACGTTGCAGACGGTCACGGAGGAGGAAGGAATTTTATTGAAGGCGAGCTTGATCCTCGCGCGATTCAGGTGCGGACGAAGGATATGCCGCAAATGATAAAGGATGTGCAGGCGGTAGTTGCTATCGGAATGCACGCAATGGCGGGAACCATGAACGCTTTCCTCGATCATACTCAGTGGTCACTTGGAATGCATCACTATCTGTATAACGGTCAGCGTATAGGTGAGCTTATGCAGATGGCGGCGTTTGCGGGATATTTTGACGTTCCGATCGTCGCGCTTACCGGAGACAGAGCCGTGTGCGCTGAGGCTAAACGCTTCCTCGGGGACGGTCTCCCTACTGCCTGCCTTAAAGAGGCAAAAGAAAGAAACGTTTGTACCTGTATGCCTTCTGCGGATGCGGAAAGGCTTGTCTATGAGACCGTGAAGAAGGGTGTTTCGGAGTACGAAAGATTTTCACCCCTAAAGGTCTCGCTTCCTCTTGAGATAACGGTAGAATTCAACCGTTCGGATTATTGTGACGATGCTATGAGAGGACGCTCCGATATAGAAAGACTCGATGCGTATACTCTTCGCAGTGTGAAAAGCGAAATTGTCGATTATTACAGTGTACTTCTTTAATTTTGTAATTTCAATAGGAGAAATCAGTTATGAATATTTTCATTTCAACGGATATGGAGGGTATCAGCTGCGTTGAAACTCTCGGCGCGGTAATGGATACCGAAACACCCGAATATCAGGACGCGCTCGTGCGTCTTATGAAGGACGTAAACGTCGCAGTTGCGGCAGCCTTTGATGCGGGTGCGGAAAAGGTGTACGTCGTTGACGGACATTTTCACGGAAAGAATTTCATTCCCGGTGCACTTGATAGTCGCGCTACTCAGGTATGGGTTCGTGATCTTGATTGGGTAATGAAGGATGTCGATGCGGTCGTAGAAGTCGGTGCGCATGCAATGGCGGGAACTATGAACGCATTCCTTGACCATACACAGATGTCGATCCGTATCCACCACTATTTCTACAATGACGTGCGCATAGGCGAGGTCATGCAGATGGCGGTGTTTGCGGGACATTTCGGAGTTCCTATTGTTGCCGTTACCGGTGACAAGGCGGCTTGCATTGAGGCAGAGCACTTTATTAAGAACATTAAGACAGGCTCCGTAAAGCACGCCTGCGAAAGAAATGTCGCTACCTGTCTGCCTGCACATGAGGCTGAAAGGATCATATACGATACAGTAAAGACGGGAATAGAAAATCGCGCAAACGTCGAGCCTGTTAAGATGGAGCTTCCCTTTGAGATCAAGGTCGAATATAACAGATCCGACTATTGTGATGAGGAATGCCGTAATAATCCGAGCCTTGAGAGGCTTGATGCTTATACGGCAAGGGTCATAAAGACAGAGATCAAGGACTATTATACCGGTGTCATGATATAAAGAGGTGAGATATGAACTATAAGATCGTAGAAAGACCGAAAAAAGAGTATCAGATAACATCGAAGCTTCATTCCGTGTTCTTTGAATATTTCGGACACGTTATCTATGACGGTATATGGGTCGGTAAGGATAGCGATATCCCGAATATCGACGGTATCCGTCTTGAAGTTATCGAGGGCTGCCGTGAGATGGGTGTGGGCTGTATGCGTTGGCCGGGCGGATGCTGCGCCGACCATTACCACTGGAAAAACGGAATCGGCAAGGAAAGAATGGCAAGGATGCATCCGATAGCCGATCCCGCAAATCCCGTTTGGAGAAACGATTTCGGCACCGATGAGTTTTTAAGATTTTGTGAGCTTGTGGGCGCCGAACCGATCCTTACCGTAAATACCGCTACCGGATCGCCCGAGGAGTTTCTTGATTGGTTTGAGTACGTAAACGGACCGACCGATACGAAATACGGAAAAATGCGTGCGGAAAACGGACATCCCGAGCCGTACAACGTAAAATATTGGGGAATCGGAAATACCGATGAAAACGTATGGCATGCCGATTTTAATAATCCGGTCGCATACGCACAAAAATATTTGCAGTTCCAGACGGTGCTCAGAGAAGACAGAAAGAAGCTGTATTTCATCGGACTTGGTCTTTCTATGCGTCACGGCTTGCCCGGATGGCCCGGAAAAGCGCTTGATCATATCACAAGACAGCAAAGAGATCTGCCGCCCGATGCGCTTTCGGTGCATCATTATCTGGGTGCCACGAAGGGCGGATGCGCTATAGCGGGAGATGCCGTTGATTATTCCGACGAGGGATATTACGGACTTCTCGATCTTCTGTGGCGCTATCAGTACGATATCGACCTTCACCGCATTGTAATAAAGGAGCACGCGGGTCAAAACGCAAAAACTAAGATATGCTTTGACGAGTGGGGTACATGGCATCCCGAGGCAAATATGAAGAATAACCAGAATCAGCGTCAGACAATGCGCGACGGAATTTTCGCCGCTCTCACTATGCATATCTTTTATAAAAACAGTGATATAGTGGAATTTGCGATGGAGACTCAGGTCTGTAATCTTCTTCAGAGCCTTTTTGAAACGGACGGGGAAAAATGCTTCAGAACTCCGACCTTCTATGTGATGAGGCTTCTTAAGGAGCATTTCGGACAGTATCTCCTGCCCGTACTTCCCGATGATCTGGACGAAATGCTTGATATTGTTGCGAGCATTTCCGATGACGGGGAAAATATTACTGTAAGTATAGTAAATAAAGATCTCTATCTTGAAAAGGAGGTCTCTCTTTCCTTTGCAAAGGGCAAATATGAGCTTGTAAAAGCAGACGTCGTAACATCCGATGACGTTCGTGCGGTCAATACCTTTGATGAGCCGAGGCTGATCTGCGACAGAACCCTTGACGTGTCGGATGATATGAGAATGACGCTTCCAAAACATAGCGTTGCACGTGTCTGTCTTAAAAAGAGTTCACTTTAAGCAAACTGTATGGTCAGTTTATGTCATTTACTATGTAAAAAATATATTATATAATTGATTTGGAGAAAACGTGAAAAACATAAGATTCGGAATTCTCGGATGCGGGATGATAGCAAACGTCCACGCGCAGGCTCTGTCGCAGGCAAAGGGTGCCGTGCTTTACGGCGTGTGTGATAACGATAGCTCGCGCGCAGAAAAATTTTCCCGTGATCACGGGGTGAAATTTTACGAAAGCTATAATGATATGCTTGGTGATCGGGATATAGATGCGATATGTATATGCACCCCGAGTTGCTTCCACGCTCAAAACGCAATAGATGCTATGATGAGCGGAAAGCACGTCGTGCTCGAAAAGCCGATGGCGCTTACCGTTGCCGATGCTGAGCGTGTTATAGAGGTCTCCGAAAGGAGCGGAAAGATACTTACCGTTATTTCACAGCTTAGATTTTCAAGTGATATAGCCAAGGTCAAAAAGCTTATTTCGGAGAACGCGTTCGGAAAAATATCTCTTTGCAGTCTGTATATGAAATATTACAGAAGTAAGGAATATTATGCGAGCGGATCCTGGAGGGGCAAGAAGGCATTTGACGGCGGCGGAGCTCTGATGAATCAGGGAATACACGGAGTCGATCTGCTCACCTACATAGTGGGCAACGTAGTAGACGTAAAGGGATGTGTACGCACGCTCTCGCACGATATCGAGGTCGAGGACAGTGCGGTCGCCACGCTTCGCTTTGAAAACGGAGCACTCGGTGTTATCGAGGCATCCACCTGTGCGTATCCCGGATTTAACAGAAGGATTGAGATATGCGGAGATAAGGGATATGTTATTATCCGTGAAAACAGAATAGAGGAGCTTATGATAAACGGCGAGCGTGTCGAGACCGAGAGCTTTGTGTCTGAATCTACTTCAAGCGATCCATCCGCGGTGCAGAGCGATATGCATAAGCTGCAGATAGAAAATTTCGTTAATGCGATAAACGGAGATGAGGATATCCTTGTTGATTGCCACGCGGGGAAAAAGGCGCTCGAGATAATAGAAGCTATATATAAGACCTCTGAGTCCGAATGTTGAAACGAGAGCCGGGAAAACGAGCTGTATCGGAGGAATAAAATGAAAGTATTTTTATGTATCGGACAGTCGAATATGGCGGGACCGTGTGCGGCACGCTGGAATGAAAGCGACGATGCCGGACTCAAAGGCGTTTTCCTTCTCAACGGAGAGGATAAATGGGAAAAGGCGGTAAATCCGTTTAACAGATATTCGACAGTAAAGCTCACGGAGGGACTCAGCGGTATAAGTCCCGCTTCGACCTTCTCATGTGAAATGAAAAAGGCTTTTCCGGACGAAGAGATCGGTATAATTTCCAACGCGCGCGGCGCTTCCAAGATCGCATCCTGGCAAAAGGGAGAGTGGCTTTATAACGAAGCCGTACGCAGAGTAAAGGCAGGATACCCGGACAAAAGGATAGACGGTATACTTTGGCTCCAGGGCGAGCAGGACGTCGTTGAAAAAAGCGATTACGAAAACTATGCTGAAAAGCTTTCCGCACTCATACACGATATCCGTGAGGATCTCGGGGGAAGCGATATACCATTTATAGCCTGCGAGATCTGGGAAAATTTCGATCAGGCGAAGGATATATATAAGCCCGGAATAATCGAGGTCAACAGACAGATAATCGAAACTGTCAAAAAGACCGAAAACTGCGAAATGATATTCGGAAACGGCGAGCTTGAGCATGTTGTCGGTGACGAGGTGCATTTTGACTCCGAGGGGATGCGAGAGCTTGGTAGAAGATTTGCTAAAAAATATCTTGAGGTTTGGGGAAAATAAAATGAAAAATTTCAGAATAGGTATTGTCGGAAGTGAAAACTTCCATGCTAAGGAATTTACAAAGTTTTTTAATAAAGGTGACGAAAACGGAGATCTGATCTATCCCGATTGCCACGTTACCCTTGTTTACGGAAACTATCCCGAGGAAAACGAGGCGCTTGTAAAGGAATTCGGTGCCGACGCGGTCGCAAACAGCATAGAAGAGATGGTCGAGAACGTCGATGCAGTTATGATCACAGCGCGTGACGGTCGCTTCCATGCCGATTTTGCAATACCCTTTATTGAAAAAGGGATCCCCGCGTTTATCGATAAGCCCTTTACGAGCGATCCTGCCGAGGCACTTGCGCTTGTAAGACTTGCCAAAGAGAAGGGCGTCCCTCTTTGCGGAGGCTCTACCGTTAAATACGCGGACGGCGTAAAGGAGCTGAAGGATATCAAAAATGAGCTTGCACCGACCGTTCACGGAGGAACGGCTGCGGCACCGCTCAGCTTTAAAAACGAGTACGGCGATTTCTGGTTCTATTCCTCGCACCTTGCCGAAATAACGATGGAAATATTCGGATACGGACCGCGCGCGGTGACAGCGAGAGAAAACAACCAAAGCGTATGCGCTATCGTGGATTATGAGGGATTTTCCGTTACCTGTAACTTTATGGAAAAGAGCTATACCTCTTATAGCGCAAGTCTGTTCGCGGAGCAAAAGACCGAGCACCGTGCGATTAGCCTTGGACCTGTCTTCCGCAGAGGCTGTGATAATTTTGTAAATATGATAAGAAGCGGTAAGATGCCGGCATCTTACGAAGAGCTTGTCGCTCCCGTTGTTTTCCTTGATGCGGTAAAGCGCTCGTACGAAACGGGAAAGACTGTCGAGATGAAATACGAGAGGATCTGAGATTATGAGGATTGCGTTTGTCGGATTCCGTCACGGACATATATACGTACTTTATGAAATGGCGAAAAATCATAAGGATATCGAGATCGTCGGTTCCTTTGAGGAAAATGAGGAAGCTCGGAATGCCGCAGCAGAGAACGGAGTCGATATCTCTTATACGTCGCTTGATGAGCTTCTTTTTGATGAAAGGGTAGAGGCAGTAGCGATCGGAAGCTGCTACGGAGACCGTGGCGCTATCGCTATAAAGGCTCTTAAGGCAGGTAAGCATGTTATCTGCGATAAGCCGCTTTGCACCGAGCTTTCCGAGCTTTATGAGATAAAAAGACTTGCCGAGGAAAAGGATCTTACCGTAAGCTGCATGTTCACGATGCGCTTTGAAAACAAGGTGAATGCGGTACGGGATCTTATAAGAAGCGGCGCACTCGGAGAGATCAATAACGTTTATTTCGGAGGTCAGCATCCTCTGCAGTACGGAAGACGTCCTTCATGGTACTTTGAAGACGGAAAGCACGGCGGAGTTATAAACGATATCGCCATACATGGAATAGACCTTCTTTCTTACCTTTTTGACGGGAAATTAGACGTTATAAACGGAGCAAGATGCTGGAATAAATATGCGGAAAATGAAAAGGATTTTAAGGATAGCGCGCAGATAATGCTCACGCTTAAAAATAACGCAGGCGTTATTGCCGACCTTTCCTACGCCATCCCCGACGGAGTGGAATTTGAGCTTCCTTATTATTGGCAGTTCTACATTTGGGGGACCAAGGGTACGATCTCCTTCTCGATGAACGGAGAAAAGACCGTGTGGTTTGCAAAGGGCGAGAAGGAGGGAAGAGAGCTTTTGGTAGATCCTATAGAAACAGACTATTTAAGCGATTTTATAAGGGTCGTAAAAAAGGAAAAGGATGTAGTTCTTCCCATGAGTGAGGTAATAAGCTCTACCGAAGCAACCCTTCTTATACAGAAAAAGGCGGATGTTTTACAGTAAGGAGATAAATTATGATAAAGCATATGATAATATGGAAGCTTAAGGAAGATCTTGAGGATCCTTCCAAAAGAGCTCTTGAGATAAAAAATGCTCTCGAGGGACTTGTCGGAAAAATCGACGGTCTTGTTGAGATGAGGATACTTACAGATAAATTTCCCGTCTCCACGGGAGATATTTTGATGGACTCGACCTTCGAGTCGGCAAAGGCGCTTGAAAACTATCAGAGCCATCCGCTTCATGTTGAGATAGCAACAGGACTCGTCCGTTCGTCGGTTGATACGAGGCTCTCTTTTGATTATGAGGAGAAATGATATGATCACCTGTATACGCGGAAAAAACATACTTAAAAACGGAGCCTTCTCCGAGGGATGCGTGTTTATCGATAACGGTAAGATAATTTCCGAAGCCGACGTCGGTGCCAAAGAGTACCGCGAGTACGATTTCGGAGAGGATTACGTCATTCCGGGTCTTATAGATCTTCACACGCACGGAGCGGTGGGAGTCGATTACGGCGGAGCGTCCTGCGAGGAGATACTGAAGGCGATCAGCTTTCAGCGCTCGCACGGAGCGACCTCGGTAATGCCGACCGTCACCTCCTCTACCTTTGAAAAAACCTGTGCGGCTCTTGAAAATATCAGAGAGGCTATGAAGGATGAATCGATCGGATGCTCGATCATCGGAGCTCACCTCGAGGGTCCCTATTTTTCCGAGAAGCAGAGCGGCGCTCAGGAGAAGAGCATGCTCGGAAATCCTAAGCCCGAGCACTATAAATATATAGTCGAAAACTTCGGAGATATAATAAAGAGATGGGACTATGCCCCCGAGCTCGATATAAACGGAGAATTTTGTGAGTATCTTAAAGCTCATAATATAATCCCCTCTGCCGCACATACCGACGCAAAATACAGTGATATGTGTCTTGCGAGAGAAAAGGGATGCAATCTTGTAACGCACCTCTATTCCTGTACCTCGACCATAACAAGAGAAATGGGCTTCAGAGTGCTCGGAGTTATTGAATGTGCTTATCTTTGGGACGATATGTATATTGAGATCATCGCAGACGGAAAGCACCTTCCTATCGAGCTTCTCAGGCTTATATTCAAGCTGAAGCCGCACGATAAGATAATTCTCGTCAGCGATTCGCTTAAGGTCGCCGGAAGCACGGAAAGATATTCAAACGTCGGAAATATGCCCTGCATAATAGAGGACGGAGTATGTAAGCTTCTTGACCGAAGCGCCTTTGCAGGAAGCATCGCTACTGCCGACGTTCTTATCAAAAAGGCGGTAGAGGCGGGACTTGATCTTTCCGAGGCTGTTAAGATGGGAAGCGAAAATCCGGCATATCTGTTCGGACTTTCAAAGGGTAAGCTTGATGTCGGATACGACGGTGATATCACCGTTCTTGATAAGGATCTGAATGTGAAAAAAGTTTTTGTAAAGGGAGAAATTATAAATGATAATTAAAACACTTAAGGCTGACAGACTTGATGTCTACGTACACGATACCAGAACGAGCATGGGTGAGCAGGTCGCAGGTGACGTTGCCGCTCATCTTAAAAAGCTTCTTGCCGAAAAGGAAGAGGTCAACGTTATATTTGCCGCTGCACCCTCGCAGTCCGATTTTCTCGATTCTCTCTCAAGAGAAGAGGGCATAGACTGGAAAAGAGTAAACGTCTTCCATATGGACGAATATATCGGTATCTCTATCGATCAGGAGCAGAGCTTTGCAGGATTTGTCAAGAAATACGTTGCCGATCCCCTCGGCGCGGGAAAATTTTATCCGCTTAACGGAAAGGCAGACGATATCGAGGCAGAGTGCGCAAGATATACCGAGCTTCTCAGAGGCAAGGGAATTGACGTCGTTTGTCTCGGAATAGGCGAAAACGGACATATCGCGTTCAACGATCCCGGCGAGGCCGATTTCTGGGACGCTAAGGACGTTAAGATAGTAAAGCTTGACGAGGTCTGCCGCCAGCAGCAGGTAAACGATAAATGCTTTGAGACGATCGACGACGTTCCGAAATACGCGATGTCTCTCACGGTTCCCGCACTTATGCGCGCAGGCGCGATGTTCTGTACGGTTCCGGCGCCCACCAAGGCTGACGCCGTAAGAAAGACAATTACCGAGCCTGTAGACGTTCTTTGCCCCGCTTCTGCGCTTCGTCTGCATGAAAACGCAAAATTCTACTGCGATAAGGATAGCGGAACCTTTATTCTTGACTGAAAGACGCTCTTCTGAGAGGCCTTTGTATGGAAAACACCGAAAAAAACAAAAATCCGTATTTTCAGAAAATAGAATTTTTAAGTAACGATTTTAAGATAAGAGTCAAGGATGACTCTCCGTGGATCGCTGAAAAGGCTATACACGAGGAGATCGAAATAAAGTATTATGAGGGCGAGTGCGCTCTCATGATAGGAAGCGATATCATACTGACAAAGCCGGGAGATATAACGGTAGTCAATCCCTATGAGATCCATACGAATATCAATATAGATAAGTATGCCGGTCGGTATACTATTATGGTCATCGGTATTGATTTTCTTGATTCTGTCAACAGAAACGTGCTTAATCTTAGGAGAATACTTATAGAGCAGGGCGGAAAATTCGACAATCTGATAAGGGGCGATAAAAGACTTCAGGCTATCGTCGCCAGAGTTGTCGAGGAGATGCGTGCCGAAGGGGCTTATTATAAGCTCATAGTGCAGAATCTCATCAGTGAGTTTTTTGCGCTTCTTATACGCGATCATTTCAGATCCGGTGATGAGATATTAAAGGACGTAAGCGACGTTAAGCAGGTGAAGCTCATATCGCCTGCGCTTGCTAAGATCCATACCGAGTATTTTAAGGTGATAAGCGTGGACGAGCTCGCCGAGCTTTGTAATATCAGTAAGTACCATTTCTGCCGCGTGTTTAAAAACGTTATGGGCGTTACCGCGGTCAGATATATGAACGGGTATAGAGTCGATATTGCCGAAACTCTGCTGAGAGACGGACGTATGACGGTGGCTGAGGTCGCATGGCATTGCGGCTTTGAGGATGATAGCTATTTCTATAGATGCTATAAAAAAATAAAGGGGATCCCACCCGGAAAAGTAAGGAAAAAATAAAAAACACAGTTGCCGAAAGGCAAATAAAAAAAGCACTTGCGACAGCAAGTGCTTTTTTACACCCCCAACGGGAATCGAACCCATAACTAACCCTTAGGAGGGGTTTATTATATCCATTTAACTATAGGGGCATATTCTCTTTACTACGTAATCATACCACAAAGTAAGCTTTATTTCAAGTGCTTTTTTTGATTTTTTTGATCAAAATGTTTTTTTGTGTTAATTTTATTGTTAACTCTTTGAAAATTCGCCCTTTTGGTATAGTTTTACTATTGAAATTTCACTTTTCATGGTATATAATAAGATGTCGACGTATAGTTGATCCTGATCTTGACGGAGGAAAGCGCATGTCTTTTGTAAAAGGATTTCTTATCTCGTTTGTAATATCCTTTCTCGTGTTTGCCGTAATTATCCTTTACGGCGGATCGTTTGCGCTCACTCTTATAGACGAAAACGATAAATCGGAGAGCGAAGAGAATGTGCAAGGTGACGGAGGCGATGATGTTCAGAACACGGTCACGTACGCTTCACACGAGAGATTTTCCTTCGCACTCGTCATTACAGACGAAATCGAAGCTGTTGAGGATACCGAAAATACCGAAAACGAGGGTACCGAGGAACCGGACGATACTCCCGCTTATAAGGATGAGTTTGACAGCCTTCTCGGAGAATTCGATAAAAAATATGACCTTGAGATAAAGTATATCGGTGTTGTCTCGATAAACGCTACCGTTAAAAAGTCGTTTATTACCGTAATACCCGGGGATAGCATCACCTCGGTCGGAGGGGTTGACATGAGCCTTAACGAGGCTTTCGCCAACAGAAGCCTGCTTTTCCCGAAATCGGGAACCGATGCGTTCATAAAATCTACCGTAGTCGGATTCACGGGAATAAATGCCGATTTCGTCGGATACGTTGATATAAACGATTACGTAAAGCTCGCCTCCGAGCTTAAGGACGTAAAATATAAGCTCACTTCGGATATCAGAACAAGGGATCCCGAAACGGGGAAAAGGGTAGTGCTCCTTGGTGCCGGAGAGCTTACTCTCACATCCGAAAATCTCCTTACGATGCTCACCTACGGCGGATCGGAAACGAGATATTTTGATTCTCAGATCCTTATAGATACGGGAAAGAATATGTTAAGTGCGATCTGTGACAAATTCAGACCGAATATAATCGCCAAAGCAAGAGAAATGCTTGAGTACGTTACTACCGATTTCACGACAACCGATATGTCTAAGATATCAAATATCTTATTCTCCTTCAAGGATTCGGAAAAGACGGGGACCGCACTTCTCGGTGCGTATGAAAAATTTGAAGATATGGGATATCTGTTCAGAGTCAATATAAACGGATCGGTAAATAAATTCAAGCAGTATCTTGGATAACAAGGTAAAAATAATATTCAATATATATCAAAGGAATGGATAAAAAAGATGAACAACAGTGAAAAGACAATGGACAAAATCGTTGCGCTTTGTAAGAACCGCGGAATCATATACGCAGGTAGTGAGATCTATGGCGGTCTTTCGAATTCTTGGGATTACGGTCCTCTCGGAGTCGAGCTTAAGAATAACGTCAAAAAGGCTTGGTGGAAGAAATTCGTTCAGGAATCTCCCTATAACGTCGGTCTTGACAGCGCAATAATCGTAAATCCTCAGACATGGGTCGCGTCGGGACACCTTGCCGGCTTCTCCGATCCTCTTATGGACTGTAAGGTATGCCGTAGCCGTCACCGTGCCGATAAGCTTATCGAGGATTACATTAACGAAAAGGGACTCGATATCAACCCCAACGGTTGGACGAGCGATCAGATGAGCGAGTACATCAAGGCAGAGCATATATCCTGCCCCGATTGCGGAAGCGGAGATTTTACCGCTATCCGTAAGTTCAATCTTATGTTCAAGACCTTTATCGGAGTTACCGAGGATAGCACAAACGAGGTCTACCTCCGTCCCGAGACCGCGCAGGGAATATTCGTAAACTTCAAGAATATCCAGCGCTCATCGCGTAAGAAGGTTCCGTTCGGCGTTGCACAGATCGGTAAATCGTTCAGAAACG
The DNA here is from genome assembly GCA_017466445.1 of Clostridia bacterium. Classification (GTDB taxonomy): domain Bacteria; phylum Bacillota; class Clostridia; order Oscillospirales; family CAG-272; genus SIG672. The sequence continues at coordinate 136,886 of JAFTUC010000021.1, forward strand.
AGATAACTCCCGGAAACTTTATCTTCCGTACCCGCGAGTTCGAGCAGATGGAGCTTGAGTTCTTCTGTAAGCCCGGAACCGACCTTGAGTGGTTCGATTATTGGCGCTCTTACTGTAAGAAGTTCCTTCTCGATCTCGGCATGAAGGAGGAAAATCTCCGTCTCAGAGACCACTCTCCCGAGGAGCTCTGCTTCTACTCGAAGGCGACCACCGACTTTGAATTCCTCTTCCCGTTCGGATGGGGCGAGCTTTGGGGCGTTGCCGACAGAACCGATTATGACCTCACTCAGCATATGAATACGAGCGGTCAGTCTCTCGAATATTTCGATCCCGAGACCAATGAAAAGTACATTCCTTACGTTGTAGAGCCCTCGCTCGGAGCAGACAGAGTTCTTCTCGCGTTCCTTTGCGACGCTTACGACGAAGAGATCGTAGACGCGGAAAAGAACGATGTCAGAGTGGTACTTCACCTCCATCCCGCACTTGCGCCCTTCAAGGCAGCCATCCTTCCTCTTTCCAAGAAGCTTACTCCCGATGCAGAAAAGCTCTTCGCTGATCTTGCAAAGGATTTCAGCGTTGATTTCGACGATGCAGGCTCGATCGGTAAGAGATACCGCCGTCAGGATGAGATCGGAACTCCCTTCTGCATTACCTATGACTTTGATTCTCAGCAGGACGGTTGCGTGACCGTCCGTGACAGAGATACCATGGAGCAGATCCGTATCCCGATGGATGAGGTCAAGGCTTATATCGCCAAGAAGCTTGAATTCTGATTTGAATAAATATCAAAACGGGCACCGTGCGGTGCTCGTTTTTTTTCGGTTTTGTCCGATTAATTTTGTAAAATCTATTGACAAAAACCGTTTAATTTGATATAAAGGATTTGAGCATTGAAATTGCTTAAAAAATGAAAAAGATATGGGAGGACTTTATCTTATGAATCTTCAAGAAATACTTGAATTTATGCGACACCATCCGTGGAATTTTTACTATGTAGGAGCGGCGTGGGGTGCATGGAGCGGCACTCAGGAACAAGAGGATGTTGCGTTAAAATATGACGACAGACGCGAAAAGATCGACTACGTCGGTTCTTACATAAACACTGTTCCGATGCCCGGATGGTGGGTAGGAATCGATAAGTACGATTTCACTAGATTTGATCGCCATATGGAAAGACTTCTCAAGGATCATCCTGAGAGATATTTCGTTCCCAGACTAAAAATGGAGCCGCCGATCGATTGGCAGAAGGAGCATCCCGAGGAGCTCTGTGTTTATTGGAACGGACCTACGACTGCTGAAGAGATACGCGATATGATAGGAACGCCTTATCAGGATATGGCGGGTTGGGACGGTGATGTTAAGCCTTATCCCGATCAGAGGATCGCACAGCAGTCCTTCTCGTCAAAGGTGTGGGTAGAAGACGCGTCTAAGGCACTTAAGGCACTTGTCGAGCATATCGAGGCAAGTCCTTATGCAGATCAGACTATCGGATATATGCCCGCGTTCGGAAACTGCGGCGAATGTATGTGGTGGGGCGACTGGAGAAACCAGGGCGACCCGAGAAAGGGAGACTTCGGTATCTCGCACAGAAAGCATTTCTATAACTGGGCAGTAAAGAAATACGGCTCGCTCGAAGCGCTCCGTAAGGCATGGAATATGCCCGACCTCACAATAGATAATCTTCCTATGCCTACAACTCCCGAGCGTTGGAGTGAGGGCGGTAAGAATCTCCGTCAGGTCCTTCTTGCCGATGATCAGAGACAGTATGACTGCAACCTCTTCCACTCGGATGCTTGCTTTGACGCTATCGAAGCCTTCGGCAAGACGATCAAGGAGACCTCCGGCAAGGCGGCAGGATGCTTCTACGGATATTTCCAGGACGAGACCGTCGGATACGCAGGACACCTTGCGACCGAGCGCGCTATGACTACTCCTTACGTTGACTTCTATTCTTCACCTAAGGCATATCATTACTGCCTTGCAGGAGATCCCGGTGCATCGCAGGCACCCGGACAGTCGTTTGCAAAAAAGAAGCTCTGGATAGAGGAGAATGATTCCCGTTCTCATCATTCTTCAGATAGAGAACGTGCTCAGAAAACACCCGAAGATACCGTAACCGTATTCTGGAGAGAGATATATCGTGCTCTTACCTATAATCAGGGCTTCTGGTGGATGGATATCGGAGGTCTTAACGATGACTGGTATGCAGACAACGATATGGTCGAGATGTTTAAGCAGCAAGCGGATTTCTATAAGAAATGGTCGCCGATCAAGAGAAAGGGAACTGCCGAGATACTCTTTATCGAGGATGAGCCGAGCTGCGCTCATACCACCTACATTTCGGGCGTTCAGAGAGGACTCAGACTCCGTCTTGAAAGAGAGCTTAAGCTTTGCGGCGCTCCCGTGGATCACCTCAGACTTTGTGACCTCTTTGAGGAGGATCTCTCAAGATATAAGTTTATCGTGTTCTGCCATGCATTCGTAATGCCTGAGGAGACCTGGAAGGAAATAGAAAAACGCATCCGTCCCGATGCACACGTTCTTTGGAACTGGGCGGCAGCTATGCTTGCTCCCGAGTTCAGTAGCGAGAACCAGAAGGCGGTCACAGGCTTCAATACCTTCGAAACTCCCGGACGTATGCTCCATAAGGATACATATCGCCACATTTATTGGCATTGCACGAGAAAGATCCCTCAGGATTATCCTCTCCTTGCTATCGTCGAGGAGGACGGTCAGGAGGTCCTTCAGCGCTCTCCCGAGGGTAACGTCCTTACCGCAAGAAAGCCGAGAGGCAAGGGTATGAATATCTTCGCGGCAGATCTTATCCTTCGCGAGGAGATCATCAGAAAGCTTCTAAGCGACGCAGGTGTTAACTTCCTTGCACCCGAGCACTGCGCAGTTCTTGAGGACGAAATGCTTATCGGCTTCTTCCCGAGATATGACGTTCAGTTCACTCATAACTTTGTCGGCAACTGGAGAAACGTTCTTACGGGCGAGACCGTAAGCGGCGAGATCACTCTCAGCATCCGAGCAAAGGGAATCGCTATCTTTGAAAAGATAGACTGATATAAACAGGTATAAAAATAACCGCGGCGAACAGATCTTGTCTGTTCGCCGCAACTTTTTTTATAAACCTTGCTTCGATCGTTTTCTTTTTTCAAGACTCTCAAGTCCCTGCGATGTGACGGGACGTATCCATTTTTCCTTTTTAAAATAACGTATGCAGAGTATGCTCTTTACAATGTCTTCCCCGATGAACATGCTTGCGTATATCAAAGGAAAAGGAAACTTAAATACGTAAGCGGAGAGGAGGGTCATAGGAAATGCAATCAGCCAAAGACAGATAAGATCGTATTTTACGCCGATCATAGTATCTCCTCCCGATCGGAAAACTCCGGCGATCTGTACGTACGGAATGTTTTTAAACGGAAGCTCGGCGGCATATACGGGCATCAAGATCATAGCCATGTTGAGAGTGTGATCGCTGATCTCGGCACCCATGTTAAATATACTTACAAGAGGCGCTCTGAATATTGCGATAAGAGCACCGAGAATCGCTCCCGCGGTTATGACGAGCGTTGTAAAGCGGTTGGAGTCGTTAATGGCCTCGTCGATCTTGCCCTCCCCGATGTATTTTCCGACTACAACGCAGCACGCGTGACAAAGCCCTACAAAAAATACAAAGGCAACGTTTTCAAATGTTCTGAGTATAGTGACCGCGGCAAACTCCTCGAGTCCGTAATTGCTGAAAATGATGTTGAGACAGATAGTCCCGAGTCCCCACAGAGCCTCATTTATGGCTGCGGGGGTTATTCTTTTTATGAATTCAACTGTAAAAGCGCGACTTGCCTTGAGCGGAGGACGTGTGATCAGACTCTTTTGCATAAAAGCGATCAGCATTATCGTGATAGGTCCGAGCCATGAGGATATTACCGTTGCGATAGCGGCACCCTCTACACCTAATGCGGGAAGACCGAATTTTCCGAAAATAAATGCGTAATTAAGAATAACGTTCGCTATCGTTGTGAAAAAGGAAGAGTACATCGGAACGTTTACGTTTTCGGTAGATCGAAGCATCGTTCCGAGTGCGTTGTTAAGCGCCACGGCAAGATAGGAAAAGCTTGCTATGCGAAGATATCCGACTCCCTCAGATATGACCTTCGGATCCTTGTTGAAGATGTACATTACCTTGTCGGGGAAAATAAACGCGATCGCAAAAAAGACGATAGATAAAATAGATACCGACGCGATCAGGATACCGTATACCCTTCGTATAGAGTCTTCATCCTTTGTTCCCCAGTATTGGGAAACGAAAAGCGCGCCTCCCGAGCAGATGCCGAACAGGAACAGATTAAATAGCCATCCCCATTGACCTGCCATACCGACCGCTGAAAGCGGAAGGTCTCCAAGCGCGCCGACCATAAGAGTGTCAACGAGCGAAAAGGAGCTGACGAGAAGATTTTGTATTGCTATCGGTAGCGCAAGGCGAAGTACGGTTTTCCAGAATCTTTTGTCTCCGTAATATTTTATAAAGAAATTTTTCATTTTACTGTGTCCGAGCTTAAATATTTGGTGTAGAGACCAAGGTGCAGTATATCATATAAAATTCCTTTTTTCAAGATGAAACAGAAAAAAAGTCCCGACATTTGTTGTCGGGATACTTTTAATCGCAGTATTAATAAAATTCCTTCTTCGGACTTCTTTCAAAGAGAGAGGAGAGTGCCTGCGTGGGCTCCTTGCCCTCGTAGAGGATCTCGTAGACGGTGTGACATATGGGAAGCTCAATATTATATTTGAGCTCAAGCCGTACAAGAGCCGCGACCGTGTAGTAGCCCTCGGCAAGCGCTGTGTACGACTCACCCGTAATGAACGCCTCGCCGAATCTCCTGTTGTGACTGTATTTTGAAAATACGGTCGCTTCATAGTCTCCGAGATGGCAAAGTCCGTATGCGGAAAGCTCGTTTCCGCCCATGGCGCTGATCAGTCTCGAGATCTCTCTGGCACCTCTTGCCATAAGAGAACCCTTCAGCGAGGAGAGATTCTTTCCGTCAAGCATGCCTGCGGCAATTCCGATAACGTTTTTTGCCGCCGCCCCGATCTCGTTTCCGATCAGATCGTCCCCGTAGTAAAGCCTTATAAGATCGCTCGAAAATTCTCCGACGAGCTTTTCCTTCATTTCGATACTCTTGCTGTCAATGACCATGCAGTTCGGAATGCCCGAATAAAATTCCTGAACGTGACCCGGACCGAGCCAGACCGATACGCTTCCGCCATCTGTAATGAACTCATCTGCGATCTCCGAAAGACGCTTTCCTGTGGAGATTTCTATTCCCTTCATACAGAGTACGAAATTACGATCGCTCAGCTTCTTTTCAGAAAGCTCGGCAAAAAGGGCGCGGAGACCCTGTGAGTCGATTGAAATCACAGTAACCTCCGAGTCCCTTACACATGAGATGTCGGTAGAGAGAGCGATATTTTCGCCAAGCTCGAGAACGTCATTTTTTCGTGTGCTTATGAGAGCCTGCATATTACGAGAGCTTACACGTCCGTAAAGCGTTACGCTGTGTCCTATTTCGTTAAGATACCAAGCAAGGAACGTTCCCCAACGTCCGCATCCTATTACAGTTATTTTCATACTTCTACTCCGATAATTCTATATGTTTTTAACACCAATATATGTATTCTACCATAAAAATATTAAATAGTCAAGTGACAGATAAAACACCTCTGCCGCAGATTGAACAGATCAATAGTTAAATTGCGGCAAAGGTGCTTTTATATTTAAGATTCCGTCGCGTAGCTTTTGTTGCACGGTTACCCGTGTTTTTGTTGTACGCGTTCGCGTCGGAAGGACGCGGGAAGACATCCGCCGAAAATTCGATACTTCTTCCTCCTCGTCAACCGCAAATGCGGTCTGGCGCTTTTGAGTTTAAGGGTTTTCGCTGTTTTTTGCGCTTATTACGGATATCACCTCGTTGACGTATCTTTCGCAGCTTTCAGAGTCACCAGATTCGACCATTATTCGGATAACAGGTTCTGTGCCGCTTTTTCTTACAAGTATGCGTCCGCTTTCTCCAAGTCGCTCACTTACTGAATCTATGACGCTTTTTACTTCAGGATCATTAAGGATAGAAGACATATCTTTTACTCGGATGTTTTTCAGCACCTGAGGATATACGTTAAATCCGTCCGATAGCTTGCTTGCGGGAAACCTTGCTTCCAAAAGAGATTCCGTTAGCATTATGGATGTAAGAATTCCGTCTCCTGTGGTCGCGTATTTGCTTATTATAATGTGACCGCTCTGCTCGCCTCCGAGTGAATAACCCTTTTCGAGCATGCGCTCGTAAACGTATTTGTCTCCGACTGCGGTTTTTTCGTAGGAGATACCTAATGCGTCAAGCGCCTTGTACAGTCCGAAGTTCGACATTACGGTAGTAACTATGCTGTTGCCTGACAGCATGCCCTTTGATGAGAAGTTTTTTCCGAGAATATAAAGAATATGATCTCCGGTTATGACGTTTCCTTTTTCATCTACGGCGATGCATCTGTCTGCGTCTCCGTCGTAGGCAAAGCCGATGTCAAGAGAGTTTTCAACGACAACGCTGCGCAGCACATCGATATGAGTAGAGCCTGCGTTTACGTTTATGTTCAGTCCGTTCGGTTCTGCGTTTATTACAAAGACCTTTGCCCCAAGAGCCTCAAATACGTTTCTGGCTATCATCCACGAGCTTCCGTTGGCGCAGTCAAGTCCGATTTTTAGTTTACGGAAGGAGTGGGATGCTATTGAGATCAGGTATGCGACATAGCGGTTTCGCCCCGACATATAGTCAACTATTTTACCAATAGACTTTCCCGTGGCGAAGGGAAGCTCCCCATTTTCTCCGAGATCTCCGGCATCTCCGTCGAGATATGCTTCGAGAAGCTCGATGACAGAGTCTTCCATTTTTTCTCCGCGTGAGTTTAATAGCTTGATTCCGTTGTCAGTGTATGGATTGTGACTTGCCGATATCATAATGCCGAGGTCAAACTCGTCAACTCTCGTGACGTATGATACTCCGGGTGTGGTTATGACGTGTAGCATGTATACGTCTGCTCCCGAAGCTGTGAGACCCGCCACGATCGCGTATTCGAGCATGTAACTCGATCGTCTTGGATCTTTTCCGACTACAACACGGCATTTGTGACCGTTCTTACCGAAATAGCTTCCGAGAAAGCGACCGATCTTGTACGCGTGGTCGGCGTTGAGCGAAATGTTGGCTTCTCCTCTGAAGCCGTCAGTTCCGAAATATTTGCCCAAAATAAATCTCCTGTCAGGTGTTTTTTCTTTTTGTCATGTTTCCGTCCGACTTTACTATGGTGTCACTCGGAACGATACCTCTGACACCGGTCAGCGGATAGACAAGACAGTTTTTGCCGATTACAGTACCCGGATAGAGTACGCTGTTGCAACCAACCTCTGAGTAGTCTCCTAAGATAACTCCCATTTTGCGAAGCCCGGTAGCAAAAGAATTTTCGCCGCGTCCGATCTTAATTTGTTTTTTGTCAAGGCGGAAGTTGGAGGCTATCGCACCTGCTCCCATATGCGATCTGTATCCGAGGATTGAGTCACCCACGTAGTTGTAGTGAGGTATCTGTACTTCATCCGATACTATAGCATTTTTTAGCTCGCATGAATTTCCCACAACAGCACCGTTTCCGATAAGTACATTTCCCCGTATGTATGCACAGTGACGTATCTCGGCGTTTTCACCGATAACTGCGGGACCGCATATAAGCGCACTTTTGGCGATACGCGCACTTTTTGCCACCCATACGTCGTCTCCGAGATCGTCGTAGAGTTCTTTGTCAAGCTTTTTTATGATCTCTTTTATACATTCTCCGATCTTCGGAAGCATATCCCAAGGATATGGACATTTTGAAAGCATATCTCCGGCAAGCGTGTGAGACGGGTCGATAAGTATCTCTTCAAGAGATAAGAGCTGCTTATTTTCTTTCATGATCTTCTCCTTTCTTTATTTATTATGGTTTTCACCTACAACATTATATTTTAAAGGGCGTATATTGTCAAGAAAAAAATATGCGGATGAAAAATGTTTACATTTGTTGATTTGCGCTTTGCCAAAGTATTTTACCTTACGTACTTGATTTTGACATACTTATGTGATAAAATATCAAGTATAATATGTTTGACTTGAGCGCCGTGTGGCGCAGTAACGGAGGATCGAAAATGAAAAAAGTAATAGCACTTATGCTTGCTTTGATAACACTTATTTCTCTTGCGGGCTGTTCAAAGGGATCGGATGACGAAGCGAAGGCTCCTTACGGAATGAAGCTCGCTTCGGGAAAGGAATCTGAATTTTATCTGTATATTCCCGATTCGTGGATAAATACCACACCCGTCTATACCGATAAAAAAATACCGAGTATAACCGTGTCCGCCAGAGTTTCCGATAGCGATCCGAGTAATATCTCGCTTGTGGGATTCGTTGACGGAAATCGGGAATACGATTCTATCGAGGATTATTGGGAACACACGAAAAGCGTGTCAAAATATTTTGACGACGTTAAGGACGAGGAAAGCGGAGAGACCAAGTCTAGCTTTGAGCTTATAACGAAGGCAAAGGCAATGACTATGGGAAATCTTGCCGCTAAAAAATACGAGTATACCGGCACCGTAGCGGGAAGCGAGTTTAAGTTTATGCAGGTCATAGCAAAGGATAAGGACGTGTTCTATACCTTCACCTATACCTCTACCCCCGATATCTATTCTAAAAACGAGAGTGCCGTAGAAACTATATTAAAGAATATCAAGTTCAAAAACGTCGATAAAAAGTAAGTATATTTTCCGAAAGGATGACCCTGACTTGGAAAAAAATATATATCTTGATAATAGCGCAACTACTCCGATATGTGAAAGTGCGCTTTGCGCGATGCGCTCTGCCGTGGAAAATTTTGCAAATCCGTCATCTCTTCACGCACCGGGACTCGTTGCACATAAGATGCTTGATAACGCACGCGCACAGATCCTTGCGGGAATGGGACTTGTGGGAGATCGCAACACGAGGATAATTTTCACCTCGGGAGGAACCGAAGCTAATAATCTCGCGATCTTCGGTACGATTAACGCTAAGAAATTCAAATTCCTTCCGCAAATAATAACAAGCGATAGCGAGCATCCCTCAATTTTAGAGCCGCTGTCCTATCTTGAATCCTGCGGACTTGCCGAAATAGTCAAGATCCCGACCGTTAACGGATGCCTCGATCTCGATCTTCTTTCCGAGACTGTGTGCGATAGAACCGTGCTTGTTTCGATAATGAGTGCAAATAATGAGACGGGTGCTCTTTATGACGTGGCAAGCGCCTTTTCAGTAGCAAAGAAAATAAATCCGCAGATAATTACTCATACGGATGCCGTACAGGCATTTCTCAAGACAAATATGAATTTCAGAGCGCTTAAGGCCGATCTCGTTTCTCTCAGCGGACATAAGGTCAATGCCCCGAAGGGGGTGGGAGCCCTTGCGGTCTCGGGCGATATTATAAAGGCAAAGAAGCTCGTTCCGATCATCCGAGGAGGCGGTCAGGAGGGAGATCTTCGTTCGGGTACTGAAAACGTTGTCGGTATCTCGGCCTTTGGTGCGGCGGTAAAATACAGAAAAGACAATCTGTCCGAATTTATAAGAAGGACCTCGGAGCTTTCAGAGCTTCTGATATCTCTTCTTCCGCAGGGCATTAAAGTGAACCGCCCCGAAATGCATGCGCCGCATATAGTCAGCATAACGCTTCCGTCGATCAAGAGTGAAACGGCACTTCATTTTCTTTCCGAAAGAGGAATATTCGTTTCAAGCGGATCGGCGTGCGCTTCGAACGGTAAGCATAAAAGCTACGTCTTGAGGGCGTTCGGACTTTCCGAGCTTGATATAGACTGTACGCTCAGAATAAGCCTCTCGGACATTATAAGCAGAGAGGATATCGAATATACCGCACGGACGCTTGGAGAAGCGGTCGAGCGACTCGTAAAAATAGGATAATGATAGGGCGGCAACAATTTTCTGCCGCCCTTAGATTTTCTACAGATCCTTGATAGCTTTTGCGATTTTTATATTGTCGTCGCATAGCGTGAGACATACTATTTTCCCGTTTCGTATGACCTTTCCGGACGATATGTGCTCCTCGTACGTCTCTGTATCGTAAATGTAGACCTCTCTTCTTTGTAAAAGATCGAGACGTTTGTACATCGCGTTCTCGATAAGCCCTGCGTCTCCGAGCGAGCGACCTACGAAAATGTGGAGCTCCCACAGAAGATCGTCCTCGCTGAGCGCTACTGCATAGCTTTCGCAGTATGACGGAAGATCACGGTCTCGAAAGAGCAGGTAAGAGCTTTTTTCATCAAGTCGGTTTTCACTTATGTCCGATGAATATAAAAAATAAGCGGGAACGCTTTCGCAGCTTTTCATGACGTCCGATAAAATAAACGATGCGTTTTTTTCTTTTTTTGCGCAGGAAAACAGGGTGAGCAGGGTGCAAAGAGAAAGAAAAAACGAAAGGTATCGTCTTGTGCGTGATATTATCATATCTGTCTCCCTTCAAAGGTTATGTATTATGATATTCAGGCGCTGACCGATTTAAAACTTCAAATAAATTAACACAAAATACTTGAACTGCGGTGTGTGTTAGTATATAATTATATATATAACTATATAAGAATGTAAAGAAAGGATGGGATCTTATGCGAGGAAAAAAATATATACTTTACGCAGTTCTTGCACTTGTCCTCACCCTTCCGGGAGTTCTCTCGATAATCTTCTTTATGATGACCGATACTATATCCGACGAGAATAAAAATATCTCGCTTGAGATAACAGATACTGCCGGGAAGACCTATCTCTTTGAGAATACACACGATATGTCGCTTCTTTTTTACGATATAATTGGAGACGATAAAAAAGCCCTGTCCGATTCGGGACTCGGATCCTTTAAAGAGGATGACGCGTTTAAGGTGACCGTTTTGAAGGACGGGAAAAAGAGCTATTACGATTTCTTTTTTGACCGTACCTCTCCGAGCGCCTGCATTTTCAGAGCTGAAAACGGAAAGATATATAAGATAAAGGCAGATAAGGCGATAGAATTTATAGATTCGGCATATGCCGCGGCGCTTTATCCGTATTCAAATGTCCCTCAGCTCGTTCTTAACGGGCACAAGGCGACTCCGACCGATATAAAATGGGAGTATTATTCGTACAGCAGTGTGCGCCATTCGGTCGATATTCCGACGCTTGACGCGCCGATGAACATCGATATGTCCTTCCTTAATTTCAGTCTCGCATTTTCAAAATCTCCCGATAAGATGGATATTGAGATCAAGGATTCTCTCGGAAGAGAGTTTTTTAAAGGAAGCTACGCGGAGTTTGTCGTCGCAGGACTTTTTTCTAAGATAACAGATTCGCAAAATTACGTCTGCACGCTTAACGCCGTGTGGAACGATATCGGAAGTGACTGCTGCGGAAGCGCCACCTACAGATTTAATCTGAACGTCGATTTCGATCCGCCGGGAGTCTTCTGGCTTAACGCCGAAACCGTAGAATGCGGTGGATTTGTAATTCTTTCCGGTAAACACATTCTCGATAAGGATTCGATAGTTGTAAGCTCGGTGCCCTCACTCGATTACGAGCCCGTTTTCTATGAGGATGGGGAATATATCCGCGCGATAATTCCGATAAAGCTTTCAAACGGACTCGAGGAGATAATTTATCAGATAAATATAAAGTATGACGGAATATCTGCCGATCTCACGCTTAAGACCACAGTACCGTCACTTAACTCGAACAGAGACTATAATCATTCATCGAGAGTCGATACCTCGGTGCGTACAGAGCAGAATCTTAAGGAGCTTTCCGATTTTATCACCTCGTCAAAATACGGAAATACTGTCTATAAGTCATCTGCTTTTGTAAGCCCACCGGGCTCGGTTATTCGCGCGGCATTCGGAGACACCGTAAATAATACGAGCTCGAGGCTCGATAAATTTACCTCAAACGGAATTGCCTTCTATATGTATACAGACGGAAAGCTTTCCGACGTAAAGGCGGCTCTCTCGGGTATCGTAGTGGCTGCGGGAGAGACCAAATACGGCGGTAATACGGTCGTTATCGAGCACGGACTCGGTCTCAGAAGCGTTTATTACGGTCTTGCGGCAAATTACAGCGGATACGTCAGCGTCGGAAATATAGTCACTGAGGGTCAGACGATAGCAAGAGGCTCTGCGAAAAAAGGCTATACAGACGGAGAGACCTGCTATGTCGAGCTTTGGGTAGGCGATACGCCGGTCTCCTACAGAGCGCTGATGACAACAGGATTTGGTAACGATTACGGAAAAGAACCGTGATTTGTCGAATAAAAAATAAAAAAATAGCTGTATTACTGTTGACTTTTGAATAAGATTTTGATATAATGATACGGTAGTCTGTAGGTCTCTACTGCAGACTGCCGTGACAAGTTTATACGGGATATGAAATAAGACCATACCGGCCGGGGAGGTAGCGGTGCCTTGAACCTGCAATCCGCTATAGCAGGGGTTATTTCCGCTCTTGAGGGCAGAACGGGTGTGGTCAGCACCGAACGCTCTGCGTGTTGAAGAATGGGTCCTGTGCAACTAATGGCTGTGAACCATGTCAGGTGGGAGACCAAGCAGCATTAAGCAGTATCACTTAGTGTGCCACGGGTCTGCCTGTTCGGAGCGCAGACGTCGGGATGCGCACGTTCGTTTCTGTTCGATTTTGCGGTGTATGGTCTTATTTTGTATCCTGTTTTTTTGTCGCATTAAAAGGCTTTGAAGGGAAGGATAAAATTGTCACTGCAGGATATTCAGAACGTAAAAGGCGGACATCAGGCGCTCTACCGTAAGTGGAGACCGTCGACCTTTTCTGACGTTGTAGGTCAGGATCATATAACAGGCGTGCTTAAATATCAGGTGTCGAACGGCAAGACCAATCACGCATATCTGTTTTGCGGATCAAGAGGAACCGGTAAGACTACCTGTGCCAAAATACTTGCAAAGGCAGTAAACTGCCCTAATGCTAAGGACGGAGAGCCTTGTAATAACTGTGAGATATGCCGTAGAATAGATAGCGGAATGTCTATGGAGGTCCTTGAAATGGACGCCGCAAGTAATACGGGCGTCGATTATATAAGAGATATCAAGGAAGAAGTCGTATTTTCTCCCTCCGAGATAGGAACAAGAGTCTATATCATAGACGAGGTCCATATGCTGACCGAGAATGCCTTCAACGCGCTTCTTAAAACGCTTGAGGAGCCACCGCAGAAGGTCATATTCATACTTGCGACTACCGAGATACAGAAGATCCCCGCGACCATCCTTTCAAGATGTCAGCGCTTTGATTTCAGAAGGATTCCCGTTGCGACCATAAGCGACAGACTTCTTATGATCGCAGAAAATGAGAATATAGATATTACGGGATCTGCAGCTCACCTTATAGCCAAGCTCGCACTCGGAGGAATGCGTGATGCTATCAGTATGCTTGAGCTCTGCAGCGGAGAAGGGGACAGGATCACTGAGGAAAAAGTCTCGTCGGCTACCGGAATAATCGGCAGAGAATCTATAATAAGAATGGTAAAGGCTATTCTTTCGGGAAATTACGGTGAGATATTCTCAATGATATCCTCCGTTTATTCAAATTCCTACGATATATCTTCGTTCGTTTCGGAAATAATGCAGTTTTACCGCGACGTTGCGGTCTATAAAACTATGGTGTCGAAAAGCTCTGCCGAGCTTTCAAGAGATATTCTCGATCTTTCCGACTCCGAACTATCCGAGGTGAAGGAGATATCCGAAAAGGTTCGTCAGGAGACGCTTATATATCATATAAAGCTTCTTGAGGAGGCATTTGTATCGATGTCAAGAGGAACGGACAAGCGTATATGCGCGGAAATGACGCTGATGCGTATGTGTAGCGGAAATACGTGGGATGCGTCGCCCGAAGCGCTTTCCGAGCGTATATCCTCTCTTGAGGCGCGTATTGCGGAAGGCGGAGTTTTCGCTCCTCCCCGTCCTACGTTTACTTCAAGTGAAAGCAGTGCCAAAGCTCAGACAAAGCCTGCAGAGGAGGACCTTACCGTCCAAAAGAACGCCGAGGAATCACACGAAAAGGCCGCCAAAGTTTTGGACACACCCGCTCCCGTAAAAATCGAGGCACCTAAAAAAACTGAGCAGAGATTCGAAAAGCCCGAAAAAGCAGAGCCTAAAAGAGAGATCTCAGAACCCGGTCTTGAGTGGACAGAATTTTCGGAATGGATCGAGATCGTGTCGCAGTACGATAAGATAGATCGCAGTATCTCGCCGTTTTTGAGACTTGCGAGCGCCGATACAGACGGAAAAACGCTTCGCATCAAGGTCTCGGATGCGTTCTCAAAGGTCATGCTCGAGAATGCCAAGATAGAGGATTTCGTTATGAGATTTTCTGCATCTAAGGGATTTATGTTTTCGCAGATCGTGATCGAGGTATCCGCTGTGAAGGACGATCAGGTCTCGATGTTTGACAGTCTTTTGTAAATAATATAAACAGATAAATCACATATTTCAGGAGGAAACGGTTATGAAATCAAGATTGCCCGAGGGATACGGCGGAGGACCGTCGAGTATGCAGGGAATGATAAGACAGGCTCAGAAGATGCAGGAGCAGATGGCGGCACTTCAGGAGGAGCTTGACGCACGTGAGTATGAGATAAAGGCAGGCGGCGGTGCGGTCTCTCTTACCATTAACGGTAAGAAGGAGGTCAGCGCACTTGAAATATCTCCCGAGATAGTAGATCCCGACGATATCGAGACTCTTTCCGATATAATCATTGCCGCGGTCAATGAGGCTATCAAAAAGGTCGAGGACACCAACAACGAGGAAATGTCCAAAATAACCGGCGGAATGTCGATGCCCGGAGTATTCTGATATGTCAGAATTCATTGCGCCGCTTGAAAGCCTCATAGAGGGCTTTGCGCGTCTTCCCGGAGTGGGACGAAAATCGGCAACGCGCTACGCACTTGCCGTTCTTGATATGAACGATGAGGATATTCTTGCATTTGCGGATTCTCTCGCAGGCGCAAAGACGCGTATAAAAAGATGTAAGATATGCGGTAATTTTACCGATGCCGATACCTGTCCCGTGTGCGATGACAGTAACAGAACACCCATAATCTGTGTTGTGGAGGATGTCCGCGCGCTGATGAGTATCGAGCGTGTAAGGGAATACCGCGGCAGATATCACGTTCTTGGAGGGGTTCTTTCCCCGATGAATAACGTAGGTCCCGATCAGCTTAATATAGCATCTCTTCTTTCACGCATATCGACGGAAGGTGTTACGGAGGTCATTATAGCGACCAATCCGACGGTAGAGGGTGAAGCAACGGCTATGTATCTTACAAAGCTACTCACACCGCTCGGAGTGAAGACCTCAAGACTTGCGTACGGAATACCTGTTGGTGCGGATCTTGAATATACCGACGCAGTGACTCTTATGAGAGCGCTTGACGGCAGACGCGAACTCAACTGAAAAAAATAAGCCTCGAAGCAAAGCTTCGAGGCTGCTTTTTTTATCCAAGCAAGGTGATGGGAATGTACATTGGGGTGGGTCTTCCGAGTGCGCAAAGCTCAAGCACGCATCTGTTTGAGATGGCGATCTTTTCGGGCGCCTTTATAAGATATTCGACGGTGATCTCGGCATCTCCGTGAATATCGTGATTTGTGAGAACGAATCCCGATCTGCCCTCAACAGTGAATCCATCGGGCAGCCACCAACGTGCCTCGATGTTCTGAAGAATGTCACCGAGCTCGTAATTTGAGTGGACGTAGACAGTGATCTTTCTCTCGTCGAGAGGAGATATCGCCGGTGAATCGCTGAGATATACGTTTGCGTAGAAGAGTGGGGAATCAAAATGCATCGTATATTCCTTAAGTTGAGAGGATATCCTTTTGAAATTGCAACGAGAGTAAATGAAATTTCCTACGTCCTCGGGGATCAGATCCGATTCGTTTGTAAGCTCAACGTACGCATTGTTTATCGAGAGAACTCCGGGTGCCTGAGCAACGACCCGTTCGGTAAGCTCGACACAGCTTGTAGGAAGTCGGTTGCTTGTCAGGTGATGTCCTTTGATTATCGATATCGTTACGATCTCGTCTCCGATGTATTCCTTCCAATCCGTAGGAATTGCGTTACTTCCGCCGAGAATACCGAGGGTAGCGCCGACGGTCGCACCGGTGCAGTCAGTGTCGTCTCCGCAGTTTATAGCGTAGATCATAGATTTTTTGAAATCTCCTTCTCCGTAGAGAAGTCCCAAAATTGCGTAAGCGACGTTTGAAGGAGCCTCAAACCAACCGTCTCCGATGTCAGCGTTTCTCTGCTGTATCATATTTCTTGCCTCTCGGATGGGCACCTTGTCTGCGTAGCATTTGAGTGCAAGACGAATGCTGTCTGCCATGCGGCAATCATCGGGAATCTCAGCAAGACCGATCTCTATACACTTGTTAATATCCTTTACCACAAAAGCGGCGGACTGCATTGCGGCAACAAATGCCGCCGCGAAGGTTCCTTCGCCCGAGCCGTGATCGACCTTTGCGTCCTCAATTGCGTAGGAAGCGGCAAGATCGGGGCATCCGGGCGCCATACATGCCCAAACCTCGGTACGTATCCACGCTCCGTTGGAATTCTTCCATGAGTTGTCGTGATCGCCCGAAAGAGGCGGTATAAGTCCGCGCCTCATGTTGTTTTTTCCGATTCCGTACTCGTTCCAGTTGGGACCGATAAAGCTTAGCCAATACTCTCCGAGAAGAGATGCGCTTATTGCCTTCGGACCTGCGCTTTCCATTGCGTGGAGCCATACGAGCTGAAGATCGAGATCGTCGTTGGGAAGGGGCTTGCCGGGAGCACTTGTAAATCCGGAGATGTCCTGCATCTCTCGTTTTCCTTCGAAGGGCGTTCCCATTGTTCCGCCGATGTTCTTTCCGATCCAGCATGCGTATACGTGATCACGGAATTTTTCGTAATTAAGTTTGATAGGTGTTTTGCGGTTCATAGCCGATACCTCCTTGATTTCTTAATTAAATTATATCACCCTTTTTTTCGCATATAAATGATTTGGTTTTACCTAAACAGAAAAGTGTGCTTGATTTTTACCTTTGAACCTGCTTCGAATGTAAAAATATCGGCATATCAAAATAAAAAATCAAAGAGCTGCCGTTTACGGCAGCTCTTTTTAATGTTTGTTATTCGTTGTCCTTGTTATCGTCTTCTTCCGATTCTTCAAAGGAAGCATCATCCTCTTCGGATTCCGAAGCCTCGGTCTCTTCGATCTCCTCGGTCTCTTTTGTAACTTCGGAGGAAATATCGGTGTCGGGATCTTCGGATGCCTCGCTTGCAAGACGCTCCTGCTCCTCGCGGCGAAGTTTTTCTTCCTCGTCGCGGCGGCGCTTTTCCTCATTTTCAGCCATGGACTTGCGACGGCGCTCGTCCATGATCTCCTGAAGCTCCTCAAACGTGGGCTCGCCTTCCATTGCCGCCTTGAACTGTATCTCATCCATAGTCTCGTATTTTACGAGAAACTCTGCGACGAATTTAAGCTTGTCGGCATGCTCGGTCAGGATGTTCTTTGCCACGTCGTAAGCCTCGGTGACTATGCGCTTGATCTCACTGTCTATGAGAGAAGCTGTCGCTTCGGAGTAGTTCTTTTCTCCGCCGAAGTCCTTGCCAAGGAAAACCTCGCTATGTCCGGTTCCGTATACGATCGGACCGAGTGCGTCGCTCATTCCGAGACGCGTGACCATCTTGCGAGCGATCTCGGTAGCACGCTGGATGTCGTTGGATGCTCCGCCCGAGAAATCGTTGAAGGTGATCGTCTCGGCAACACGTCCTCCGAGAAGCATTGCGATGTGCTCGGAAAGCTCGCTGCGGTATTCGCTGTATTTATCCTCCTGAGGAAGATTGAGGGTGTATCCGAGAGCGCGTCCGCTCGGGATTATAGAGATCTGATGAACGGGGTCGATCGAGGGGAGATAATATGCGAGAAGTGCGTGACCCGCCTCGTGATATGCGGTCTTGCGCTTTTCCTCCTCTTTGATCTTCATGCTCTTTTTCTGAGTGCCTACGATGATCTTCATAGTAGCATCCTCGATATCGTTCATTCCTATGAGCGATTTTCCGCGACGTGCGGCGAGGAGTGCTGCCTCGTTAAGAAGATTTGCGAGATCTGCTCCTGTGAATCCGGCGGTTCCCTTGGCGACCGTAGTAAGATCGACGTCAGCCTCAAATGGCTTGTTGCGTGCATGGATCTTGAGGATTTCCTCGCGTCCCTTGAGATCGGGATAATTTACGGTGACCTCACGGTCAAAGCGTCCGGGGCGGAGAAGTGCGGGGTCGAGAATGTCGGGACGGTTTGTAGCCGCCATAACGATTATTCCGTCATTTCCCGAAAATCCGTCCATCTCAACGAGAAGCTGATTGAGAGTCTGCTCACGCTCATCGTGACCGCCGCCGAGACCCGCGCCTCTGTGACGTCCGACCGCGTCTATCTCATCTATAAATATTATGCTCGCAGGATGCTTGCGTGCGGTATCGAAAAGATCTCGTACACGCGACGCACCTACGCCGACGTACATTTCAACGAAATCCGAGCCGGATATCGAATAGAAGGGAACACCTGCCTCGCCTGCGACCGCCTTGGCAAGAAGTGTCTTACCCGTTCCGGGAGGGCCCACCAGAAGAACACCGTGAGGGATCTTGGCGCCAAGCTTTGTGAAATACGAGGGATCCTTGAGGAATGCGACGATCTCCTCGAGCTCCTCCTTTTCCTCATCTGCTCCCGCGACGTCGGAAAAGAGTATCTTCTTTTTGTCATCGGGAACGTTTATCTTCGCTCTCGACTTTCCAAACGAGGGGCCGCCTCTTCCGCCGGGCGCACCCTTGCCGTTTGCCGATTGCTTGAATACCCAGAATACAAGTCCGCCGAGCAGAAGGATGATCGCGGCGTACGGAAGTATCGCAAGCCACATGGGGGTCGATTTGGGCTCAACAAGATCGTATTCGAGCTTGCTCGCCTTGTTCTTGTCGGAAACGTTTTCGTTTTCCGCTTCAATTTTCTTGTTGTATTCAAGAACGTAGTTGTAGCAGTCATCGTAGAAGCGCTGACGGTCCTGAAGAACGTAAACGATCTTTTCGTTCTTCGTAGTGGTTACGGTAAGCTTGTTAGATGCGTCAAGCTCGAAGGTCTTGACCGCTTCCTTGCCCTTGACACCGATGTTTTCGAAAAGCTCTACGATATCGCTGTAGATAGGCTCCTCTTTTTTGTTGTTGCCGAGAATAAGAGAGACCGTTCCGATCACGATTCCGATCAGCAAAACGAAGCATAGGATAGAAAATAGATTTTTTTTCATTACTGTAAATGTATCTCCGTGATATATAATGCCCTTTCGGGAAGATTTACTTTGTGAGCTCGTCCTTCAATACTCCGACGTAGGGAAGGGCTCTGTATTTTTCCGCAAAGTCAAGACCGTAGCCTACTACGAACTTGTCCTCGATTTCGCATCCGACGTAATCGGCGTTGTAATCGACCTCACGTCTTGAGGGTTTGTCGAGAAGCGCCGCGCACCTGACGCTCGCAGCTCCCTTGTTTTTTAGATATTTTGTCAGATAGAGCATGGTACGTCCGCTGTCAATAATGTCTTCGATTATGAGAATATCAAGATCGGCGATGTCCGCACGGTGAAGATCAAGGATTATGTTGACCGTCTTTGTGGAAGCGGTTCCGCTTCCGTAAGATGAGACCTTCATAAAATCGATCTCTACGGGTCGCTTTATTTTTTTCATAAGATCGCCCATGAATACGACCGAGCCCTTGAGTATTCCGAGAAGCAGAAGCTTTTTGTGAGGATCGGGATAATCTCTGTCTATGTCATCGGCTATTCTCTGTACGATGCTGTCAAGCTTTTCCTCGGGAATCATTACGAAATCGATGTCGTTGTTGATATTATACTTTACCATTGTCCTTGTCGCCTTTCATATAGTATACCGAAAATCTCGGTAAATTTTCACTTTTTTCGGAAGAAAAATCGTCACAGACCGGGAATCCGGGAATCCAGACGATCTTATTGCCAGATCTGAGCACCGGAAGGGTGGCACGCTGACTTAACGGGATCTTTTTTTCGGAAAATAACTTTTTTACGCTTCGGGTCATATTACCGTATCTGATCCTGTCTCCGTCGCGTTTTGGAGTTGCGTGCAAACTAGAACTCATTATATCAAACGTAGTAGTTGCTTTTATAAATATTTTGTGAATATTTTGATTTTTAACCAAATATTTACAAGTCTCTTTGTCTTTTTCATCATCACTTCCGTCCTCGCGGCAAACAAAGATGACCGATCCGTCCGAGGGGATGACGTTTTCTCCGAGTGTTATCAAAATATCGTAATCGGATCTCTCGGGCAGGACTGCTTTTTCTTCGAATATCAGTCTGGAGCTTTCGATCTTTGCCGTAAATCCACCCGGAAGATCGATCTGCGAATGCTCCCTTGCTTTCGAGATAAGATCGGAAATATCGCAAAGGTGAACGTAAGACAGATCTCCCGCTGCGCCCGATCTTCGGTAGGCTTTTTTGATAATTCTGAAGAGGATAGGTCTTTCAAGTCTTGATAAAACGGTAACGTCGTCGCTTTCAAGCTCGGATGCGACAGAATCGAGAAAACTCTCGTCCTCTCTGAGCGAAAAGCTGAGACGGGATACCGCATCCTGCGCCGCAGGGTTTATCTTCAGTATTTCGGGGATTATTTTGTGCCTTATCAGATTTCTCGAATATTCGGTGTCCGAATTCGTACTGTCATATACGAATGAAAGAGAATTTTCCTCAGCGTATCTGACTATCTCGTCCTTAGTGCAAAGTATGAGGGGACGTACGATATTTCCTCTCACGGGAGGTATTCCGCTTGCGCCCTTGAGGGAGGTACCCCGTGCGATGTTGAATATGACCGTTTCAAGATTGTCGGTTGCGTTGTGCGCGGTCGCAATACGCTCGATCCCCATCTCTTGACAGTAGCTTGCAAAAGCCGAGTATCTGCAGCTTCTTGCCGCCTCCTCAAGACCTATCTTGCTGCTTTCTGCAAGCCTTGGAACGTCTATGCGCTCTACCTTTAGTGGAATGTCAAGAGCTCTGCAAAGGTCGATGCAAAACTGCTCGTCTCTGTCTGCTTCACTTCCGCGGATCATGTGATTTACGTGAAGCGCATACAGAGAGAAGCCGCGCTTGGCGGCCTCTTTTTTTAAAATGTGAAGAAGCACGACCGAGTCCGCTCCTCCCGAAAGGCCGACAAGAATTGACGAGCAGGAAAGCATACCGTACAGGCTTACCGCTTCGGAAAACTTTTCCCACACCGCAGATGATGTTTTCATTTTTGTCGTTCCTTTCGCTTTTTTTGATTATTGCTCCTCTATGTTTGTCATTGTCGAGAATCTCGTGTACTGACCGAACCAGTTGAGCTTTACCGTTCCGCGTCCGCCGTGACGGTTCTTTTCCACGATGACCTCGGCAACGTTGCCCTCTTGGGTCTTCTCGTAATACTCGTCACGGTAAAGGAATATTACCATATCCGCGTCCTGCTCGATCGCACCCGAGTCACGGAGGTCGGAAAGCATAGGACGCTTGTTCGTTCTTGCCTCGTTAGTACGTGAAAGCTGAGCGCAGCAGATGACCGGTACCTTGAGCTCCTTTGCGAGAAGTTTTAGGTTTCTCGATATCTCGGAGACCTCCTGAACACGGTTGTCTATCTTGCGGTCGCTCTGCATGAGCTGAAGGTAGTCTATAACTACAAGACCGAGATTTTTGACCCTGCGGAGCTTCGCCTTCATGCCGGTTACGTTTATTCCGGTCGTGTCGTCTATAAAGATATCGCATTCGGATAGGAAAGCGGATGCCTTTGCGAGCTTGTTCCAATCGTCGGGAGTGAGATTACCGCTGCGCAGAGAGGTGCTTTCCACAAGCGCCTCACTTGAAAGCATTCTTTGAACGAGCTGCTCCTTTGACATTTCAAGCGAGAATATGCATACCGATTTGCGAGAGGAACGGGCAATGTTCGTTGCCATGTTCAGAACGAATGCGGTCTTACCCATACCGGGACGCGCACCGACGATAACGAGGTCACCCTCTCCGAGTCCGACGAGTACCTTGTCAAGATCGGAAAATCCTGTGGGAGTACCTGCCGCGACCTCTGGATTTTCAGCAACCTCCTTAATGTTCTGATAGGTAGCAAGTATAACGTCGCGTATATGAGCGAAATCGTGACTTTCCTTGGTCTGTGCAATGGCGAATATTTTCGCCTCTGCGCTATCCACGATCCTTGATGCCTCGTCCTGCTCTTCATATGCGGTGTCGGTTATGTCTGAGCATACGTTTATGAGTTGACGCAGGAGACTTTTATTCTTTACTATGGTGGCATAGTCCTTTACATTAGATGATGAAGGCACTATATCCGCGATCGTTCTGATATATTTCTTAGATTGCTCAATATCGTACACACCCTCTTTAACGAGAGCGTCCATAAGGACGACCGGGTCTATGTCGCGTGATTGCAGAGAAAGCTTCTGCATTGCCGAGAAGATAGAACGGTGCTCTTCAAGATAGAAGTCTTCTCCCGAAATAAGAGTGGCAACATCTGTTATCTTCTCAGGATCGATAAGGACCGAACCCAGAACAGCTTGTTCCGCCTCAAGAGAAAACGGGAGCTTTCTTGTAATATCGTTTCCCGCCATATCACTTGTCGCTTACAACGCTTACGCTTAATTTGCCTACGACCTTGGTGTAAAGCTTTACGTCGAGCGTGTAATCTCCGTAATTTTTGATGGGCTTGTCGAGAACTATCTTGCGCTTGTCTATTACGATTCCGAACTGCTCGGCAAGAGAATCGGAGATCTCCTTGACCGTTACCGCGCCATAAAGACGGCTATCGCTTCCCGATGTCGCCTTTATAACTACCTTTATGCTTTCAAGCTTTGTGGCGATCTCCTTTGCCTCAGCTATCTCTACGTCGATCTTGTGCTGCTTTGCGGCATCCTTGTTTTTCTGATCGTTGAGAGCTTTTGCGTCCGCTTCAACTGCCAGACCCTTGGGAAGAAGGAAATTTCTTGCATAACCGTCGGAAACGTTTATAATGTCGCCCTTTTTACCCTGCGCTTTTACGTCCTGTGTGAGAATTACTTTCATTTCTGTATGTCCTTTCAGATTGTTTTCAGTTTTGCTGTGTGCCCTTGTCAAGAGAAATGTCGATCGATTGCCTGAGCTTTACAAGAGCTTCTTCAATGGTGATGTCGGGCATCTGAGTAGCCGCCGCATTGTAGTGTCCGCCTCCGTTCAGTCTTTCGAGTATGAGCTGAACGTTCACACTTCCGCTTGAGCGTGCAGAGATGCATACGCTGTTGTCTATCCTGCATATAGCGAAGGAAGCGAGAACTCCGTCTATTGAAAGCAGACTGTCAGCTACCTTTGCGGCTGCTACACGGTCCGCAGGCGTGTTGTTTTCGTCAAGATTTGACGCAATAGCCACGACCTTTCTGTAGATGTGGATGTTGGATTTGAATTTGGCCTCGCGCTGCATATCGTCAAGATTTACTTTAAAGAGCTCCTGAACGTCCACGGGATCTGCACCCTCGCTTCGCAGATAGAGCGCGGCGGCAAAGGTCCTTACGCCGATGCTCTGTGCAAAATATTTGGTGTCAAGAATTATTCCCGAATAGAGGAAATCCGCCTCGTTTTTGGATAGGCGTCCGGAGGGAAGCACCTGCTCAAGAAGCTCTGCGATGATCTCGCACGTAGAGGATGCGGAGGGCTCGATGTAAGAGAGCAGAGGAGCCTTTAAAAATGCGTCGGTCTGACGGTGGTGGTCGATGTAAACTATGTTTTCGGCTGCCTCGGCTATTTCCGGAGCGTAGAACTGACTCGGGTTGTTTACGTCGACTATTATTACGAGTGTGTCCGAACGCAGAAGGTTCTGCGCCGTGGTGATGTCTATAAGAACCTTTTCGTAAGATGTAGATTTCCTGATCCTGTCGATCCCTTTGACGAGATTTTTGTCACTTTTGTCGATCACGATATTGCATGAAACACCGCAGTGTCTGCAGAATCTCGCAACGCCTATGCTCGCACCGAAGCAGTCGTAGTCGGGAAATCTGTGACCGAAGATGAGAACGTTTGAGCTTTGAGCGATAAGATTGGCGAGCGCAAGAGCAACCGAGCGTGATTTTACGGTGCTTCGCTTCTGCATAGTCTTGGTAACGCCGCCGAAATATTCTATTCCGCTCTCGGTCTTGACAACCGCCTGATCGCCGCCGCGCGCAAGCGCCATTTCAAGGCAGGATCTTGCACTTGTCTCTCTCGCGAGAATTGTATCTCCGAGAGTCGTTGTTCCGATCGAAACGGTTATGGGAGTTCCGCTTGCGCCGACACGTACGGCACGCACCTTTTCGAGAATGTCGAATTTCTGCTCGATAAATGTCTGCATATGCTTTGCGGCAAAGAAGAAGATGTATCTGTTTCGTTCGTATTCCTTGATCGTTCCGTTTACTGATGCCGCCCAGTTGTGGAGGATAGCAGAGACCTCTGCGGCTCCCGCATTCGCTCCGTCCTGCTCGATCTGAAGAAGCTCTTCAAGGTTGTCAAGCACGACGTACGCAACGAGGATCTCCTCCTCGCGCATCGTGCGCTTTGTGTCCTCAAGCTCGGTTATGTCTGTAAAAAGAACCGAAACTCCGCGGCTTTTTCCGATATTGAACGGCTTTCCGCAGACGAGATAGGGCGTATCTGATATCGTGCAACGTACACCTGCGTCTCCTGCCTCAATAAGAGCGTCGACCGAAAGATCGGCATACGATGAGAGCTTTCTCGAATGGATCGAGGCGTGTCTTCGCATTGATGTAAACTCGGTGTTCATCCAGAGTATGAAGCCCTTGGCCGTGACCAAAGCGATAGGCGAGGGAAGCACGCCCGTCATTGACGAAAATACCTCCGCCGAGAATATTGGGGATTCGGATTTCGGATAGATCCGTATGTGAATGAAGCGAAGCACGAGTAAGAACAGCGCCTGCGTTAATATATAAATGACGATAGAAAGGGGAATCACGACACCGATATTTATCTTGGGCGACGGCTTTGAGTATATCGCCTGAATTATCCAGAAAAATATTACAGTTATAGTGATGATTCCGATAAATCTCTGCGTATTCTCCTTGCGTAGATTCTTTTTTAACCTGGAAAAAAATGCACTTGATTTCATTTGTGCCTTTATGCTCCTTTCACGGTATCCGCGCATGTCTTTGATTGCGCTATCTTGAAAATCTTGTAATATCAGTTTTTGGTTTTGCTTTCTTCTCCGTAGAGAGCTTCTCTGAAGCTCGGGAAAAGATTGTCGAGCGCACCCGATGCCGCGACGATCATAAGGAAGAGAGGAGGGTATTTTATCGTTGTGAAAAATATGATCGCCATAAATATCATGCCAAAGAATCCGGACCGTCTAAGATGGATCACCGAGCTTCTGACACCGATTATGAAAAATCCGGGAGTAAGCATAAGCATAAGATTGAGAGCAGAGGTGTCTGCGACGTTGACCGATTTCGCGCCCGAAAGCATTATGATGAGAAATGAGATAAGAAAAACAACTGAAGCCATGCGACTCATTTTAAGAGGCCAACGCTTTAGCTTTTCGGAGGATGCTCCGTGACCTAAAAGAAGTACGCGGGAAAGAGAAACGCAGATATATGATATCACCGAAGCTATGATCACAACAATAGCAGGCATCATGTAGATGACCGAGTCGAACGATTCGGATATATCCGTGACCGAAAGCCCGAGCGCCGTGTAATCTATTTCGGATGTTACCGAGATGAATTCCTGCTTTACGGCATTGATAAAATGCTCGATGGAGCGTGCGGTGATCTCTCCGTATGCAGCGTAGTGTTCAAGAAGAAAAGCGAGTATCAGCACCGACGCAAAAACGGTAGCTGCAGCAACTACGGTATGAGCCTTTTCATATTCTGACGTAAGACAGAGCGAGACGGTTATTCCGACCGGAATAAAGGACAGATACAAAAGAAGGCTTGAGGGCGACGCGCCAAGAAAGAAGGCAAGCGTACCCACGACGACAGTGAGTATGCCGAGAGATGCTATCGAAAGCTTTTTGCTCTGATGTGAGATTATGGAAAATGACGTCGCAACGAGCATGACTCCCACGGTGAACGCGATAAGAAACATAACGAGCGGATCGTAGGCGGCATTTTTTGTGGATGCGCTGAGCTTTTCAAGTCCTATTACGAAAAGCGGAATGACGCATGCCGCGGTCATCATTATGAGAGCTTTGGTTCGACGTGATGCCGAGGAAACGGTACTGCTAAAGGAAATAGACATTAAATAAACCTCCGGGTCGCACAGTGTACGGAAAGGACACGGCAGGGTGTCCGATTTGTGCAAACGGTAACTGTAATTATAACAGGATATAAAAACCTAAATTAAATTATATCACAAATAATTCGTTTTGTAAAGTATAGAAGTGCTAAATTTCCTGCTTTTTGGTAAATAAATTCGCAAGACAAGGTAAACAAAATGCGAAAAAAGACGAAATAAAAGAAAATGCGACCTTACATTATGAAAAACTATTGACGAAACGGAAAAAAAGTTATATAATAATAATGAATCTTTATTGCCTTCGCAAAACGCTCGGAGGCATGCTTGTCTAAAACATTTACGTCAGGAAGGCTTATGGAAAGAAAAAACGAAAGATATCTTGAGGCGGGAAAGATCGCAAACACACATGGAGTGAGAGGCGATCTTGTAGTGGACAGTCTTTGCGACTCTCCCGAGGTACTCAAGGAAATAAAGACCCTCTATCTGAAAAAGCAGGGTGAATATATCCCGATGAAGGTGGTAAGATCCTCGCTGCATGCGGGACGAAATCTTATCAGATTTGAAGGAGTGGAAACTCTCGATGACGCCCTTCACTATAAGGGACGCAGACTCTATGCCGCCAGAGAGGATATAAAGATAGACGACGATTCGGTGTTTATTGCCGATCTTATAGGTCTTCCCGTCTATAATCGAGACAGCGGTGAGGTTATCGGAAGACTTTCCGACGTTGTCAACTATGGGTATAACGATATACTTGAGATAGATATCGGAGATAAAAAAAGCGTGCTCGTGCCAAATCTCCCGCAGTTCGTTGAGAGGATATCTCTCGAGGACGGAATATTTGTAATACCGGTGGAGGGACTTTTGAATTGATCTTTGACGTTATGACCCTTTTCCCCGAGCTTGTCGATAGAATAACGGGAGAGAGTATTATAGGAAGAGCCAGAGCGTCGGGCGCTATAGAGGTGCGTACGCATAATATCCGCGACTATTCCGAGGATAAGCACAGACGCGTTGACGACACTCCGTACGGAGGCGGGATGGGCATGCTCATGGCGGCTCCGCCCATATACCGATGCTATGAGAATATAAGAAAAAATCAAAAGGGAAGCTCACTGTGCGTGTTCATGTCAGCGCAGGGAAAGGTGCTTGATCAGAAGGATGCCATAGAGCTTGCGAGATACGATAATATAACGATACTCTGCGGACACTACGAGGGAGTTGACAGACGGATCGTTGACGAGATTGTCGATAGGGAGATCTCTATAGGAGACTACGTTTTAACGGGAGGAGAGCTTCCCGCGTGCGTGCTTATAGATGTCGTGTCAAGAATGTGTAAGGGAGTTCTGTCATCTGAAGAGTGCTTTGAGAACGAAAGCATTTACGGCGGAGTCCTCGAATATCCGCAATACACGAGACCCGAGGAATTTATGGGACGTAAGGTTCCCGACGTGCTTTTGTCGGGAGATCATAAAAAGATAGAACAGTGGCGCAGAGAGGCTGCGCTTGAGCTCACGGCGGCAAATCGTCCCGATCTTCTGTGAGCTTAGTGAGTACGGTTAAAGTCCGTACGGAAAGGGAACGGTAAAGCGAAAGCCGTGAATGATAACCCGGAAAAGAAAAACTCCGAGATCTCCGAAAACGAGCCTGTGAAGGATCCCGTGACCGAGATCGGCAAAGAAAAGGATGACGGTGATAAGATTCAGGAGACATCGGAGACAGAAAAGGGCGCGTCTGAGCCGACCGGCTCGGAGAAAAAGAAAAAAAGCGCGAAGCCAAGGAAGCGCTCGCCGAAAAAAGAAAGCGTTATAGTAAAGCTCTTCAGCTCGGCTGTAGATGCCTTTTACAGAAATATTAAGACAGGTATCTTCGGACGCTTCTTTACGTCGTATGACTCTCTTGAAAAGAAGACCGAGGAGTGCGCGGCGGTCTCTCTGCCGAAAAGAGTGACATCCTTCTTCAGAAGACGCAGAGAGGCGCAGATGAAATGCACTGCGGTGCATAATGAGGAAACGGGTGAGCAGGTAGCAAGCATCAGAGATCCCCTCTCAAAAAAGAGGTCGCTTGTCTCCGTACTTGTTTCCGCATTTGAAAAGAGCTCTGTAATAGGGGCGCTTAAAAAATTCTGCACGGCCCTTTTGTATCTGCCTATGTCCACCTACGGCGGCGCTCTTCTTGCGCTCGGACTCACAACGGTGCTCGTTCAAGCCGCCGATACGCTTCTGTTTTTTGACAGTCTCGATGTGTCGGGGGTCATAATAGGAGTCGGATACGCGCTCGTTGCGCTGATGACGATATTTGCGGGTGATGCTCCGCTCGTTGCGTACATAAACGAAAGTAAGATCGGAAATTTTGTATTCTACCACGTTTTCGGAGTATCTAAGGAAATCGTAGACCTTAATAAAAGCGTTCCGAAAAATCGCTTTTGGGCATTCATAATCGGAGTTGTTCTCGGTCTTACGTCCGCATTCTGGCCTGCGTGGATACCGCTTTGCCTTGTCGGAGTGCTCGTGCTTGCGCTCGGTATTGCAAGCAATCCCGAAAGCGGAGCCTTGATCCTTGTATTTGCGTTTCCGTTTGTTTCGGGCTATACGATCGGTAAGAGGATTTTCTGCGTGATTCTCGCATATACGCTTGCCTCTTGGATCATAAAGATCATCGGCGGAAGACGCCGCGTGAAGCTCGGATTTATAGAAGGATGCTGCATGATCTTCGCGGCGTTCGTGGTGCTCACCGCGCTTGTGTCTACCGATAGATCGCAGGCTGTTTTGCATATGACAAAGATACTCTGCGCTATGCTCGGATTTTTTATGATGTCCGGTCTGCTTGCGACCCGTATCTGGATGGACCGAGCTATAAAAGCCTTTACCGCATCCGCATTTGTTGTTTCTGTGATCGGAATATACGAGTGGATCGTGGGATCGGTCGATGCTATGTGGAAGCTCGATAAGATATTGGATCTCAGGATAATGTCGGTCTTCCCGAGCAGTGAGGCGCTTGCGATATATTTGTGCGCGGCCTTCTTCTTCTCGCTACCGTGCATTCATGTGTGCAAAACCAAAAGAGGCAAGCTTATGGCGGCGCTTACGGCATTTTTGACCATCGTCTGTACACTGCTTACGGTAAACACCTTCGCTGTTATAACGCTCTTGTCGGTGTTTATGATATATCTTCTCGTAAGATCCAGAAAGAACGTTGCGTTTGTGATATTCTTTGTCGCGATCCTTGCACTTGCATGTACGTTTGCCCTCGATCTTCTTCCCAAATATATCGTCGATACCCTTTTTGACGATTTTCGCCGAAGATACGACGTCCTTCAGGCGGCACTTGAAATGGCGGTAAAATACCCCTTGTCCGGAATAGGACTCGGTAGCGGAATATTCCGTGAGCTTGGTGTTTCTATTACCTCTGTGCACGCGAGCGGTATAATGGAAGGCGTTGGAATGCTTTTGGACATAATGATACGAATGGGTATCTTCGGAGCTCTTCTGTTTGCTATGTTTGTGATAGTAGCATATCAGATGGCATTCTCTACAATAAGGCTGGGAAGCTCACACGGGGCGTGCAGGATCTATATGATCCCTGCGCTCTGTGCCTTTGCTACGCTGACCTTCAGTGCGACAATGAGCAGTATGCTCAACGATCTTTCTATGGCGTTCCTGTTTTGGTCGACCGTAGGATTTATGAATGCCTCCAGACGTATAGTGTACTTTGAAAACGTCGGAAGCACGGCGGGAGGTCTTGACGTGACTCTACAGATAAAGAGCTTTCGTAAGAGTGAGCTTGAAGCGGATAGTGATAATTCCGAAAGGACGGATGTATAGATATGGAAAAAACACAAAAGACAAAAAAGGTAAAACGCATAAATTTTGTTGACTGGATCCTCATAGCGATCGCACTTGCGGCGGTAGTATCCTTTGTTTACTTCGCCTTTTTCTCCGAGCTGAATCTTTTCGGAAATGCGCATTCCGATGTGACGGTCCAGTACACCCTGAGGGTCGAAAAGCTCAACACCGACCTTCTCATGCTGAATATCCAGGATGATGAGGGAGTGCTTCGCGCCGATTTCCTTTCGGACGGAGATAAGGTGTACGATTCGGTAAGCGGGAAGCAGATCGGAAAGATTGCTTCGATAAAATACGTTCGTTCTACCGAAAAAACGGGCAATGTCAATGAGAATAACGGAACTCTCGAATACGCTCCGTGCCCCGGATATGTCGATCTTATAATCACCGTGATCGGAGCGGGAAGCTCTGATAGCGGAGTTATCAGCATAAACGGCTACGAGATAAAGATCGGTGACGAGATAGGATTCAGGACCGATCAATATGACGCGATAGGAAAATGCACGTACGTAAGCGGAAAGGAGAAGAGCACCAATGACAAGTAAGGGACTTAAGATAAAGGGTACGCGTTTTAATATCATAGACCTTGTAATAGTAATAGTCGTTATCGCTTGTATCGTCGGAACGGTGTTTCGCTCCACCATTCTTGAAAAGCTCAGCTTTGCCGCAAGCAGGGATGAGATAAAGATCTCATTCTGTGCTGAGAACCTCACCGAGGAGCAGTGCAGTGCAATAAAGAAGGGCGAAAAGCTCTACCTCGGAAACGAGCTTTTCGGTGAAATCCTCAATCTTACAAGCTCCTCTCAGACAGTGCTCACCTACGACGATGAAACCGCTTCGTTTAAGTCTGCGGTCGACGATAAGCTCTTCGTTTTGACCGGTGAGATCAACGTAAAGGGTAAAAATACAGATCACGGATTCTTTTTTGGCTCAAGCACGCATATCGGAGTGGGTAAAATGCTTAATCTCGAAGGAGAAAAATGCGACATTTCTATACTTATTACCAAAATCGCTGAAAATGATGCCTAATATCGGGAAAACTCTTGATTTTAAGCTTTTTTTATGATATACTTTGGATAGTGTAGAAAGGAATGGTGTGTAAGATGATCTCTCGTGAAACTAAAATAGTTAATACAATAGGACTTCACGCTCGTCCCGCAACCTTTTTTATTCAGAAGGCGAACTCCTTCAGATCGTCTGTTTGGGTAGAGAAGGGAGATTGCCGTGTGAATGCAAAGAGCCTCCTCGGCGTGCTCTCTCTTGGAATAGTTAAGGATACCGTTATAACCATTATTGCAGACGGTGTGGATGAAAAGGCGGCACTTGACGGGCTTTGCGCGCTCATCGAAAGTGGATTTGAAAACTGAGAACAAGGCAAACCAATCTTAAAACTGGGCAAACCGCATAAAAGTGGTTTGCCTTTTTTTAAAACTGTCAATACTTTTTTAAGGAGGACGCGTGATGGCAGGAGATAACGTTCTTGATATGCTGAGAGAAAAAGCGAACAGACTTCCGCTTACTCCCGGAGTTTATATAATGTACAACTCGTCAGGGAAGGTCATTTACGTCGGAAAATCAAAGGCGCTCAAAAACAGAGTGTCGCAGTATTTTAACGCCTCCGAAAAGAATGTCAAGACCGCCAAGATGGTGTCGGACGTGCGAAATTTTGAATTTATGCTGACCGATACCGAGATCGAAGCGCTGACTCTTGAAAATAAGCTTATAAAGCTCTATCAGCCCAAGTATAATATTCTCCTAAAGGATAATAAGACCTATCCTTATATTAAGGTGACGGTGAACGAGCCATATCCGAGAGTGCTTTTTACAAGAAAGAGACTTTCGGACGGAGCAAAATATTTCGGACCGTACTCGGGCGCAGGTAAGGCGATGTCGATAATAAAGACGACAGAAAGAGCTTTTGCGCTTCCGCAGTGTAAACGTGAGTTTCCGCGGGATATCGGAAAGGAGCGTCCGTGCATATATGCACAGATCGGACAGTGCTGCGCTCCGTGCTCCGGAAATGTCAGCGAGCAGGAATATAAGAGCCGTTTTTCGGACGTTCTTGCGTTTCTCAGAGGCTCGTATAACGAGGTAAAAAAGTCACTTACCGACCAGATGAATTACGCGTCCGAGAATCTTATGTTCGAGACTGCCGCGCTTATGCGTGACCGCATAAAAACACTTGAGCTCCTTTGGCAGAAGCAGAAGATACTCACATCTCCCGATGCGGAGTACGATATAGTTTCGATATATCGCTCGGAGGCTTGCTCCTGCCTCGCGCTTTACTACGTTCGCGCCGGAGCAGTCATGGATTCGGATAACTTCGTCTTTTCTGCGGAAAAAATAAGCGAAAATTCGGAAATAATCTCCTTTCTGTGCGATATGTATTCCAGAAGGGAATATATCCCGTCAACTGTCGTGAGCGGGATCGATTTCAGCGATGAGGACATCGATACTTTTTCTTCCTATATAAAAGAGGTGTGCGATGCGAGTGTCAAAATAAGGATCCCTCAGCGCGGCGAGCTCAAGGGACTTTGCGAAATGGTGGAGTCTAATGCGAGGCTTCACGCTATGCAGTACCTCGCTGATACAGAGAAGGATAATGCCGTGCTCGTAAAGCTTGCGCAGATGCTCTCGCTTGAAGTCGTACCCGAGCATATAGAATCTATCGATATCTCAAACTACGGAGATGATAATATCACCGCGGGCATAATCTCGGTGAAAAATGCAAAGCTCGATAAAAAAGGATACAGAACCTATAAGATACGTTCTACCGATGTGCAGGATGACTATCTTTCGATGTGCGAGGCGCTCGAAAGACGTGTTTCGCACTCGGATGAGCAAAAGCTTCCCGATCTCTTCCTTCTTGACGGGGGAAAAGGCCATGTCTCGGTCGTAAAAGAGCTTTTCGAAAGACTCGGTGTGGACGTGCCCGTTTTCGGAATGGTAAAGGATGAGTTTCATAAAACGAGAACTCTGACCGACGGCGAAAACGAGATAAGCATAGCCAAGGAGCAATCGGTGTTTATGCTTGTCTACAAGATCCAGGAGGAGGTGCACAGATTCACCGTCTCCAGGATGCGCAGTGCAAAAAGTAAAAAGCTTACGAGATCCTCTCTTGAGGATATCCGTGGGATCGGAAAGAAAAAAGCAGCGTCGCTGCTCGCACATTTTAAAACCATGTCTGCCCTGAGAAACGCCTCTGTCGGTGAGATCGCATCGGTAAAGGGGATCTCGGAAACGGATGCTGAAAATATTGTCTCCTATTTTGATAAGTGAAAATGGTGTAAACTGCAATATTTTGATTGGTTTTTGCAATGTTTTTTCAAAAGTCATATGATATATTATAACTAAAGAGGTCGAAAGGGTCGGGATGGAGAATCCCGATTTGTGAGAAAATGAGAATAATAACGGGAACTGCGAGAGGAACGAGACTTGAAACGCTTGACGGTGAGGATATCACCCGTCCGACGGTAGAAAGAGTTAAGGAGGCCATCTTCAGTATGATAAACTTCGAGCTTGAGGGTCGAAACGTGCTCGATCTTTTTGCAGGAAGCGGACAGATGGCGCTCGAGGCACTTTCAAGAGGTGCCGCGTCTGCGACTCTCTGTGATGTGAACAGAGAGGCGATAGCCGTTATCAAGCGTAACGCTCAGAAGACGAAGCTTTACGAAAGGACGAAGATACTCTCAAGCGATTATAAGTCGGCAATAAACGGCTGTAAGAACGGTGAGAAGTTCGGGATCGTCTTTCTCGATCCGCCGTACGGCGAATACGGTATGCTCACCGATGCGCTTGACCGTATGGTCAGACTCGGTATACTTTCCGAAAATGCACTTATCGTCTGCGAGAGCAATAAAAAAGAGCCTGTCGAGGCGGATGGCCTCAGAGTCAGACGCTTTGCAAGATACGGTAAGGTCTATATCACTCTTCTCACAAACGCCCCCGAAAGCTTCGATGAGGATTAAATTTAAAGGAGATCTTTATTATGAGTGAGATTCTTACGGGTAATACGTCGGAAAAATGGGAGCAGATCAAAACACATCCTTTTTATAAAAAGGACGTTGAAGATCTCGTTGCGCTTGGGGAGCGGCTGCTCGAAAAGCCGTGCGAAACGCTTCTTCGCTCCGATTACCTTCGTTTTGTAAGAGACGGCAACAGAAGTGTCTACGAAAGCATTTATTTTGAAAGACGCAGAAGGATATCCTGCTTTTCCATACTTACAAGGCTTTTTGGAGAAAAATACCTTGATCCGCTCTGCGATGCGCTTTGGCTCGTAATGGATGAATCTACATGGGTAGTTCCCGCACATATGGGAGATATGTTCTCTAGTCCTGAAAAGCGCGAAGGATTCCTCGATCTTTTCGCTACCGAAACGGGAGCGCTTCTTGCCGAGACATATCATATTCTGTCCGATGTCTTGCCCACGGACGTGTCCGAAAGAATTTTGACTCTCGTGAGAAAAAGAGTTGTAGAGCCGTATCTTGAGAATTACTATTGGTGGATGGACGGACACAATAACTGGTCTGCGGTCTGTACCTCTCAGGCGGCACTCTGTATCCTCTACGTCGGAACCCATGAACAGTTCAGACGCGCGGAGCCGCATATAAACAGAACGATGAATATCTTCCTTTCTTCTTATGGAGAGGATGGATGTTGCCTTGAGGGACTTTCCTATTGGGCATACGGATTCGGAACCTTCCTTAATTATGCCGATGCCGTAAAGAACTATACAAAGAGCCATAGAGGAGTAAGTCCGTACGAAGCTCGCCTCTCGCCCGAAAAAGCTGAGGGTGCACATAATGCTTCTGTCGGTGTGATCGACTATTTTGCCCGCGAGGACGTTAAAAGATGCTGCGCGTTTGCATCAAATATGCGACTTTCGGGCGATTATGCCGTCGCCTTTTCTGACGGAACTGTAAATTATAGATATCCGAGAGCTCTCTTTTACATAATAAATAAGGAATATCCGGGGCTTATCGAATATCCCGACAAATCACTCTCCTCTTCGAGCATAAGTGCAGGTAGCCACAATTTTATACGCTATTTGCTTTGGAGCGATCCGGATGCTGATTACGGTACTGAGCTTAAACGCGGAACCGTCTTCTATAAAAGCGGACAGTGGTTTATTCGTAATGAGGAAAAATACTCGCTTGCCGCAAAGGGCGGAAATAACGATGAGCCGCATAATCATAACGACGTTGGATCGTTTATGATCACGGCTCCGAGCGGTATCCTTCTTTGCGATACGGGTAGCGGAGAATATACGAGACAGTATTTTGAACCCGGGCATAGATATTCCTTCCTCGTTAATTCGTCGAGAGGACATTCTCTTCCTATTATAAATGGATATCTTCAAAGCGAAAATACTCCCGACGCGAGACTTCTTGAAAACACAGAGACCACGTTTGCTGTCGGAATCGAGCGTAGCTATAAGGATCCTACGCTTCTGAGCGCGGTTCGCAGATTTGAGTGCCTTGAGTCCGAAATAAAAATATCCGATACGCTTGAGTTCTCGGATTCCCCGAAATCTCTGACGGAAAGATTCGTGAGCTTTGAAAAGCCCGAGCTTTTCGATGGGTGCGTGCGTATATGTGAAAATGCCGAGATGAGGTTTGATCCCAAAAAGTTTGACGCTTTCCTCTCCTCGGAGGAATATATCGATCATGCGCATAGGACTCAGACACTTTATTTTATCGATCTTTGCGCTAAGGATCTCGAAAAAAATGAGCAGCTGTCTGTCAGTATTTTGATGAAGTGATCGGATGCCGTAAATAACGGTTTTGATAAGACTAAAAGGGAGGCTTTGACAAAAAGCTTCCCTTTTGTTGTTAAAATGCACAAAATAGCGCTCTTGATTTGGTGCAAAGTGCATATAAGCGGACAATTTGAAAAAAGAGAGAAAAAAATTCGAAAAACCCCTTGACAAACGGGGATATAAGTGATATAATGCACAAGTCGCCTCAAGGGGAGACGGAAGCACAAGTGAAAAAGCGGCGTAGTTACGGCAAAAGTCGGCACGGGTACAGAGGGTACCGCGAAATGCGAGGCGGAGCGGTAGAGACGTAAGGAAATATCTTTTTGAAAATTTTTCAAAAAAAGTTGAAAAAAATTGAAAAAAGGTATTGACAAACGCAAAAGTAAGTGCTATAATAGCAAGGCGCCCTTCACGAGAGGGTAGCAGATCGGTCTTTGAAAATTGAACAAC